>JAVRON010000110.1:0-53286 GCA_032162705.1 Acidobacteriota bacterium
CATCCTCCCCTAACCCTAACCTCCGTCCTGCCCGCGTGGGCGTTAAAAACATCTTTCAGCAATGGCGGGGCATGCTCTGTTGAATCTAAAACGCCGTCATTCCCTTTTGTGTCAACGCATTGATATCGGGACTCACCGATATCAATGCGTTATTTTGCCTCGGAAATCTCAGATAATCTCTTATGTTGACACTTAGCGACGCCTTTTTCAAAACCTTCGGGATACCACATTCCCGTGCCGAAGCACTCCTGACATTGTGCCGCGTCTACCTTCAACGCGGCTGATGCCGAACGAATCTCTGCCTCCTCCTTCAAGAGTTGTTTCTGATCTTTCTTGAAAAGGCGACGGCGAAGATGTTCGGCTAGGAATGCAGGAACACTAGAAACGTTCGTCCTACCCGCAGCGATTTTTAGCTCCGTGACGAGAAGTTCCGCTACCTCGGCCCAACGCTGATCTTCGGTCACAGAGGGTTCCTTACCCGTTATGTCTTTCACGGCCTGACGCAGTTTCGCGTTAAGCGCGGCGAAAGCCTCATCATCAATTTTCTCAGTATTAGTCTTAAAAGAAGTCTTAGGCATAGGCGAAGTGTCTGTGTTTTCAACAATTAGACTATGCCTAGTCTGACTAGTTTCTAGTCTGACTAGTCTGTCTAGTTTCTGGGCATACCTAGTCAGACTAGTCAGACTAGTCAGACTAGGTATAGTTACTTCTTCTGGGAGGTATACTGTGTACTCATTGCCTTCATGCTCGCCGGTAATTGTGCGAACCTCAATGAGGCCGGCTTCCACAAGTCTCTCGACGTTAGCGTCGAAGGTGACGCGTGCCCCGATCCGCGCCTTCTTCATGAGTTTCGGACGCGAGATGCGTATCGTACGCGACGGCACTACGGCACCACGTGTCTGTTGGTAAAGGCAGTCGTAGAGTTGCTTGCTCTTGCCGTTGAAGACGCCCGCAGGCACTGCCTCGCGCACGATAGAATTAGCAACCTTTGTATAATCACGCACCGGGGCAACCGGCGCAGTTTCTTGAGAAGGGCGATCTGTTGCGTCAGGAGGTTGACTAGTATGACTAGTCTGACTAGTCATACTAGTTTCGTCTCGGCCTGTTTCCGACCGAATGAGGTCGTCATGTGGTAGTCTGAGTGCGGGCGGGACGATCAGCCCGAGCCTTTTTTTCGGCCCCGGTGTACGCAGGGAAGAGGCAGTTTTAGGTTTAGCGTCGCCCATTCTACTCCTTACTTCACGGCGGAAATCTTCTGCCGCGGCATTTTCAGCTTATCGAGCACTTCGTCGGTTAGTCCCCAAAGTTGGTCTGCCGCCCGGTGTGACTTGGCGTAGAGCACCGCCGGTAACTTTTGCGAGGGGGCCTCTGCCACCTTCGAATAGTCGTGCAGGTTTGTGTCGAAGACGTGGCCGACGTAACCGACGGCGGCCTCGACCGCCTGACGTGATTCGGCAGAAAGGTTGCGGGAAGGCTTGTAGAGGTTGATGACTGCACCGAGCATCTGGAGACCCGCGTTGACGTTTTTCCTGACTTGCCCGATGGTAAAGGCAAGGTCGGAGAGCCCTTGAAGTCCCATTGCGTCAGCCGCACAGGGAACGATCACATAGTCGGCTGAGTAGAGCGCCGCGGTCAGAAGCTTGCCGAGTTGCGGAGGACAGTCGATGAAGACGAGGTCGTAGCCACCACCGTGCTCCTGAATCTGATTGCGGAGCCGATGCGTCAAGTAGTCCGGCTGCATCTCGAAGCGCGCGAGGCGGATATCCGCCGGTACGATGTCGAGATTCTCGATGGGACTCTCGACGATGGCGTCGTCGAGTGGAAGCGGTTCGGCCTTCAGACCCATGGGCGACTCGGGTTCGATCAGGACATGGGAGAGCGTCGCTTCATACACGCCCGGCTCGACCCATGAAGAGGTCAGATTTCCTTGCGGGTCGCAGTCAATCGCGAGTGTTTGGAACCCACGCAGGGCGCAGCACGCCGACAGCTCGCGCGTGACCGTCGTCTTCCCAACGCCGCCTTTCTGATTAGCAATGGCGATAACAATGGCCTTCATGCCGCTATCTCTCGCTGCGGTATGAGTGCGAGCACCTCGGCTTTCGACACGAGCTTCTCGCGCCTATCGAGCAGATTAGGGAAGTAACGCAAGGTGCCATCCTTTAAAAGCTCCGCCATCTTCTTGGTACTGACGCCAAGTGTTTTGCGCGCCTCAACCGCTGAAATCAGGTCTTTCGGTATGTCCATAATGCCGGAGGGTAACATGCGTTTATTTAGATGTAAATAGTTTTCTATATTTTTCGTGGGGTTATGGATTGAAACAATCTTCGCGAAATATGTTTGCGGGAAGGGAAGTAAAAAGAGAAGGCTGTACTCAATAAGGGGCGAGCGAGGCGGTGCTCAGTGATATCGGTTAAAAGGTTGGACGCCGCCTTGAATGATAGTCAAGACACAGCTATAAGTATGGTGTCATTGCAAAGTTTCGTGCAAGTAGGTGGCGACGAGTTAAATGCCACCCTGTTTAGCGTCTGTTTGTAGAGTGAACCGACCCGACACCTCACGGATTGATGTACGACCCAAATCGATATCCGAGTCTCCTGTCGAGAGGGTATAAGCGATGCCCGACACTAAGACTTTAATAGTTCAAATCTCCGTCATCCTCATCACGTGCTATTCGGTCGGATGGCTTTTGGGCAAGTTTCATCAACCGCAAGTCGTCGGTGAAATGGTGTCCGGGATTCTTCTCGGCCCTTCGCTGTTGGGTTGGGTCGCGCCGAATTTGTCGGCGGCAATATTCCCGCCTGAGAGTCTTGGCCTTCTGTATTCGTTAAGCCAGGTCGGTCTGATGCTCTTCATGTTCATGGTAGGTCTGGAACTCGATACGAAGAAGCTGCGTCAATTGGGTCACGTCGCCGTCGTCATCAGCCATACCAGCATTATCGTGCCATTTGTTCTGGGTTCTTTGCTCGCCTACTACCTTTATCCGAGAGTGTCACAGGAGGGGATGCCGTTCACCGGGTTCATGTTGTTCATGGGTGCGGCCATGAGCGTCACGGCTTTTCCCGTGCTGGCTCGCATCTTAAGCGAACGAAACCTGCTGGGCACGAGACTCGGAACGCTCGCTATCACCTGTGCGGCGGTGGATGACGTAACCGCTTGGTGTATTTTGGCAGCCATCATCGGCATCGTCAGAGCAAAACTCATTCAACTCACGCTATGGGAGATGCTGGCGGGGCTGGTCGCGTATTTCGGCGTCATGCTGTTGGTGATAAGGCCCTTGGTTAGAAGCCTCGCCGCCAGGCATGAGGGCGCGACCGACCGTATACTCGCAGTTCTGCTCTTGTGTATGCTCGCTTCAAGCTGGGCCACGGAGCGGCTGGGCATACATGCGCTGTTCGGGGCCTTCTTTGCCGGTGTCATGATGCCGAAGGGCAACGGTTTTGCCGAAGACGTACGAAAGAAACTCCGCCCGCTGGTTGTCGTTCTTCTGATTCCTCTGTTCTTTGCCTTTACAGGATTGCGAACCAGTATTGGTCTGATCATCGGCCCGACGATGATTCTTTACTGTGGGTTGGTGTTTCTTGTCGCGGTGGCCGGTAAATTCGGAGGATCAATGGTTGCGGCGAGGGTTATGGGAATGCCGTGGCGTGAAGCGGCAGCCATCGGAATCCTCATGAACACACGCGGGTTGATCGAGTTGGTCATTCTAAATATCGGCCTTGATATTGGTGTTCTCACACGACCTTTATTCTCAATGATGGTCGTGATGGCGGTTGGAACGACCCTGATGACGACGCCTTTATTGTCTTGGTTCTATCCCGACGTTGCGGGTCAAGGACTGCGGGAAAAGGCAGTAGAGTGTGAGTGATTAAGCTGCCTGACGAAAGCTCGCCCGCGGGTGTCTAAAAGTCATAGACGCATCAATCGGGTGATTGATACAATCTCTCAAAACGACACGTCCAACTATTTTCATTCCCTCTTGATAACAGTGCTGTGTGATGTCAAAGGCGGCCAAGAAATTAAAGAAGGGCAGGCGCGCGATATTGGCGGGCGCATCAGAGTCGCTTGTCCCGGCTGAATTGCTGTTCAATCGCGAGCTGGGCTGGCTCGAATTCAACCGCCGCGTGTTGGAGGAGGCGCTTGACGAGACGCAGCCGCTCCTCGAACGTCTCAAGTTCCTCTCGATCTTCTCGACGAACCTCGACGAGTTCTTCATGATTCGCGTCTCCGGCCTCAAGGAAGAGATGGAGGAGGAGGTCATCGAGCGTTCGCCCGACGGCATGACGCCCGCCGAACAGTTGAAGGAAATCGGCGCACGCCTCCGCCCCATGATCGAGACACAGATGCGCTGCCTGCGCGAAGAGATTCTGCCGCAGCTCGAACTGAGCGGCATCCGCATCACCTCATACAAAGACCTCGACAAGCGTGAGAAGCAGGCCGCCGACGAATACTTCACCGAGCACGTCTTTCCCATCCTGACTCCGCAGGCCGTCGATCCGGGGCATCCTTTCCCATACGTCTCCAACCTGAGTCTTAACCTCGGCCTGATGGTCGAACCCGAAGGGGGGCGGACGGAGTTGGAGGCCGCGGCGTCGCCGTCGCTTCAGAAAGGAAAGCGCTTCGCCCGAATTAAACTCCCGGAGATCGTTCCGCACCTCGTCCCGGTGGACGAGACGGGTCGGAGTTTCACACTCCTCGGGAGTCTCATCGCGGCCAACGCTGACGCGCTGTTCCCGGAGATGCACCACGGGAAGATGCACCTGTTCCGCGTGACGCGCGACGCCGACATAGAGATACGAGAGGATGAGGCGGGCGATCTTTTGCGCACGATGCAGCAGCAGTTGCGCCGCCGCCGCTTCGGCTCGGCCGTGCGGCTCGAAGTCTCCGCGACGATGCCCGCGAAGATGGTCGCGTACCTGACGACCTCGCTCAGTCTAACGCCCGACGACGTTTACGTGATTGACGGTCAGCTCAACCTTCCCGACCTGATGCAGCTCTACCAGCTCGACTTGCCGGAGCTGAAGGACAAGCCCCTTCAAGTCTCCGTCCCCGCATCACTCCTGCAAGGCGGCTCAGTCTTCGACGCCGTCAGGCGTAGGGATGTCCTGCTTCATCATCCTTACACTTCCTATACGACGGTCATAGATTTCATCTCGACGGCGGCAAACGACCCCAATGTGCTCGCCATCAAGATGTGCCTCTATCGCACGGGCAAGGACTCGCCCGTCATCCAATCGCTGATGGAGGCAAGCGAGCAGGGCAAGCAGGTGACGGCGCTCGTCGAACTCAAAGCGCGCTTCGACGAGGAGAACAACATCGAGTGGGCGCGCAGGTTAGAGCAGGCGGGCGTGCACGTCATCTACGGCCTCGTGGGTTTGAAGACGCACTGCAAGCTGGCGCTCGTCGTGCGGCGCGAAGGGGGCGCGCTCAAGCGCTACGTCCACCTCGCCACGGGCAACTACAACCCCGTGACCTCGCGCGTCTACACAGACATCGGCATCTTTACCGCTGACCGGAAGATCGGCGAGGATGCGTCGAATCTTTTCAACTACCTGACGGGCTACTCGCGCTATTCAAAGTACCGCTGCCTGCTCGTCGCGCCGGTGAACCTGCGCGAGCGCATCATCGCACTCATCGAACGTGAGAGGGAGCACGCTCGCGCGGGACGGCCCGCGCGCATCATCGTCAAGATCAACAGTCTCACCGACCTTCAGATTATCCGCTCTCTCTACGACGCAGCGCAGGCCGGCGTCTCCATTGACCTCATCGTACGCGGGGTGTGCATGCTGCGGCCCGGCGTGCCCGGCCTCTCTGAAAACATCCGCGTCCGAAGCATCGTGGGCCGGTTTCTGGAACACAGCCGCGTCTACTTCTTTGCCAACGACGGAGATGAAGAGGTCTACATCGGCAGCGCCGACTGGATGCACCGCAACCTGGATCGACGGGTCGAGGTCGTCGTCCCCGTCAAAGACCAGCAGTTGAGAAGATACCTGAAAGAGGTTCTACTCGACACGTACCTGCGCGACAACGTGAAGGCGCGCATCCTGCAAGCCGACGGCGCTTACGCACGCGCTAAGCCTTTAGAAGATGAGGGACTATTAAACAGTCAGGACGATGCCCTCTGGTTGAACGATAACCCTCTTACCCTGGAACCGGTTGATGTGGTGCGTCGTCCGACCCTTGTTCAAGCGTCAGGCATGAAGGAGAGCAAGTGAACGGGCATGGCGAAAGCTAAAGAGGTCGAAGGGCTTGATTGCGGAGCCGGGGCGCTCGAAGGAATTCGCCTCGTACTCCGTACGCGGTTCGATGAGATGTACGAACAGCGCGCGGCTGCACTCGAACGAGAGGGCATTAAGGGTGTACATGACATGCGCGTCGCCTCGCGCCGCCTGCGCTCGGCGCTTCGCGACTTCAAAGACTTCCTCGACGGCGAGGATGTTCCGAAGCGACGTATAAAGAAAGTCGCGCGTGCGCTGGGCGAGGTGCGCGACGTGGACGTAAACATAGCGTCGCTTCTGGAGATACGCTCAAAGGCGGATGGCGAAGAGGTGGCGGCAGGAATTGAAGGGCTTTTGAACGAGCTGAGCACGCAACGCGAGCGCGCGCGGAAGAGGCTTGAATCATCTCTCTCAGAGACGAAGCTCGCGGAGTTACGACAGAAGTTCCTTGCGCGTTTGGAAAGTGACTCCGGCGGCGTGCGCGAGAAAAGAGACGGCGGACGCGCTCGCGGCGCTTGGAAGGCTGTGAGCTTTCGTCTGGTCGGGCGCGAGATCATTAAGGCTCGACTCGCCGAGCTTTGGGATTTAAGCGACAGCCTCCACCACCCGTTCGACATCAAGCCGCTCCACCGCATGCGAATCGCGGCCAAGCGCCTGCGCTACGCGATGGAATTGTTCACGCCATGCTGGGGCGGCAAGCTGTCTTCTTACTCGCGCGAGGTCGCAGAGTTACAATCAGCGCTCGGCGACCTGTGCGATTGCAACATGTGGATCGCAGACATCGGAGCGAGGCTCGACCGCCAACGCAACGTGGTCTTGGGAATGGGAAAGCAAACGGCGAACGCTCGGTTCAGGGAGGCCGCCAGCTGGCTCTTGCAATACTTCACGACAGAGTACGAAGGGCACTTCCGCAACGCCCTCGCGCGTTGGCACGAGTGGGAGACCGGTGGATTCTTTGTGCGGATGACCGCGTTGCTCGAAGACCGGCAGACGTACACGCACGCAGCTCAGGTGAAGCAGTCCGAGCCTGACGCGACGCCCGGCGTAGTAGCTACAGATGATGCCGCCGATATTCACTTGAGTAAATAGTGAATGTGAATTCAACACAGAGACACCGCAGATACAGCTTAAGTCTTGAGCTGTATCTGCGGTGTCTCTGTGTGGTGAACAGACCTTGCTATCCACTCAAGTGAACTCGCGGCTTATTTGATGTCTGCCGGTTTGATGTCGGCGGGGATAAAGCTGCGGTCAATCAGGTCGCTCATCAGGACGGGCTTGTCGATCAGGCCGAACTTGAGTGCGAGGTCGTGAATCTTTTGGAGGTCTTCGTCCGTGGGCGTCAGCATTCGATAGCTCACGCGGTCGGGGGGCTGCGTCAGCACGTACTTGATGACCTCTTCGTTCTGCCGGAAGTAAGGCGCGGCGACGCGCGCCGCCTCCGGCCTGTGCGTCTCGGCCCACTCGCCCGACTCGGCGATGCCCCGAACCAAATCCCTGACGACCTCCGGGCGCTCGCGTATGAGCTTCTCCGTCACGACGAGACAGCAGGAGATGAAGTGCGGCCAGATGTCTTTGACGTGATAGAGAACGCGCCCCGTCCCGTCGAGTTCGGCCTTCGCCGCGTGCGGCTCGCCGACGAAATATGCGTCGATGGCGCGGGCCGCCAGCGCGCCGGGCATGTCGGGCGGAGGCACTTCGACGAAGTTAATCTCCTCGGGCGCGATTCCGCTATCCTCCATCAGCTTCCGTATGACGAGGTACTGGTTGCTGAAGCGTGTGGGGATGGCGAAGGTCTTGCCGCGCAAATCGCGCAGGCTTTGAGCCGTGCTGTCCTTGCGGACGATGACGGTCGAGCCGTCGCGGTGACCGAGGTAGACGATCTTGATCGGCAACCCTTGCTCGCGCAGCTTCATCGCGAGCGGCACGACCATGAAGGTCGCATCCAGACGGCCCGCTTTGACCGACTCGGCGACCGTGGGGAAGTCCGTAAACCTTTGCGACTCGAACCGGGTCGTCGTGCTCGTCCGTGAGGCGAAGTCCGTAACGGGACACGTCAAGTGACAGGTGACGGGCAGGAAGCCTACGCCCAAATGCTGTCGAGCAGTCCCGCCGCTGTCGCCTTCCGCCGCTTCCCGCCGCTTCAACGCAGTGAAGCGCAGAAGGCCGAGGCCGCCAATCAAAACTACAATCCCCAACGCGATGAGAAAAATTCTGTTGCGTGTCATGTGTCCAATCTCTTTGGTTCGGTCTTGCTGTTCAAGTCCACTAAAGTTTTTTCAAAGCCCGACCGTCAGGCAGGGCATGAGGCGGAAGCACGACCGTGAGGGAGGGCGTCCCAACTCCCGCCGGGCGCAGCCTGTGGAACGCCTATGCCCTCCCTCACGGTCGGGCTTCCGCCTCACGCTCAACTCCGCTGATAGCGTCGCCTTCGTCCATAGGCGCATCGACATCGAAGTCATGAGGCAGCGCGAGATGTTTGAGGATACTCTTCATCGCCGCGCGCAAGGGTGTTGAAGTCACGTCGCGTGGGTGTTCCGCGTCCAAACGCAGCTCGCAGAGTATGCGCGCGGGCCGCTCCGAAAGCACCACGACGCGGTCGGCCAGAAGCACGGCCTCCTCTATGTCGTGCGTGACGAGGACGACCGCGACGGGACGGAGCGCGAGCACTCTCGTCAACTCGTGACGCATGCGCGCGCGCGTCTGGTAGTCGAGCGAAGAGAACGGCTCGTCCATCAAAAGGACGTTTGTGTCGCCCGCAAGCGCGCGTGCCAGCTCGACCCGCTGGCGCATCCCGCCCGAGAGCTGGTGCGGATAGAGACGCGCGAATCCTTGAAGGCGGATGAGCTTGAGCAGTCGTGCGAGCTGTTCGGCACGCGTTGCGGCATCGGTCACGTGTCGCAGCCCGAGTGAGATGTTTCCCGCGACCGTCAGCCACGGTAGCAGCCCGTCTTGCTGGTAGATCATGCGCGTCGAGCCGTGCCGCTCGACCGAGCCAAGCCCCGGCCCGTAGAAGCCCGAGAGCAGGCGCAGCAGCGTCGTCTTCCCACAGCCGGAAGGCCCGATGAGCGCGACCACTTCGCCGGATGCGACCTCCAGCGTGATGCGGTCGAGGACGAGCGCGCCGCCGAAAGAGTGCGACACGTCGCGTACGACCAGAGTCTTAATGTTCATAACCCCACCGCACGCCGGGCAGCTTCGCAAGCAGTGACAGAAGCCAGTCCAGAATTACGCCGGTCAGACCAATGACGACCATCCCGCAGACCAATAGGTCGAGCCGCAGACCGTTGCGCGCGTCCCAGATGGCGAAACCCAGTCCGTCGCGCCCTGCGATCATCTCCGCCGCGACCAGAACGAGCCACGCCATCCCGCCCGTCACGCGCAACGCAGTGATGACCTGCGGCATGATGGCGGGCAGAGTGATGCGCGTCAGCAGTTCGACCCCGCGAAAGCCGTACTCGTGCGCGACCTGAAAGTAGACCGCCGGCACATTCGCGACCGCTGCCAGCGTGGCGAGCACGAGCGGGAAGAAGGTCGCCATGAAGATAAGGAACACGACCGGCAGATCGCCGATGCCGAACCAGAGAATGGCGAATGGTATCCACGCCAGCGGCGAGAGGCTGCGGAAGAAGTTGACGGCGGGCAGCAGCGCGGCGCGTACTCCGGGGCGATGGCCCAGCGCCAATCCAAGGGGGATGCTCAAGACAACGGCGAGCGTGTAGCCTGCGGCCACGCGGAAGAGTGATGCGACGAGGTCGTCGGCCAACCTGCCCGTCCGAAACTCTTCGCCGAGGCCGACCGCGACGCTCCGTGGCGAAGGGAAGGCCGACCGTGGAAACAGCTCCAGAAAAGAGAGCAGAGACCATAGACCGACCGCCGCAAGTCCGCAGGCGGTCGAGAGCAGAAAGGCTTTGGTGTAGGAGGTCGGCTGCTCGCTCTTCATCTGCTCGCTCTTCATCTCAACACCCCATGTACGTCCTACTCGTCGCGTCCGCAAGTCTTTTCGTCAGGCGGCGTCAGCTTGCGCGCGCTTATCTGCCCGGATGCTCAAGTATGTCCACACCGCCGCGGCGAAGTCGATGGCGGCGAAGATGAACATGATGCGCGGACAGAGGCCCAGGACGATGAGCGTTGTGAGGAAGAGCGAGAAGCACACACGTGTGTAAACGTCGAACCGCATGACGGGGAGCAGTTTCAAGTGTGCACCGTTAAGCCCCTTCGCGCCGAGCACAATCGCGAGGAAGCCGAAGAGCCTGACCCAGACCTCATTGGTCGGCGGGAGGCCGAGGAGGTGAAGCATCACGTTCGGTATGAACGCCATGCCCAACCCGCCAGTGCCCAGGTAGATCGAATAGACGACGATGCTGAGGATGGTCTTGCGCATCTCTGTCCTCCTTCTGTCAGATATCTGCCGATTGTCCTAAAGCCCCGGTGCTGTCACCGGCACAGCCGACCGCTCGACGGACGGCTCGCGCAGGCTGACGGCGATGAGACACAGCCCCCGAATCGTGCAGACCGCCGTCACCGCGTAGAACATCGTGTACTGCACTCGCAGGAGCAGCAGCGCGGAGTAGGCGAACGCAATCCCGGCCCCGAAGAGTATCTGGCTTCTGAGCCGCGAAGGCGAAGTCTGCGGATCGGTAATCATGTAGAGCGTGAACAGCACCATCGGGATGCCGGTCAGCACGACGAGTTCGGCGAGAAACGGTCGGCCCAAGATCGTTGACCGTAGAAAGGCGAGCGTGATGAAGGCGACGAGCCAAGACGCGACGGTCGGGAGTCGTCCCGTAAACAGGAGGTTCAGCCTGATCCCGAGCATGACGATGATGAGCGGCAGAAGCCAGTCCCAAACACCGTGGATGTCGATGGTGAAGCTCCACGGAAGCACGCCTGTCCATTGGTATGTGATAAGTACCACCGCGATGCCGAAGTTCGAGGGGTTCATGAAATGCTGGAGCCGTCCGTTCTGCCGGACACGAAGCACATACTTGGAACCGAGTGCGAGCGCGACGGTCAACGCCATGATCCAGAGTCGCTGGTTGAAGTAGAGCAGAAAGGAGAGCGTGATCGAAGTCATGTGCGCGGGGAGCAGGAAGTCTACGATCTTGCGCCAGCCACCGCCCGCGAAAGCGGGGGCGACGCCGTTGGCACGCGCATCAACCCACTCGAAGAAGAAGGCGCACGCGTAGCCAGTCCCCAGCGCGACGAAGACCTGTGCTACCGGCTGCTCAAAGCCGAGCACAGTGTGCCCGAGGATCGTGAAGATCGTGGCGAAGGTGGCGGAAGTCCGGAGGCCAATCCGGGGGTCGCGTTTCTTCTTTGCGGGGGTGCTCATGGCGTCACTCCTTGTTTGGCGAGAACGACTGTGTGATAGCCGGGCGCGAGCGCGAGCGCGTCGTGTTGAAGAACTCCGTGGAGGTCGCGCCACGTGATACGTACCTTGATTTCTGTTGCGGAGGTGCGCCCGAGGCCGAAGAGAACCTCCGGGCTACGCTGACCGGAATGCCCATTGCCGCCGTCCACCTGTCGTATCTGACGCCGTCCGTCCGGCGTCTCGATCTCGACAAAGGCTCCAATCGCGGGTGTGCCCTCGCGTAAGGTCGGATGCCCGTCATGGATGAGCGTGGCCGTCGGCGTTTGCGCGGGTTGGGCTGTCGCAGGTTGCACGGCAGCATCAGCATGAGCCGCGGCATCGACTTGGGCCAACGGAAGCAGAAGGTGCAGACCGAGGAATTGATTCCCGGCGCTCTGGTTCTTGATGTAAACAGAGTCTTCCCAGAAATTCGCGTAGACCATCTCGGGATAACCGTCGCCGTCAACGTCCGCGACCGCGATGCCGCGCGTGGCCGGTGTCAGGCCGGGGAAGAGTGTGGTTGAGAGGTCGTCGTAAAGCCCGTTGCTGCCCAGTACCCAGAAGGGATTCGGGTACGAGCCGTCAACGTCCGCCGTGCCGGGCAGAAACCTCGGCCAGACCGATTGATGTTTGACGAACACGTCGTTGGCTGCGCCGACCTGTGCAAGGTCAGGCCAGCGATTCTCAGTGCCCTTGACGAGTCCGGTGGCCTGCACCAGCTCAAGCACGCCGTCATTGTCGAAGTCCTCAAAGCGCGCATCCCAGGCCCAGGCGCTGTGTGAGACTCCGACTTCGTCGGCACGATCAACCCACGGTGCGCCGCCCGCTTTCAAGCTGTCCATCTTCCCTGTGCTCGTCCAGAGGAAATGTCCCTCCTGAAGAGCAAAGGGCGAGCCGATGTTGCTGACGTACATGTCAAAGATGCCGTCGTTGTTGACATCTCCGAAGTCGATGCTCATGCCCTTGAATGAGTCTTGCCCCATGACCATTGACGTGGGAGTGAAGAAGCCTTTGCTCCCGTGAAGCTCCTGAAACTTGACGTTGCCGGGTTGCGAACGATTCCAAAGAAGCTGGTCGGGCCCGAAGTCATTGGCGATATAGAGGTCTGAAAGCCCGTCGCGGTCGAGGTCGGCGGCTCCGACGGCAAGCGTCCAGGCATACGCGCCATTATTCGGGAATACGTCGCCCGCATCGTGATAGAGCGCGGACGGCTCCGCGCCCGACTCGCTCCGTGCGTAGAGGAAGATATGATTCTTCCCACCGTTTCGCGCGCGCGTGAAGTCGCCGTTCATCTCGAAGGGACGCGACGAGTTGGCGTCGGTTATCTCTGCGTCGTCCGGGTAGTAGTTGCCGATGACGATGTCTTGATGACCGTCGCCGTCGATGTCTGCGAAGGTCGCCGTTGCCGTCCACCAGCGCTGTGAGAGTCCGGGGATGAGTTCCGCGACGGAGAACGACGCCGGAGAGAGCGGGGCAGATGTCCCTTTATCCTGCGACGCGCGACGGAGAAGCAGCAGAGGGGGACGGCCATAGAAGGCGACGAAGATATCGGCGAGTCCGTCCTCGTTCATGTCGGCGACGCGGCAGACGCTCGGGTACTCCGTCACACGGTCGAAGAGTTTGCCGAAATCAACCTCGAACGGAGCATAGCGCTCACCTGTGCCCGGCACGGGGCTGATCGTCATCGACTTGGCGCGGACATCCGTGAGGCACAGGTCGTTGGGGAGTCCGTCGCCGTCGAGGTCGCCGAGCGCGGCTGACTCGCCGACCTGATAAAAGTAGAACTGCATGTGCGTGGCCGTCTTGTTGACGGGGAAGACGACTCCGCCGGCGGGGATGGGAGCGGGCGGGAGCAGTTGCCATGCAAACTGAAAGTGAGTTGCAAGTCGCGCTGCCTCGACGGGTGACGGCGAGGGAAGTTTTGCAAAGACCGAAAGCACTCCCACGACGCCGAACACGGCGAGCAGGACTTGAATGTTATGCTTTCTGGGCCGAACCTTTTTGTCCGGAATCACGCGTCCTCCTTCTTCAGCCTTGATGTTCCCCAGAAGTGGGGGGCTGTCTAACCTATCTCTTGAACGGCACACATTACGGGCAGCCCGCCGTTGGAGCGACAAGCTTATAGTCCGTCTCTGGAAACTTTAGGTCTTTCAAATACTCAATCAAATCCATGCGCTCTTCCGGGCTGAGCGAGGTGCCGTACTGATGACCGGCGTTTGAGTTGCCCTTGATGGAGGTGTCGAAGAGAAAGCCACCGGGAAACTCTCCGGTCACATACCCGACGTTGACGGGATCAAATTCAACGTTGCCCGTAAAGAACCGCTTGTCCCTCTGATCTTCGGGAAGCAAGAGCTGGTACAGGTTGGGCACGGAGCCGTTATGAAGATAGGGCGCGGTGGCCCAGACTCCGGCCAGCGGGCGAGCCGGATAGCCTTTACAACTCCGAAGGATATTGGCGCGATAGCCGTTCCATTCCTCCTGCTTGTCGGGGGGAAGCTTGAGTGTTTCGTATTGACGCTGGAGGATGCCCGAGAGAACATTTGAGATGACCTCGTTGCCCGGCACACGCTCGCCCATCTGCATGCTCGAAGCGTCTACCGTGCGTTCGGCGAAATTAGAGGCGTCCATCGGGTCGGTTCTGATTTTATCGAGCGGCAACATACGCAATACAAAGAAAGTCTTATTGTTTTTTACAGCCACCGCGTCGTCCGGCTCCGGCTGACTCTCCCTTTGCGGTGCATGGCAAAAGGCGCAGCGTTTTTCGTAAATCACCTCGCCACGCTTGACCTTGTCGGCATCAAGTTGGCCCAGAATTTTTTCAGGCCAAACCGGAGCTTTGAACTTCCGGAGCGTCGTCTCTATCTCAAACATATTGTTCAGCCTGACACTGGAAATGTAGCGATCATTCCGAGAAGCGTCTCCCGGCAAAACCAGACTCGCACTGGCCGCCAGAGCCTGTATGATGTTCCTCGCCATGGGCTGGCGGATGGAACCATTTGACTGCACCCAGTTGTACTCGTGCGTATACCAGAGCGGTACTGCCTTGACGGGAGCGTTCAAGGTTCGGAGATTCCTGACATCGAGTTTGCGATAGACACGATTGCCACCCGAGCCGAGCGCATCAATCCTGCCGAAACCTCCACGGGTAGCCGTCTCACCGCGCGTCTTGTCGCTCTCCCTCTCCTCATCCTTCTCTCGCTTCTTTTCAAAAAGATATTTCGCCACGTCTGCTTTAAGCTTGAGAGCCTTGCCGATGCTGTAATTCTCCTTTAGCACCCGCCTGGCGAAGCGATTGAATTTGGAACCGGGTATCAGCGTGAAAGACGCCCCAGTGACGACGAGGCTGCCCACCATACTTTCGAGAAACGAATCGAAGTCCACCATCCCCGGAGCGCCGTCGATGCGTATAGCCGTCCCCTTATAAGTCATCTGCGCCGTATGACAGCCCGCACAGGTCAAACCGACGTTGACTACTCCGTTGACTGGGTCGGGATCATCTTTGGCGAAACCTACAGGCAAATGATCCGGGTTGCCGACAGTGTTCGAGTCCGGTATCAGACGGAACCTCGTCATACTGTCATCGGCGCTAAAAGGCTCTTCGGTATCTCCCTGTTCCAGAGCCACAAACCAGTCATACGGCATGAGCTGCGAGCCTTGAGAAAGATGGTAAAAGCGTTGACGCTCGGCCTCAGTCAACACATCCTGGTTCAGATACACGACTTCACGAGAGGGCAACAGTGGGGGCGGCAACTTTGAAAAGTACATTTTATAAGCGAAGGGCAGACCGCCGCTTACCAGTACGACCAGAAGTCCCAGTAGTATCTTCGTCCTCAGCTTTAAAGCTCTCAAGATATCCACCAGTTTCTTAAACATGCCGCGACTTAAATCAAACCTGCTCATCCTGAATCAGACGATGAAGAGGCCGTGTTCTTGTTCGTCATCTATCAAGCCAAACGATGAACGCACTTCCGAACCAGCACGGGGCAGCCGGGAGGCGTTCACAGACTATCGCCGGGAGCAGGCTCGGTAGTTGGGGCACCGTTTCTTGTGCGTCTAAACTCAGAGATAGCTAAGTACACTGCCTTCCGCGCACGATTGGCGCTACCCAAAGGTCTGTGCTCGGGCAAGCAGCGCCAGGGATTGAATGATAAGTTCTCACAAAACTTCATCTGCTCCGGCGTGTCGATGCTTTGACGAGGAATGTTGATGGATGCAACCTTCAGGAATGGAGTGTTTTCTTCCTTCCAGGGCACAAGCGCATCTTCGAGAGGCTCTCTGTAGGGGTCGTTTTGAAATTGAACCATAAAATCGAAACCCGCGCCCTCGCGCGCCAAGTGCTCTTTCAACCTTTCGCGCAGAAAGTTGTTGGTTGGCTTTTGCGGTAACTCAGTTCTGGTCTTCAGCCAGGGTTGAAGCCCATACTTCACGGCCCTCTCACCGAATAAATAAGGAGTCGCACTAAACCAGGGCATTTCCAGCAAGTGTGGAAACTTGCGTAGAGCATGTAACAGTCCCACTCCGACTTTAGGATGAGTAACGAAATACCGGATAACGCCCAGGTAATCAGACGCCGTCTTGTCGCGGTTAAGCGCGCCGCACTTAACCAACTCGTAAAAGTCTCTGGCATCTCTTGTCAGAAACAGATTGGTACTCAGAAAAATAAAATCCTGGGTGGTCGCCTCTTTTTGGGTGTCCAGCAATTTCTCACCTTCAACTCCCATGAGCTTCAACGCAAAGCCTCGAATATCTCCTTTGATGTCCATCGCCGGGTCTTGATTTGAGTTGGAGAACCGAATCCACGCGGGATAGGTTCGTGGCTCCTTGAAGACGCCTACTCGAAACTCCGGAGGAAGAGACTGCTCGACAATAAACTCCGCCCTCACAGCAGCGTGGCCCTTCACGTGAACATCGCGATACGTCAGGCCGTTGAAGTATCGTTGCTCAATGATTCCCTTTAGAAGAACAATCAGCTTCTCGGTGATCTCTTGCTCGTCAGGTTCCGGATATTCGGTGTTGAGTTTCAAGTCGCGCTTCATGGTTGATGCTCTGATAAGGCTCAGTCCGTTCACTCTTCGGTACGATTAGCGGTTCAGCTCCGCGGATAAAATCGTCCAGAAGGCCAGTGACATGAACATGGTAATGGCACAAAGAACGAACACGGCATTGATTGATTGTCGAGGCGTGGACGAGCGCGGCTTAGAGGCAGGGTCTTCGTTTACGACTTGCTGAGCCAGCCTCTCAATTACTTCTCTTATCCGTTGATCGCAATCGAGTAGGCCCTTGTGAACTAACAAAGTCCCGATTGTTCCCATCAGATTCCATACAATGAACACGAAAAAAACCCAGCCAGCGAACATGGGCATGGAACCCTTATAGTTAAAGAGCCAACTCATGGCGATAGCATTGATAGTGAATTGCAAAGCAAACCACCCAAAGTAGAGTTGAAATGCTAAGCGCATCCAGCTGTTAGATTCCTCCATTTCCTTGAGTAGTAAATCGTCTTGCTTGGCTGCGTCCTGTTTAGTAGCATCCTGTTTGCCGTCATCCTGTTTAGGGGTCTCTTCTTTGACGGTCTCTTCTTTGACGCCGTCTTTGATGACGACCTCCGTATTTCCATCCAGCGTATTATTCAGAGAGATAGCAGTCAGTCGGTTATGCTCGATGTGTTGAGGTATGAGGTGTCCCTGCCATATGAAGTGTGTAGGCTCCTGGCTGCCTTGCAACACATATATTCTCATCACTTTCAGTTGCCATGTCATCTTGAAGCTTCTCCCTGTTCTCATCCTAAAACAATGAAGACCCCGCCAATGAAAGTCAGAATCGCTGTGAAAAGAAACATGCTATTCAGCTTCAATGGCAACTACCTCCTATGTCGTGTGAGCACTGGGTCGCGCGCCTCTGTTCGGATCGCTTTTCCGCTTGAAAGAGACGAACGGCGGACGGCCTCCTGGCTCGGGACGTGAACCTTCTCAGCCAGCCCGAGCGTTTTGAGCAGCCAGATGCCATACCACGCAGGGTCCCATTGATACCAGCGGAGACCCTGCCGGGCAGACTTCGGATGCGCATGGTGATTGTTGTGCCATCCTTCTCCAAAGATGAGCAAAGACACCACGACGTTATTCACGGAGGTGTCTGTCCCACGCGTTTTAAATGGCCGGGTTCCCGCCACATGGCAGACAGAGTTAATGAAGCCGAACGCATGCAGGACGGCGACGCGGTTCAGCAATCCGACCCAGACGAGAAAGCACACGGCGTTGTAGAGATCGAACCGGTGGCCCGGCTCCACAAGCGCGCCAATCAAGCCTCCCGTGACAAAGGAGACGAGCAAGATTCCGACGTAAGCGAAATAGTCGCGGCTTTCATTATCCAGAAACAGATAGAGCCGGTCGTGGATCAGGTCTGGCGTATATTTCCTGTATATCTCGCTCTCCCAGACATCACGTCGGCGGCGCTGGTGCCAGCCGAAATGGACGTGCAGCAGACCTTCGCGCGGAGTGTGTGGGTCGCGCCCAGGAATGTCGCTGTAACGATGGTGCAGGCGATGCATCGCCACCCAAAAGATGGGGCCGCGCTGAATGGCTAGATAGCCGCAAAGCGCGATAAGGTGCTCAAGCCACCTGGGCACCTTAAACGCGCGATGGGCGAACAGCCGATGATATCCCAACGTCAATCCCAAGCCAGTGATCGTGTAGAAAAGCAGGAAGGCGGCGATTGACGTACGAGAATAGAAGTAGAAGGGAAGCACGCAAGCCGCGATTGTCGTCGTGATGTTGACAATCGTGAACGGAATATCCAGCCGCGTCTCATTCAGCTCAACAGACGTTGCGCCGGCGGTTGAGATATCTATGTCGTTCGGACGGCTCATAAATGTCTACTCGCTTTGCGATGTCTACTTGCCCTGCGGATTGACCTGCGGCGGAGGCGCACCCGTGTAGTCCTGTTTGATCTGCGGCGGCGCTTGGTCATGCGGCTGTGCAGCACCCGCGATCTTGCCGCACAAGTCCGACCTCTTCCAGCCGCCCTCCTTTTCAGGCATTCCAAACTGTCCAGGGCCCTCGAACTTCTCGTAGTAAGGGGACATGGCATCGAGGATGTTATTGCGCTCGGCCAGTTGTTCCGGTGTGGTTGTCACGGAGACAAGTACCTTTAGGTACTCGATGATGTCGCGGCGCTCCTGTGGTGAAAGGTAAGGCCCGATGACCCCGTCGGTATTCGGTGGGGCGTTGGTGAATTCGTGACCGGCATTGGAATTACCCGGCTCGGAAGTGTCAAAGAGAAAAGCTCCTTCCACCTGATCGTTCCGGAAGCCCACATCGACCGGATCAAACTCCCGCGTTCCAGTCCAGAAGGTCTTGGCTCGCTCCTCACGCGGCGACAACAGTTCGTAGAGAGTCCGTATCGCCCCGTTGTGAAGGAAAGGCCCGGTGGCCCAGTAGCCGTCGAGCGGTCGTGCGGGATAGGCTATGGGCGCACGGAACAGATTCGGGCGATAACCCTCCATCGTTGACCGGCATGGCCCGGAGATGTCGTGTTCTTTGAACCACCAATCCTCCATGCCGGTAATGTTGACTCTGAGCATGTCGCCGATCCCGACAGTATCCGTGCCGAATACCGGCTTGAGAATGCCGGTATAAATCTTTGTGCGGGCGGCAAACTGCTCGGCGTCATACTTGTCGGTGCCCATCTTCTTCATGTCGTAGAGAGGCAGTTGGATGAATCTTCGTCCAAACTCGTTCGGCTCTGTAAATGCCGGAGAGTGACAACGAGCGCAGTAGCCGGTCTTCGGTCGTTCAGGATTGGGGCCTCTGATAAACCCTTTATCATCCCGGGTCAACTCGATCTGATCCGCCGGGAGTGCTTTGTCCCAAACCTTATCGTTATACAGGCGTCTGCCACGCTCAACTGCCTCACGGTCAATGGGCCCGAAAAGATTCTCCGGCCACTTTGGTGCTTGCAGGGTAGAGAGCAAGGTCTCCAACCAGAACATATTGTCAATCCGGGCCGTCGAGGCCCAACGATGGCTCGCGTCTTTCAGCTCGGCCCTCACGCTGACACCCCATGCTTCCGTCACGTTACGACCCAACGGCTGGCTGATCGCGGCGGGAGACTGAACCCAATCATACTCGTGCGTGTACCACACCGGCGGATAGCTGACAGGGCCGCTGTTCCGGTTGACGTTTCTGTAATCGAGCGGGCCAAACTCGCCGTTCACACCACGACCGAGCGCGGACGTGCGCGCAAAACCCTCCTTGGTCAGATAGGTGTGGTTGATGTTCTCGTTGATCCCTCCGGTGATGAGGTCGCTGTCGAAGTACCTCTTCATCTGGGCGCGCAGCATCCTCTGTTCGTTCGGGAGACACTTGCCTCGCCCATAGATGCGCGAGCAGAAACGCTCGAACTTCGACGGCGTCGCGGAGGTCAGGATGAGTGAGAACTCCAGGTCGCCCGACCATTGCTCGAAACCCCAGAAGCTCTGTCCGCCATCGACCCGCAGCGCGTTACCTTTGTACAGGAGTTGGCCCGTATGGCAGGCGGCGCAGGAGATACTGGCCCATTCCTTCTGTCCTTCGCCAAGGGTATTGACATATTCGTCCGGCAGAATGTCCTTCACGATTCCGACCGGCAACCGATCCGGGTTGTACTTCGGATTGTTATCCGGCAGAAGGCCGTACCGGGCCTGCACCTCGGGGGATGCGAACATCTCCGTCCCGGTGCGCGACTCAAGCGCCAGATACCAGGCGTAGGGAATCACAAGGCTCCCCTGGCTGATCTGATAGTAGCGTTCCCGCCTGTCATCGCTCCAATCGTTGGGCTGAAGCAACTGGTAGCTTGCGTATACCGGCGGTTCGGGCAGACGCGGAAACACCGTGGAAAAAGCTTTGAGGGCGATGAGGAGGACGATAACTAACAGGCCGATAGTCCACAGCGTGTAGTTCTTCGCCAGCTTGTTCACCATCGTATCGATCCATTGAAATACACGTTTCATGAGTCACCTCGCATTGCAGGGCATTACACCGAGACCTTTTTTCGCAGCCTCTACAGAGTGGGACGGATTCCCCACCACATGAAGAAGACCATCACAAGAATGATGACCCACTGGAACGCATGGATCATGGTTTTGATGTAAGACTCGCCCGGCCTCAGAGACAACGCGGCCACGACGAAAATCTCCACCACGATCAGAATCCAGAAGATCATCAGGTACACAATCAACAGCGTGCCGTAGGGCACCAGATTGCCGAAGGCGACCGCGATACAGATCACGATGGTCATGAGCCAGTTAACCGTGAAGAAGTGCCACACCGTCCGGTAGAAGCCCTTCACCACGTTGGGCCCACCGAACGGAAAAGACGGGAAGCAGTCGTCTTTAAGCTTGGGCCAAATCCACACTTCCATGGTGTATATGTGTAACGAGACCGCCGCGATGGCGACCACTGCGGCGACCAGAAGTTGCCAGCTTACGATTTGCATTAGTTACGCCTCCATTCGGGTGTCATGCGTCTTCGGTGAGCGAGGTGACAGGCTTATCTACCTCAGTTGTTAACGAGCGGAGAAAATAGAGCCGTGAGCAGCCGTGAGACAGTCAAGCCGTTTCGCGTGCCCGCGTGGCTCCGTGTTCGACTTCAGGGCTTGAGAACGGACGAAAGAAACCAGACTCAACTTCCGTCTGAGAAACCGAGGCAACGCCGACGCCCATCAACGGACAGCCCGGATGCGTCTCGTTCAATCGCTCGGCGGTGACGTTGCCGTCAAAGATGTCCGCACTCGGAGGCGAGTTCTACAACTCGGTAGACTTTTCGGGAATCCAGTCGCGATTCCAGGACTTGAACACATCCCGTATGTAACTTCGTTTGCGACGCTTCGACGCCCCGTTGTTATCCAGAATCGACCCGAGGATATATTTGTAGGCGGTAAACGAACTCCAGCCAAAGAGTGGTTTGCGCAGCTCGGCGGGAGCGAAAAACGTAAACCAGAAGTACATCTTCGTCATGCCCCAGATCGTGAAGGCAGGCGTCGTCCGCACCGCCGCTTCATTCCAGCGCCAGTAGGTGGGGACGTATTTGATACCCTTAAATAAACCACGTATCTTGCTCGCTGCCTCCGAGGGGCTTGTCTCTCCGGCCTTCACTCTGTCCATTTCGGCGAGCGCCTGTCGATAGAGTTTTTGAAACTCAGGGAACTTACCGCCGAGCAGGACGGAGTAAGGCTCTTTCCCCGACTGGTCGAGGACGCGCTTGTCTTTCGTCTCGATGTATTTCAGATAGAGGCTCGCGTTCAGACATGTGCCGATAAAGAGGCCGACCACCCACACACGGAACCACGCGTCCCACAAGTCAAAGTCTCGAAACGACACGAACGAGCTGCTCACCATCTCATCCGCATAGCCGATGTTGTTATCGAAGAACTCGTTCAGGTGCTCGAAACTCTTCACCGAGAAATCGTTTTTCTCAAAAGCCTTAATCAACTGCCCGCCCAGCAGATCGACCATCGCCGTCGTCAATGCAAGCCCCGTGGAGTACAAAGGGTCGATGAAGAAACCGGCGTGCGACAGAAGCGAGTAGCGATGGCCCGTGATGCTTTTGGCCCCGTACTGGAGCCTTCCGGTCGAGACCCACCCGCGCACCGCCTGTGCTCCTTCAAACTGCCTCACCATATCGGGGAACTTCCTTAAGTAAGACCAGAACTCCTCCTCCGCGTTCATGCCGGTTTCAGGATGAAGCTCGCGGTTGAGAACCAACCCGACACTGCACAGAGGGTTCGTGCTGTCCTGATGATTATTGAAGGGAATGATCCAGAACCAGCCGCCCTCAAAGACATGATGGAGCGTGCTCTGCGAGAGCGGATACTTGTGGCCGTGGTTCTTCTGTGGCGACCCGATCTGATCGTAAAGCTTGACGCCAACCATGTGTGTGAAGATGGCCCGCGTATTGGTGCGGAAAGTCTCGGCGGGTTTGCGTAGGTCGAATTTATGCGCGAGCACGGACTTCATGCCCGTCCCGTCAACCAGATATTTGCCCCTGAACGTTTCGCCCTTCTCGCTTGTGAGCGTGACATGATCTTCCTGTATATCGAAGTCGGCGATGCGTGTCTGTTGGCGAACCTTCGCTCCGTAGTTCAAGGCCACCGCCATCATGTAGGCGTCCGTATCCTGCCGGAAGAAATGGCAGTCGGGCCCCATCGGAGGGGCGAGCGTCGGGTATTGATGTGTCTCCGTGGGGATTAGCTCTTTGCCTTCTCTCTGGTAGAGAAAACTAAATGCACGCTTGACACCGCAGGCCGGGCTGACGAAGTCGCGTGTGGGATGAAACGCGCTCAGATAGGAAATTTCCGGCACGTCGTATTTGTGCGACAGCAGTTTGAGCCGGAAGTTTGTGTCCGGAGTCGTCGCTTCACCAATCGCGAAACGGGGATGAGTTTCAGAGTCGAGCATCAGCACGTTGAGCTTATGCTTGGACAGGATGGCTCCGAGCATCGAGCCGCCGATGCCGGTTCCAAGAATAATGACATCGTATTCAGTATCGGTTGTCGTCATAATTTCTCCTCACAAACCCCTTCCACCCGAGCGAAGGAATCGGGTGGTCTTTGAATGTCACTGCTCCAAACGTCGCTTCACACGCTCTCGCAAGGCCACGTAACACCCGCTCCACTTCTCCTCAGCGGAGCCTTGCCAGGAATCGAGATAGGCGGCCAGCTCGGTCACAATAATTTCGGATGTCTCTGCCACAGACATACCCAAAAGCTCTGAGCAGACTTCGTCAGTCCACTCGGCGGGATTGCGTCCCTTGTCACGCATGTGAGCCGCGAAAGGAATCCCGCTGAGCAGGTCTGTGCGATAGTCCCCGGCCAAGTCGAGCAGAAGCTTCGAGGCGCGGGGCGGCCCACCCCCGCCCGCATAGGCGAGGGCGGTTCCGATACCGGCCCACATCTCATGTCGGCGGTCGCTCTCAAAGCGTGAGATGGCCGAAGCAATCGTGGCCGGGTCTGCGCCATAAACCCACCACATGGCTCGCCCGACGCCTGCGTCGAACAGTTGGCGATTCTGCGGGCTGAGCGATAGGGGGGAAGCCCGTCGCGCTTCGATGAAGAGCTTCCAATGGAAGAAGCCTTGATGGAATCCGTAACCGTCGGCCAGACACCAGGCGGTCATCGGGTCGAGAGTCTTTTGATAAGATTCCAAGCGGCGCAGACCGAGCGGCATTCGCGCAACGGCAAACCCGGCCCCGACCGAAACGATGAAGTCATGTGGCTCGGCTGCCGTGCGCGTGAAAGCTCTCAGACGACTTTCCGAGCGTGGAATCATCAGATCGGTCAGGCCGAAATACAGTCCCGCTCCTTCATAAGCGAATCCGACGAACGCAGGTGAGAACGATGAGTCCAACCGATGTGCTAACCGAGCCATATCGGCCTCGCCGACGGCGAGGTTATAACCTTCGATGAAGGTTTGAATGACGCTCTCCAGATGCGCGCGGCTGCTTGAGCCACACCCCGGAAACCCTCGCCGCGAGAAGGATGCTTCCTGTGGCGAGAGGCCGATCAGACGACCTTTGAGACGACCGAGCAGCGAGGCGCTCCGGTTTGTTTGTATTGCCAGCGACATGAGTCTTCTACCAACCCTGCGACGAAATTCCTCCGTCCATGATAAGGACGCTTCCCGTAAAGAGCTTCACCGGCTCACTGAGCAGATAAGCGATGAAGTGGGAAACATCGCGCGCCTCACACAGACGACTGTAAGCGGTGTTGCCCTCCCACTGACGTATCAGACGCTCGCTCTCGGGCCACTTGTTGAGCAGGTCTCCATAAACCGGGCCCGGCGAAACACAGTTGACCTGAACATGGTCTGCGGCGAACTCGATTGCCATGCTTCTGGTCAAAGACTCGACCGCGGCCTTCACGGCCCCCATGCAGCCGAAGTAATCCACATAGCCTTGTGACGCCGGAGTCGAGAGAGTGATGATCTTGCCTCCGCCACGCTTTTTCATCAGCTCGACTGCCGCGAGCGCGCTCTGGTGAAGCCCGACGACATTCGTGCGGAACGCCTTCTCCCAGTGTTCGGCGGTGATCTCTTTCAACGGGGCCAGCATGCCGTTGGAAGCGTTGCTGACGAAAAAGTCCAGCCCCCCGCCATAAGTGGATTCGACGAGTTCAAACATTGCCTTCACGTGTTCGGGATTCGCGACCGACCCCCACGCGTGAACCGCGCTGCCGCCCTTCGCTTTGATCTCTTCGACCGTGCGCTCGCCTTCCACGCGAGAGTGGAAAGAGTTGACGACCACGGACGCGCCCAGCTCCGCCAGATAACTGACGACATCCTTCCCAAGCCCGCGGCCCGAGCCGGTTACGAGAGCGACCTTGCCTGCAAACGGCTTGCGCTCCGGCGTCAGCATTGCAAACGACTCCGCTATCACAGACGCTTCCCCGTGCGTCCCATTCCCGCCGGAGATCACGGGAGAAGGCGGAGGCATTCCCGGCTGTCTGACGACAAGCGGCGGGGCTTCGCCGTGCGCCATATACACTTGAAGCGCCTCGGCGATGCCGCCGATGGTCTTCAGTTTTTCGCGCGGCAGGTCGAGCTTCTCCGGCAAGCCGTACTTCTCGCGCAAGACGGCAAAGACTTCGCCCAGCTTCACTGAGTCAATGCCCAAATCTTCCTCAAGCCCTGATGTCGGGTCTAAAACTTCGAGCGGATAACGCGTCACCTGTGCAAAGATTTCAAGCACACTGGCTTGAAGAGTCGCGGCGTCTACTGAACCGTTACCGTGGCCGTTACCATTCGCGGGTTGAGGCTGAGCAAGTCCCGCCGTCATGGTTTCGGCAACAACCTCTCCGATTACGGGAACTGCCGAGTCACGCAGATAGACCTGTAACGCTTCGGCGATGCCGCCGATGGTCTTGAGCTTTTCGCGCGGCAGATCGAGCTTCTCCGGCAAGCCGTACTTCTCACGCAAGACGGCAAAGACTTCGCCGAGCTTCACCGAATCGATGCCGAGGTCTTCTTCCAACCCGGAGGTCGGGTCTAAGACCTCAAGCGGGTAGCGCGTCACCTGCGCAAAGATTTCACGGATGCCACTGTTAAGATCGTTCGCGACAGGGATTGTGTATGCTGTACTCAATTGACCGCTCCAATCAGAGGATTCATCACGGTTAGAACGAAGTTGCACGTACCGGTAACCGCTACCTGTACCTGCATCACACGGCTCTCTTCTTTGACTCTCGCCGTGCAAACCACAAAAGCGTCATCCATCTTGCTGCCACGCCAAATGGGCCCGATATGATTGAAGCCCTGCAAGCCGTCGATCTCGATCCTCGGGAGATTCCAGATGCTCGCCTGCTTCAACCATCCCAATTTCAACGCCGATTCCTTCAAGGCCCACAACAGCGTGAAGAACCAGTTCGACCTGCTCAACTCGCCATCGGCTCCACGTGTGACCCACTCTCTTTCCACTTCAGTAAACGTGTTTCTGTAAAATGCTTCGTTCCTGGGAATCGAGGTTTCAAGGTCGATGGACGTGGGCGCTCCGAATGCCATCGACGCACAGGAGACTCCGCCCGCGTGCGACAGAGAGATTCTTTCCGGGCGCTCCGCACCGCACCAGACCAGCCTGGGCGGCGCTTCATTCGAGACCACCTCGATTTTCTGATACATCCACGGCGAGAAGACGCCGAGTGACTCGGAAGTGAGCTTCGACAGAGTAGGCTTCCATCGTTGGCTCAATGATTCTTGAGACATCTCAAGCCGGTTCAGGAAAAGGTATTTGGCGGCCAGACGGCCCGCCAGCCACTCTTCTTTCCGACGTTGACCGCGGAGACTCATGTACTTGGCTCGCTCGTCTACAGACAGGTGGCTTGTGTAATCCTTGTCGCGCAGTTCGCACACTTCCAGCAGACCAACAAAGCAGTCGTTGGAGCGTGCAGGATTCGACGCTGTCTTAGTGTGCGGCTCCATTACCATTGCCGTTACCATTGCCGTTGCTTACTGCTCCGAATCTTCGACAGACCCCGTCTTCGACGACCAGCAGGACATTGCCCTGACCATCGGTCGCTGTTACCGGGCCGATGGTGAGCAGGTCGCCGTCCAGACGCGGATTCGCACCAGTGAAAGTCACCGTCTCGATAAGCCGCGAGGCGTCGAAGTCGGAGAAGTCGAAATAGACCTTCATGACTTTGCACTCCTCTGGGACGAAGACCGGCGAGGAGTTGTCAGGCGCGAGGTGAATCACGCCGAATCTCCAGAGCGAATCCATCAGAACAATTTTGGAGACCATCGACTGGTGCTGCGAACCGGAATGTTTGAGATCGGCGAGCTTGAAATCGGCCCTCCGATAAGCCCCGCCGACGATGATGTTCTCCATGGCGTTGAAGGGCCCGCTCAGACAGACGGGAGAGCCGTCCATCACATACGGGTCGAGCAAGCGTCGCCCCTCGACTCCATTCAGTTCGAGACCTTTGGGGACGGGAAGGGGAGTCGCCGACATACGGATGAGGATTTCGTGTTGGAGAATATCCTTTTGCAGCACGACTCCGCTGCTGTGAACAAAATCCGACAGGATGCTGACCTGTACTAACGTCTCCCGTTCATCCTCGGAAACAATCCGCGCCTCGACGCGAATACGCATCTTCCGGTTCTTGTAGACTTTGATGAACCTGTGAAAAAACGCTTTCTCGAAAGAGTTGATTTTCAAGTCAGGTCGAAGCTGTTGAGCCGCTTCACCAAAGATGGCGATGACGAGCGCCCCCGGCAGAGTCGGAACCCCGTCAACCAGGTGATTGAGCAGATACGGAGCGCTCTCGACCGAGATTTCCCGTTCCATTACGTAAAAGTCCTGCTTGACGTTGACGGTCGGAGTCGCGGGCGAGGACGCTTCGGGCGTCGAAGTCTGAATCGCCACTTTGTAGTATTCGATTTCGCCGTCCGCGAGAAGAATATTGATGGGCGTGGTGGGCGTGCCCTTCAACATCTCTGCGAAGATGTGTTGCCCTTCTTCCTTCGTCACGCCTCTCAGCCTTCTTGAAGCGGCCAGAGCGGCAAACTCGGAGTCGCGTGTCATACCTATTCCGGCCCACCCGAGCCACGCCATAGAAGACCAGTGGTCTCCGCTGCCTGCCGAGTTCATGAGGTCGGCGATGCGGCTCATCGCCTCGTTGGCCGCACCGTAATCCGGCTGGCCGTCATTCCCCATGTAGCTGAAGACAGAGGTCAGGATGTGGAAATGGATTCGACCACCCTGCCCGTACTTTTTGCACGCCTTGTAGAGATGACTCAGGCCGCGCAATTTGGTGGCGATGATTTTGCGGAACTCGTTGAGAGATTTTTTGGTGAGCGCCGTCGAGACCTGTACGCCAGCACCGTGCAGAACCAGATCGACGCGGCCATACTTTCGGAAGGTCTCCGCGACAACCTCGTCGATTGCCTTCTCGCTGGTGATGTCAACGCTCTTGTATTCATACTTTCCGTTGATGGCCTGCAAACGTTTGGTGACCTGGCACACTTCGTTGGCGGCGCGATAGGAAAGATATTCGCGCTTTAACTCCCCGATCTTCTTGCCCTTATTTCGCGCCAGCTCGTCCTTATAAAACTGTGCTTCGTAATCCTTGAACGCCTGCTCATCCATCGTCCTGACTGCTTCCGGCAGCGACGAAGCATCGCTTCGACCAAGCGCAATCACGCGGCAACCGAATCTTCTGAGCAGCTCTTCGACGAGCACCGCCGTCACGCCCCTCGCTCCGCCCGTGGCGATGACAACCGAGTCGGCATCGAGGTAAGGCCGCTCGTCCTTAGACAGACTCTCGACGCGAGCCAGCGTAAAGGTGCTTCGCGTCCCTTCCTTGTAACAGACTTCGACCTCTGCTCCCGTCTGCCCGAGGTCAATCTCGACCTGCCGCAGAGTCTTGTAGAAGTTGACTTCATCCGTGTTGATGGCACGGCACCGTGGGCCCTGCAACTCCCTCGAAAGGGACTTCATAAACCCGGAGACGAGGCCCGTATAAGGGTCGAGCCGAGCGTTCCTGTAAGCGCCCTGACAGACGGTGACGACCTGAATGTTCTGACTTTGAAGTCTCTCGTAGCTCTGGCGACAGACCGCGAACAAGAGATCGAGCAGGACGAGTTCGCTCTCTGAATTGTTGAGCAGAAGCGTCTCTTTGGTGTGGCCTTCCAGAGCTTTGACGGCGATCAAAGTGTCGAACTCCGTCTCTGCCAGACGACTCAGAGAACTACGAATGCTCTCTTCGGATGTCAGGTCAACCGGCAAGGACTTCGCGAGGCGTGTTCCCAAAGGGCAGACCACTTTGTATTCAAGCGCGTCGAGAGCGCCTGAGCTTTCGAGCGCCAGCCAGTGGTCGGGCTGATCGGTCAGGAACAGGATTTTATGGCCCTTCAGAATCTTCGCTTCGCCCTCAACTTTTGCCTCGGTCAGTTGCGGCGTGTAGAAGCGTATCGGCGTACCTTGAACGAAGGCGTAAGCGAGGGATGTCTCACCCTGCGGCGCGGCCTTCGTTGATGACACATTCGGCCCAGACTGTGTGGATGCTTGTGGCGCGGCCTGTGTGGACGCAAACTTCTCCGGCTGCGTGGACGCAGACTCGGACGGAGAAGAAGATGAAGCGAAGACCAATCTTCTGCCCGCCAGAGCGCCGCTCCCCGGTTGTTTAAATCCACAACGCAGGCTCTTCTCGCGGCTTTGATTGATGGCCTTTAGTATCTCCGGCGCTCCGTGCGCCCCTTTGTAATTGAGGTCTGGACGTAACTCCGAGACCTCTTGCTGAACAAGCTGTCCCGCGTCCGACTCGGAAAAACTGATTGTGCTGAGAACCGGCAGACCTTCGCGGCGCGCTATCTCAGGTGTGGTGAGCGCCAGCAGGAAAACAGCCTCGCCAAGAGTCGCATCGCTGACGTTGCTCGCGTTGACGCCTCCGGCCAGAACCATCTTGCAAGCGTCATGTGCAAGGAGCTGGCGTGCAACCAGAAAAGATTGCAGCAACGAATCCTCTCCCATGTCGAT
Organism: Acidobacteriota bacterium; assembly: GCA_032162705.1. Taxonomy (GTDB): domain Bacteria; phylum Acidobacteriota; class Blastocatellia; order Pyrinomonadales; family Pyrinomonadaceae; genus QHXN01. The sequence continues at coordinate 29,565 of JAVRON010000110.1, forward strand.
GACGATGTTGGGCCCATTGAGGTCGAACATGTTGGCGATTCTTCCAGCGGTCACATTGGGCATTAACCCAGGCAGGGTATAAGGCCCGGAAGGGACGTTGCGGGCACGAATCGACTCGACCAGCTTGTCCAGAATGCGATTGAGGTCGGTGCTTGAGAGTTTGCCACGTCCGCCGTGTCCCTTGACCTGTCGCCGCAAGCGGTCGATAAAAACTCTCTCGTTGGCACGCATCCCGCGTTCGGTCTTGGAGGTCAGACCCAACACCACGCCCATCGAATTCTTGAATCGCATCCAGCCTTCGGGCATGGCCGCGAATGCCTTCTCCGCAGCCAGCGCCGCCAGATACTGGCTGGCGTCCATATGCTCTTTCACATCGGGGAGCAGCATCTTCTTGGCGGGCAGACGCAGCGCGTCCCTTCGGAATCGCGTCTCTGAAGAAGGGTCGGCAGTCAACGCGCCGTCAACGCCGGGGAACAGGCTGCCGACGCTGATGACAGCCAACTCGACCGGAACCTTTGCCTTCACGTTTAGTTGGGCGCAGAGGTTTCGATGGTAAGTCTCTTCAAATTCTTCCAGAATCAAATGTGCGTTGGTGCCTCCGAACCCGAAGCCATTGATGGCGGCGCGGCGTGGGAAGGGCGCTACGTTCGCGGGCCACGGATGCGAGGCCAAAGGGATCGTAAACTGTGAATGGGCGAGGTCGATCTCCTGGCTCGGCTCCACGTAGTTGTATTGCCTTGGAATGATTCTCGCCTCGAACGCCTTGCAGAGCTTGATGAGCGACGCCATGCCCGCGGCCCAGCCCGTGTGTCCGACTAAAGCCTTGACGCTTCCCAGTTCGACGGGCGGAGACGCGGGGTCTCTCTGCATCGTATCTTTCAGGGCGTTGAACTCAACCGCATCTCCCACCAGAGTCGCGGTCGCATGGGCTTCGACGTATTGAATGGTGTTTACGTCAATGGCGGAATCCGCGTAGGCATGCTGAATCGCAAGGCCCTGCCCCTTCACCTGAGGCACATTGATGGAAGGGCTTTTGCCGTCACTCGACAGACCCACGGCCCGTATCACGGCCATGATCCGGTCGCCATCGGCGAGAGCATCGGGCAAGCGTTTCAGGATGACGATGCCCGCTCCATCGCTGAAGACGACGCCGTCCGCGTTGGCGTCAAACGGTCTACTCTGTCGATGTGTCAGTCCTTTGAACTGCGCGAAGAGAGTGTTGTTGGCAGGCCCCGGCGCAAAGACGCCGCCCGCCATCACCACGTCGCACTCGCTGTTCTGCAAGGCTTTCATCCCCAGATACGTCGAATAGAGAGATGAAGAACAAGCCGTATCCACCACGTAAGTTTTAAGCCCACTGCCGACGAGCCTTTCAATCACGCTGCTAAAAATCTTGTGCTGTGTCAGCCTCTTCGTGTCGCCGTTCCGATAACCCGTGCTCTCTTCGAGAGTGTCGGCAAAAGCGCGTCGAAGGCTCTCCGGCTCGTCGAGGTTTCTGAGGAGTGTGAGCAGGCTTTCCAAAAACAGCGCGTCATCGAATTCCTTCGAGCCGTCTGCCGTGGCTCCGAGGATGCACTGCATTCTTTTGGAGTTAGACCAATCGACCTGTGCCTTGAGTCTCGAAAGACTCTGCGCCACCGCGAGCGCGAGGAGTTTTTGGCCCTTGGTGAGCGAGTCGAACTCCGTTTTGCTGTAAGCCTGTGAAAGCAGCGCGCCGTCATACGGAATATCGACGATGCTTCCGTGCAATAAAGTGTAAGTCTTGTCGGGGATGATTTTTATCTGGTCGCCGTCGCTTGCGGCGAGGAAATCCTGACCGGCGGTGGGGTCGATGTCGGCCAGATTTGAAATGCCCGACACGCCGTTCAAGATGTTCGACCAATACTGCTCCGGGTCGCGTGCGCCGGGTAGAACACAGCCCATCGACACAACCGCGATGGGCGTCGCGGCACATTCTTCGCGGGCGAACACTTCCTGCTTCTCAGGATGGCTCTCGGACTTCGCGCCGAACCCGTTGCTGCCGTTAGAACCGGAAGCGGTAACCCCTATCCGCTCTGTAACGGGCAGCGAGCTTTTCTCTCCGGCTTGTGAATTCTTCGGTGAGACATCGGCGGCCTGGGCCGGCGCTTGCTCGACGGGAGCAGGATTCGCCGGAGCCTCCCGGTCGCCATTGAAGGTATTCGCTCGGGGAGAATCCGTCGGCACTGCCGCGACCGGCACTGCCGCGACCAGCGAAGCAGAGACTTGCTCGACCAGACGAGAAGCGCTCGCGGCGAGCTGAGACATATCATTCACGACCAGAGACATGCTCTCCAATAGTTGTGCGGAAGGCAGGCTCGTCCTCGTTGGTTCGACTGCCTCAACTGCCGCGAGTGTGTTTGCATTCTTCCCGAACCCGAGTTCAAACAACCTGTGCAGTCCTTCTCGCAGACTTCGTTCCGGTGGTGCGGTGGGCAGTGCGTCTATGCTGCTTGCGGTCTGCGCAAGATTCTGTCCCGTCAGCTTTGTGACGATCTCTCCGGCTCCGCATTCGATAAACGTTCGATGGCCGCTTTCGTAGATGGTCTTAACCACGTCGCTGAAATGAAGAGTGCGGACGAACTGTGACGAGAGTATTCGGGTTAGATCGGAGCCGGGCGAATACAAAATGCCTTCCAGACCGAGGTAGACCGGGATGTCCGCGGGCCCGAAGTCGAACGCCTTGAGGGCAGTCTGAAATGGTTCTACGGCGTTTGCGAGGAGTGTTGAATGGTACGGATACCTGCTCTTGAGAAGCGTCAGCGAGACACCCTTCCGGTTCACAAACGGGCGCAGCGCCTCCAACTCCGAAAGCTTTCCCGAAAGAACCGTCTGCCGTGGATGATTGATGACGGATATTTCGATGGAAGTATTTTCCATCTCTGCGATGAACTGCCTGGCGCGTTCAAGGTCACACGAGAGCGCAGCCATCGCTCCGGGATTGCCTAGAGATTGCAACGCCAGAACACGCTGGCAGACTATCTTTAAACCGGTCTCGATGGAATACACGCTGCCCGTGGCGAGCGCCGCCAACTCTCCAAAGCTGTGGCCGACGAGGAGGGCCGGTTTCACGCCGGACTCGATTAAGATTCTTGCAATCAACACCTCGGTCAGATAAATCCCAATCTGGTCGAGGTCTGGACAGTCCTTTAGTCGCTCGTCATGTTCTGCGACGGAGGCGGCAGTAACCAGAGAAAGGAAGTCGCCGCCAAGCAGTTCCCGCCCCGTGGAATTTGCCTGTTGGAAGTAAGGTCTTGTCTGAGGATAGGAGTTATACAGCTCACGCAGGACTGTGTAGGAGTGCGAGCCTTGACCGGGAAAAGTGAAGGTCACTCTTGGGTCTACTGCGGAAGCGGTGGGGGGTCTCATTGCTTTTCACATCCTTAAAGGCCGTATCCATTTTGCTTTTCAAAGGCTGTACTCGTTTTGCATGTCGTCTACGATTTTGGGGTAAGCCGTCTTGCGCGGTGAGTTCGCGATGCTCGCGCCCAAACGGCGAACCGATTCGGGAAAGATATGCTTGAGTTCTCTACTGCCGGCCGTTGCGCGTTCGGCGAACGAAGGGTTCCGCAGTTCCTCAAGCAGACTGACCTCGCTCTCGGCAGTCAGGAAGTGAGTCAGTAGAGGAGGCGCAGGAACCATCTCGTGTGTGTCCTTGTGCAAAAGGATCATGGTCTGGAAGCCACACGAAACCGGCTCACCGCGTTGGTCGATGACACGGAAACAGAGCCGCACGGTACACAGCGTGGGGTCTTCATAAGTCAGAAGAATCGCCACCTTTCCGCCTAAGCCCACCGGTGAAAGGTTGAGGCTATACGCCTCGCGCGTCAGCACCAGAATATCCTTTAACTGCTCTTGCCAGCTCTTCTGCCCGTCCGTCTTGGTTTCAAACAGAATGGTTTCACGAGCGATGTTCTGAAACTTGAAATTAGCCATATGATGGTGAGAGCCATAGGCCATCGTGTCGTGAAAGAGAACCTGATACTGCATCGCGAAATACGGCATAGAGTAACTCCACCATCGTAATCGTTCTTCGTCTCACTCCGAAGTTCTACTCAGTCGTCCGCATCACCGAAGCGGATATACACTCGTCGCCCGTATGCGAAGACGAGCAACAACACTGAGACGAGCCACAGCCCGGCGATGCTGTGCAGAAGCCAGTCCCCTCGCCACGCATCGGGCACCGTCTCGATGGGGTTTGTAATCAGATCGGTGTGCCGCTTCTGGAACAGCACCGCTATCGCAATACCGGCCAGCGCCACCATGCCGCCTAGCAAAAACATTCTGACGAACGAACGAATGGCAGAATAGACTTTGCCCGCGATGGCAGAGAACGTGAAATTCGGGTCGTCGAGAAACTTCTGCAAACGTTGCAGAAGACCGTCCCCGATATCCACAATCTGCTGAAGCTTGAGGTAATTCGCGTCGTCCGGGCCCAGCAAGATTTGCCGGACGGCACACTCTTGAATCCGGCGTTTTGTACGCTTGGCGACGCCTTGACTGTATTTCTCAAATTCCTTGAAAACGTTGAGCTTGGGATAGAGTCGGGCAGCCACCGTGTCATACAACAGGGTGGCGCGAATCATGCGAACCATGTTGCGCGGGATGGGAATCTTGTGTTGCCTGATCAACTCAAAGAATCGAAGCCAGAGTCTGAAGGAGGTGCGTTCCCACCACTGCGCATGGTTACTCTTGATGCCGTAGAATCCCGTCCACCACGCGTCCGTCAGCTCTCTCCTGAAAGCATGGATGTTGACGGGATAGATCGGCTCCATGATGCTGAGCACCATATTCACCATCCCTCCTACGTCATCCCTCGAATAGTAGTAATTCATCTGCCACATCAGATTCCGGTCTCGCTGTGAAAAGACACCGCAAGCGCCAAAATCCAGCATGACGATGCGGTTGTTGTCTTGCACCAGAATGTTACTGGGATGAGGGTCGCCGTGAAACAAAGGGCACTCGTGGAACGAATAGTAGCGAGAACGAATCAGGTGCTTGGCTACCTTCTTCATATCGATGCCGGAGTGGCGAAGACGCGCCATGAATACTTCATCGCCTGACTCCATGGCTTCGATAATCTTCTGCACCTTATGGCCGTGTACGAACTCACTGACCATCAACGCTTCTCCCGACAGCTCGTAGTAAACCTTCGGAGCGGTAACGTTCAATTTCTTTCGCCGCTTATGGTAGCGACGGAAGAGTTCCTGATTGCGTGCTTCCCTGCGAAAATCCAACTCTTCGAGCAGGATGTCTCTCAGTTCGAGCCTGAAATTGCTGGACATTCCGGGCCGCCAGATGGTCAGGAACTCGAAAGAAAAAAGGAGCCAGTCCAGCGCATCCAGGTCTGCCGTAAATGCCTTTTGAATGTTCGGGCGACGCACCTTTACGGCCACCTCGTCGTCGTTATGAAGAACTGCACGGTAGACGCACGAGACGGAAGCTGAACCAATAGTTTCAAAGTTGAACTCGGCGAATGTCTCCCACCAGGGTTTCTTCGTCTGTTCCTCGATGGCGGCTTCAACATCCGCCCTGTCGATCTTATTCGGTAACTCATCGAGTAGAACTCTCAACTCGTCACAATAAGCCGGCGGCACAAGGTCAGGTCGCTGGGAGAGTTGCTGCCCGACTTTGATTAGAACACCGCCAAGCTTCACCAGTAAGAGACGGAACTGTACGGCGTCAACCTTCTCACGCTCCTCTGCGTCCGTGATGGTGATGCGATGCCAGAGAACGCTGACCCAGAAGGAGGCCCCAAAGAACAACAGCCTGAGGAGACGCCAAAAGACCCATAGGCGGCTGACCTTGACCGCGTTTGTACGCAACAGAGCCTGATAAGACAGTTCCTTTCGGCCAACCAGAAGAGCCGGGGCATGTTGCGGGTCGCGCTCCGACGCCAAGGATTGCCGCCAGTCCTGAAGTCCTGGACTCGCACCGGACGTGCCCCTCCTTCTCGGGCCATCATCCGTCGCAAGCAAACTGTTCCCAGTCTCTTGGTACGGTTGAGTCATTACAGGGCGCACCTCAAATAGTTTGCGCTCGTATCCTGGGCCACAGTGATCTTGACTGTGGCCCAGTTCGTCTCCACTGCACAACATTGTTCCGTCGCCGGATAGTCCGAGCGGGCTTGGATGTCCAAAGGACTTGGCCGCTCGACGACCATACCTTCCGGGCGGCTACTCCTCTCGACTAGCGAAGGAGATTGAAAGGAGAGAGAGCATTAAGAGGATTGGATAACAAGCCTCCACCCTTCTTCTTCTTCTTCTTATAGACGATGACCACTGGGATGAATTGATTGTTCTGGTCGGCCTCGGGCAAACGAGCACGAGCCTCCTCAATGGCGAGCGCGACCTTAGCCATCAATTTCCCGTGACCATTCTTGAGTCTCTTAATGGCCTTTTTCTTTCTGCCGCCGAGATCGACTATCACCGGCGTCGGGATGTCTTGAACTACCACGGCGACGCTTGTCTGATTGTTGTCTTTTGTGTCTACCATCGTATGCCTCCGAATCTTGTAGGTACCGATTAACGGTCGTGTTGACTATCTTCTTCCGCTTGCTTCCCCTCGTCTGGAAACCAGCCGACTCTGCACGGTCAGTGCAGAAATTTGAGCGGGACCGAAAGTCCCGCTACTCCAAGATGAATGACCTGGCCCCGTTGTTCATGGAGTGGCGATGATGTTCAAGGTGCAGGCATCAACGCATCGGTGATGTTGAGCTTTATCCGAAGCCTTGTACGTTAGCGCCCGGAAGTGCCGACTCAAAACCGCTTGTGCGGTGCGCTTCGGTTGCTGCATCCGCGAGAGGCACTCCTTGAACTTTTTAACCAGCTTGCTGAGTGCCTTCGACTATTGATCCTCGATGGCGGGCGGGCGTGGCCTTGATTACCATCCCTTTGAGGTTCAGCACATCCTCGGCGTCGAGATTTGAATTAGCTGAAAGCTTGCCCTGACAAGGACTTAGTCTTGACTGCCGTTTAATGATAGTAAGGCGGCCTCGGAGGGTTCCCTGTTGATCGTTGACGTTATTTTCGCCAACATTCATTGAAACAGGGTTTGTTCTCAGGTGTGGTCGTCTCGCTAGAATTTCGCTGCTGTCACCACAAGTGATGTGCCTGGAACGTCAATAAATCCTTGGAACCTCCAGCGGGGCAGCTATGCTGGTAAACGGTGGAAAAATGAGTCAGCGAATGCGCGTCTTTAGACTAAGGAAAGACGCGCATGAGTTACAAGCTCATCGGGGCAAATCAAAAGCGCATGAGCCTTATACACTTATGCAAGAAAAGTGTCAAGAAAATCGTTTATGTTTAACCTAGTGTATCATCGAGCCGTTTCTGTCTTTTGAGAGTAGACGCTGGGGTAATTGAGTGGTTACAATTTCCAAGCCACTCTTACTGTCTAAAGGGTTCTAACGTAGCCGGATATTTACTGGCGGCGCACCAACACTTACGACGAAAGCCCTGAGAAAACGCTGACTTAAGTCGTGACTGCTCGCCACCTATTCATTTCGTTATGCACTTTCTAATAACGTTGCTGAATCTGAGGTCGAGCAGCCAACAAACTTATCAAAGCCCACGGCTGAAAGAATAGCGGCTTTCAGCTACCCAAACATGGGAAGGGTACGGATAGCCTTCCGCATCTGCTTTCGCAGCTTTCTTGTATTCCACGCTCTGGCGATATCGGTAAGAACTGGGCTTGACTCAGATATCGCTCTGGCGGTGCCCCTCGCCGTATTCTCACAAAAATCGACCAGGGCGCCATCGCGTCTCCTACGCTCTGACCGGTCGCGATGGTCGATGTATGTATCGACTCCATTTTTTACGCCTCTTGAGACGCGGCGCACCGCTTTGCTGAGACGTTTCTCGATGTCTTCGAGACGCCTCGCGGAATGTGACGATCCCCTCTTTTTCTTTCTTACCTTAAGAACGACGGGAGAACCAATCACTACGGTCGTCGTGTCCGGTTGACTGATGTGGGTGCGCGTCTTCCTTGCCACCTTTCTTTTTACCATTGTGGCGAGCCTCCTATTCTCAAATTTAACCTAAGAAGTTACACGCCTTATACTCCGCTGCAAAGATACTGTCAAGATTTATCCGTGCTCCTCTTATTTGCCGACGACCAGAAGGACAAACGAGCCGGGCACGATGCTCGGTCGCGGGCGGGGCCGCTCCGGCGTCGGCGGGGGCGGCGGGCCGAACTCTGCCGTGACGAGATAGATTTGGTGCGTCTTCGGGTCGAGCGCCATCGTACGCGCGCCCCTCTGCGTGGCAGCGTTCTCCAAGACGGTGAACTTGTCGGGCGAGTCTTCGTGGATGACTGTGAGCGTGCCGTCGCCGTTTGAGCTGAAGGCGAGTTTGGTGTCGGGGTCGAACCCCGCGGCGTCCACGCCGCTACCGATGGGCACGGTCGTCACAATCTTTCCCGTGTCGGCGTTGACCACGGCCATCAGCTTGTTCGAGCCGACGGAGAAGAGCCGTCGATGCTTGCGATCAAAGGCCAGTCCCGAAGGCTCCTCGGCGGGCGCGATAGGCCAGGTGGCTTCGACCGCGAGCTTGTGGGAATCAAACTCCTGTATGGAGCTTTTGTCTTCGAGGTTGACGAAGACGTGTCCCTTCTCATCCGCGACGGCGAACTCGGGCCGACCGCCGAGCGCGACGGTGCCCACGACCGCGTCCGTCTTCACGTCAATCGCGGTCGCGTCTTTGCTTGCGCCGTTCATCGTAAAGACGCGCTTCGACGCGGGGTCGTAGATGATCGCGTCGGGGTTCTTGCCGACGGGAATTTGCTTGAGCGCCTTGAGCGTCTTGAGATCGAAGACCGTGACGTTTGAAGTCCGCCCGTTGCTCGTATAGCCCTTGCCCTCGTCCTCGACAATCGCGATGCCGTGTACGCCCGAGGTGTCTGGGATATCACCGACCACAGCGCCCGAGTCCGCATCCAAGACCATCACGTGCGTCGAGCGCGAGATATAGAGGCGTCGCGCGTTCGGGTCGATGGTCAGGTAATCCCACCCGCCTTCGCCGCCGAGCTTGAACTGTTTGACCACGTGATAGACCGTCGTGGATTTCGTCTGCGCTTCGAGCGCAGTGCTTTGAAAGAAGATGAGAAGCAGGCCGGCGAACAAGCCAAAGCGTTTCGACAGAATCATGTTGTGCCTCCAAGAGATGTGTATATGAAAGGCGCTCCCGCCCTCCAATAGTATTGACAAGGCCGCCGACGCCACGCGCCGCGGTTCGGGCCGTACAAAGCTTTCCGAAGTTCCTCGAAGCTTTCCGGAAGTACCTTCACTCTTTCGCGGCTTGCTCGTCGCGGCGTGACAGACGGTCACCGAAGGCCACCGCCAGAACCCACACGGCAGCCGCAAGAAAACCCGCGAGCACATCGCTCGGGTAATGTACGCCGAGGTACACGCGAGAGAAGCCGACGAGCGCGACAAGCAACGCGGCAACAATCCACACGATGATTCGCACGGGCGTGCTCCGCGTGCGACGGTGGATAATGGCGGCAAGCGTGCCGAAGAGACAGAACGAGAGGAGCGAATGTCCGCTCGGGAAACTATACGACGTAGGAGCCAAGATGCCGAAGAAGGGTTCGGGCCGCGCTCTATGGAACTTCGACTTGAGCACAGCGTTCAAGATGAAAGCGCCCGCCATCGTGATGAGCAATATCACCGAGGCGCGTCGCCACCCTTTCAGATAGAATGCGATCACGGCGCAGAGGCCGAGCGCCAGTATGAAAATCGTCGAGCCGAGGTAAGTAACGCCGCGCATAGCAATAGTGAGCGAAGGCCCTGCGTGTGCGTTGACGAATGCGCGCGTCTGCTCGTCAAAGAGTCGCGCGTCACCCTCAAAGACCTCTTCGGCCAGCCACGAGAAGAGGACGAGCGCGCACACCGCCAGCGCGAGACCTGCCAGCAGCGTCACACTCGATCTACGATAGTCCGTAAGCTTCATCGGCACTCCGGCGCGCGTCCTTCAATTCTACTTCAACTGACTCTTCGCATAACTCTTCCAACGTCTCTTCAATTGACTCTTCACTCTCCAATATCCCGGCGCAGCATCGCGTAGACCGTCGGCGTGACGACGAGCGAGAGCAGGAGCGCAACGGCCAATCCACCGATGACCGCGATGGCGAGCGGTTGCAAAAGCTCAGAGCCAGCGCCGATAGCGAGCGCCAGCGGGAGCATGCCGAGGATGGCGGCGAGGCTTGTCATCAGCACCGGACGAAAACGCCTGCGTCCGGAACGAAGCAAAGCCTCACGCAGATTATCGCCCGACGCAAGATGCTCCTCGACCGCGTCGAGCATCAGGATGCCGTTTTTGGCGACGATGCCGACGACCATAATCATGCCCATCAACGAGACGACGTTGAGCGTCTCTCTGGTGATGAAAAGCCCGAGCAGCACGCCGCCCAAAGCGAGCACCGCGCCCGCTACTATCGACACAGGATGCGCGAACGAGCGGAACTCGATGAGCAGTGTGATGAAGACGAGCACGACCGCCAGCACGAGCGAGAGCGCAAGCTCGCGAAAGCTCCCCTGCTGCTCGCTGTAAAGCCCGCCGTACTCGATAGTCATCCCCGCCGGGAGTTTCACCTCTTTGGCGAGCGTTGCCTTAATCTGCGTGACGGCCGAGCCGAGGTCAGTCCCTTCCAGACGTGCCGTCACCGCGACGAACTGGCGCAGCCCCTCTCGATTCATCTCCGTCTGACCCTTGTCGTATTCCACCTCGGCCACCTGATCGAGACGAAAGAGCGCGCCCGAAGTTGAGCGCACATGTAGGGCACGCAGCGCGTCGAGCGAGGAGCGAACCTCTGGTGGGAAGATAACGCGGACGTTGATAAGGCGGCCCTGTTGAAGGATGGATGAAGACGTGTCGCCCGACATCGCCGTCGTTACGGTCGCGGCGATGTCTGCGGGCGTGACACCGAGTTGCGCCGAGCGCTGCGGGTCAACCTTGAAGGTGACAGCCGGGCCGCTCACCACGACACCGTTGAAAGTGTCTACGATGCCGGGCAGCTTCTTGATGGCCGTCTCGACCTCGTCGGCCTTCGCATCGAGCGCCTTCGTGTCTTCGCTGAAGAGCTTGATCTCGATTGGCTCGGGCGAGCTGGTCAGATCGCCGATAAGGTCTGCGAGGATGTGCGCGAACTCGACTTCAAGCGCAGGCTCCGAGCCTTCGATCTTGCCGCGCAGTTCGTTCATCACGTCGTCGGTCGTCCGCGCGTGGCCGGGTTTGAGCTTAACGAGAAAGTCACCCGTGTTCGGCTCTGTGATTTGGAGGCCGAGCTGAAGCCCTGTGCGGCGCGAGTAGCTCTCGACCTCTGGAGTCGTCCGCAAAAACTCTTCGACGTGACGAAGCAGCCGGTCTGTCTCTTCGAGCGACGAGCCGGGCGGCGCTTTGTAGTCGAGCACGAATGCGCTCTCGTCAAACGACGGCAGGAACTCCGAGCCGAGGCCGCGATAGAGAAAGTACGAGCCGACCAACACGCATACCATCAACAGAAGCACGGCCCATCGTGCATCGAGCGCGAGACCCAGAACCCATTCGTACCGGCGTATGATGGCGCGCAGGAAACGCCCGCCCTGCTCCTCTTCATCCGTTCCATGCACGGCGTCACGTTCATGCACGGCATTGAGTTCATGCACGGCACTGGATTCATGCCCCGCGCCGTGCGGCTCGCCCTCACCCGGCGGCGTGGACTTCGACGGCTCGTCCTCGTCCTTACGCTTGAGCTTCACGAAGCGCTCGGCGAGCACCGGCGTAAACGAGAGCGCGAGCACGAGCGAGGTCAGAAGCGCCACGGCCATCGTCAGCGCGAGCGAACGGAAGAAAACACCCGTCACGCCGGTCAGAAGCGTGAGCGGCAGGAAGACGACGACGGGCGTGATGGTCGAGCCGATGATGGGAACCGTAATCTCGCTGACCGCGCTTTGGACGGCCTCGTGGCGCGACTGCCCGCGCGTCATGTGCGTGTAGATGTTCTCGACGACGACGATGGCGTCGTCGATCACAAGCCCGATGGCCGCGGCCACGCCGCCCAGAGTCATCAAGTCGAAAGAGAGTCCGACGAGCCACATCGCAAGGAAGGTGACGAGTATCGTGACCGGGATGACGAGGATGGCGACAAAGGTCGTGCCCAGGTTTCGTAGAAAAGCGTAGAGGATGACGATTGAGAGCAGAAGCCCGATGAGGATTGCATCGCGCACGGAGTTCATCGACTCGCGCACGAGTAGAGACTGGTCGTAGTAAGAAGCGATCAGTACGTCTTTCGGGAGTTGCGGGCGAACGGCAGCCATCTCCGCGCTCACTTCATCAACAACGTTAACGGTATTGGCGTCGGGCTGGCGGTCGATGTTGATTAAGACGGCGGGCCGCCCGTCGGCGGTAACGATGGTGTACTGCGGCTCGAACCCCTGACCGACGCGCGCCACGTCTTCGAGCTTGACGGGCGCATTGTTCACAAGGGCGACGATGATTCCGTTGAGTTGGTCGGGCGTGACGGCCTGCCCGCTGACGAGCGCCAGCTCTAACTGGTGATTCTCCTCAATCAGTCCCGGCGAAGCGATGATGTTTGAGTTCTTGACCGCATCGACGACCTGCTGGACTGAGACGCCGTGAGACGCGAGACGTTCGGCGTCAATCACGGCGTGGTACTCGCGCACCTGCCCTCCGGCGATGTTGATTGTCGCCACGCCCGCCAGTCGCGCGAGGCGCGGGCGGATGACGTTGTTGGCGATGTCGCGCAAGGAAGCGGGGTCGCGCGTCGCGGAGGTCAGGCTATAGCCGGAGACAGGGAAGACTGCGAAGGTCAGACGGTCAACTCGTCGAAGCTCAGCGCCGGGGGGCAGGGTGGAAGTGAGCTGCGAGAGTCGAGATTGTACGAGTTGGAGCGACTGTTTGATGTCCACGCTCCAGTCGAAGAAGAGGTCAACCTCGCACGAGCCTCGCGCCGTGACGGAGCGTATGCGGTTGATGCCGGAGATGCCGTTCATCGCCTCTTCGACGGGGCGCGTGACGGAGACGAGCGTCTGCTGTGCGGGCACGACACCGTTATCAATCGTGATGACGATGCGCGGAAAGTCTGTTGAGGGGAAGATAGCGATAGGCAGCCGCCATGCGGCGTAGATACCGGCAGCACACAGCAGCGCGATCAGGACGAGCACGGCGCGCTTCTGCTCGGAAATGAGTCGAGCCAGCGTCATGGCTCGTCCTTCTTCGCGCCGCCTTCGTCGCCTGAAGTTTGATCGCCGCTGGCAGCTTGACTCACTTCGACTTTCGTCCCGTCGGGCAGTGAGTAGTTGCCTTCGATGACGACCGTCTCGCCGCCCTGAAGACCCTCGGTGATCTCCATCTTATCGCCCGTGCGGATGCCGACCGTGACCTTCGTTTCGTGTGCGACCGAAGCGTCATCGATGACCATCACCGTGCCTTCATCCGCGTTCGACGCGTCGAGCGTGACGGCTGAAGCAGGGACGACGATTGTGTCCGACTTGGCGTTAGAGGCGACCGTGACCTGCGCCGCGCCGTTCACACGCAGACGCCCCGCGCCGTTGCCGAGTGTGACCCAGACTTCGACCGTGCGGCTCGTCAGGTCAACCGAGCGGCTGATGAGCGAGACCTGTCCGGTCATCTGCTCGCCGGACGTGTCGGTCGGGACGACCGTCGCTACATCGCCGATCTTTAACTGCGCGGCGACCGTGTCTGAGAAAGGCGCTTTGACGATGACCTGTGTGATGTCGGCAATCGTCACAAGGGGTGAGCCGGCGGAGGCGAAGCTGCCCTCGTAGAGTGCCTGGTCGATGACGACTCCGCTGATGGGAGCGCGCACGGTGGCGTAAGAGAGCTGCGCGTCGAGCGTCCCCAAGTGCTGCTCTGCCTGGTTGACGTGTGCCGCGGCCTGCGCGCGGTCGTTCGGATTAAGGGAGCTTGTGCGTAAGGCGACGGTCGCCTCCGCGAGTCGCAGGTCGTTTTCGGCTTTCGTCAGGTCGAGCTGCGAGGCTTCAAGGTCTTTCTTCGAGATGCCGCCCTGATCGTAGAGCGCCTGTCGGCGCTCGTATGTGCGGCGCGCGTTATCGACGGCGGCGCGCGCATCGCGCAGAGCCTTCTGATCCTGCGCGTTGTTCTGCGGGATGGTGCCGGTCGTGACGCTCTGCGCGTTAGCGCGTGCTTCGCCGACCGCGGCGGCGGCCTCGTTGCGTTGCGCGTGCAAGTCGTTCGACTCAAGCACGGCGATCACGTCGCCCGCGTGAACAACGCGATTCTTCCAGAGCGGCATCTGTTTGATCTGCGCGCTGACCTTTGACGAGACCTGCGCCGTGTCGCGTGGGAAGACTGTACCGAGCGCGGAGACCTCGGCGGCAATCGGCTGCTTCTCAGCCTTCGCCACGCGCACGCTGACGACGGGCACAGTTTCTTCGGCTGCGGTTGCGGCGCTCCTACGCGAGCGCCAGATGAGCAAGACGGCCACGATGGCGACAATCGCGACGGCGGCCACGGCGATGATAATCATCCGACGCCGACGCTCAGCCGCCTTCCGTTCAAACAAATCTTCATCAATCAACCGCTCGTCAGTCAAATGCTCCTCGGTCAACTTTAAGCGTGATGCATTCGAGGGCGCGTGCTCATCTTGGGGAAGAACCTCTTCCGCTCGCGTGTCGTCGCCTCTCAAGTCGTTCTTGTCTCGCTCTTCACTCATTGTCCTGCCGCCTGACGGAGGCGCGCGAGCGCCAACTGGTAGTCGAAGAGTGCCTGAAAGAATGCCAGCCTCTGCGCGGCGAGACTGGTCTGCGCGTCTGTCACTTCGACGATCTGCGCCTCGCCCGCGCGATAGCGTGCGATGGAGGCGTCGAGATTACTGCGCGCCAGCGCGACGCCCTGCGCGGCGAGCTTGATGCGCGCGGCAGCCGAGACGGCCTGTGTGCGCGCCGAGTTGAACTGCTGTGCAAAACCGCGTACGGCCTGCGCGCGTTCATTCTCCGCGATTTGCAGACGCACCTGCGCCTGACGCTCGCGGCTCTTGCTCGCTCCCCAATCGAATATCGGAATCGTGAGGTTGAGCGCCCCCGAAGCGCCCGTGTGCTCCTTCAGACGCGCGAACTTCAAAGAGTCTGTGTCGAAGCCTCCGTTGAGCGTGTAGGAGAGTTGTGGGCGACGGTCTGCGCGTGCGACGAGGATATCCTGTTCGGCTGCGCGGTGGTTGGCATCGAACTGCGCGAACTCGGGCCGCCGCTTGATAGTGTCGGCGGTGAAGCGCTCGACCTCGCCGTCCGCTGGAACCAATGTTGAAAGGTCGGCTGTGGCAATCGCGCGCGCGCGTTCGTACCCGACGAAGACGCGCAGAGCGTCAGCCGCAACCGCCTCGCCCGCGCGCGCCTGCTCAAGCTCGCCCTCTCTCTGATTGGTCTGCAACTCGGCGCGCGTCAGGTCAACGGGTGCGACCTCGCCGCCTGTGAGGAGCAGGGAAGTGATGTGCTCGAACTCCTGAGCCGCCTCAAGATTCTGCTCGGCGGCGCGCGTCTGTGCTGAGGCGAGCGCCAGCCCGTAGTAAGCCTCGACGGTCGCCTGATTAAGCGCGCGCCGTGCGACATCCGTGCCCGCACGCGCCGCATCCAGAAGCGCTCGATTGCGTGCGAGCGTAGCGCGCAGACGCCCCGAGAGGTCTATGTCACCGGCCACGCTCACAAGTGCCTGATACTCGCTGATGGCGTTGTTGGCAATGAAGCTCTGCGTGCGCGGCTCAGTACGCGGAAGACCCAAAGAGGGCATGGTGTAGATGTAGTCGAGCGGGCTTGTCACCTTCGGCAGAAATGCGGCGCGCGCCTGACGCACGTCTTCCGCGGCAAGCTGTTCGTTCAACTGCGCCTGCTGCAAGCCGGACACCTGCGCGCCCGCGAGTCGCAGCACTTCTTCGAGCGGGAGCTGCCCCGGAGCCTGCGCGGTCTGTGGGCCCGCGGCGGGCGTGGACGGCGTCGGCGAGGCGGTCACATTGGGCGTCATCGTCGTGGGCGTCGTCGCCTGTGTGGATGCGCCCGGCTGTGTTGATGGTGTGGGGGTTGTGGATTGCGCGGGTGTTGCAGACTGGCTCGTCGTCGGGGTCGGAGTTTGCGGTGCGTGCGTCGGCGGCTGACCGTACGACACGCCCGCCGCCACGAGAGCCGTCGCCAGAATTGAGAAGCATTGAAACGGCCACACGGCGCGGCCCGCCCGCACGACACTATCAAGTCTTATCTTATGCGTCACACACCTGAACACTCTGGCGGCCCACCTGAAATTCAAACTATGAGGATGCACTACAAAGCGCTGCATCACGGCAAAACTCGGTCTGCCGGAGAACTGAAGTTTGTCCGGCAACGGCGCTTATCGAGCCGTCGCCGCCGCACTCACATATAAATCTGCGGGACCTAATGCTTCCGTCCCTTCTGCTCTCCCGCCTCTTTACGCTTCTCCGCGGCCTCTTGCTTCTTGTTCTCGTGCTCGACACGGACGACCTTACTTCCTAATCTGAGTTAGCACACAAATCCGGTCGAAGCGTTCCGAAAAACACTGTGCCGGCAAATGTGCGATGCTGACTTTACACTGTGGCAGATGACAGAGAGATTACTATAAGCAACAGCCCGTGACCAGATTCAAAAATCCCATGCGAGCGCCAGCCCGTACGTGCGCTCGGCGCGGCTGAAGCGCGGCGCGACGGCGGAAGGCAAAAGCTTTGAACGCATTGCGACCGACTTCACCTCGCCCCCGTCCGAGTCCAGAGCCGGGTCGTGATGTTTCTTGTAGACGTAGCGGCCAATGCCGTAACCCATGGCGCTGCCGACCAGAACGTCCGAGAGGAAATGGTTGCGCCCCGTGAAGCGAGAGACGCTGACGGCAGCCGCCATGCCGTAAGCGCCAACCTCTATGAAGCGGTTCCGACTGTATTCGCTGGCGACGACCGTGGCGAGCGTCCATGCGCTAATCGAATGCCCCGAGGGGAAAGAGTTGCCGCCGTCGAAGAACTCGCCGCTCGCGTCGTCTACACGCGGGCGCGGACGCTGTGTCGCGACCTTCAGCGCCTCGACCACTATGCCGCTGTCGATGAGTGCTTCAGCGGCAAGCACACCGGTCTCTCGCGCACGCCCGTTGCCCGTCGCCCGCCCGATCAGATAGAAAGCAGCGGCGGCCCCACTCGTGGCGTAGAGGCTGCCGCCCTGGCTGATGTCCCTGCTTATCCTCAAGCGCGTCGGGTTAAGGCCGCCCCCGGCCAATGCGCCCGCTGTGTGACGGTCGGTGGCGAAGAGGATTGCCGTCGAGATGCCGAGCGGCGCAAGCCAACGTGCGTCGCCCCGCTCGACATGAAACGGCGAAGTCCAGATCGCACGCTGGTCGCGAAGGAGGTTTCCGAAGAAGTGTCGCTCCGGCGGCTGTGGCGTCGCTTTCGGCGTCGGCGTGGGTTGCGCTTCCGTCTTCGTCATTGCCCCTGTCTTCGGCTGTGCCTCCGGCGTCGTCACTCCTGGCCCGTAGCTTTGCGCTGATGCGTTCGCCGAGGCGAAGGACAACAGGAGACCGAGAGCGGCTACACGCACACTCCCACAGGGCTGGACGAATATCCTCAACGTGCAAATCCTCGACATACAAAACCTCCACACGCCAAACTCTAGGGCTTCTTGAAAATCACTTGCCTGAGCAGACGAGTTTAGGGGTTCTATGATATGCCTGACAAGATGAATGGAAGATGACAACCTCTGAAGGGCGCTATCTCCATTCGCCTTGCAGCGTGAATGCCGCCCAGAAATAAGGTGCCGCGAATCGCTTCTCTTTGAGCATCGAGACCTGCGCTGCCTGTAAAGCCTCGGCGGGTCGCTTGCCATCGTTCAGCATCTCCCGGTAGAACCTCGTCATCAACTCTGCCGTCCCCACGTCGCTCACGCTCCACAGGCTGACCAACACACGCGGCGCACCCGCGTACATAAATCCACGAGTCAAACCCACCAAGCCTTCCCCTTTGATCTCCTTGCCAAGCCCCGTCTGGCAGGCGCTCAAGACGACCAACTCCGCCGGGAGTTTCAAGTTGAAGACTTCATGTGCACGCAGGAAACCGTCTTGCGGTTGACCATGTTCGTCGAACATCGAGAGCAGAATGCCGGAAAGTTCCGGGTGCTGGCTGTCGAGGAAACCATGCGTCGCGAAGTGTACGTAGCGATATTGGCTCAACTCTTCACTCGTTACTGTCGCACGGCTAACCATGAAGTCGAAGGCTTGTTTGCTCGAAGCCGCCGGGACGAGGGCGAGAATCTGCTCGGCTTCTTTGCGTGTGCCGGGCAGACGTGGAATCTCAAGGTCGGCCCCCGTCACACCGGAATCTTTAGCTGATTTGGAGAGCACTAGTTGCAGCTTGCGCTGACCGTCAACAGAGGGTAACGCGGCCCCAGCCTTTTCCGCCGTCATCGCCCCAGCCTTTTCCGCCGTCACACTTGTGGGAGATGTCTCCTGCTTACCTTTCATCTCCTCTTTGCCCTCGCCACTTTTCAGACGCGGGTCGGTGCGCTCGAAGACGGGGTCGGCCAGCACGACGAGTGTTTTCGGCGCAGGCTGGCGGTCTTTCACTTCCTGACGCAGCACGGCGAGCGTGGAAGCCGAAGGCAGACTGATAATCTCGTGCTCGTTGACAAGGGGGCGATAAACGTTCGCCGTCCGCTGTTCGCTGTTCACCGCTTGACGAGAGTCGTCCGGAATCGGCAGCGCGGCGAAGGGGATAAACTGCAAAGCCCCGTCGGCCACGACCACCAAACGTTTCTTACCGAGTTGCGCGGCGACCGGCGCGAGTATCATCTGTGAGAGACGTGCCAACACTTCGGGCGACGCGGGCGTGTTGGGGGCGTTGGACAGGGACTTATCCATGCTCTGTCGGCTCGGATTGGCTGACGAGTCGTCGGGCCACTGCGAGGCATCGGTCAGGAGCGCATAGACCGCGCGCGCCGTGTCTTCGATGGCCGCGCGCTTTGGTAGTTCATAGCTGTTAATGGAATCCTGCGTCACCGCCCAAAGGTAGCTGCGTTCAGTGCCGAGCGAATATTGCAGGAGCAGCGTGTCCTTATCCAAGACCTGTGTCTGAATCTCTTTCAGTGAAAGCGGCTGGGGTTGTGTCAGCGCGGCGTAGTGTGGACTCGACTGTCTGATCTGCACTTCCGCTTGTTGATATTCGCCCGTCAGCGCATCGAGTTCTTTCGCGACGGCTGATGCCTGTGCATCGGTGTGATTGCCGCTGAGAAGTTGTAACTGCTCTTGCGCTCTGGCGTTGAGTTGGTGTTGCAATGCGCGTTCGCGTGCGAGCAGTTGGGGATCAACGCCCTGGCGTATGTCTGCGTTGGCTTCGGCGAGTGTTTCGAGCAGGGAACGCGCGCGCCCGCGCTCGCTCACTTGCAGCGCCCGGCCTTCAAAGCCTTCCGTAGGCTTCTGCTTGTGCAGTTGCATCAGGAGTTCTATGTAGAGTTCGTAGTAGTTCTGAACAGTTGCGAAGTAAGAGGAGCGCAATTCCTGACTGCCGATTTTGGTGCGAAGCGATTCGACGATGTCGATGGCGGCTGCGATGTCGGTGAGCGCGACAGAAAGGTTGGCGCGGGCGCGTTCGAGTTGTGAAAGATTATATAACGTCAATGCCTCGCCGCTGCGTTCGCCGACCGCGCGATAGAGCGGCAGGGCTTGCCCGAAGTAGTCGAGCGCCTTCTGTTTCTCGCCCAGATCATTGTAGACCAGACCGATGTTATTGAGCGCCGTCGCCTCGCCCTTGCGGAAGCCGTTGGCGCGATAGAGCGGCATTGATTGGCCGAAATATTCGAGCGCCTTCTGTTTCTCGCCGAGGTCATTGTAGGCGAGGCCGATGTTGTTGAGCATCGCCGCCTCGCCGCTACGGTCTCCGACTGCACGGACGAGCGGCAGAGCTTGCGTGTAGTAATCGAGCGCTTTCTGCTTTTCGCCTAAAGCTGCGTAGGCCGCGCCGATGTTGCCGAGCGCCATCGCCTCGCCGCCCCGGTCGCCGTTCGCGTGAAAGAGAGGCAGGG
The DNA here is from genome assembly GCA_032162705.1 of Acidobacteriota bacterium. GTDB lineage: Bacteria > Acidobacteriota > Blastocatellia > Pyrinomonadales > Pyrinomonadaceae > QHXN01. The sequence goes on from JAVRON010000110.1 coordinate 49,618, forward strand.
CTTGAGCATAGTAGTCGAGCGCCTTCTGCTTCTCGCCCAAGTCGTCGTAGACCAGACCGATGTTATTGATGATCGTCGCCTCACCGCTGCGGTCGCCGGCCTCACGTGCAAGCGGTAGAGCTTGAGCATAGTAGTCGAGCGCCTTCTGCTTCTCGCCTAAATCGTCATACGCTCTGCCGATATTGTTGAGCGTCGCCCCCTCACCGTTGCGGTCTCCCAGCGCACGTTTGAGAGGCAGGGCTTGAAAGTAGTAATCGAGGGCTTTCTGCTTTTCACCTAGAGCAGAATACATGGCACCAATGTGTTTGAGCGTCAATGCCTCACCGCTCCTGTCTCCGGCTGCACGAATGAGCGGCAGGGCTTGAGTGTAGAAGTCGAGCGCCTTCTGCCTCTCGCCTAAATTGTCATAGACCGCGCCGATGTTGCTCAGCGTTACGGCCTCATCTGAAGTTTTGCCCAGAGCGTGATACAGAGGCGACGCCAGCATGTACTTCCTGATAGCCTCTTCGAGAGACTCTTTTGTTCCTTGCCTGTAAAGCTCTTCCGCCTCGGAATACAGCTTTTCCGCTTCCGCAAACTTCGCCGCCGCTTCGGTTTGCGCGGCGATTGGAGATGCCGGTAATAGCAGAACCCAAAAAGAGATCAGGCACAAATTAAAAAGGCGTCGGAAAAATACGGCGCAGAACTGTTGACGCGAGATATGTTCAAGCAAGAGACACGGCTCCTTCATAAAGGGCATGAGACTGGAGAAAGCAGCGGCATCATAAACGATAAATAGAGTGAGGGGGAGATTGGCGGGAAAGTAATATCAACACTGTAAGACTTAAGAATTTGTTGCAAGCTGAAAACCCTTGCGTGAGACTGAGAGTATCTAAGACAAGAGAGCAAATTTTTATAAATCTATTAAGAAAGCCTTATCTCATCCACGGAGTCCGATAATATCAGTCATGCCTATCAGGCTTTGCCTGCAAAAAGCCTCTTGCGTATCAATTCAGAAGCTTGCCTGTAAAATCGCAAAGTCGCGCCTGTACAAATAACATTGAGTTTGCACAAAAACTTGCACAAAAAGCATTGAGTCTTTTCAAAAAGTCTGATATACCGCGTTTACCTCTAAAAGCTCATGGGCAGGAGTAGGAGGTGACGGGGCGAAGTCTTGGGGAAACCCTGACGCGCTCCGTCTTGTTTTTGTCCAAAGCCAATGATGTAGCTCAAGCACCAATTTTGACTTTCGTCGCAAGGCCATCCAGATGTTGTGGGCGTTATCGGACACGAGATATCGGATAGAATCTGTTTAGGTAAACCTTCAGGTAGAGCTAAAGATGCGGACTGATTTTTCTCATGGCCTCTTGTGAGGTCATGATCGGAATAACTTTAAAGTCAACGATGTCACTCCAATTTGAAATCCATTGGTCGAGTAAGTTTCGATCATCAGTTTCCATAATTTGAAAACAGCGTTGGAATCTCTCATCGACCCAGCTTGAAACATATGTCAGTCCTTCGGGAGCAAGTCGCCCTTGTTCTCGGAATCGGCGATAAACCGACAAGGCGTCTCGGTTCTTAAAGCGTTCTACGACCATATAAAGCATGGTCGCAATATAGTCACAGTCAAAGGCTCTGTCTATATATCCGGTTCAGCGATGGACTTGGAAGAGAGGGAGCTTAACCGGCTTGCCGCGGGTGATCTGGTGCGAGAGCTGAGGTATGAGCTGTGAGATTCGGGCGAAGACACAGGCGGTTCTGTCGTTCGCTTCTGCCGGCTGAAGCCTCTGCGCTTGACCCCTCTCGGAGGCGATGAAAATATTGAGGGAGAGTGATATAAATAACCTCCCGTTGAAGATTATCCGCCGAGCCTTAAGTTGACCGTCGCACCGAATGAAGTTTAAAGCGAAGGTGGAGCGCCGAAAACAGAAATCCTTTATGGACACCTCTTCGGGAAAGATAGCTCTGGTGACGGGAGCCAACAGGGGCCTCGGCCTGGAGGTAACGCGACAACTGGCGAGCCTCGGCTTCAACGTCGTCCTCGGCTCGCGTGACGCAGGGAAGGGCTTGGAGGCCGCGAGGTCTTTTGTCGAAGACGGACTGAAGGTCGTCGCAAGGCAGTTGGACGTGACCGGCCCGAAGAGCATCGACGCACTGAGGCTCTATGTCGCAGAGCAGTTCGGCAAGCTCGACGTGCTCGTCAACAATGCGGCCATCCTCTACGACACCTGGCAGCATGCGGCGGACGCAGACCTCGACGTAGTGCGCGAGGCTTTGGAGACAAACACTTTCGGCGCATGGCGCATGAGTCAGGCGTTCATCCCGCTACTGTTTAAAAGCGGGCACGGGCGCATCGTCAACGTGTCGAGCGAGAGCGGCTCACTTTCAACGATGGGCGGCGGCACTCCCGCATACAGCGTCTCGAAGGCGGCACTAAACGCGCTTACGCGAATGCTCGCGGACGAACTCGGGTCTTCCGGCGTCCTCGTCAACTCGGTTTGTCCGGGATGGGTTGCGACCGAGATGGGCGGCCCCGGCGCACCGCGCTCGGTCGAAGAGGGCGCAGCCGGTGTAGTGTGGGCGGCGACACTCCCTGATACGGGGCCGACCGGCGGATTCTTCCGCGACGGCGAGCCGCTTGAATGGTAAAACTTCGGACATTTATTCGTTATACTTGCGGGGTTCGTGTTTGCAAACGACTTTTTGAAGAGATCGCAGGTTAGAAGGAGAATGAAACGAATGTCACTTAAAGGCAAAGCAGTTGTCGCTCTTGTCTTGCTCTCAGTCGTATTCATGCTGGGTTGCAATTCTTCCGTAGGAGTAAACTCCGCCTCGACGACTCAACCCGCTAACACAAAAACAGCCACGACCGAAACAGCCACGCCGCCCGCGAAGCCCGCCGCGGATGGCATCATTGCTTCGGGCACGGGCGTGGAAAAAGAGAAGCCCGCCGCGGGCAAAGGTAACGTGCAGGGCAAAGCCTTTTATAACGAACGACCGGCCGCGGGGGTTCAAGTGAAACTGTGCGAAAAATTCAGCCAGTACATAGGCGGATGTAGCGGCGAAACGTTCACGACCAAGACGGATAGCGCGGGCGAGTATTTATTTAAAGACGTACCGCCGAGAATTTACGAAGGGTTGACCGTGCAAGTCTTCGATACGCCGTATTATGTCTTCGCGACTTCGGGCATTGTCCAGAATGCCAAGTACAAGGTCGAAGAGGGCAAGACATTCTTCGCGCCCGACACGAATCTCTTCAAGCAGGATTTGAAGCTTTTGAATCCGAAGGCGGGCGCGAAAATCGGTGGGAGCAGCATCGAAGTGAAATGGGATGCTTACCCCGACGCGGCCTATTACAAATTCAGCATCTACGCCGACAGCTCGACTGAAGCCAAGACCGAGTACGACTATATCAACAAGCGCGTCGATGGGTTGTCTTACGTTCTCGATAAACCGCTTTCGCCCGGCTCATACACATGCAGTGTGACAGCCTATAACGGCAACGACATCAAGCTCTCTCAAAGTCCGGACGATATCAAGTTCACCGTAACGGGCGGGGCGACGAAGTAAAGCAATCGTCCTAGAGCGTTTTTCAATTCGCTGGACGGCAGAGGCCGCAAGCCCGACCGTGAGGGAGGGCGTAGAGCTTTCATCCTGATGCGACTGGCGGGAGTTGTGACGCCCTCCCTC
>JAVRON010000111.1:0-8563 GCA_032162705.1 Acidobacteriota bacterium
TGCAATAACGCGACGCCTCTCTTTCAATGCGGACTTCTCGTTTCAGTCAGTAACCGCTGACTTGTCCGTACATGATAGGCACGCGGCTTACCATTCGTACTCGCGGCCCGGCTCCATCGCGGAGAGACGTGGAACGTTGAGGGCGGCGAGTTCGTCGATGAGTTGTTGGCGGAAGGAGGGCTTGAGGTGCATGGCGAGGATGTCGAGGTCACTGTGCGCAAGCTTGCGTAATTCCTGGCCGAGGGCTTCGGGAGTGAGATGGCCGGAGGTGTCTGCGAGCTTCGAGAGGAAGTTGGGAAACGACGCTTCGATGAGGAGGGCGTCGATGCGCGGCTCGTCGTTGACAAGCTGCCAGAACTCGTCGGTCGAGGCGGTGTCAGAGCTGAAGGCGATAGTACGTTCGCCGTCGCTCAAGATCATGCCGACCGTCGGGACGATGTGGCGGACGGGGACGGCCTTGACTCTCAGATGCGCGACGTGGAACTCCTCGCCCGCGCGGAAGGGAACGAACTGCATGACGGGCGTCCTGCCGTTGTCGAAGTTCTGAAACGGCGGATAGACCGTGCCGTTGAAAACGTCGCGCGCCACGATCTCGCAGACCTCCGCGGTGGCGTGGATGCGGACAGGCTCTTCGAGGAAGCCGAAGAGGTCATCGACGAAGATGGGGAGCGTCGCGATGTGATCCATGTGCGGATGCGTGATGATTACGTCGCGCACCGTCTCGCGCTCTTCACGGCTAAGCCCGAGGGCGATGCTCCCGGCGTCAATCGCCACGCGCCCATCAACGATGAAGCAGCTCAGCCGCTGCTCCGGCGAGGCGTGCCCGTCGGCGTCTATCGTGCTCGGCAGGAGTTTGATCTTCACGCGAATAGGTGATGAGTGGTAAGTGATGAGTGATAAGAAGAAGACATCGGCTTTTTCTTATCACTCATCACTTATCACTTATCACTTTCCCTCCAGTTGCAGTCGCAGACGGTAAATCTGCTGCATGTAGTCGGCCTCGCGCTCGGCATCGGTTCCGCCGTGTGTGTGGATGCCGCGTGCGACGCGTGAGCGGTGGAAGGCGAGTTCGCTCGCCGTGCGGTTGAACTGCGAGCGAGCGCGCCAGCGCGAAAAGCCGCCGCCGGTGAGCGCGCGGTAAGCTGCGCTCGTGCGCCCGCGCACAGAGCAGAGGCAGAGATATTCGGTCTCGGAGATTAGCCCGCACGCCACGTCTCGGCGCAGTTGTTCGCGCAGGACGCGCCCCTCGCGCTTGAGCGAAAGAAAGATCACCAGCAGCATGCCGAAGAAGGTCGGCATCATCACCAGAAAGTAGGTCAGCAAAACGTACGCGCCATTGTCGTACATGCCGGTCAGGCGGGCCGAGGCGTTCCAGCCCGCGTGCAGCAAGACCGCCGCCGCGAAACCAAAGGCGGGCGCGGCCAGTTTCGTCAGACGCCTATCGGACTGCGCCGCCAGCCCAAGCCCCACGCCCGTCATCCCCGTAAACAACGGATGCGCGAACGGCGAGAAGAGTCCGCGCACGATGAAGACACCGAGGGCGTTATGCTCTGCCACGGCCACGCCGTAGTATTTGATGTTCTCCGTCATGGCGAAGCCGAGTCCGACCATCGCCGCGTAGACGATGCCATCGGTCACACCGTCAAACTCGTCGCGCCGCCAGAAGAAGAGCGCGAAGAGTACCAGCGCCTTCGCTGTCTCTTCGACGACCGGCGCCGAGACGATCAGGCCGTAGGAGTTGGCCGTTGATTCGTTCCAGAGAGCGCCGACCAAGGCGACGCCGAGCGAGTTGATGACGATGGCGAAGAAGACTGCGACGAGCGCTCCCCAGAAGAAGGCCGTGGCGAGCATCCATGGAGGCTCCGGCTCGTAGCGGTCGAGCCAGAGCACGAGGGTGACGTAGACGGGGACGGGCAGCGCCGCCGAGACGAGTCCGGCGAGGAAGGGGACAGGGCCCGTCTCGTACCCGATCATCCAGAGCGTGAAGAGTCCAGTCAGCAGCGCCGCCAGCACGGCCAGCGAACCGAGCGCCCAACGGAGCACGCCGCGCTTGCCCGCCGACATCGCCGGCGCGACTGTCACCTGTGAGTACGAGGGGGCGGTGAACTGATTCATAGGGCCCGTTCACACGGGGGCGCGGGAGAAAGTCGCGCCGGCAGTGCCCCATTGGTTGGGTCGCCGGTCGCTTTGGACTCCGCGGCTAACCTTGAGAGTTAAGGTAGAGCAACAAAATCAGGAGGCCGCCGATGAGCAGGACAGCCACGAAACCGATGACGACGAGGAGGATAGTGTTGCCGCCGCGCGCCGCCTGCGGGATTTGTACTTGCGCCGCGTCCGTGCGGGCGGCATGCGTTGCTTCGGCGGCGGCGGGAGACCTCGTCGGCTGCGACATGGGTGGCAGCTTCTGGCCGACCACGGTGGCGGCCAAATCCCACCCTTCGCCGTGGCGCTGCCCCGCGTCGCTCATCCCGACCACCGCGCCGCACTTCGAGCAGAAAGCCTGATCGGCGCTGCCCGACGCGCCGCACTTCTGACACCGCGTCTCCATTTCTACGATTCCCCTTGTCTGGAAAAAAAAATCTGCTTCGGGCGTGACCGTGTTCGTCAACCCTCCCGCATCTGACCCTCAAGCCAAAGAACCCCGGTCGAGGAAGGATGATCGCCTGGCTGCCGGGCCGCGCAAGCGAAAACGAAACGCAAGTATAAACGCATCGGCGTGCGACTTCCAACCGGAATTTGCGAAAGCGCTTGTACAGGGCGGGCGGATGTCGATGGACGCGTCCGCCCGGAAAGATTATAATCCGGGCTTCAGCCGCCGCAAGGCGACGAGACAGCGCCGTCAACTTCCACTTTCAAAGTGCCCGCGGGCCCGCATCCCGCATCCCCCTTTCAGCCGGAGAGAAATTTTTGCCCACCAGTCAAGCCGAGCAGGCAGCACAACAGCGCGCGCGCAACCAAACGAGCGGCGCGCGTCGCCGTGGGCACCCGCACCCGCGTATGCCTTCGACGGCGGGCTATATGTTCATGGCGGGCGGGCTTTCGCTCGTGATCTTCTGGCTTATCTGGATGCTGCTGCGCTCGGACGGCGACGAGGCCCCATGGATTCCGGCGGGGCTGGCCGCGGGTTTCGTCATCCTTTTCGCCGCCGCCGCGCGCGAGGTCGTGATGCGGCGCGCGTGGGCACGCTACACGCGCGAGATGGAACTGGTGATGGGCGCGGGCGAGGCGCGCGGCGGGTTGAAGACGAAGCCTGCCAACGGCAACTGGCCCGGCATGCAGACGCAGATGGCTGCACTGCGCAACCTGCAACAGAGGCTCTCCGAACTGGACGCGGCGAACACGCCGCCCGAAGCTCATCACGAAGCGTACAAGTTATGCGAGCAGTTTGTCGCCAGCGCCGACGACGTACTGCGCGCGTCCGGCGGAGCCGCCGAGATGCGCGCGGCTTTGCGCTCAGGACAGGAGCGCGTCCGCGCCTTACAGCGCAAGCACATGCTCGCATGGGCACGCGGCGAGACGACGCGGCTCACGCACGAAGCGCAAAGGCGCGTGCGTCACTCCGACAGGATCGAGACGGCGCAGCGCGCGCTTGAAGTCCTCGGTGAAGCTCTGAACGCCTATCCCGGCGAGCATGAACTGCTCGACTCGACGGTCGCCGTGCGCAACTTTATCGCATCGGTGAAGGTCGGGCAGTGGGTCGAGATGGCCGAGCGCGCAGCCTTCCGCGGTAACTACGCGCGTGCGGTGTCGCGCTATCGCGACGCGCTCTTCTATCTCTCGCGCGCAGAGATGAGCGAGGACGCACGAGACGAAGCGGCCGTCCGCATCCAACGCGAGATCGAATTGTTGCGCGCGCGGGTTCGTACGTCGGAAGTGGCTGCGGACGCTGCGCCTTCGGAAGGTGATGGCGCGGGGCGGCGTACGATGGAGACGGGAGGCGTGCGGCGCGATGTCGGCGCGACGGAGGGAGGGGAGGTTGTCGGGTGATCGCCCAGCGCTGCCCCAAATGCCGGAGTTTGCGTGTGCGTCGGGGCTATTCGGACACGCCGCTGCTGCTCCGCATGATTGGCGTTTATAACCTCTTGTGCGACAATTGCAACCTTCTGTTCAAGGGCTTCGCCGTGCCGGGCACGGTTCCCGCGCGGGGCCACCACCGCCATCATCATCGGCGTCGTGGGGCGGGCGACGCGGAGCGAACCGACGGCCGCGACGATTGAGCCTGTCGGGAGTTTGAAGCGGGGCAGCCTTCTCCGCCGCCCCGACATCTACAGTTTCTGGTTTTCGACGTAGTCCTTAAGTTTTCGACCGAGTTCTTGGTTTTCGACTGACTGGCGAAGCGCACGCCGTAACGGCCTGGCTTCTCGGCCTCTCTTGCACAGGAAGGTGTTTATGAAAGCGAAAAGTCTTCTTCTTTTACTCGCCCTCTCTTGCCTCGTTGCGACAGCAGCGGCGCAGCAGGATGGCGGCGGTTCCGCGCCGCAGGTGCCGGTGGTCAACACGTCTTCTTCATCGGGCGCACCTTCGCTCGATGGGATGGGCGTTAAGAAATACCTGCTGGGCCCCGGCGACGTGCTCGACCTGCGCGTCTATAACGAGCCGCAGTTCAACGGCACGCTCATCGTCAACGACGAGGGCATGCTCGAAGTCCCCTTCGTCGAGACGCCGATTCTGGCGCAGTGCCGCAATGACCGCGAGATCAAGCAGGACGTGATTAAGGCTCTCGCCAAATACCTCAACAAGCCGCAGGTGAGCCTGCAAGTCAGAGAGATGCGGAGTCGCCCGCCGGCGGTCGTCTTCGGCGCGGTGCGCTCGCCCTCACGCGTTCAGATGCAGCGTCGCGCACACCTCCTCGACCTGCTTGCCACCAGCGGCGGCATCACCGAGGCGGCGGGCGGCGACGTGCAAATCTTTCACACCGAGCCGGTGATGTGTCCCGAGCCGGAAGAAGTGGTTTCCGTGCCGATGGACAGCTACAAGCCTTCAGACCCGACGCAGATTGGCTACGACATCTACAGCGTCCGCGAGTTGAAGGACGGCAAGAAGGAGGCCAACCCCGTCATCCGTCCCGGTGATATCGTCATCGTGCAGGAGGCGCTGCCCGTCTACATCATGGGCGCTGTCCGCTCGCCGCAGGGGCTTTACCTGAAGAACGGGATGCAGCTCAAGCAGGCCATCGCGATGGTCGGCGGTCTCAACAAAGAGGCGAAGGCCAGTTCCGTAGTCATCTGGCGTAAGAAGAAGGGTCAGCCCGAGCCGGAGAAGCTCATCATCAACTACAACGATATCAAGAAGGAGAAGGCGAAAGACATCGACCTTCAGCCATACGACATCGTCGAGGTGCCGGACAACTCGGGCAGTGCCCTCATGACACTGAGAGGGATGTTAATGGGCACGCTCGGCAGTTCGGTGACAACGTTCGGGCAAACCGTGGTGCCCCGCGTCATCTACTGACGCACTTCTTGTGCGCCGGCTCGAAAGGGGAGGCTGACCGCTGGTCAGCCTCCCCTTCTTTGCGTCGCAGCGCCCTGCCGTCGTTGGCTGCCCAGCCCGCGCGTGTGGTAGATTACCGGTTTCGTCAACGTGATTATTTTTTAGGGAGAAGTATTGATGAGTAGAAACCTAAGTCGCGCCGCCGCGGACAGCACGCGAAAGAGGCGTCGTCGCAACTCGATTCTGGTGAGCATCGCCGCCGTCGGAGTCATTGTCGTTCTGCTGGCGCTTGAACAGATCGCGCTGCTCTACCTTTTAGCCACGCTCGGCGTCGCGGCGCTCTTGACCATCGTCGCCTTCGCGGACTTGCACGGCGTGCAGCAGCCGCAGCAGGTGGCCGCGTCCGTGCCCGTGCCCGCCGCCGACTCGGCAGCCATCGCCGACCGCACCGCCAAGCAGACGCCCGCCGTCTCACTGCGCTCGAACGCGCCGCGCAGGGCCAAGCGCCGCCAGAGAAGATGATTCGAGAAGGGAAGCCGCTCACCCTTCCCTTAAAACGAGTTCCGCGTCAGGCTTTTCGGAAGGCGCGTGGAGTCGAAAGACAGTAGAAGCCCCGGAGGCGGCTGGAATGTTGAGCGGCGCTCGCTCGCCATTGCCGTCATCTCCGGGGCTTTCTCTTTTCTAAACGCCACCAGCGAAAAGTCTTGCCCCGTCCGCGTGCCTTCAACTCGATAAGCTCAGGCGATTTGCGCGTCTCGGAAAAATAGCATTGAAGTCGGAGCGCGCGCCCTGATATGATGAATGTGCCGCGCGTGCGGCCTTTGCCCCACTCCGAAGCTTTGGCTCCCCGCCGTTCATCCCCATCACATACACTCAACCGACAAGGGGTTATCTATGCGTCTGATTGCCACCATTCTTATTTTTGCCGCGCTGATTCTCGCACCGGTCGCCCCGGCGCGTGCATACACATTGCAATACACAAGCCCTGCCGCCAGCACGCAGGTCAAATGGCCGACGACAAACATCACAATCGCGCTCTCGACCTCGCTCAGCAACCCGCCCGCCTTTGTCCATGCGACAGGCCCGCAGGTAGTCCTTGCGGCGCGGCGCGCGCTCTCGCGCTGGTCGCTGGCCTCCAACATTCAATTCAACGTCGTGACGAGCGCCAATCAGGACGCAGTCGGCGACGGCGTCAGTCTCATCACCATCGCCGACACGGGCAGCAACCGCGCTCTCTTCAGCACGGGACTCCAGCCCGGACGCGCGCGCGTCATCTTCGATACCTCGGGCAACATCAGCGAGGCCGACATGGCGATCAACCCGAACGTGACGCGCTTAGACCCCTTCGGCAATCAGGTCGGAAGCTTCTTCTCGACCGACGGGACGACGGACAGTTACGACCTCGAATCGACCTTTGAGCACGAGATCGGCCACATGCTCGGGCTTGAACACTCGGGCGTCGTGGCCGCCACGATGCAGCCGCGGCAGGGGGCGAACGGAACCTACAACCTGCCGAACTTCACGACGCGCACGCTCTCTTCCGACGACGTGGCGGGCATCCGCGCCATCTATGGCCCACGCACAGGATTGGGAAGCATCGCGGGCCGCGTCGGCTACAACAGTACGACGGGCACGGCTGCCTTCGGCGCGCACGTCTTTGCGGAGGATGTGGCGACGGGTCGGGTCGCGGCAGGCAACGTCGCGAACTCGACGGGGAACTACCGCATCGACAGTCTCCCGCCGGGCCAGTACCGCGTCATCGTCGAGCAATTAGACGAGCCGGTCAGGGCCGACCAGATCGGCTCGAATGGCGGCGGCTACCCCGCAAGCACACTCGCGGGCCAGCCGCCTTTTCTGACGACTGAAGCGGGGACAGTCAGCGTCGCCTCGGAGGCGACCTCTACGCTCAACGTCGCAGTCCCCGGCAGTTCATCCACCATCAACCCGACCTTCATCGGCACGGGGGCCAGCTTCCAACTCTCGACCGTCGCCGTCCCCATCGTGCCGGGGCAGCCCGCGACCATCCTTCTCGGAGGCGACAACCTGACCCTCGTCCCGGCTGGCGGAATAACCATCAACTCGCCCTTCATCGCCGTGTCGAACGTCCAGCAGCTTCCGGGCTTCGGCATCCCCGTCGTCAGCTTCGATATCAACCCGAGCATCCTGACACCGCAGGGCGACTACAGCGTCCGTGTGCAGACCTCTGCGGGACAGTTGGCGTATGTCTCAGGCGGCCTGACAGTCGATCTGCCGAACGGCGTCCCCACGGGGCAGAACCTCGCAGACAACTCGCAGTTCTTCGTCGCGCAGCACTATCGCGATTTCCTCTCGCGCGAGCCTGACCAGTCGGGACTTAACTTCTGGACGAATGAGATCGAGGGGTGTGGCACAAACGCATCGTGCCGCGACAGCAAGCGTGTGAACGTCTCGGCGGCCTTCTTCCTCTCCATCGAGTTTCAGCAGACAGGCTATCTCGTATATCGTTTCTACAAGGCGGCATTCGGCAACGTGCCCGGAACTCCCGTGCCCGTGCGCTTCCAACAGTTCTTCCCAGACACGCAGGAGATAGGGCGCGGTGTGGTCGTCGGCCAGGGCGCTTGGGAGGCGCAGCTCGAAGCCAACAAGCAGGCCTTCGCGCTCAAGTTCGTCCAGCGCATAGGGTTCCTTAACAGATATCCGACGACCCAGACGCCCGCGCAGTTCGTCGATGCGCTCTTCGCGAGCGCGGGCGTGACGCCGTCGCCCGCCGACCGTCAGGCAGCGATAGACGAGTTCGGCGGCGCTGCCACCTCTGCCGACCCGTCCGCACGCGCACGCGCCCTACGGAGGGTGGCGGAAAACAGCACCCTCGTCCAACAGGAGTTCAACCGCGCCTTCGTGTTGATGCAATACTTCGGTTACCTGCGACGCAACCCGGACGATGCGCCCGACTCAGACTTCTCGGGTTATAACTTCTGGTTAGGTAAGCTTAACCAGTTTAACGGCAACTACGTCTCTGCCGAGATGGTCAGAGCCTTTATTACCTCGAACGAGTACAGGCAGAGATTCGGCCCCTAGTAAAATGTAAGGGATGAAAGCGGAAGGATGCGAGACGGAAGTCTGTGCTGTTAAGCAGTGACTCCGTCTCGCATCC
>JAVRON010000112.1:0-17983 GCA_032162705.1 Acidobacteriota bacterium
ATGAGTGATAAGTGATAAGAAAAACAAAGCGGCCCTTCTCTTTCTTATCACTTATCACTCATCACTTATCACCTTCCTTTGAATTGCGGTTTGCGTTTTTCGACGTAGGCGCTCAAGCCCTCGCGTGCGTCGTCGGACTGGAAGAGTTGCTGTTGTAGCTCGCGCTCTAACGCAAGCCCGTACTCGAAGGGGATTTCCGCGCCGGATTGGACGCTGCGTTTGATGCGTCCGACGGCGAGCACGGCCTTGTTCGGAGCGGTGAACTGCCGCGCGTAAGCTAAAGCCTGTTCGAGAAAGGCCGCGGAGCTTTCGGCCTCGAAGACGTGATTGACGAGGCCGAGTTCGACGCCGCGCTCGAAGTCGAATAACTCGCCCGACGCCATCAACTCAATCGCACGCGACTTGCCGACGACGCGGACGAGTCGCTGCGTCCCGCCCGTGCCCGGCAGCACGCCCAGAGTGACCTCGGGCAGTCCCATCTTGCCCGCGCCTTTGCGCGCGACGCGGATGTCGGCGGCCAGTGCGATCTCAAGACCGCCGCCGACGCAGTGGCCGCCCACTGCGGCGATGACGAGCTTCGGCGTCTGCTCAAGCCGCGAGAGCGTCTCATTGGCGTGGAGGCAGAAGAAGTATTTGAAGGTCGGCGTCATCTCGGTGAGCATCTTGATATTCGCGCCCGCCGAAAAGAACTTCTCGCCGCCGCCCGTGATGACGACCACATTCACCGAGTCGTCCATCCGCGCGCGAAGGATGGCGCGGTCGAGCTGTTGCATCATCTCGTATGTGTACGTGTTGGCGGGCGGGTCGTTCAGGGTGAGCAGCGCGATGCCTTCGCCCGTTTCGTAGCGGACGAGTTCGGCTTCCGTCGTCGCTTCGGACACCGCGCCGGCTTTGGCTTCTGCTTCTGCCATCAGCTTTGACTCCGTCAAGAATGAGTTAGTTTTTAGTGCGGTCGTAAACTGATGCCAATGATGGCCGTCTCGCCGACGCGAGTCAAGCGCGCCCGAAATGTCTCGTGCCGTACGGGCGTGACGGGGCCCGTCCGCCGAGTCGGGCTTGACAGGCGGCGTGCGACGCACTTAGGTTTGACGCGTCCCGCCAGACGTGGAGGCGCATCCGTTCTGGTGATCGGCGCGGTCTTCAAAACCGTCAGCGCGCCTGTGAGAGCATGCGCGGGTGGGTTCGATTCCCACACGCCTCCGCCAACATCCAATTTTTGATTTTGGATTTTTGATTTGCGATTGAAAAAGAATCGCTGCCCTCATTCTCTCCAAATCAGAAGTCAAAAATCGCGAATCAAAAATCATGAGAGATTGGATTGCCTTGAATATGACGCCGGGCGTGGGGCCGCGTGCGGCGGCGCGTCTGCTGGAGCGGTTCGGTTCGGCGGAAGGAGTCTTCGGGGCCTTGAGGTCTGAGCTGGAACGCCTGCGGCTCAGACCCGAGGCGGTCGAATCAATCGCTCTGCGCGACCGGCACGAGGCGGCGACCATCGAGCTTGAGCGCGTGCGCGCGATACCCGGCGCGGAAGTGCTCGTGCTTGACGACGGCGCGTACCCGCAACTGCTGCGAGAGATTCCAGACCCGCCGATTACGCTCTATGTCCGTGGGAGTTGGCGCGAGTGTCTGGAAGCGCCTTGCCTCGGTGTCGTCGGCTCGCGCCGCTGCTCGACCTACGGGCAGAACGTTTCGCTGATGCTCGCGCGCGACCTCGCTTCGCGCGGCGTGACGGTGGTCTCGGGGCTTGCGCGTGGGATAGACGCCGCCGCGCACCGTGGCGCGCTCGAAGCAGGCGGGCGCACGGTCGCTGTGCTCGGCACGGGTCTCGATGAAGTCTACCCGCGCGATCACCGCAAGCTCGCGGACGAGATTCTGGAACGGGGCGGGTCGCTCGTCACGCAGTTCCCTTTGGGAACGCCGCCCGTGGCCGAGAACTTCCCTTATCGCAATCGCATCATCAGCGGGCTGAGTCTGGGAGTCGTGTTGGTGGAGGCCGCCGAGAACTCTGGTTCGCTTATCACGGCGCGGCTCGCTTTGGAACAGAATCGAGAGGTCTTCGCCGTGCCGGGCAACATCACTTCGCGCAACTCCTTCGGCACGAACTTTCTCATCAAGGGCGCGGGCGCAAAGCTCGTACAGCAGTGGCAGGACATCGTCTCGGAGTTCCCGCCCGAGCTGGCCGCGGAACTTCTGCCGCCCGAGATGAAGGGGAGAGGCGCGGGCCGCAGGCGAGATGAGGCGACGCTCCCCGCAGACCTCTCGGAGGCGGAGCGCGGCTTACTGCGGCTCATCCCTCAAGACGAGCCTGCGCACATCGACGAGCTGGCTGAAGGGAGCGGGCTGGCCGTCTCGGAACTGTCGGCTGTCCTGCTCGGACTTGAGATGCGCGAGTTGATACGTCAACTGCCGGGTAAGTCCTTCGTTAGAAAACTATGAGTCAAGGCATCTCAAACTCAGCCACCGCAGACACAGAGACACAGAGAATAAGAAGGGAAGGATTGTTTCTGCTTCACATCGTTCTTAATCTCCGTGACTCCGTGTCTGCGGTGGCTAACCTATCTGCTGGAGCTATGACGGGCAGAATATTTCCCGCAGGGGCGCACGCTTCTCGCGCGCGTGCTTTATAATGCGGCCACGCAGCAAACATAGGTTTGAGCTTTGGCGCAAGCGCCGACCGAGGAAGGAGCGAACAGCATTTGAGCACAGACTCCGGTTCAGTCAGGGTCAACATCTTCAACCAGACCTACAGTCTCCGCTCGGCGAGCGGCGACGGCGAGCAAGTCCAGCGCCTCGCCCGTCTCGTGGACGAGCGCATGCGCTTGATCGCCTCGGGGCTGGCCGTCCACGACGTGGCAAAGGTCGCGGTGCTGACGGCACTCAACTTCGCCGACGAGCTTGAGGGTCTGAGGAACTTCTACGAGACGGAGCTGCGCGAGATACTTTCGCGCGCACAGGAGGAAGAGGAGGAGAGTCCGGATGCTTCGGCGTCCGAAGAGGCGCAGGGCGCGTTCGAGGAGCCGTCGGAAGCCGAGCCGGTTCAGGACGCGGGAGTGCGAGACGAAGAGGTGCGAGACGAGGGAATGCGTGACGAAGGAGCGCGAGACGATCAGTCCTGGTTCGACTCGATCTTCGACTCCGGCACGCCGGGCAAGTCCGGCGACGAAAGGCTGAGCAGTCAGGTCACGTCGCGTCTACGCAGCCAGGTCGCTTCGCGTCTGCGCAGACTGCGACCATCCTCACCCGGCAACTCCATCACGGAAGGCGAGGGCGAAGCCTGACGTGTGCGTGCTCTTCGGAGCGAAAGCTTAAACCAGCAAGGGGGTTGTCATGAGCAGCCTGTTTTCCGTTTTCAATCTGCGGGGGCTTGAGTTTCGCAACCGCGTCTTCGTATCGCCGATGTGCCAGTATTCGAGTCGCAACGGGATGCCTAACGACTGGCACATGGTTCATCTCGGCAGCCGCGCGACGGGCGGCGCGGGACTCGTCATGGTCGAGGCGTCGGGCGTCTCGCCCGAGGGTCGCATCTCGCCCGGCGACTCGGGGCTTTGGTCTGAGAAGCACGCGCAGGCGTTTGCGCCCATCACCTCTTTCATCAAGTCGCAGGGTGCGCGCGCAGGGATTCAACTCGCGCACGCGGGCCGAAAGGCTTCGACCGACGTGCCGTGGCGTGGCGGCGGACATTTAAGCGAAAGCGAAGGCGGGTGGCAGACGCTCGCGCCGAGCGCCGTCCCCTTCGGCGACTGGCCTGCGCCGAAGGAGATGACGGCGGAAGACATCGAAGCAGTCGTCGAACAGTTCGCACGCTCGACGCGGCTCTCGCTCGAAGCGGGCTTCGAGGTCGTCGAGCTGCACATGGCGCACGGCTACCTGCTGCACGAGTTTCTTTCGCCGCTCTCGAACCGCCGCGAGGACGAGTTTGGCGGGACGCTTGAGAATCGTGCGCGCTTTCCGCTGCGAGTGGCGGAGGCGGTGCGCGCCGCGTGGCCGGATAGTCTGCCGCTCTTCGCGCGCATCTCCGCGACCGACTGGGTCGAAGGCGGTTGGAACCTTGAACACTCCGTCCAACTCTCGCGCTGGTTGAAACGACGCGGCGTTGACCTGATCGACTGTTCGAGCGGCGGTCTCGTTCCCGGAGCGCGCATCCCCGTCGCGCCCGGTTATCAGGTTCAGTTCGCCGCGACCATACGCAAAGAGGCCGCCGTCGCCACGGGCGCGGTCGGCCTTATCACAGAGCCGGAGCAGGCCGAACAGATTATCTCTACGGGCGAGGCCGACGTGGTCTTCCTCGCGCGCGCAATGCTGCGCGACCCGTACTGGCCGCTCCACGCCGCCAAACGTCTCGGCGTCGAAGCGCCGTGGCCCGTGCAGTACAAGCGCGCCGTGAACTGACGGCCAAACGTGAGAATGACTCTGTGATTGAGTGGCATCCGCGTCCGAGGCGTTCTCGAATTTCACAGGCTCGAAACGGAGGGAAGCGATGCGTCTTAGAAAGAGGCTGTTCGCGGTTCTGCTGTCCGTGTTGCTGGTCGTCCTCTCCGCACCGTTCCAGCGCGTGAGGGGGCAGCGCACGCAGAAGCCGCCGCTGCATGGGCGTCACTGGATGGCGATCACGGGGAAGCCTCTGGCCGCGACCGCCGGGGCGATGATCTTTCAGAAGGGCGGCAACGCCGTGGACGCCGCCTGCGCGATGATCGCCGCCACCTCCACGATGTGGGACACGCTCTCATGGGGCGGCGAGACGCAGGCGCTCATCTACAATCCGCACACGGGCAAGGTCGTCGGCATCAACGCGCTCGGCGTCGCGCCGACGGGCGCGACCGCCGACTTCTACAAAGGGAAAGGGATGAAGTATCCGCCCGAGTACGGGCCCCTCGCCGCAGTGACGCCGGGCACGCCGGGCGGCATCCTCACGATGCTCGCCGAGTACGGGCGGCTGAGTTTGAAGGACGTGCTTGAGCCTTCGATTCAGATGGCCGATGGCTTCCCCATCGAGGCTCAACTCGCCAACACCATCGAGCGCGAGAAGAAGTGGCTCAAGCAGTGGCGCTATTCGCGCGAAGTGATGTTGACGCACGCGGGCGCGAGGCGTGAAGCGCCGGAGCCGGGCGAAGTCTTCAAGCAGCCCGACCTCGCGGCGACGCTCCGCAAACTGGTCGAGGCCGAAGCCACGGCGCTCGCCGCGGGCAAGAGCCGCAAGGAGGCTATCTACGCCGCCTACGAACGCTTCTATCGCGGAGACATCGCGCAGGAGATCGCGCGGGGCACAAAGGAGGAGGGCGGACTCATCACCGCGCAAGACCTCTCCGACTGGAAGGTGAGAATCGAGGAGCCGGTCAAGACGAACTATAAGGGCGTAGAGGTTTATAAACTCACACACTGGACGCAGGGGCCCGCGATGCTTCAGGCGCTCAACATCCTTGAGAACTTCGACCTGAAGGGGATGGGCTACAACTCCGCGCGCTACATTCATACCATCTATCAGGCGATGAGCATGGCCTTCGCCGACCGGGACTTCTACTACGGCGACCCGTACTTCCCGCCCGAAGAGCCGATTGCGGGACTGCTCTCGAAAGATTACGCGAAGCAGCGCGCCGCGCAGATGAACTTGCAGCGCAACGATCCGAGCGTAGCGCCCGGCGACCCGTACCCGTTTCAGGGACAGCAGGCCAACCCTTACAGAAGTCTCTTAGAGAAGTGGGACGCACTGCCCACGCCTGCGCCGAATACACCGCCGCCCGCTAATCAGGACACGGTTCGCCCGCCCGCACAGGTGTCGGCGCTTCAGACTTCAACGTCTCAGACTTCAACGTCTCAGACTTCAACGCTTCAGGCTTCAACGTCTCAGACTTCGCCGAGTCCGTCTTCCGACGAGGACTTCATGCGCGCGTTCTACTCGGGTACGACTTCGGTCGAGGCGGCGGACGAAGAGGGATGGGTCGTCTCTGTGACGCCGAGCGGCGGATGGGTTCCGGCGGTCATCGCGGGGCACACCGGCGTCGGACTCAGCCAGCGCGCGCAGAGCTTCGTCACAGACCCACGGGAAGGCCCCTTCAACGTCATCGAGCCGGGTAAGCACCCGCGCGTCACGCTCACGCCCACGCTCGCCTTAAAGGATGGCAAGCCCTATCTCGCCTTCGCCGTGCAGGGCGGCGACAGTCAGGATCAGAACCTCCTTCAGTTCTTCCTCGACATCGTCGAGTTCGGCATGACCGTACAGGAAGCGACCGAGGCTCCGAACGTCAACAGCTTCCAGATGCGTAGCTCCTTCGGCGCGCACGAGACGCGACCGGGTCGCATCCTTCTCGCCGACGCGATGCCTCAGTGGGTGCGCGCGGAGCTGCGCCGCATGGGCTACGACCTGACCTACGAGGAGCGAACATCGGGGCCCATCAACGCCATCCTCCTCGACCAAGCGCACGGCACGATGTGGGGCGGGTCGAGCAATCACGGCGAGGACTACGGCATCGCCTGGTAGAGCCTCGGGCGTGACAGCATCCGGTTACGTCAAAGTAGTGCTCGGGGTTAAGGGCGGTTCACCGCAGAGGCGCGGAGTTCGCAGAGACTCGCAGAGAGTTGAATCCTCTGCGCCCCCTCCGCGTCCTCAGCGCCTCTGCGGTGAACTCCAACCAGCGCTACTCTCAAGACGAGCGGGCATGCGCGGACTCCGCGAATACTCACAGTCTCTTGTCACAGCGGAGCGGCTTAAATCATTGATTTTACGGCGGAAAAAGCGGCAAGCCGGGCAAGCCGGGGCGCACCCTTGTGCATCTAAGTGGAGACCGGGTTTGCATCTATGTAAGAAATAGAGAATAGTAGAAAAAGGATTTCAACGGGTCGTGCGCGTTCCATAACGGCCTTCGCCGCCACGCGAAAAGCAGGGCGCAGAGTCGGGCGGTGTTGGGTTTGGGCGCGACATTTTTTAACAAAGGAAGAGTGATGGCGAAGAATTTAGTGATCGTCGAATCGCCCGCGAAGGCGAAGACAATTAATAAGTATTTGGGATCAGACTATCGTGTGCTGGCCTCCTACGGCCACATCAAGGATTTGCCCTCGAAGGGGCTGGGCGTTGACATCGAGAATAATTTCGAGCCGACCTACGAAGTCACCGACAAGGCGAAGAGGCACGTCACCGAACTGAAGAAAGCGGCGAAAGAGGCCGAGGCCATCTACCTCGCAGCCGACCCCGACCGTGAGGGCGAGGCCATCTGCCAGCACCTCGCCGAAGAGATCGTCCCGAAGCGACCAAGGAAGCCGCACTTCCGCGTGATGTTCAACGAGATTACGAAGCGCGCCGTGCAGGATGCCTTCAAGGAGCCGAAAGCTATTGACGAGAACCTCGTCAACGCGCAGCAGGCGCGGCGCGTGCTCGACCGGCTCGTCGGCTACAAAGTCTCGCCGCTTCTGTGCCGCACCATCGGCGGGCGACTCTCGGCGGGGCGCGTGCAGTCCGTGACGTTGCGGATGGTCGTCGAGCGCGAGCGCGAGATAGAGAAATTCGTCAAGACCGAATACTGGACGATCAGTGAGAACCTCTCGGCCAAGCTTCCGCCCGCTTTCGACGCGCGTTTATGGAAGGTCGGCGAGCAGACAATCAAGACCTCCGGCTTCGATCAGGACGTTAAGAAGACTGAAATCCTCATCGGCAATGAGGGGCAGGCGCGCGAGTTGGTCGCGGAGGCCGAAAGACAGCAGTTCGTCGTCTCGGAAGTCATGACGAAGGAGCGCCGACGCAATCCCGTCCCGGCCTTCATCACGTCGAAGCTCCAGCAGGAGGCCGCGCGCAAGCTCGGCTTCCCCGTGAAGAAGACGATGATGGTCGCGCAGAAGCTCTACGAGGGCGTTGAGGTTGGCTCTGAAGGCGCGGTCGGTCTCATCACATACATGCGTACCGACTCGACGCGGGTCTCCGAAGCGGCGCTCGCAGAGGCGCGCGAGTTTATCTCGACGCAGTACGGCGCGGCGTACCTGCCGGAGAAGGCGATTCATTACCGCTCGAAGAAGGACGCGCAGGACGCGCACGAAGCCATCCGCCCGACGGACGTTGCGCGCACACCCGAGTCGGTCTCCGCTCTACTTGGTAAAGATGAGTTGAGACTTTACCGTCTTATCTGGCAGCGCTTCGTCGCCTCGCAGATGAACCCGGCGGTCTTCGACCAGACGACCATCGACATTGAGGCGGGCCGCTTCCTCTTCCGCGCCAGCGGGTCTGTCTTAAAGTTCGACGGCTTCCTCAAGGTTTACGAAGAGGGGCGCGACGAGAAGACGGACGAAGAGGAAGAGGCCGCGCGCAAGCTGCCCTTAGTCGAACAGGGCGAGGGATTGAATTTGAACGGCGTCGCGCCCGAGCAGCACTTTACCGAGCCGCCGCCGCGCTACACAGAGGCGACGCTCGTCAAGGCGCTCGAAGAGAAGGGCATCGGACGACCTTCGACCTACGCGTCGATCATGACGACGATTCAGGATCGCGAGTACGTCGAGCGCGTCGAGAGTCGCTTCCACCCGACCGCGCTCGGCACGACGGTCAACGACCTTCTAGTCGAGGGCGGCTTCGATGACCTCTTCAACGAGACTTACACGGCGCGGATGGAACAAGAGCTTGACGAGATTGAAGAGGGCAAGCTCAAGTGGACGGATGCGCTTGCAGAGTTCTACGAGAAGTTCGCGCGTGACCTCAAAGCCTTTGAGGTTTACGTCAAGGGTCGGAAGCAGCAGGCCATCCCGACCGACGAGAAGTGCGAGAACTGCTCGTCGCCGATGGTCATCAAGCTCGGGCGCTTCGGACAGTTTCTCGCCTGCTCGAACTACCCCGAGTGCCGCACGACGCGCGAGGTGGCAAAGCCCTCGGCGGAAGGCGACGGCGCGGGCGCTTCAACGTTGGCTGCCGGAGATGTTGGCGAGTCGGTCGAAGAAATTTGCGAACTGTGCGGCAAGCCTATGGCGATGAAGCGCGGGCGGTTCGGGCCCTTCCTCGGCTGCTCGGGCTACCCGGAGTGCCGCAACATCCGCCGCGTGAGCAAGAAGACGGGCGCGGTCGCCCCGGCCCCCGTGCCCATCGAAGGCGAGACGTGCCCCGTTGACGGCGCGAATCTTGTGCGGCGTCATGGCCCATACGGCGAGTTCGTCTCATGCGCGAACTATCCCGTTTGTAAGTACATCAAGCGCGAGACGACGGGCGTGGCCTGCCCGAAGGCGGGCTGCAAGGGTGAGATCGTCGTGAAGAAGTCGAAGCGCGGAAAGTATTTCTACGGCTGCTCGGAATACCCGAAGTGCGACACGGTCTACTGGGACAAACCCTTGGCCGAAGTTTGCCCGCAGTGCAACGCGCCGTTCATCTTAGAGAAGACGACGAAGAAGGGGACGACGCGTAGTTGCGCGCGAGAGGATTGCGACTACAAGGAAGAGATGCCCGAGACCGTCGCGCCCGCAGCGCCGCCCGCCAGTTCAGGGCGCAATGAGGGGCGTCTCGCGGGCTGAGCGAAACGCATATCGACTTTCAGATTGAGTTTAGGCAACACATTATTCACCGCAGAGGCGCTGAGAACGCGGAGGGGGCGCAGAGATAATTCAACCCTCTGCGCTTCCTCTCCGTCCTCAGTGCCTCTGCGGTGAACTACCCTCTACATTACTCTCAAGGAA
The DNA here is from genome assembly GCA_032162705.1 of Acidobacteriota bacterium. Classification (GTDB taxonomy): domain Bacteria; phylum Acidobacteriota; class Blastocatellia; order Pyrinomonadales; family Pyrinomonadaceae; genus QHXN01. The sequence continues at coordinate 9,637 of JAVRON010000112.1, forward strand.
ATCGGCATGAGCATTTGTTGCGAAGTATGAGTCATGTGCGCGCCCTCCGTTTGTGTTTTGCCCTCCGACAATCTACATTTCAATCCATACTTTAAGACCCGTCCGGACGGACGCCGTTGCTTCAGGCAGCGCGTACGTCAAGAACTGTTAACAGGAGACCAACGTTATGCCGAGACGCCGGAACGCGGCGGCAGCGCTCTGCGCGCTGCTGCTCTTCGCAAACCTTCCCGCACGAGCGCAGCAGACGCCGCCCACGCCGCAAACCCCGGCGCAGAATTCTGCGACGACGACGCCACCGGACGCGCGCGCACAGGCCACGCCCGACCCCAACGACCCCATCCGGCGCATCCGTGACGAGGGACTCAATCGCTCGCAGGTGATGCAGACTCTGAACCAACTGGCGAACGTTATCGGCCCGCGCCTCACCGGCTCGCCCGGCATGCGGCTCGCGAACGAGTGGACGCGCGACCGCCTCACGCAATGGGGATTGCAGAACGCGCAGCTCGAACCGTGGGGCGCGTTCGGACGCGGTTGGGTGCTCAAGAGTTTCTCCGCGCAGGCCGTCGAGCCGCAGGTGTTTCCGCTGCTCGCATACCCGAAGGCCTGGTCGCCCTCGACCGCCGGGCCGCTCTCCGCCGAGGTGGTCTACGTCAATGCGAAGGACGAGCAGGAGCTTCAGAAGTACAAGGGCCAGCTTCGCGGCAAGATCGTCCTCAACGGCGCTGTGCGTGACACGCCGTCGCACTTCGACCCCGAAGCGACGCGCGAGACCGAGAAGACTTTGCTCGAACTCGCCAACGCGCCCGACCCGGCCATGCAGCCGCCCGTGTCGAGACTGACGCCCGAGATGCGCGCGGAGATGCGTGCGGCGACGCGCTTGAACTCGCTGAAGCTGAGCTTCTTTCAGGACGAGGGCGCGGCGCTCATCATCGACCCGAGCCGCGGCGACGACGGCACCATCTTCGTCCAGCAGGCCACAGTGCCCCAGCCGCTCCCGACAGACCCGCAGGCGCTTCAGGCTCTCCTCAACAGGGACGCGAACGCCCCGCGGCAAATCCGTGCATGGGATAAGGGCGCGCCGAAGTTCGCGCCGCAGATCGTGCTCTCCATCGAGCAGTACAACCGCCTCGCGCGCATGACCGAGGCCGGCGAAAAGGTTCGCCTGAGCGTCAACCTCGACGCGCAGTATCTCGAACAGGACTTGACGGCTTACAACACGGTCGCGGAGATTCCGGGCACAGACCTGAAGGACGAAGTGGTCATGCTCGGCGGGCATCTCGATTCGTGGCACGGCGGCACGGGCGCGACCGACAACGGCGCGGGCGTCGCCGTCGCGATGGAGGCCGTCCGCATCCTCAAGGCGCTCAATCTTCAGCCGCGCCGCACCATCCGCATCGCGCTCTGGAGCGGAGAGGAGCAGGGACTTCTCGGCTCGCGCGCATACGTCGAGCAGCACTTCGGTAAGCTTGAGACGCCGCCGCCGCCGCAAGCCGCGCCACCGGGCGCTTCAGAAGCGCAGCCCGTCGCGCAGCCCAGTCCGACGCCCCGGCCACGTGCGCGGCTCGTCACGAAGCCGGAGTATGAAAAGCTCTCCGCCTACTTCAATCTCGATAACGGCACGGGGCGCATCCGCGGCGTCTACATGCAGGGCAACGAAGGCGTCCGCACGCTCTTCCGCCGCTGGCTCGCGCCGTTTGCAGACCTCGGCGCGCAGACCCTGACGCTTGCCAACACGGGCAGCACCGACCACGTCCCGTTCGACTCAATCGGCCTACCCGGCTTCCAGTTCATACAGGACACCATCGACTACAACACGCGCACGCACCACTCGACGCAGGACACATACGAACGCATCCAGCCCGACGACGTGAAGCAGGCCGCCGTCATCATGGCCGCCTTCGTCTACCAGGCGGCGATGCTTGACGAGAAGTTGCCGCGCAAGCCCGCGCCGGGTAAGTGAAGCGGTCTTCCAAGACGGCTATCAGAACTTCAGGACGGCTATCAACACTTCAGGAGAACTTCGCCGCAATGACGAGACGCGACGCCGCAATGACGAGACGCCACGCTGTAGCCTCTGCGCTGCTCCTCTTCGCACTTCTGTCGCCGAGCCTCTCTGTCAACGGCGCGCGGCAGATCACGCCCGCCGCGACGCAGACGCCGCAGCCCGCCGCAACACAGCCCGCACAAACGCAGACAGCGCAGACGCCCGTGCCCACGCCGACGCCCGACGTGATCGAGCGCATCAAGGACGAGGGGCTTAACCGCTCGCAGGTGATGCAAACGCTCGAATACCTGACGGACGTTTTGGGCCCGCGCCTCACAGGCTCGCCCGCCTTGAAGCGCGCCAACAACTGGACACGCGACCGCCTCGCGGAGTGGGGACTTCAGAACGCGCACCTCGAAGCGTGGGGGCCCTTCGGTCGCGGTTGGACGCTCAAACGCTTCTCGGCTGAGGTCGTCGAGCCGCAGGCGTTCCCGCTCCTTTCGTACCCGCGCGCATGGTCGCCGGGTCTCGACTCTCCGCTCACGGCTGATCTGGTTCTGGTTGACGCGAAGACGGAAGAGGACTTGCAGAAGTACAAGGGACAGCTTCGTGGCAAGATCGTGCTTGCCGGCACGGAGCGCGAGTTGAAGCCGCGCTTCGAGCCGACGGCGACTCGTCTCAATGATAAGCAATTGCTTGAGCTGGCCGACGCACCCGACCCGGCGCTTCTGCCGCGCGGCCCGCGCCGCCAGTTCACGCCCGAGCAGATTGCCGCGCGAAGATTCGAAGACCGCAAGACGCAGTTCTACTATGAGGAGGGAGTGGCGCTGCTCGTCGGGTCGAGTCCGGCGGGCGACGGCGGCATGCTCCAGTTCGTACAGTCGGCCTCAGTGCCCCAGCCTTTTGACACGCCCTTCGACAAACGCAAAGGCGCTTGGGAGCAGGACGCGCCGAAGCTCATTCCGCAGATCGCACTCTCGAACGACCACTACAATCGTCTGGCGCGCATGCTCCGGCAGGGCGAGCGAGTGCGCCTGAGCGTCAATCTCCAGGTCGAGTTCGACGACACAGACCCGATGAGCTACAACACGGTCGCGGAGATTCCCGGCACGGACTTGAAGGATGAAGTGGTTATGGTCGGCGCGCACCTCGACTCCTGGCACACGGCGACGGGCGCGACCGACAACGGCGTGGGCGTCTCGATCATGATGGAGGCCGTCCGCATCCTTAAAGCCATCGGCGTCCAGCCGCGCCGCACCATCCGCATCGCGCTCTGGAGCGGAGAGGAGCAGGGACTCTTTGGCTCGCGCGCATACGTCAAGGAACACTTCGGCCCTCTCCCCGCGCCGACGCCCACGGCAGCGACGACTGCGGGCGCGCAGTCGCCGCGGTTCAAGCCCGAGTACGACCGTCTGAGCGTCTACTACAATGTTGACAGCGGCACGGGCGCGATTCGCGGCATCTACCTGCAAGGCAACGAGGCGCTGCGTTCGACCTTCCGCCGTTGGCTGCTGCCCTTCGGCGAGTTAAAGGTCGGGCCGAACACATACAGCGCTTCGACGGTCACGGCTGCAAACTCCGGTGGCTCTGACTTCCTCTCCTTCGACGCCGTGGGTCTCAACGGCCTCGACTTCATGCAGGACGAACTCGAATACGAGACGCGCACGTGGCACTCCAATCAAGACAACTACGACCGCGTCGTCCCCGAGGACGTAAAGGAGGCTGCCGTCATCGTCGCCGCCTTCGTCTACAACTCCGCCATGATGGATGGCAAGCTCCCACGCAAACCCTTCAAGACACCGGGACAGTAGACGGGGAAGAGACTAGGGGCTAGAGACTAGAGGCTAGAGACTAGAGGCTAGTGAGAGCATATTGCCTTCACTAGCCTCTAGTCTCTAGCCCCTAGTCTCTAACTACTAACTCTCCGCCGGGATGCTCGGCTGAAGCCCCGTGCCGTCCTCGTCGAAGGTGATGCCGGCGGCGACTTCGTCGGAGAGGCGCACCCAGCCTTCGGGTGTGTGGCGGAAGGTCTCGGCGTTGGCCGGACGAAAGACGGCTGCCTCCGCGTTCCACATGCGCCGCTCGACCTGTATGTGTGGATGCTTGAGGCGAATCAAGTTGAAGGAGTTCGACTCGCCGCGGCCCCGTGTCGAGGTGGCCGTGCCCGCCTGCACGTAGAGCGCGGAGTGGCCGTGTATACGATAACGCTCTGCGGTGTGTCCCGTATGCCCGACGTGCAGGTGGCCTGCGAGCAGGAGGTCTGCGCCGCAGGCGGCCAGCGCCTCCATCGCCATCCCCGCGCGCCCGACGATCTCGCGCTCGTCCGCCCCCGGCGGCAAATCAAAGGGGTGATGCGTGACGACGACCTTCACCAACTCGTCGGGGTACTGACACAGACGCTCACGCAAACGGGCGACCTGCTCCTTGTTGACGCGCCCGTACTTTCGCGTGAGCGAGCGAGCGGTGTTAAGACCCGCGACGACCATCTCTTCGTCTTCGTAAAAAGGTTCGAGGTCGTCCGAGATGTAGCGACGGAATTTCTCAAGCGGCCGTGCGAAGCGCGAGAGCACATCGTAGAGCGGCACGTCGTGGTTGCCGGGCACGACGATCTGCGGGTGCGGCAGGCGGTCTAAAAAAGCACGCGCCTCCTGAAACTGGCGCGTCCGCGCGCGCTGCGTCAAATCGCCCGAGACGACCACGAGCGAAGGCGCGGCCTTACCTACAGCCTCGGCCAGCGGCTCAATGACCGCCGCGTCGATGCGCCCGAAGTGCAGGTCTGACAAGTGAACAATCTTGCGCATTATTTTTAGTAAGTCTGGAGTCTGGAGTATCAAGTCTGGAGTCAAAGCAGAAGGCAGCTTGCCTTTGACTCCAGACTCCAGACTTTAAAGGACAGACTTTTCATCAGGGACTATTACTCTCAAAGCGCCCGGTCGGATGCGGTAGTGGAGCGGCGTCGTCATGACTGTGACCTCGCCGTCCGTGGCAACCGGGAGGCGCTTGCGGCGGCGCGTCTCGACCCAGATTTCCTGTGCGGCGTGCGAGTCGAAATCTTTCGCTTGCCGCAGCCGACCGAAGAGCGCACTCAAGGCCAGTCGCAGCAGGCCGAGTCGCCCCGTGCGGTGCGCGACGTAGAGGCTCATGTGTCCTGCGTCGAGGCATGCGCGCCCGCCCATCTGTATGCTCTCCATCTGGTACTCGTTGTTGCCGACGAAGACGAAGGGCGTCTTGCGCACGATCTCCTGTCCGTCCGCGCTCAGCCGCACGTCGAGGAATGGATAGCGCCGGAGCATCGCCAGCGCCGCACGCACGAAGGCAGACCACTTGCCGCTCCCCGAACGCTCCTGCAACTTCTCCCGTCGCCGCACGATGCGCGGATAGAGGCCGAGGCTTGAGTTATTGATGAAGACCTGCCCGTTGACCTCGCCCACATCGACGCTCACCTCGCGCCCCTCACAGACGTTGCGCGCAGCCTCTGCGAGCGTGAGCGGGATGCGTAGGTCTTTGGCGAAGTGGTTGAGCGTGCCGAGCGGCAGCACGCCGAGCGGACAATCAGTCCCGGCAAGCACTCCCGCGACCGAACTGACCGTGCCGTCGCCCCCGCCCGCGACGACCACGCGCGCTCCGCTTGAGAGGGCGCGTCGCGCAAGCTCCGTCATCTCCGCGCCGTCTCGCGCGACAGAGACGTGAGCCTCGACGCCGCAGGCCGCGAAGGCTTCGTTGACCGCGCGGGCGGCCTCATCGTTTGAGCCTGCGCCCGCCGCCGCGTTGATGATGACCTCGACGGCCTCTGACATCGCGCTCGAAGATAAAGCGGACGAGTATCGCGCCCAAGATAAAGCGGGCGGGCCCGCCGCCGTCAGCGCCGGCCCCGCCCGCTTGAAATTACCGTCCGAACCCTCTCTTACCCGGCAGTCGAGCTGCTCGCGACCGAGGCGGCGGTCTGCGCCGTTGACTGCGCCGTCTGCTGTTCGACCTGGCTTCTTTGCGCGACCTCGCGCTGCGTCGAGAGGTCAATGCCGATCAGGTTCTTGAGCTTGCTTAAGAGCGCCGGGACGACGACCGTCTGCGCCGTGCGCGAAAGCTCATCGACGAAACGCTCGCCGAGCGTGGAGATTTCGTTCTGGAGCTTGTCGTACGCCTTCGTCTCCTTGAAGCGCTCGAACACGCCGGGCCCCTTCGGCTCCTCTTCTTCAGACGCGGCGCTGGCGTAGGAGGCCAGCCCCTGCTGCTGCGGCGGAGGGGCTGCGGCGGCACGGTAGCCGCTGCTGTAGGATGGGCGCGTATCGGGCCCAACGTCCGCGTCGTGCTCGCCGCCGCTCTGGTACGCGCTCGCCGCTGCCCCGCCAAGTATCGGCGCGGAGGCATAAGAGCGAGACGACTGGTCGAGGGCGTCATCCTCATCGTAGTCGTCGTCATCATCCGACCCAAACGCGCCCCTGACGCCGTAGCCGACGAGTGCGCCGACGACGAAAGCGCCGGCGGTGAAGGGAAGCGTATGGCGTTTGTAATGCTCGCGCCAGTCGAGCGTGTCGCTGATGTTATCTTTCACCTGCTGGTACTGTGTCACTACTGTATCCTTGATCTCCGAGACGGTCTGTGTGATGGATTCGCGCGCTTCCTCCATGCGGCGCTGAAGTTCCGCTTTGGTCGCATCCGGTGCGTCCGCGCCTTCGGGCGCGCGCGCGAGCCCTACATTTCGTTCTTCAGCCATTGCTTATCCTTTCTGATCTCTTCGAGGCTGGTGGTCGGTGCGGGGTTGTAGCCAGCGAGCTTGTTCTTCATCAAGAGGACAATCACGCCCCCGATGATTACGTAGACGACGCCCGTGATGAGGAAGCCGAGGCCGTAACTGGTGGGCCCGAACTTCTGCACCGTCCCGGCGTTGTTGCCGAACAGGTTCGCGATGAAGAACGCGACCGCGACGTTGACGAGCGCGAATCCGATGAGCGCCACCATCGCACCCACGGCTGTAAAAGCACCGTTGCGCGCGTAGAATGCCGCATCCTCCTTCAACTCGACCTTAACCAGACTCAGCTTCGTGTCGAGCAGCCGCATTACGTCGTCGCCCAGCTTGCCGACCAACGTCGGCAGGTTCTCTAAATCGGCGGCTGGCTGCGCCGTCGCGAGCGCGTCGGCTCGCCTTCTCTCAACTTCGGCCATCACTACACTCCTCTCCGCAAACGCGGAAGTTCAAAACGCCGCAACGATGAACCAAGGGATTGACTCATTGGTTCAATGGTTCATTGACTCATTTGTTCAGAATGAGTCGATGAACCAATAACTCAGTTCATCGTTGCGGCGCTCATAGCTCAACGTTCCTCTTACTTGCGGCCACCGCGGACGAGCAGGCCGATAAGGAACCCTGCGGCGGCAGCGACCAGAAGCGCCTGCCCCGGGTTCTGGCGCGCGTAGTCCTTCGCCTGGTTGGCTACCTGCTCGTAGTCAACGTTACGCAGGTCTTGAAACTTGTCGCCGACGACCGAAGCCTTGTCGCTCAGGAACTCTTTGGCCGTCGAGGCGGCTGTCGAAGCTGCATCCGCGACCGTCTGCCCGTACTCCTTGGCCTTCGCCGCGATGCCGCCCTTGTCGGGTGCGGTAGCCGTGCCCGCGCTGCTACCGATGCCGCTGGTGGAAAGCCCGGTCGAGGTGTCGCGCGTCGTCCCCGCGTCGGTCGCTCCCGAACTCGCGCCGCCGAAACTGCTGGACGAACTGCCGGAGCCTGCGCCGCCGCTCTTGCTCGAAGTGTTGCCCTTGTCGTTATCAGGTCTGTTCTGTGACATGTCGTTTTTCTCCTCAAATTCCTATTGAAATCCGCGCTAAAATTAAAGCGCGCGAAACCTAACCCTCAGGGAAATAGCTTTTCCCGCCGCAGAGGTGCAAACGTCGTGCCGACTCACCCATTGCGGCTTGTGCGAGGGAAATTGCGGCGGAAACGTTGCAGAAACTCATACGCGCCCGCCGTTGGTACCTTCAGGTTTTGTTGTGAAAATGTACGGGCTAAATGTAGCACAAGGTTGAGAACAATACAGCACGAAAATTTCGTGTTCGCTTAGTTTGGTTAATAACGAAATGAGCGACTGTTACTCATAGTGTGTAGACTTATAAGCTGCATTTGAAATAGTGTCATCCCATGGCGATAAATCAATTGCTAAATAATTTCGGGGCGCGAATTCGTGAATTGAGAAAGGACGCCGGAATATCTCAGGAGAAGTTGGCAGAATTAGCAGAGCTTCATCGTACTTATGTGAGCAGTGTGGAGAGGGGTAAGAGAAATGCTTCGCTTACTAGTATCGAACGCATTGCGAAAGCCTTGAACGTCTCACTTAGCAGATTATTTGAAGGGGTAAGTTAGTGGCCTCT
>JAVRON010000113.1:0-25392 GCA_032162705.1 Acidobacteriota bacterium
AAAACTCTGCGCCCCCTCTGCGTCCTCAGCGTCTCTGCGGTGAAACGCTCCGCACGTTACTGTCAAGTGTGAATAAACCTGAAGGCTCCTAACCTCGCCGTGCCGCCTTCTGCTAGACTCGCCCGGCGAACAACCATGCAGGCTCCCGCGACAAAAAAGCAGGCGCGCGTCGCTGAACGGGCGACGACAACGGACGAGCGCGTCGAGCGCGCGTACCGCTTCGCAGACCTCTCCGGCTACACCTTCCGCCAGCGCCTCGCAGTCCGCGCCGCCGACATCATTTTCTACCTTCTTATCCGCACGGTCGGCGCGACGGTGCGGATGCGTGTCGAGGGCTGGGAGCACTGGGAGAAGGCCGGCGGCGGTGGCGGCCTCCCCATCTACACCTCCTGGCACGACCGCATCTTCTTAGCAACTTACTTCTGGCGCGCGCGCCGCATCGTCGTCATGACCTCTCGCAGCTTCGACGGCGAGTACATCGCACGCTTCATTCAGCGATTCGGTTACGGCGCGGCTCGCGGCTCGTCCACACGCGGCGGCGTCGGCGCGCTCGTCGAGATGGCGCGGCTCATGCGCGCAGGGTGTCCCACGGGCTTCACCATCGACGGCCCGAAGGGCCCGCGCCACGAGGCGAAGATGGGCGCGCTGCTCCTCGCCAAGAAGACCGGCCAGGCCGTACTGCCCTTCGCGGTCAACGCCGAGCGCTTCTGGACGCTCCCGAGCTGGGATCGCTTCCAGTTACCCAAACCCTTCACGCGCGCCGTCGTGCGTATCGCCCCGCCCATACGCGTCCCCTCTAACGCTGACGAAGACACACTCGCGGCCAAGCTTGACGAACTTCAACGCGCGCTCGACGAAGTCAGCCATTGAGCCAGAGCGTGGCGCACGGTGCTTCGCGTGTAGTAGGATTGGCGGCACACCCGCACAAGTTTCTAAGCCGTTTTGACTTGAGTGAGAAATTCTCTTTTGAGGAGAGTCGCATGATTAACCAGGAGCGCATCAAGAATCTTCTGCTCGAACTAGTCCGGATCGATTCCGTCTCGCGCGAGGAGCGCGAAGTCGCCGAGCGTATCCGTACGCTCTGCGAGGAGATGGGTGCGGACGTAGAGATTGACGGAGCGGGCGAGGCCGTCGGCGGCAACACCGGTAACGTCATCGCGCGCTTCCCCGGCACAGTCCCCACGGCCGAGCCTATCATGATGAGCGCGCACATGGACACGGTCGTCCCCGGTCGCGGCGTCAAGCCGATTGTGCAGGGCGACATTATCCGCACCGACGGCACAACGGTCTTAGGCGGCGACGACAAATCGGGCGTCGCCGTCATCATCGAGACCATTCGCAGTCTTCAGGAACAATCAATCCCGCACGCGCCCATCGACGCGGTCTTCTCCATCTGCGAAGAGGTCGGCCTGCTCGGAGCCAAACACCTCGACATGTCGAAAGTACGCGCCAAGTACGGCATCGTCTTCGACTCAGACGACCCCGGCTTTCTCTTTACCCGTGGGCCTTCGGCCAATCACTTCGAGTTCAAAATCTACGGCCTCGAATCGCACGCCGGAGTCGCGCCCGAGCAGGGCATCTCGGCCATACGCATCGCGGCGGAAGCCATCAACGCGATGAAGCTCGGACGCATCGATGAGGAAACGACCGCCAACATCGGCGTCATCCACGGCGGCGAGGCGACGAACATCATCACCAATCTCGTCACGCTCCTTGGCGAGGCGCGCTCGCTCGACGACGCGAAGCTCGAAGCCCAGACCGCGCACATGGTCAAGTGCTTTGAAGACGCGGCGGCGAAGTACGAAGTGACGGTCGAAGGCGTGACGACGAAGGCGCGGGTCGAAGCGAAAGTCACGCGCGAGTATTATGCGATGGACGTGTCGGACGACTCCCGCATCGTCAAGCTCGTGAAGGAGGCGGCGTCGCGCATGGGTCTCAAAGTCGAGACGATGGCCTCGGGCGGCGGCTGCGACGCGAACATCTTCAACAAGCGCGGCATCGAGTGCGCCAACCTCGGCACAGGCATGCGCGCCATCCACACCGTCAAAGAATGGCTCGATGTCAAAGACATGTACGCCTCCGCCGAGATGACCTTCGAGATCATGCGTCTTAACGGCGAGTCCGCGCTCGACGCCACGAACAAGTGACGCCCCGACAACGCGACAACAATCACGCGCCCGCAGGCCTGTTCGTGAGCGGAGGGCTTGCGGACGCAGCCGTCCTTATGGGGAGACAGAAGATGAAATTCGCGCATCACGCAAAGCTGATACTCGTCGCCGCCGTCCTGCTTTCTGCCTTGCCCGTCGGCGCAAGCCCGCAGCGACGGCAGGCGCGCACACAGAGGCCGCGAACGCAGAACGAGGTCGGGCGAAAGATTGACAGCAATGTCGAGCGAAAGATTGAGGCGCTGCTGGCGCGGATGACGCTCGAAGAGAAGCTTGGGCAGTTGCAGCAACTCGGCGGCGACGTGGGCGGGAAGGCCGAGGCGGGGCTGTTGGAGCTTGCGCGGAAGGGCTTGCTCGGCTCGACTCTGGGCGTGCGCGGGGCGCGTAACACGAACGAGTTGCAGCGCGCAGCGGTCGAGGGGTCGCGTCTGAAGATTCCGCTTATCTTCGGCTTCGATGTGATTCACGGTTATCGCACGATCTTTCCGATTCCTCTGGGCGAGGCCGCGAGTTGGGATACGTCTGTCGCGGAGCGCTCGGCCTATGTCGCTGCGACCGAGGCGCGTGCGGCGGGCGTGCATTGGACTTTCGCGCCGATGGTTGACGTGGCGCGCGATGCGCGTTGGGGACGCATCGCGGAAGGCGCGGGCGAGGACACGTATCTCGGCTCACAGATGGCACGTGCGCGCGTGCGCGGCTTTCAGGGTTCGGACTATTCAGCGCCCGACCGCGTCGTCGCCTGCGCCAAACACTTCGTCGCATACGGCGCGGCCGAGGCGGGTCGTGAGTACAACACGACCGACATGAGCGAGCAGCGCCTGCGCGAAATCTACCTGCCGCCGTTTAAGGCCGCGGTCGAGGCGGGCGTCGGCACTCTGATGAGCGCCTTCAACGATGTGAACGGCGTGCCCTCGTCGGGGAATCATTTCACGCTGACGAAAATCCTGCGCGGCGAGTGGAGCTTCGACGGCTTGGTCGTGAGCGACTACACCTCTGTGCAGGAGTTGATCGCGCACGGCTACGCGGCGGACGGAAGCGAAGCGGCGCGGCTCGGTCTGACGGCGGGCGTCGATATGGAGATGGTCAGCCGTCTCTACAACCAGAACGGCGCGGAGCTTCTACGTCAGGGCAAGCTCCGTGTGGCCGATGTTGACGAGGCCGTCCGGCGCATTCTGCGCGTCAAGTTTCGCGCGGGACTGTTCGACCGTCCTTACGTTGAAGAGTCGCGCGAGGCGTCCGTGACCTTGAGCGCGGAGAACCAGCGCGCGGCGCGCGAGGTGGCCGCACGCTCTCTGGTGCTCCTGAAGAACGAGCACGAGACTCTGCCTCTCAGCAAGAGCGTGCGCAGCATTGCCGTCATCGGCCCTCTGGCCGACGACCCGCGTGCGACGCTCGGCTCGTGGTCGGGCGACGGCCATGCGCAGGACACGGTGACACTGCTCGCCGGGATTAAAGCGAAGGTCTCGCCGCGGACGAAGGTTGTGTATGCGAAGGGCTTGAGCGTCGAAGGCAAGGGTGTGACGGGCAACTACGACGCGCCGCCTCCTGCTCCGAGCGGCGCGGGCGGAACGAACGTCGCGAGCGCCGCTGACTTAGAGGCCGCGAGGCTCGCGACGACACCGACCGCCGCGAACGCGTTTGCTGAAGCCGTGCGCGCCGCGAAGGATGCGGACGCCGTTGTCGTCGCCGTCGGCGAGACCGCAGAGATGAGCGGCGAGGCCGCTGCGCGCACGTCGCTCGATCTGCCGGGCCGTCAGTTGGAGTTGATTCAGGCTATCCAACAGACGGGCAAGCCTTACGTCGTCGTGCTATTCAACGGACGGCCGCTTACGATAGGTTGGGTGGCCGAGAACTCGCCCGCGATTCTCGAAACGTGGTTCCCCGGCACGCAGGGCGGCAACGCCGTCGCCGATGTGCTCTTCGGCGATGTGAACCCCGGCGGCAAGCTGCCCGTCACCTTCCCGCGCACCGTGGGGCAGGAGCCGCTCTACTACAACCACCCGAGCACGGGTCGCCCGACGAGCAATGAAAAGTACACGTCGAAGTATCTGGACGTGCCCGTCACGCCGCTCTACGCGTTCGGCCACGGATTGAGCTATACGACTTTTCGTCTCTCGAACCTGCACTTGAGCGCGCAGAGCATCACGGCGACGGGAAGCATAGAGGCGAGCGTCGATGTGGAGAACACGGGACAGCGCGAGGGCGACGAAGTCGTGCAGCTCTACATACAGGACGTGGCCGCCTCGCGCGTGCGCCCCACAAAAGAGCTAAAGGGCTTCCGGCGCGTCACGCTTCAGCCCGGCGAGCATCGCACTTTGCGCTTCACGCTCACGCGCGCCGAACTCGGCTTCTACGATCAGCAGATGCGCTTCGTCGTCGAGCCGGGCGCATTCCGTGTGATGGCCGGCACGAGTTCCGCAGACCCGTCGATGCTTGAGGCCAGCTTCGAGGTCACTGCGAGATGAGTCATGCGAGGTCACTGCGAGATGAGTCATGACTGAGGAAGAGACAACGCAGTCCGAAGCGGCATCGGTTGAGTCCGAAGTCGGAACTGCGACGACGCAGGGCGGATATCGCAGCGGCTATGTCGCACTCGTCGGCAGGCCGAACGCGGGGAAGTCAACGCTTTTGAACCGGATGGTCGGCGAGAAGATCGCAGCCGTCTCGAACAAGCCGCAGACGACGCGCCATCAGATTCGCGGCGTGATTACACGACGCGAGGGACAGATCGTTTTGGTCGATACGCCGGGCGTACACCAGCCCGGCTATCTCCTCAACCGGCGCATGATGGCCGCCGTCCACGATGCGCTCGAAGGCGTTGATCTCGTCTGCCTCATACGCGACGCGAGCGTCCCGACGGGCAACGGCGACCGCTTCGTCCTCGACCTCGTCAAGCAGACCGCCAAGCCCTCCATCCTCCTGCTCAACAAGACCGACAGGCTCGAAGACAAGCGCGCCTTGCTTCCGCTCATCGAATGGTACTCGCGCGAGCACGAAGGGGGTTGGCGCGGCGTCGTTCCGCTCTCGGCGCGCACGGGCGATCAGCTTGAAGACCTCGTCAGAGAGTTCTTCGCAAATCTTCCAGAGGGCGAGCGTATCTTTGACGAGGACGAGCTGACCGACCAGCCCATGCGTGTCATCGTCGCCGAGCTGGTGCGCGAGAAGATTCTGAAAGTCACCGGCGAAGAGATTCCCTACGTGACGGCGGTCGTCACCGAGCGCTACGAAGAGGTGTCGGCAGAGATGGCGCGCATCTACTGCGCCATCTACGTCGAGCGCCCCTCGCAAAAACGCATCATCATAGGCAAGGGAGCCGCGCGCCTCAAAGAGATCGGCACCGAAGCGCGTCGAGACATCGAGCGCCTCGTCGGCCACCGCATCTACCTCGAACTCTTCGTCAAAGTCGAAGAGGACTGGCGCAACTCGCCGCGCGCCTTAAGCGAGATGGGCATTGACGAGAAGTGATAAGTGATGAGTGATGAGTGATAAGAGAGACCAACGCGTCTTCTCTCAACGCTCGACACTCATCACTCATCACTCATCACTCATCACTTATCACTCATGAACTGGTACGCACTTGACCTGACGCTTTCGGCGCGTGCGCGCGAGGCGGTGGAGTATGCGTTGATGGAGGCGGGCGCGCTGGGGACGGAGGTTGTGGGCGATGAAGGCGAGGAGGTGCGCGTCGCAGCCTACTTCGAGTCGTCGCCCGAGATCGAGCACGTGCGCGCGGCGCTCGCGGATGCGCTCAGAGTCTATGGCCTCGCGTCAACGGATGTGCGTGGGATGGAGCCGCGAGAGGTCGAAGGGCGCGACTGGCTCGCTGAGTGGAAGAAGAACTGGAAGCCCTCGGAGGTCGGGCGCTTCGTCGTCGCGCCGCCTTGGAGCGAGGTTCCCGGCGACGGCGACGAACGAATCGTCATACGCGTCGAGCCGGGCATGGCCTTCGGCACGGGCACGCACGAGACGACGCGTCTGTGTCTGGCCGCGATTGAGAGACACTTTCGCGGCGGCAGCTTTCTCGACGTGGGCACGGGCACGGGCGTTCTCGCCATCGCCGCCGCGAAGCTCCGCCCCACGTCGCGCGTCGAAGCGTGCGACACAGACCCTCTGGCCGTCGCGGTCGCCGAAGAGAACGCGCGGCTCAACAACGTGGCCGGACGCATCCATTTCCGGGTCGGCACCGTCGTTGACACAGACGCTTCCGCAGACCTCGTCTGCGCCAACCTGACAGCCGACGTAATCCTTCCGCTCCTGCCCGCGCTCGTGGGCGCAACCTGCGGGCGACTGATTCTTTCCGGCATACTCGAAACACAGGCCGAACAGGTACGCACGCGCCTCCGCGAACTCGGCTTCGACCACTGTGAGGTCACGCAGGATGGCGAGTGGGTGGCGATGACAATTTAGGCAGAGTGATGCGTGATAAGAGATAAGAGATAAGAGATAAGAGATAAGTGATAAGAGATAAGAGATAAGAGATAAGAAAAAACAAGACCCTCTTTTCTTTCTCATCACTTATCACTCATCACTTATCACCATTGTTGAGTTATGACTCGACGAAGGTTCTATGCGCCGCCGAGTGCTTTCGCGCCGGATGGCGCGCGGGTCGTGCTGTCAGAGGAAGAGTCGCGGCACTTGCGCGACGTGTTGCGGCTGCGCGCGGGCGACGAGGCTTATGTGTTCGATGGCGAGGGGCGCGAGTTCGCGTGCATCGTGTCGGAGTCGGGCGGGCGCAGTTCGGAGGCGGGCGCGCGAAGGGAAGGGGCGAAGCTCGAAGTGCGCGGGCGGGCTGAGCCGCCGCGTCCGGAATCGCCGCTTGAGTTGACGCTCGCCGTCGCGCTTTTGAAGGGCGAGAAGTTCGACCTCGTCGTGCAGAAGGCGACCGAGTTGGGCGCACACGCCATCGTGCCTGTCCTGACAAAGCGCGCCGACGTGCGACCACGCGATGAGCGCAATGCGGGCCGGCGCGTCGAGCGCGATGCGGGCCGGCGCGTCGAACGCTGGCGGCGTCTCGCGCTCGAAGCGGCGAAGCAGTCGGGACGTGCGCGGGTGCCTACGGTCTCAACGCCGGTCGCGTTCGATAATCTAGTCGCCCACGACGCCAAACCCGTCGCGAGTGAACTGCGCCTTGTCGCGGGCGAGCCGCACGCCAAAGGGTTGCGCGTCCTCTTCACCGAACGAAGCGGCGTCGGCCTTTACTCACTCAACGCAGAAGGCAACGCCGCGCGCCCCGACGCCCTCGTCGCACTCGTGGGCCCCGAAGGCGGCTGGGACGATGAAGAACTCACGCACGCACGCGAGCACGGCTGGACGCTCATCACACTCGGCGGGCGCACGCTCCGCGCCGAGACGGCGGCCATCACCGTCTGCGTCCTCCTCCAACATCTCTTCGGCGACCTGCGTTGAAGGCAAAGTTCAAAAGTGTAAGACACGGGGCCGCGCTGGTCATTGTCGTCACTTTTGCCTTTTGAACTTTGCCTTTTGCCTTTTGCCTTCAACGCGGTCGGACTGCTGCGAGGTCGCGGTTGAGGGCGAGCGCGCGGAGGGCTGCGTCGAGCTGCGCTTGCAAGCGTGTCTTCTCTTCGGTCGCGGCCTGCTTGTCGCGTGCGAGCTGTTCGAGACGCGTCTCCTGCTGGTCGGCCTTCTGGATGTAGCGTGTGATGAGCTGTCGCGCTTCGGCTGTACTGTTGAGCGCTTCGATGTTTTCGCGCAGGCGCTTCTGGTCAACGCCGATCTCCGCAATCTCAAGGTCGATCTCGGCGGCGCGCCTGTTGGCGGCGGCGAGGCGGCCTTTGAGGTCGAGTATGTTTTGGAGCGCCGCGCGCGTCCCGTCGTCGATGTATTTGCGTGTGACGAAGAGCACGATCTGTTCGGACGTAACGTTCGTGAGCGCGTAAGTCTCCGTGCCCTCTTCGCGTTCGGCGACGACGAGCGTGCGCGTCTCGTGTGGCTTCAGCTCGACGCGAAAGCGGTAGAAGCTCTGGCTCTTGCCGTCGGGCGCGGGCGTCAATTTGTCGTCAAGCTCCCAATCGTCGCGCACTGGATGCTCGACGTAGACGGTGCGCGCATGCTCGGTCTGGTTGGTGAGCGTGTAGGTCTTCTTCTCGCGGTGGTGATACGTGGCGTAGAGCGTGCCGTTCACGATGCGGACGGCGAAGGCGGGCGTGTCGTCCTCGTCCTCACGTACGGTGATGAGCGTGCCGAGGTCGAGCGCGAAGGAGACGAGCCGCTTCTCTTCGGGCTTGAGGCGTTCTAAGAGTGCCTCGCCCGCGTAGGCGTTGCCGTCGATGACGGTGAGCGCGCCGCCTTCGAGCGTCAAGGGTGAAGTGTTCTTCAGAAGCAGCCCGGACATCGGGCGTGTGCGCCCCGCCGTCTGGTTGAAGACCGAGACGCGCGTGCCCTCCATGCGGGTTTGAAGGATGGGGATGAGCGCCGAGCGGTCGCGCCTGACGGTGACGGGCTGCTCGATCTGGTACTCGAAGAGGTCGCCCACTTCGCCGCCTTCGGCTGCGGCCTCGACGCCCGAGTTGCCGCCCGCGATGGCCTCGCTCAGAGACACTGCCGCGCTAAACTTGCCCGCACTCGTGACGCCGGGCGACATCAGCGCGAGGTTGCTTATATTATTCGTCCGTGTGAACGCTTGTGAAGTCTCACCGGTGACGGTGACGGTCTCCGAGACGGAGCCGACCTTGAGCGTCGCATTCAGATGCGCTGCGCGGACAACGCCGACGCGTACGCCCGAAGCGGCCCAAGTGTTGAAGCCCGCCGCATTGATGGTGACGGTGTAGCCGCCCGGCATGAGACCAGACGCCACGAAGAGGCCATCGCTGTTCGTGCTCGCCGAATATTCCTGCCCCGTCGCTTCGTTCCTGAGCGTCACGCTTGCGCCCGGGATGGCCGCGCCGTTCGGGTCTACGACGCGCCCCGTGGCGGAGCCGCCGCCCGCAGCTTCGCCCGTCTCCGGCTCGTAAACTTGCGGCGAGAGCTTCAAATCATCGGGCATGGGGACGACGGGCCGGTAGCGATAGAAGGGTTGCTGTATCGGCTGGATGAAAGAGACCGGAGAGCCGGAGATGAGCGAGAGACGCACGTCAGTCCAGTCCTCGTCGCTCACGTTATCGACAATCGCCCAGCCCTGAAAGAAGGGCTTGCCCTCGGAGTCGAGCACGACGCGGTAGGTCGTCTTCCAGATGGGCGCGGCTACCGTGTAGCTGACAAGCATCTCGCGCGCGCCCGCGCCGTCGGAGGTGACGGTGATGGTCTTGGCATCGCGACGCCGCGCGCTCGCCGACGCAGACGCGAACTCGCCTATGTCGCGCCGCGCACCGTCGTCTAAGAGGCGGACGGCACGCACTTCCGACAAATCGAAACTCGACAGCTCGCCGCCGTCAGAAGCGATGACGAGCGCGTGTGTGTTTGAGGGTGGCTTCGAGGGGTCTGCCTGCGTGTGGCGCTCCTCGACGGTGAGGATCGAGCCTGTGGCCGTGCGTCCCCCGTTGGTCGTGACGGCGACGCGCGCGCCCTGCAACTGACCAAGGACGCCTGCCAGTCCTCCGGTCGCTCCGCCCTGCGTCGCCGAAGCAATAGAGAACGGGATGTCGGCCATGCGCGCCGCGGGGGGCGCACTTGAGTTGTAGCTTACCGCGCCGATGCGCCCGCGCCCGAGGTCGAGCACGACCATCGACTTGAGCACGTCGTCCACCTGCGACTGCTTGAACGAGAGGTCTATCTCGGCGTGACCCGAGACGGTGCCGCGCCGCTCGACGTATGCGACGCCGTTGCTGTAGAGGATGACGCGGCGTATGGGAAGCGTCTGCGCGGCGCGCGCCGCCGTCTGCGAAGCGCGCCGTGATGAGGCGTCCGGCGTTGTTTGGCCGTGTGCGTTTGCCGCCGCGGCGTCTGTCACGGCAGCGCGCGTGCGGCGCGGCGTCTGTGCGTACGTGCTCAGAGACACTTGTACGCTCAGAGACACTAAGAGCGCGAAGAGTACGAGGAGCCTGGCTTTCATCGTGTGGGCCTCCGAAAAAAAGTTTGCACTTGCCCGAACCCGTCTGTCGCGGGTCTAGGGATGGACGGAAATTATCTACGGTCGCCGGGAGATATCCGGCGCATCAGCGGAACGTTCGGCGTGATGTCTTCATTGATGCGAACTTGGATGCAGAAGGTTGGATGGGGAAGGAAGTAGACAGTAGGAAGTAGACAGTAGACAGTAGCAAGTAGACAGTAGACAGTAGACAGTAGTCAGTAGGAAAACCTTCTCCGGCGAGTCATCAGGGAGTGAGCGGCTGCGCGCGTGACGCGGAGCGCTACTGACTACTGACTACTGACTACTGACTACCGTCTACTTCCTTCCCCCTTCACTTTTTCCCGCGGCGGGCGCAGAATGTTCGGGCGCGGTGCGGCGTCGAAAATTTAAACGAGGACGCATGCTGGCTCGTATTAAAGTTTCGACGGACAACTTTCGGATGGGGAGCGGGAGACTAATGGCTTACGGCAAGCAGGACGCGGTCGCGCATGCGCGTCGAGACCTCGCGGCTCGGCTCGGCGTCCCTGAAGGCGAGATTGGCGAAGACTCGGTCGAGGAGGCAGACTTCCCCAACACGGCGCTCGGTGCGCCCACGCGCGGCGAGATGAGCGGGATGATGATGACTTCCGGCTGGCGCATACGCCTGAGCGCGCGTGGCAAGGCTTACGAGTATCGCGCAGACCGCAATCAGATACGTCTGTACGACTTTAACGGGGCGAACCATAAGATTTGATTTGAAAGGTTAGAGACTAGAGGCTAGCTAAAAATAAGTTGTATTCAACTAGCCTCCAGCCTCCAGCCTCTAATCTCTAAAAGGGAGTAAGCAATGAACCGGAGAAATTACACCGTTCATTTGGCGCTGGCGGCGGCGCTCGTGATGCTGGCCGCAATCGCGGGGCGGGTCGAGCGTTGGGATTGGAAGCGAAGCGTTGTGTTGGAACGCAGGGTCGTTTCAACGCGGACTGTCGCGCCTGCGCCGCACACGCCGGATGTGGATGTTGACGCCGACGATGCGGAAGCAGAAGTGCTTGTCCGCTTCAAGCCCGGAATCTCGGAGGAGCGGATTCAGGCCATCGCGTCGCGCCTGCACGACCGCGTCGAGGACGAGATCGAGTCGGTCGATGGACTCGCTGCCATCGACGACCTCGACGGCGAGGGGGCCACGGAGGTCGCCGCAGAGTACAGTGCGCTTCCCGAAGTCGAGTACGCCGAGCCGAACTTCCAGATCAGGGTCGAGCCGCTCGACGCGCACAGCATACATGGGCGCTTCGTCTCGTCCGACCCACAGGGGGGCCCGAACGACCCGCTGCTCTCCGAGCAGTGGGGCCTCATCAACACGGGACAGCGCGAGGGGCGCGCGGACGCAGACATCGGCGCGCGCGCGGCTTGGTCGAAGACGCACGGGAGCGAGAAGGTCGTCGTCGCCGTCCTCGATAGCGGCGTCGATTACACGCACCCAGACCTTGCGAACAACATGTGGCACCGCCCCGCCGATATGGAGATGTACTTCGACCGACAACTCGGCGTCGTTGACGACTTCAACGGCTTCAGCGCCGCAGACCGCTCGCGCGACCCGATGGACGAGAACGGCCACGGGACGCACTGCGCGGGCATTGTCGGCGCGGAGGGCGACAACAATCTCGGCATCGCGGGCGTCAACTGGAAGGTCGAGATCATGCCTTTGAAGTTTATGGGTAAGGGCGGCTTCGGCACGACGAAGGATGCGATTGAAGCGATCAACTACGTCATCGAGCGCAAGCGCGACGGCGTCAACGTCCGCGTCATCAGCGCGAGCTGGGGTTCGCGCTCGCGTTCAAAGGCGCTCGAAGACGTGATCCGCAAGGCGGGCGAAGCGGACATTCTCTTCGTCGCCGCCTCCGGCAACGACTCGGAGGATGCAGACCGCACGCCGCACTTCCCTGCGAACTACAAACTGCCGAACGTCATCTCGGTCGCCGCGCTCGACCGGCGCGACGAGCTGGCCTCGTTCTCAAACTACGGCGCGAAGAACGTCCACGTCGCCGCGCCCGGCAGGGAAATCCTGAGCACTTGGCTCGACGGCGGCTACGAAGAGCACTCGGGCACTTCGATGGCGACGCCGTTCGTCGCGGGCGTCGCCGCGCTCGTGCTCTCGGTCGAGCCGAACCTCTCGACCAAAGAGTTGCGCGAGCGTCTGCTGAACTCCGTCGATAAGCTCGATACGCTCAAGGGCAAAGTCTCTTCGGGCGGTCGCGTCAACGCCGCGCGAGCCGTCGGCGCTGAGCGCTGAAGGAGAGAAGGTGAGGCCAGCCCCATCAGGGGCGGAAGCCAGCCGCATTAGCGGCGGAAGAATGTAGCCCACGGCGCGAGCCGTGGGACAGGAGTAGATAAAAATATCAAAGCCCCGGAGGGGCGAAAGAAATTCGAGCAGCGATGTTCTCATGCTCGAATTTCTTTCGCCCCTCCGGGGCTTCATCCCTTTTGCTTGCGTCTGCCCACGGCTCGCGCCGTGGGCTACATTCTTCCGCCGCTGACGCGGCTCGGTTCCTCCTCTTTTTTGCCGCCACTTACATCGACGCAACGCCTCTTTTCTGCTTACCGTACAACTTCCCTCGTCACCCGCCCGCTCTTTCTGTATGATGGCTGCCGCCGTATTTCATAACTTCAAAGCACGGAGACAAAAGATGAGCGCGTCAACGCCGACCAGAGACACCACGCCCGAACTCGACCAGCTTTGCATCAACACTATCCGCGCACTCGCTTTGGACGCGGTGCAGCGCGCCGAGTCGGGCCACGCCGGCCTTCCGCTCGGCGCTGCGCCGATGGCCTACGCCATCTGGACGCGTTTCATGCGTCATAACCCGCACAGCCCGAAGTGGCGTGGGCGCGACCGCTTCCTTCTCTCAGCCGGTCACGGCTCGATGCTGCTCTACTCGCTTCTGCATCTGACGGGCTACGACCTGCCGCTCGAAGAGCTGAAGCGCTTTCGCCAGTGGGACTCGAAGACGCCGGGCCACCCCGAGAACATTCTGACGCCGGGCGTCGAGATTACGACGGGCCCGCTCGGGCAAGGGTTCGCCAACGGCGTCGGGATGGCGATGGGCGCGGCTCATCTCGCTGCACGCTTCAACCGCGAAGGCTTCCCGCTGATAGACAACTTCATCTACGCCATCGTCTCGGACGGCGATTTGATGGAGGGCGTGGCGAGCGAGGCCGCGTCGCTCGCGGGTCATCTCAAACTCGGCAAGCTCATCTACCTCTACGACGACAACCACGTGACCATCGAGGGCTTCACCTCGCTCGCCTTCTCGGAAGACGTGCCGAAGAGATTTGAAGCTTACGGCTGGCACACCTCGACCGTCGAGGACGGCAACGACCTCGACGCGATTGAGCAGGCCATCCGCGACGCGCAAGCCGTCACAGACCGCCCGTCGCTCATCTCCGTCAAGACCATCATCGGCTTCGGGATGCCGTCGCAAGGGACGCGCAAAGCGCACTCCGACGCGCCCGGAGAAGAGGCCGTGAAGGCGACCAAGCGCGCTTTGGGCTGGCCCGAAGATAAAGAGTTCTATATCCCTGAAGAGGCGCTCGCGCAGTTTCGCAAGAGCGTCGAGCGCGGCGCGGGGCAGGAGCGCGAGTGGGATGCGCTGGTCGAAAAGTACGAGAGCCAGTTCGATGACCTCGGCGCGGCGTGGCGCACGACGATGAGCGGCGAGCTGCCCGAAGGTTGGGAGTCGCACCTGCCTTCGTTCGAGAATGCGAAGTCGATGGCGACGCGGCAGGCGAGCGGCGAAGTCATCAACGCGCTTGCGCCGCATATGCCCATGCTCGTCGGCGGCTCGGCTGATTTAGGCCCTTCGACCAACACGGACATCAAGGATGGCGGCAGCTTCCAGCCGGGTTCATACGAAGGGCGCATCCTTCACTTCGGCATACGCGAGCACGGGATGGGCGCGGCTCTGACGGGCATGAGTCTCAACGGCGGCCTCATCCCCTTCGGCGCGACCTTCATGTGCTTCTCCGATTACATGAAGCCCGCGATTCGCCTCGCCGCGCTCTCGCACGTGCAGGCCATCTTCATCTTCACGCACGACTCAATCGGTCTAGGCGAGGACGGGCCCACGCATCAGCCCATCGAACAACTCGCGGGTCTGCGCGCCATCCCGAACCTGTACGTCATACGCCCGGCAGACGTGCATGAAGTGCGCGAGGCTTGGCGGCTCGCAATCCTCCGCCAGCACGCGCCCACCGCGCTTATCCTCACGCGGCAGAAAGTTGCGCTCATCGACCGTACAGCAGTTTACGCATCGGCGGAGGGCACACGACGCGGCGCTTACACGCTCGCCGACGCGACCGACGCCGAAGGGAAGGCTGCAACGCCGCAACTCATACTGCTCTCGACCGGCTCCGAAGTCGGGCTTTGCATCGACGCGCGCGAACAGTTGCAGAAGGAGGGCGTGCCCACACGCGTCGTCTCGATGCCGTGCTGGGAACTGTTCGAGGAGCAGTCGAAGGAGTACCGCGAGAGCGTCCTCCCGCCTTCCGTCAAAGCGCGACTCGGAATCGAGGCCGCCGCGCGTCTGGGTTGGGACAGATACGTGGGCCCTGACGGCGACTGCATCTGCCTCGACCGCTTCGGAGCCTCCGCGCCGGGCCCGACGGCGCTCAGTGAACTCGGCTTCAACCCCGACAACGTCCTCGCACGCGCGCGTGCGCTGCTCAAAGCCTGAGGCTTATCTTTCAGAAGACGACGCGTAGCGCAGCGGGCAGGACGCGGAAGTCTGCGGGCGTGTGGCCGCGCGGGTCGCCGTCGGCTTCGATGCCGAGTGAGTCCGCATCGTCCACAGTGTCGACGCGGACATGCGTGCCGCGCGTGAGTTTGACCTTCGGGTTATTGATGTGGCCGCCGCGATGTACGCGCGTGAGTTCGCGTATGAGTTCGGCGCGCGAGAGACGGCAGACCGTGAGCACGTCGAGCAGCCCGTCCGTTAGGCTCGCTTCCGGCGAGAAGTTCATGCCGCCGCCCGCGTAGGTTCCGTTGGCGATGGCAATGAGGTTTGTCGCGCACTCCTCCCACACGCGCCCGTCCACAGAAACGCGCACGCGCCGGTTGCGCCACGCCGCGAGCGAGCGCACGGCGGCCAGAGCGAAACGCGCTTCGCCCGGTAGACGCCTGAGGTTGGGCCCCTGCGACGCCACGCGCCCCGCGACCTCCGCGCCGATCCCGAGCGTCGCCGCGTTCAGGCAGACGAATCGCCGCGCCCCTCCGTCAACACTCCCCAAAAGCACGTCCACGCCGCGCGTCGTCTCGGACTGGTCGCGCGTCGTCGCCGAACGTTGAAAGCCAGCGGCACTCTTAAACGAAACATCAGACTCGTCTGAAACATTGGTTGCATCTGAGACATCAGTTGCGTTCGAGACATCGGTCTCGTCCGAGACATTATCAATGTCGCGGCGGCAGTGTCGGACGAGACGCGCGAGCCACGCTTCGAGCGGCTCGCGTCGGCCACCCGTAAGCCCTCGCGCGAAGTCGTCTCCAGTCCCCGCGGGCAGCAAAGCGAGCGCCGCCGAAGCATTGACGGCGCGTGGCGCTTCGCCTTCATGCAGCCCTTCGCACGGCTCGAAGTAGCCGCCCGCCGCCGCGCTCAGAGTCCCATCACCACCCACGACCGCGATTGTCTCGAACCCTCGGGCGAGACCCGCGCGCGTGCGCTCTTCTGTCTCGCCCGGCCTCAAAGACTCGTGCGCCTCGAAGCCTACGCCCTCGCCCGCGAGCGCCTCTCTCACGCGCGGCCAGGCCGCACGCGCACGCGCGGCTGCATTGTTGATGATGACGAACAGGCGGGCCCCACTCATGAGTTCGGAGACTTTAACATGGTAAGTCTGGAGTCTGGAGTCTGAAGGCTGGAGTCAAAACAAGACGGCGGTCGAGAACTCATGGCTGACTTAGACGTGAACTCCTGACTGATCTCGACGCGGACTCTCCGGCTAACTCCCGTCTCATGTGTGCAGTATCTTCTCCGCATGACTTCAGACTCCAGCCTTCAGACTTCAGACTTGTTTTAGCTCGTCACTTGTCACTGCCGTTGTCCCCGCTTGTCTCTCGCCGACGCATCTGAGAAAATGACTCTTTCATAATCGCGGCGTAAAGTAAGCGTCGCCCCTTTGTTGTTTTGAAGAGGAGTAAGATAAGAGTGAAAGCGGAATTGGAGCAGTTGATCGCCCTGCAAAATGTCGATACGGGCATCCGCAGGCTAAAGTCCGAACTGGAGTCAATCCCACAAAGGCGCGCCGAGATCGAAAGTGAGTTCGATCAGCGCGCCTTTGAATTTAAGGCGCTCGAACAGGCGGGCGGCTCGGCGCGCGAGAGCCGCGCACAACTCGACCGAGAGCTGGCCGAGCAGCGCATACGTATGGAGAAGGCCGAGCGCGACCTGATGTCATCGACCAACGCAAAGGTCTACGAGGCGGCGTTGCGCGAGCGAGATGCCGCGCGCAAGCACATCTCGGAGTTGGAGACGAAAGTCCTCGAACAGATGGAGGCCGCCGAGACGGCGGAGAAGAGTCTGGCGGAGCGCGAGCCTGAGTTTGCGCGCATGCGCGCGGAGCACGAGGAGCGCCTTCGCGCCTTCGAGGAGCATACGCGCGCGTGGTCTGAAGAACTGGAAGCGCGCCGACGCGAGCGCGAGCGCATGTTCGCCTCGCTCCCCGCGAACGTGAAGGGCACATACCAGCGCATCGTCTCGCGCATACGCGACGGCGTGGCCGTGGCCGAGGCGCGTAACAATTCGTGCTCGGCCTGCTTCATGTTGCTTAGGCCCCAGGTGATGTCGGAAATCCGCCGCGGCGAAGAGATCATCATCTGCGACAACTGCAATCGCATACTCTACTACCAGCCCGCCGCGCACGCGCAGCAGGGCACAAGCGTCTCGGCCAGTTGAGGCGGCCACGCGCGCGACCGTCAGGGGTTTTAAAAACTCCGCCGCCGAAGCTTCCGCCCCCTCTCGGCAAACACTAAAACTTTGAAGACGCTGCCCGTCGGCGTCTTTTTCTTTTCACGCTCGGGCAGAGGCTGCTCGGCGGCGGCCCGAAGTTTGTAACAGTGCGGCCCGAAGTTTGTAAGTGAAAGGTCGGGCCGAACCCATCCCGCATCTCGATTTCGGGACGCAGTCGGATGCGGGTCAGAGAGCGGCCCGCCTTTCTTTGGTAAGACTTAGAGACGCGGCGCTCGGCAACTTCCGGGGAGCGGCGTGCGGTGCAAGCAAGGGGTTGTTAAGAAAATGTCGAGCGTCGAAGCTGCAATCCAACAGAACAACGCGCCGCACGTGTTGGCCGGAAGCGTTACACGCGACAAGCGCGCGAAATGGTGGCGCAGGGTCGGCTCGAAGTCGCGCGGCTTCCATTACGAGACCGCCGCCGGACGCCGCGTAGAAGACGAGACGGCGCTCGAACGCATCAAGTCTTTAGTCATCCCACCGGCCTGGCGCGAGGTCAGAATCTCGCCCACGCCGCGCGGTCGCTTGCAGGCCATCGGCCTCGACCGGGCCGGGCGCGTGCAGCGCATCTACCATGCTTCGTTCACGGCCCGGCGTGCGCTGCGCAAGTACGAGAAGATCGAGCGCTTCGGCGCGGCTCTGCCTGCGCTCCGGCGCAAGACGAACGAGGACATCGCCCGCGAAGGACTGTGTAAAGAGCGCGTGCTCGCCGTCATCGTCCGGCTCATCAACGATCTATACTTCCGCGTCGGCTCGGAAGAGAGCGTCAGGCGCTATCGCACCTACGGCGTGACGACCCTCAGGAATCGCCATCTCGAAATCGAAAGCGGTGGCCGTCTCGTCTTCAAGTTTACGGGCAAGCATCACATCAAGCATCGACGCATTCTCGTCGATGAAGAACTGGCCGCGCTTGTGAGCGACATCAAGTCACTCGGCGGGGCGAAGCTCTTCCAGTACGTCGGCGTGGACGGCAAGACATATCCCGTCAGCCCGCGCGACGTGAACGAATATATCAAGGCCGCGGCGGGGGCGGAGTTTTCGGCGAAAGACTTTCGCACGTGGGGCGGGACGCTTCTGGCGGCGTCGGAGCTGGCCGAGATCGGGTGCTGCGAAGTGGAGAGGCAGGCGAAGCGAAATCTGGCGACGGCCGTCAAGCGCGTGGCCGAGCACCTCGGCAACACGCCCACGGTCTGCCGCTCGTGCTATATCCATCCGTCGGTGCTCGAAGCATACATGCGTGGCCGCTCAATCGATGAGTTCCGCCCTCGGCGCGCGCGCCGACTGATACAGCGTCAGCAGCCCGAGTACACCGTCGAAGAGAGCGCACTCCTCAAACTCCTGCGC
The DNA here is from genome assembly GCA_032162705.1 of Acidobacteriota bacterium. Lineage (GTDB taxonomy): Bacteria > Acidobacteriota > Blastocatellia > Pyrinomonadales > Pyrinomonadaceae > QHXN01. The sequence goes on from JAVRON010000113.1 coordinate 18,510, forward strand.
GCGCAACAGAACGGCGACGCCTCATGACTGAAATTTTTTGAGAGTAAGGATGCGAAAGGGCCTGTCAGCGAGAGACTCTTGGGCCCTTATTTCGTCGAGAGTGAACGCGGCGCTCTGAGGCTGTGTTCAAAGCCCCAAAGGGGCAAGATGAGATAGCCAGGGCAACGTCCCTGGGTCATCAACGTAAAAGAGATGAAGCCCTGAAGGGGCGGCATACTTAGACCATCTATTATTGCGCCCTTCACGGCTTCACGTCCTTTTTGCTATTCATCCCAAGGGCGTTAGCGGTTCAGTTGAGCGAGAGACGTTCAGTTGAACGAGAGACTTTTCAGAAGTGCTCGCTCGTCTTCTTGCCCTCGGCGCTGCCGCGCGTATGCTCACGCTTCCCCTTGCCCTTCCGCCCGCGCTTCTCGTCCACGCCCTTCAGAGAGGCGAGCGGCCAGAGGCTATGCTCGATTTCGGCAAGCCCCGCGCCGACGACCGCCGCGACAACCTCCTCCGAAGCCTTGTAGCACGCCGCGGCCTCGTCCAAGGGAACGCGACCGTCCGCGTTGACCTGAATGCCTGCCTCGCGGTACTCGTCGTCGATCTTGCGCTGCGAGAGCGTGCGCGCAGCCTCGCCGCGCGACATGCGTCGGCCCGCGCCGTGATTGACCGAGAAGCCGCTGCGCTCAGCGCCCGCGAGTGGTCGCAGGATATAGCTCCAGTCCTTGTTGCTGCCCGGTATCAGGACTGGATGGCCGGTCTGCTCCCACACGCTTCCCTTCAGGAAGGGATGTCCCGCGGGGAAGGCGCGCGTCGCTCCCTTTCGATGCACCCACACGTCGCCGAACTCCGGATGCCATTCCTTCTGTACCAGATTATGGCTGATCTCATAGACGAGTTCCAGATTCTCGCCGAAGACTTCGCGGAACGCCTCCGAGACCTGCTCGAAGATGACGAGGCGATTCAGGATGGCGAAGTTGCCGCCCGCTGCGACCGCGTTCAAGTAGTCTTTGTAGTGCTTCGACTCGGGCGTGAAGTAGCCGAGGTCTATGTCTTTGAGAAGCTCCGGGTGCTCCTCGCGCGCCAGCTCGAAGTAGTTGGTCGCCAGCCCGTGGCCGAAGCCGCGACTGCCCGTATGCACCTGTAAGAAGAGCGTGCCGGTTTGACTGCTGCGCTGAAGCTCGATGAAGTGATTCCCGCCGCCGAGGCTCCCCATCTGATCCAATCCACGCTCGGGCCGGCCCTTCCTGCCCCAGGGAATCCGCCACTCGTCGTCCACGGGAATCCGGTGGCGCTCGGCGCGGCTACGGTCAAACGTCGCCCCGTACTGCTCGACGTAATACTCCGCCCCGCCGCGCACGAGATTCTCGAACTCCGTCTCGGAGAGCCGTCCCAAACGCCGACTCTTCCCCCCGAAGCCCATATTCACACGCCCCATCACCGCACGGTTGAACTCAAGCCTCCGCTCCGGCGTCGCCGCCTCAGCCTCGACGTTCGACCGCGCCGACATCATCCCGCAACCAATGTCGTAGCCCACGGGCCCCATTGCTATTGCGCCGGTCTCCGCGTCGGTGATGAGGACGCAGCCGACGGGGACGCCGTAGCCGTAGTGCGCGTCGGGCGTAATCACAACCATCCGCACGCCGGGGAAGCGTGTGGCGTTGACGATCTGGCGATAGAGAATCTCTTCAGCGTCGTTTAAGAGTTGCGGCGTGAAGAACAGACGCACGCGCACGTCGTCTGTGTCTTCGGTTGCAAGTTCGTAGAAGCCTTCTCCGTGCCAGCGCGCGAGGTGCTTCCAGTTGTGCGCGTTCGCGAGTTGCTTCGGGAGGCGGAGTGCTTTCGCGTCTTCGTGCGTGTTGCTCATGTTCCCTCGTTCGTTCCTGTCCGGGCGGAAACTTTAGCGCGCCGCGGGTGGAGCGCGCAAACGAATCGCTAGTCGCTCGTGTCGAGCGAATTCGCTAACCGCTTGTGCCGAGTGCGACGGCGATCTCGTCGGCCAGTTCATCGGCTGACTTGTGCGGCGTCACGCTCACGTGCAGGTCTGCCAGGCGGTAGGCCGCGAGCCTCTCTTCGTAGAGGCGGCGTGCGCGCTCGGGGTTTCGCGCCAGAGGCCGGTCTGTTCCGCCGCCGCTCGCCGTGATGCGTCGCCAGCACAACTCGAACGGCGCGTCGAGCCAGACCGAGAGACACCGCCCGGCGGCGACGAGCGCGCGGTTGCGCCTCATAGTCCAGGCCCCTCCGCCCGTGGCGATGACGCGCGCGGGCCCCTCTTCCAGCGCGAGCCGCAAAGCACGCGTCTCCGCCTCGCGGAAAAACTCCTCGCCTTCTTCGTCGATTAGTTGTTGGGGAGTGCGCCCCTCGATCTTTGTAACTGACTCGTCTATGTCGATGAAGGAGTCTTTGAGCAGACGCGCGAGCGCGTTCGCCACGGTCGTCTTGCCCGCGCCCATGAAGCCGGTGATGACGACTCGGCGTTCGCTCATCTTTCGGTCAACGATTCGAGCAGAGGGAAGAATTCGGGGAAGGAGATGCGGACGCACTCTTCGGCTCCTTCGATCTCCGTCTCGCCTTCAGCAGTCAGCGCCGCGACGGCGAAGGCCATCGCGATGCGGTGGTCGCCGAAGGATTGAAGCCGCGCGCCGCGGAGGCGTGTGGGCCCCGAGACGCGCAGCCCGTCTTCGTACTCTTCGACCTCCGCGCCCATCGCGCGCAGGTTTGCGACCGTCGCGCTGATGCGGTCTGACTCCTTCACGCGTAGCTCGCGCGCATCGCGAATCTCCAACCCGCCCTCGACCCGCGTGCCGACGACGGCGAGCACCGGCAACTCGTCGATCAACTGCGCGATCAACTCGCCGCGGATAAGGCCGCCGGCCCCGGTCTTTGAAAGGTCACGGGCCCCGACCTTTGGCGCGAGACCGTCCGTGCCCCGCACGCGTATGTCGCCGACAGGCTCGTTGGACTGCTCGCGCATGTCCTCGATCCGGAGCCACGCGCCGAGCGAGGTGAGCACGTCCAGCACGGCGTTTCGCGTCGGGTTGAGTCCGACTCCGAAAAGCTCTAGCTCCGAGCCGGGCAGCATCGCGGCGGCAGCGAGCGGGAAGGCCGCGGAAGAGATGTCGCCCGGCACCGTCAAATCGCGCGCATGCAGACGCGCCCCGGCTTCGAGCATCACGACGACGCGGCGCTCGTCTTGCCGCGCGACGACGCGGCGCTCGTCCTGCCGCGCATCGTCGTCATGCTCGTCCCGCCGTGCGCCGTCGTGACGCTCGTCCTGTCGCACAGGGTCGTGATGTTTATCTTGCCGCGCGCCGCCGTGCTCCACTTCGCGCGTCTCGACCGTCACGCCGAACCAGCGGAGCATGCGCTCGGTATGGTCGCGCGTCTGCGCCTGTGGCTCGACGACCTCTGTGCGTCCTTCAGCGCCGAGACCCGCCAGCAGTATGCAAGACTTCACCTGCGCGCTGGCGACGGGCATCTCATAGCGAATGCCTTTGAGCGGCCTCTGCCCTTCGACGCGCAGGGGGGCATGCCCGTCCACAGCTTCGACGCGCGCATACATCAACTCCAGCGGCTCGATGACGCGGCGCATGGGTCTCCGGCTCAAGCTGTCGTCGCCCGTGAGCGTCGAAGTGAAGGGTTGCGCGGCAAGCACGCCCGCCAGCAGTCGCATCGTCGTGCCCGAGTTGCCGCAGTCGAGCGGACGTGCGGACGGACGAAAGCGCGGCGCGCCTACGTAAGTGCCCACGCCCTCGATACGCACAACGCTTCCGTCTCTCTCGATGCTCACGCCAAGCTCGCGCAGGGCTTCGAGCGTCGAGGCGCAGTCGGCACTCGAAGAGAAGTTCTCGATACGCGTGCGCCCCACGGCGAGCGAAGCCAGAATCGCCGCACGATGCGAGACGGACTTGTCACCGGGAACTCGTAAACGACCGCGCAGGCGCACGGCAGGTCTGATACGCATGCGGGCAATCTTAGCAAAGCAGTAGACAAAGCAGTAGACAGTAGGCGTAAAGCAGTAGACAGTAGTCAGTAGAAAACCTTTCTTCAGCGAATCATCCGGGAGCCAGCGGTTGCGCCCGTAACGCGGAGCGCTACTGACTACTGACTACTGACTACTGTCTACTACCTACTCTGCCTACTTGAGTCTTTCTTGACACGCGTGCGGCGGGCGTGTTAAACCGTGCAGGCTTCCAGTAAGCTTTCCAGCATATGTTTTTGGCCTTGAAGCTTGGGCCCGACTTTCGGGACAGCCCGAGAGCTGACCCATCGTTTGAGCCAGTGACTGAAGAGACCGTCGAACTCAAACTGCCGAGCCGCATCGAGGCCATCGGCGAGGCGGCGGCAGCCGTCATGGACGCCGCGCGGCGGCTGGGCTTCGCCGAGGACGCGCTGTTCGGCATCGAGCTGGCTGTGCGCGAGGCCATCACCAACGCCGTCCTGCACGGCAACCGGCAAGACGAGTCGGTACCGTTCGAGGTGGGAGTGGCGGGCACCGATGCAGGCATGACGATCAACGTGCGTGACCGCGGCGAGGGCTTTGACCCGTCGGGGGTCGCCGACCCGACCGAAGGGGAGAACATCCTCAAGTCTTCGGGGCGTGGTATCCTCTTCATGCGCACCTTTATGGACGAAGTCACCTGGGAGTCCGCCAAAGGGGGCGGCACGCTGGTGCGAATGACTAAAAAGAAGTAGACAGTAGTCAGTAGGCGCTCCGCGCTACGGTCGCTGACGTTTTTATCCTGACTGCTCAAAGAGAAAAGTTTTTCTACGGACTACTGTCTACTGACTACTGACTACTTGATTCAAGGAGATTTCCCGCAATGGCTGAACTGAATATCCGCGAGCGACAGGCCGGGGACGTGACCGTCCTCGACCTCGAAGGCAAGATCACCATCGGCGAGGGCAGCGTCAGTCTGCGCAACGCCATCCGCCGCCTCGTCCAGGAGGGGAAGAAGAAGATTCTCTTGAACCTCTCCGGCGTCAGCTACGTGGATTCGAGCGGCATCGGCGAGCTGGTCTCCAGCCACACGACCATCAGCCGCGAGAAGGGCCAGCTCAAGATGCTCGGCCTCACCGAGAAGATCAAGGAACTGCTCGTCATCACCAAGCTCCTGACCGTCTTCGACGTTTACACCGAAGAGGCCACGGCGCTCAACAGCTTCCAGTAGTGATGAGTGATACGTGATGAGTGATAAGTAAAGCTCTTCTCTTATCACTTATCACTTATCACGTATCACTGCTCTATGCTTCGCAGTGCCTTCCGCCGCCTGCTCGCGCTCGACGACCCGCCGGAGCGGACGGCGCTCGCCTTCTCTGTGGGCGTCTTTATCGCGTTCTCGCCCCTGCTCGGCCTGCACACGATTCTGGCGACGGTGCTGGCCCTCCTCCTCCGCTTCAACAAGGTCGCAATCTACGCAGGCACGTTCGTCAACAATCCCTTCCTGACGCTTGTCCCGATCATTCTGGCCTCCTACGCCGTCGGTGCGTTTCTTCTGGGGCGGCCTGTGTCGCTGCCCCCCGGAGGGCTTGAGCTTCTGCGCGAGCCGCACCTTTTGACCGCACGCTACTGGCACGAGCTGACCGCGCAGTTCCGTGACTTGCTCGCGCCCTTCGCCCTCGGCGGCACACTACTTTCCGTCGTTTGTTCGCTGGCCGCCTACCCTGTTACCCTGAAACTTCTGCGTGCCAACCAACGCAGGAAATCGAGAGTCTAAGGTCTGGGTCTGGAGTCTGGCTTTGCTTGAAGCAGAATGGCTGATGATAAGAACGATGTTGTCTTGACTCCAGACTTCAGACTCCAGACTCCTGACTTATAAGAGAAGGTTTTTGATGAAGAAGTTGCTGACCCTTTTCCTCGCCGTGCTTGTCTGTGCACAGGCCGCGACCGCGCAGCAAAGACCGGCGACTCAGTCTGAGCAGAAGCAGACCAGCGGGCAAGGCTCGAAGCAGAAGACCGCACCGACGCCGCAACAGCAGCGCCCAGCGACGCCGCAACAGCGTCCCTCGCCGACGCCTCAAACGCCGTCACGCCCCGCGCCCGCGACGCTCGGTCTCGACGACTTCGGCATAGAGATCGCGCCCGACCCGCGTCTCATCGTGATGATGGCCGCGCTCGACGCCGCCGGGTGGGACCCGACGCCCGCGGGCGAGCGGCCCTCGGTCTTCCGCGAGCTGGTGCGTAAGGATCAGGCCGCGCTCGACCCGTCTTTGCGCCGTCGCATGCAGGACTTCTACGCGCGCAACGTCTTGAAGGGTGAGGGCGTGACTGCGGCTGAACAGGCCGCGCGCTATGTCTCGCTCGCCTACACGCTCAGTCAGCCGCCCGCCTTCGACGCGCCGCCGCGCACCGACGACCTGCCCACGGGCGTGCTCGACGTGCTCGACTTCGTCCCGCTCGTGCGCGAGTTCTACCGGCAGTCAGGCGTGGACGCGCGGATGGTCAACTACCTGAACATGTATCGCGCGGCGGGCGACAAGCTGCGAGCGCCGACGCTCGACATGGCACGCGCCGTTCTTTCATATCTCAACACGCGACCCGAGACCGTCATCAACGAGCGCATCAACGTCTCCGATCCCGCCGCGCAAGTCCCCGGCAAGAAGAAGAAGGAGGAGAGGAAGATCACGGTCTTGCACGAGCGCGACCGCCACTTCCGCGTCGTGCCAGACCTCTTGGGTGCGCCCGGTGCGGTCAACTTCCGCGCGGTCGGCGACGACTATTACGCCATCGTGCCGCAGGACATCGACCCGCGCATGTCTGAGACGCGGCGCGCATACGTGCAGTTCGTCGTAGACCCGCTCGTCGCGCGCTTCAGCCGCGAGGTCGCCGCACGCCGCCCCGAAATCAAACAACTCCTCGAAGCCGAGCAGACGCGCAAAGGTAGGTCTTTCAGTCCCG
>JAVRON010000114.1:0-48962 GCA_032162705.1 Acidobacteriota bacterium
CGGCTCTCATGCCACGAATCTCTTCCGCCCCTCCGGGGCTGCAAATTTTTATTGATGCTTATCCCACGGCTCGCGCCGTGGGCTACATTCTTCCGCCGCCTCCGGCGGCTCCTTGTTACCTCACTTCGCCTATCTCGCGCAGGCGCGCGACCACCTGTTCGATGAGCCAGTTGGGCGTCGAGGCTCCGGCTGTGACGCCGACGCGCTCAGCCCCCGAGAGGTCTGCGGCGTCGATCTCCTCCGGCGTCTCGATCAGGAAACTCTTCTCGCACTGCTCCTTGCAGACCGAGAGCAGCTTCAGGCTGTTCGATGAATGCTTGCCGCCGATGACGTAGAAGGCATCGACGTGACCGGCCAGTGCGCGCGCCGCGTCCTGCCGGTCGCGCGTCGCCGAGCAGATAGTGTTGACAACTTGCGGCTCCGAGTCGGACTTCGCGCGTACGGCCTCGGCGGCTTCGAGGAAGGTGCTCAGTTTCAAAGTCGTCTGCGAGACGACGAGCGGCGCGTGCAGGGGCGGCAAAGCGGCCACCTCGCTCGCGTCGCGCACGACGTAGGCGCGCTCGGGAGCATAGCCTTTAACGCCGATCATCTCGGGATGGTCTGGGCTGCCGACGACGACCACGTCGCGGCCTTCGGCGGCGGCGCGCTCGGCCAGCTTCTGCACCTTCGTGACAAACGGGCAGGTCGCGTCGATCACACGGTCTGCGCGCCCTTCGAGTTCGCGTTGCACCTCAGGCGTGACGCCGTGCGCGCGGATGACGGCGGTGAAGCCTTCGGAGACCTCGCCGGGCGCGTTGATGGTGCGGACGCCTTCGGCTTCCAGGCGCTGAATCTCCTGCGTGTTGTGAATGAGCGGGCCCAGTGTGCGTACCGCCGCGCCCTCGGCCAGCGCACCCTCGACCATCTCGACGGCGCGCTCGACTCCGAAACAGAACCCGTACTCTTCGGCCAGCAGAACTTGCATCGTCATCCTTACATCAGTAGTCAGTAGTCAGTAGTAAAAACCTTCGCCTTTGACTCATCAGCGTGTCAGCGTCAACCTCTGCTTAGCGGAGCCTACTATCTACTGACTACTGTCTACTGTCTACTTCTTAAATTACGTCCGGCCCGTCGGTCGGCGTCGGTGTTGGCGGCGTCGTCGCGCACTTGCGTCGCCACTCTTCGCGCAGGCGGTCGGCAGCGTCGAGACTGTCGTCGATCCACCCGATGTTCTTCTCGGCGAACCAGCGCAGGCCGCCCCAGAAGTTTTTCTCGAACTCGCCCAGATGTTGCGCCGCGTCGCGCGGGAGCACCGCGAACGAGGCATCGCATAAAAAGCGCAGCGCGTCGCACACAGGGTTGCCGGTCTTGTACCTGGAATCGTTTGTGTCAATCATTTGGTGTAGAACCTCCTCACCAACCATACGGCCAAACACGCCCGCCCGTTCCACGCCCATTCATCTTAATGAAGGGGGAGGGCAAAGGCAAAGGGAGAGGCTAAGGGCTAGAGGCTAGAGGCTGGGGGTTAGGGGCTAGTTCGGTTGTGTCTGGCGCGACATGGGCCAGACGAGAGGCATGGCTTTACCTAGCCTCTAGACCCAAGCCTCCAGCCCCTAGAGAGCAGCCTCCGTGCGGACTGGCTCGCGCAGGATTGCCGTGGCGGCTTCGGCTGCGACGCGCGCGGCTTCGGGGTGCGCTTCGTGCAGGTTGGAGATTTGGAGCAGCGACTCGCCCGTGCGCGAGAGCATGCGAAAGAGGTCGCCTTCTTCGGCGCGCGTGCGGCGAACGAGCGTCGCCCAGTCAACGCCCGCGGCCCAGCGCGCGGCCGTGGCGGCGGCTGAGAAGTTGATCTCGGGCGCAGGCTCAAGGTCTTGTTGCCACTCGACGCTCGCCACGTCGTAGGCGATGCGGTCGAACTTCGCAAGCGCGTTGATGAGCGCGTCGTCTAGTTCCAGCTCGCCGTAGTCGCGCTCGGCGTCCGCCGCGAGCGCGGCCATGAGTCCGGCGGCGCGCGGCGCGTCGAGCGAGGCGAAGAGGCCGCGCCCGATGGCCTCGCCAACGAGCAGAGGACGGTCGAGCCTGAGGTCTGCGAGCCAGCGCCCACGCTCTGTGACGCGCTCGGCGAAGAAGTCCAGATAGCCGAAGTGATGAAGCGCACGCGCGCGGCGCTCGAAGGGCTGCCACGCCTCGCCGCGCATGGCTTCGAGGCGGCGCTCCATGCGCTCGACCGTCTCAGCCTCCTGCATGACCGACCACAGCGCCTCTTCGCAGCGCGCACGCTCGCCGCCTTGTCCTCCGGCGAGCGACTCGATCAACTCGTTGATGAGTGCGACGGCATCTTCAGCCGAGGCACGCGCGTCGCGCAGACGCGGCTCGCGTAGAGGCTTGGCGCGATTCGCGAGAACCTGCTCGAAGGCCGCGTCGCGCGCAGACTCCGCGAGTGGATGCGTCTCCTCCCAGACGCGCCCCACGCGTTCGAGCGCGAGCGTGACGCGCTTGCCGGTATCGCGCACGCCAGCGAGGCCGTCGCCGCGCCGCTCGGTGACGAAGACGAGGCGGCGGCTGCCGTGCCCGATGCCGACGATGCGACCGGGCACGACCTCCTTGTCGAGCCAGCGCAGAAAAGCATCGGTGCGCGTCTGCGGCGCGTCTTCCAGCAGGCGCGAGCGTGCGCTCGCCAGACGCTCAAGCCCGCGCGCCACCTCCGGCGGAAGGTCGCAGCCCGCCTCCCTGAGCTTCGACTGCAAACGCCGCCCGGCCTCTTCACGCTCGTGCTCAATCCGCGCGACCTCTTCGGCGGCATCGCGGCGCGCGAAGCTGCGCTCGGCCACCTCGCGCACCTGTGCGAACGTCTGGTAGGCGTCAAGCAGGTTAAGCAGCGTCGTGTAGGTCGCGCGGAACTGGCTCTCCAGAGGGTCAGGCTCCGCATGAAGTAAAGCGGCGAGCTTCTGCGGGTTCTGGTGAAGGCCGGGCGCTGCGACGACGAAGCCGACGAGGTCTCGCCCGCGACGGCCTGCGCGCCCGGTCATCTGCTGAAGCTCCGAAGCGGACAAAGGCTGCCAGCCGTGCCCGCGTCTCACGTCGATGTTTTCGAGTACGACCGTGCGTGCGGGGAAATCGACGCCCGCCGCAACGGTCGCTGTCGCGAAGATGGCATCGAGCAGTCCGGCGCTCATCAATTTTTCGATGGCGAGCTTCCACGCAGGGAGATGTCCCGCGTGATGCGAGGCCACGCCGCCGCGCAAGACCATGTCCCAGTGTCTGTGTTTGCGAACTTCCGGGTACTGCTCTGCGAGTCGTTCGAGTACATCACGTCGCGCCGCGCGTCTCTCTTGACCCGCGCCGCGCCGAGGGGCGAAGGCGGCTTCGGCGGCGGCCTCGTCGCAGCGTCGGCGCGTCGGGAGAAAGACGATTGCGGGCAGAAGGTCGTAGGAGCCGAGCGACGCGAGCAGAATCGACGGCGGCATCTCGGGCATCCCCGCGCGCCGCGTCTGTCCGCCGCGCCAGACGCGCCCGCGCGGCGTTTGGCGCTCGCTCTTCGCCGTCTGGATGAAGCGTGCGATCTCGTTGTTGAAGTGGCCGCGCTCGTCGAAGAGCGGAGTCAAGCCGCCGTCCGGAAAGAGGAATGCAGCACGAAGGGGAACGGGGCGAGCGCCGGGACGCGAGACGACGCGGCACGTGTGGCCGCGCACCTCCGCGATCCAGTCTGCGAACTCTTCGGCGCGTCCCACGGTGGCCGAGAGCAGGAGCATGCGTACACGCGGCGGCGTCAGGATGATGGCCTCTTCCCAGACGTGGCCGCGCTCCTCGTCGGCGAGGTAGTGAGCTTCGTCTAAGACGACGAGGTCTGCCTGAAGCTGCTCGCCGCGGCGCAGCGCGTCGAAGAGCTGGTTGCGATAGACCTCGGTCGTGCCGACGATGAGCGGCGCGTCCGAGCGCTCTTTCCGGTCGCCCGTGAGAATGCCGACGTTGGCTTCGCCGAACTCGTCGCTGAACTCGTGATACTTCGAGTTGGTGAGCGCCTTTAAGGGGCTTGTGTACCAGGCGCGCTTGCCTTCGGCCAGCAGACGCCTGATCTCCTCGCGTGCGATCCAGGTCTTGCCGCTCCCCGTCGGCGCGGTGACGAGCACGTCCTCCGCTTCGAGCGCGGCGAGCGCTTCACGTTGGAAGGCGTCCGGCTCGAAGGGCGCGGGCGCGGGCGTGCCGATGCCTTCGAGTAGCTCGCGCAAGGGGCGCGTGCGCGCTTGACGGCTTGCGACACGAGAAGCGTCTTCGGCTTGTGACGCGGAGGCGTGCGGCGGGCCGCCTCGTATGCCGGAACCTTGAGCGCGACGCGCAGAACTGTCCGAGTGTCGACGAGAGTCTCGGTGTTGAGAATCGTGGTGTTGAGAATCTTGATGTTGAGAGTCGTAGTGCTGAGAGATGTGTTGGCTGTGCGTCCCGCCTTCGGGCGCGCGTCCGTGCTCGCCGGGCCCGTCTTTGTCTCGCCGGTCGCTGCGTTGTTGGGAAGGGCCGCGGCGGCCTCCCCGTTTTCCTTTGCGCGGGCGCGTCATGGGGTGGGATTGTAACTCAGGAACTTTGTGGAAAGTGCCCGCGTAATGCTAACTTTTGTATGAATTTCGCAACGCCGGGGGCACATTAAGCGTCTAAGCCTTCTGAACTTCCGTGCCGCCGACGCAGCCGGTTGGTTCTGGATTTCAATCTATGAAGGAGCTTTTCGACAAGTTTGAGATTAACCGCATGCCGCGCTGGCCGCTGATGTCGCGGCTCGTGGCGCTCTCGGTCGTGGTGCATGGACTCCTTCTCGTGGCAATCGTCTACGTCCCGACCTTGCGCAGCATGCTCTACGTCGCGGGCACGGTCACGGGGCTGAAGTTCGTCAGCGAGGACTATGACGCCTCGCTCGTCGGACAGCGCGCGACCGTCATCCAATTCGGGCCCCACGAGAAGCTCTATTATCCGACCGACTATTTCGGTGCGCCCGCGACGGAAGAGCCGACGGCATCCGACCCGTCGATGGTGCAGCAGGCTGCGCCGCCGCCGATGCCGGTCTACAGACCGCGCCGCGTAAGGACTCCGCGAGTTGCAGCCGCGACGCCGCAGCCAAGCCCTTCGCCCGAAGCCGCCGCGCAAGCGACACCGAGTCCTTCGCCCAACGCGGCGGCGACCGAAGACGCGCAGAAGAAGGCCGACGCGGAACTCGACAAGATCGCCGCGCAGAACGGCGTCAAGCGACCGCCCGTCATCAACACCAAGCCCTTCGAGGACATCGCGCTCAAGGGCAAGACGATGATCGATCAGGGCAAGCTCGATTTAAAGAGCAGCATGCTCGACGTGACGGTCAATGCCGAGCGCAACGACGACGGCACGCTCAAGGACGGCTACAAGATCGAGGGGCTTGCGGGCGACGAGACGATGTCTGCGTTCGCGTCGGAGATTGTCTCGGCGCTCAGCGCAAGCAAGATACTCGCCATCCTCGAAGGCTCGAAGGAAGTGCGTCTGGCGCTCAAGCTCGACGAGCAGAACGTCTCGGTCAAGATCATGAGCGATTTTCCTTCCGACGGCGATGCGTCTAAGATGGCGATGGGCTACGGCGTCCTTCTTGCCGTCGCGCGCAACAGCAAGAAGGGGACGAACGAGGGCGACCTCTACAATAATCTGAAGGTCAGCTCCGACGGCAAGCAGTTCGTCATGACCTTCGAGATGCCGAAGGACGCCGCCGGAAAGATGATCGCCGACCTGCTTGCGAAGAAGGCCGCAGCAGCAGCGCAGAACAAGAGTTGAGACTTTGAAACCGTTGAGACTTTGGAACAGTTGAGGCTTTGAAACCGTTGAGACTTTGGAACAGTTGAGAGTAAAAGAACGAACCATGAGGGAATTTTTCAACACGCTCTTTTCCGCTGCCGCAGCGCCACAGGGTCGAGGCGATGCGGCACGCCTGCTCGCGCGCTTCGCCGTGCTCGGCGCGTTCATCCTCGGCTTCGTGCCCGGCGCAGGCTCGGCTCTCGCGCAGGCGCGCAAAGGCAGCGGGGTCGCGACGGACTCAGGCGTCAAGAAAACAGCGAAGCCCTTGGGCGCTAAGACCGAGAGCGTTAAGACCGACAGCACCAAGACCGGGAGCGTTAAGACCGAGGGCGTTAAGGCGGAGAGCGGGAAGGTCAGCATCGCGCCGATCAAGGCGTTTCTCGCGCGCTCGAAGCGACTTCACGAACAGGGCAAGCTCGATTTGTCGAAGCCGCAGACGATCATCGTCGAGGGCGAACGGCAACAGGACGGCACGCTCACGGGCATCGAGATCACCGGCGAGTCTGCCGCCGACCCGTCCTTCCGAGTTGTGGCACAGGACTTCGTTACGTCCGTCAATGAGAGCCGCGCGCTCGCCTTCCTCGACGACGTGTCGCGCGTCCGCATGACGTTTACGCTCGACGGCGAGCGGTTCCGGGCCGTGACGGCCTCGGACACACCCTCGGAGCAGCGCGCGGAAGAGATGGCGCGCGGCTACCGCATGATGGTCAACTTCGGACGCATGGCTAAACGCGGCACGGACGAAGGCGCTGTCCTCAGCAACATGAAGGTCTCCGCGAGCGGCAAGCAGCTTCTGATGAACCTCGACATGCCGCGCGAGCAGATGGGCAACCTCCTCCTCCGACAGATCACACCGAACTAAAGGTGAAAGGCGAAAGGCGAAAGGCGAAAAGCTGAAGGGGAGAGGTGCGGTTTTCACTTCCGCCCTTCACCTTTCGCCCTTCTCCTTTCGCCTTGCTTGCGCCCCTTCCGTCGCTCAACTTACAATCGAACGTTACTCTGCGGGTAAAGTCGCGAGTCTGGAGTCTGAAGTCCCGAGTCAAGACAAGACAGCTTTCGTGCTTCGTCTTTGACTTCGGACTCCAGACTCCAGACTCCAAACTTCTTTTAGAAGGATTAGAAGCGATGATAGATAAATTTCTGACAAAAGTTTTCGGCAGCAGCAACCAGCGGTACCTCAAGACTCTGATGCCGCTCGTCGAGCAGATCAACGAGTTGGAGCCGGGAGTGCAGAAGCTCTCGGACGAAGAGATGCGCGCGCGCATCGTGGAACTTCGCGAACAGGTCGCGTCGCGCGTCGGCGACACGACAGGCAAGGACGAGCGCGCCCGAGAGGAGCGCAAGCGCCGGACGCGGGAAGCTCTCAACGAGATTCTGCCCGAGGTCTTCGCACTGACGCGCGAGGCCAGCGTGCGCTCGACCGGGATGCGCCACTTCGACGTGCAGCTCATCGGCGGCATCGCGCTCCATCAGGGCCGCATCGCCGAGATGCGAACCGGCGAAGGCAAGACGCTCGTCGCCACTCTGCCCGCCACCTTAAACGCCTTGACGGGGCGCGGCGTCCACGTCGTCACCGTCAACGACTATCTCGCCACGCGCGACGCCGAATGGATGGGGCGCATCTACAAGTTCCTCGGACTCTCGGTCGGCGCTATCGTCAACGACCTCGACGACTGGGAGCGTAAGGACGCCTACGCCGCCGACATCACCTACGGGACGAATAACGAGTTCGGCTTCGACTACCTGCGCGACAACATGAAGTTCGACCTCTCGACCTGCGTCCAGCACGGCCACTACTTCGGCATCGTGGACGAGGTGGACTCCATACTCATCGACGAGGCGCGCACGCCGCTTATCATCTCCGGCGCTTCCGACGAAGCCACAGACAAGTATTATCAGGCCAACGCCATCTTCCCGCACCTCAAGCGCGCGGAGTTGAACGATGAGGGCAAGCCGGGCCCCGGCGACTATGTCCTCGACGAGAAGCAGCACTCGGCTGTTCTGACCGAGGACGGTGTGGACAAGGCCGAGCGACTCTTAGGCGTCGGCAATCTCTACGACCCTTCAAACATGGAGATGCTTCACTGCGTCGAGAACGCCCTGAAGGCGCACACGCTCTACCGGCTCGACCATCACTACGTCGTGCAGGAGGGCGCGGTCATCATCGTGGACGAGTTCACGGGCCGGCTCATGCAGGGCCGACGCTGGTCGGACGGACTGCATCAGGCGGTCGAGGCCAAAGAGGGCGTCAAGATCGAGCGCGAGAACCAGACGCTCGCCACCATCACCTTGCAGAACTACTTCCGCCTCTACGACAAGCTCGCAGGCATGACCGGCACCGCCGAGACCGAGGCCGCCGAGTTCGACGCGACCTACAAGCTCGAAGTCGCCGTCATCCCGACGAACCGCTCCATGGTTCGCAAGGACAACTCGGACGTAATCTACCGGACGCTGCCGGAGAAGTGGGACGCCATCATCGAAGAGATCGTCGAGCGCCACAAGGCGGGCCAGCCCGTTCTGGTCGGCACTGTCTCGGTCGAAAACTCCGAACTGATTTCGCGCCGACTCTCGAAGGCGGGCATCCGTCACCGCGATGAGAGCGGCAACATCCTGATCGAGGGCGACGGCGAGATACCGAACTACCATCACGTCCTCAACGCCAAGCACCACGAGCGCGAGGCCGAGATCGTCGCGCAAGCCGGACGCAAGGGCGGCATCACGATTGCGACCAACATGGCGGGCCGCGGCACGGACATTCTCCTCGGCGGCAACCCGGAGTTCCTTGCGCGCGAGCACCTCAAGCGTCAGGAGATCGACCCCGACGAGGCGACGAAGGAGCAGTTCGAGGAGGCGCTCGCCTACATCAAGCCCTTCGTCGAGAGCGAGCACAAAGAGGTCATCTCTTTGGGCGGCCTGCACATCCTCGGAACCGAGCGCCACGAGTCGCGCCGCATCGACAATCAGTTGCGTGGCCGCGCCGGTCGTCAGGGCGACCCCGGCTCTTCGCGCTTCTTCCTCTCGCTCGAAGACGACCTGATGCGTATCTTCGCGGGCGACAAGGTCAAGGCGCTCATGCAGCGTCTGGGGATGGAGAAGGGCGTCGCCATCGAATCGAAGATGGTCTCGAAGCGCATCGAGGCGGCGCAGAAGTCGGTCGAGGCCAGAAACTTCGAGTCGCGCAAACACCTCCTCGAATACGACGACGTGATGAACCGGCAGCGCGAGACCATCTACGGCCTGCGCCGCCAGTTGATGGAAGAACCAGACCAGCGAGAGTACGTCTTAGGCGTCGCCGAGGACTTGCTCTCAGACCTCATCAAGCAGTACCTCCCAATTGATGCCGAACCCGATACCTGGGACGTGGAGAATTTCAGTATCCAGCTCCACGCGACCTACGCCTTCGACGCCGACGCCGAAGGCATCAACTTCGAGCAGTTGACGCCGCCCGAGATTGAGGAGGCGGTGTGGGAGAAGGTCAAGGCGACATACGAGTCGAAGGAGGAGCAGGTCGGAGCAGAGGCGCTGCGCACATACGAGCGCATCATCATGCTCAACATCATCGACGCGCAGTGGAAGGATCACCTGCTCGCCCTCGACCACCTCAAGCAAGGCATCGGCCTTGTCGGCTACGGGCAGAAAGACCCGCTCGTCGAGTACAAGAAGGAGAGCTTCGACATGTTCCAGTCGATGCTCGACCGCATCGACACGGCGACCATCCGCACGCTCTTCAACCTACAGGTCGTCGCCGAACAGGCTCCCGAACAGTTGCAGCAGCGTCGCCAGCGCCGCCCCACTTCGATGACGTTTACGGGGCCCAACCAGACCGCTACCGCCGCGGGCGAAGAGGCCGCGCGCACCAAGACCGTCACGCGCGACCAGCCCAAAGTGGGACGCAACGAGCCGTGCCCCTGTGGCTCCGGCAAGAAGTACAAGAAGTGCTGCGGCGCGATGGCCTGAGGAGGCGGCGAAGGCGGCAAAATTGGTGCTATGATAAGGCGGGGCGCACGGTAAGGAAGTCGCTCCGCCTTCCTCTGTCAGAATTAAATCAAGTTTCCGGAGTCATTATGCCTCGCACGCTTAAACTCCTCCTGATGACGCTTGCACTCGTCGTGAGCCTTCGTGCTCCCGCGCACACGCAGGCCGCACAGCAGAAGAACGCCGAGGCGCAACAGGCGTCGGCGGAAGACGACTTCGAGCGTGGCAAGCGCCTGCTCGCGCAGGGCGACGCGAAGAATGCCCGTAAGGCGCTGGAGCGTGTGCTCGACCAGCGCTTGAAAGACTTCAATTTTGAATTCAACCAGCAGCGCAAGGCCGACGACCCTTCTGACAAGGCAGAAGCCGACGCGCGGCGCGCACGCCTCGACGCGCGAACGAAGGAGTTGATCGAGAGCGTCGAGAGCTTTGTCGGCGTCGCCGGAGATGAGGCGGCAGTCTGGCGCGAATGGCTGGAGACGCTTCGCGTCTACTTGCAGGTGATTGAAGACCCGAAGTTCGACAGCACGCCCTTCAACCTCTCTCGTTTGTACAAGCCTGTCTCCATCATCTACAAGACCGAACCGCAGTACACGGACGCGGCGCGTGATAACAACATCCACGGCGTTGTACGACTTCGCGCTCTGCTAAGGGGCGACGGCACGGTCGGCGGCGTCATCGTCCTCAAGACTCTGGATAGCGGTCTGGATAAGAACTCCATCGCGGTGGCAAGACAAATAAGATTCCGGCCCGCGACCTTTGACGGGCGGCCCGTCGCACAGTTCATGCTACTGGAATATTACTTCAACACACGCTTGTAGCGTCCGCGTGCGCGTTATCTTCCGATAAGACCCATTGGAAACAGAAACTACATCGACGAACCCCGTGGTGCAGGCCGTCGTCTCGGGCACGGCACCGCAGCAGGCACGCATGGCCGCCGCGCGTGGACTTCTGCCGCTCGCGCAGGACGTTCTGCTTGAGCTGCTCGTGGCGCTGCGCGAAGATGCGGACGCCGATATCGCGCGCGCCGCCGACGAGACGCTGAAGGGACAGGAGCCTGCGGCGCTGCTCGGCGTCGCCTCCGCGGCAGAGACGCTGCCCGCCGTGCTCTCATACATCGCCTCTCATGCGGACTCCGTGCGCGAGGTGCAGGAAGCCGTCGCACTTAACGCCGCGACCCCCGACGAGGCGGTCGCGGCCCTCGCCCGCACGACTCCCCTCGGCGCGGTGCTCGACATCATCTCCGTCAATCAGCAAAGACTCATCCGCGCGCCCGCCATCATCGACGCCATCCTTGCCAACCCCGCGCGCACACCCGACGCCGACCGGCGTGTGCGCGAGACGCGACGCGAGTTCTTCGAGAAGGAGCGCGGCGCGCAACAGGTCGCCGACGAGATGCGCGCGCGCGGCCTGGGTGCTGCCGCCGAGTTCTTCGAGTCGGCTGAGTCCTTCGGCGCGGGAGAAGGCGTCAGCCTCGACGATGCCTGGCTCATCGCCAAGCACATAGAGGTCGCCGACGTTGACCTCGACGACTCCTGGCTCCCGACCGAGAGGCTCGACGAGCTGATGGACGAAACCTTCGAGCAACGCTCCGCTGCCGCCGAGCGACTCATCTCCGAGGCGCTCGCCGAGGCCGGCGAGGCCGCGCCCGAGCGAGTCGCACTCATCCGCCGCATCATGATGATGAAGGTCAAAGACCGCATCAAGCTCGCCATGAAGGGCGACCGTGAGGCGCGCTCCATCCTCATCCGCGACTCGAACCGTGTGGTCTCACAGGCCGTTATCAACAACCCGCGCATCACAGACCATGAGGTCGAAGGCATCGCCTCGATGCGTACGGTCTCCGACGAGATACTGCGGCTCATCTCGGTTAACCGCGGGTGGGCGCGTCAGTACAACATCATCCACAACCTCGCGCGAAACCCGCGCACGCCGCTCCCGACATCGATGAGCATCCTCCAACGTCTCCACACCAAAGACCTCAAGAGCCTCGGCCAGAATCGCAACGTCCCCGATGCCATCCGCCGCCAGGCCCTTCGCATCACCCTCACCCGCGGAGGAAAGTGAAAGAGTGAAGAGTGATAAGTGTTTGAGTGTTGAGAAAGAGCAAGCGGCCTTTCTCAACACTCAAACACTTATCACTCTTCACTCTTAAAAAATCTCCGAGCCTTTACGGACGACCGACCATGCGACATCGGCGAGCGTGTGGCTGGCCGCGCCCCACCAAAGCCCCGCGAGTACGGCGAGCAGAGCGCGCCGCTCCAACCCGTAGCGCGCCGCGCCCTCCTCTGCCACCCGCCACACGTTTGCGACCTCATGCCAGCCCGGCGGTGAGCCCCCGGCGAGAAAGACCGCGCGCACATAGATGTATGCCCAGACGAGGAGCGTAACCACTGACGCGAAGTAGACGACGCGGATGAGAGTGCCGAAGACGATGCCGTGCGACCAGCGTGAGCGGTGACGGAAAGCAACCTTGTAGGGTAGCCAGAGCAAGCGCAGCGGCCCCCAACGCGTGTACTGCCGCGACTGTATGTCGAGGTCGGGCCCGAACATCAGCCCCCCGAACAACATCGCTACAGTGGCCGCCGCGCTCAACGCAACACTCCCGGTCAGCCCCCACGCCGCCGCAAACGTCGGCGGCGCGAGCATGAACGTGACCAGGTCGTGTGTCTTTCCCGAAGGCATAAAAGCAGTAGACAGTAGATAGTAGTCAGTAGACAGTAGAAAGAAGATGTTTTCTACTGTCTACTGACTACTATCTACTGTCTACTGCTTTATAGCATGTGCCCGGCATTCGAGACCAGCCGTTTGCCTGAGCAGAGGCAGCGGGTTAAACTGTGCCCCTTCGTCGAACTCGTCATGGCTAAAAAAGGAAAGGCACAAGAATTTTTTGAGTATGCAGCTACGCGCTCGCTGCTCTCAGGTCTGGGCACGCTGCCGAGGCCGCTCGCGGTCGCCGTCGGGCGTGCCGTCGGGCGTGCGGCCTACGCGCTCTCAGGGGGCTTGAGGCGCACGGGTCTGCGCAACCTCGAACTCGCCTTCCCCGAGATGGGAGAGGACGAGCGGAAGCGACTCCTGCGCGGCACGTTCATAAGTCTTGGCCGGCAGCTCGGCGAGGTCAGCCAGTTTCCACGCGCCACGCCCGAGCGACTGCGCGAGATAGCCGAGTACGATACGGAGGACGTGAAACTTCTTGCCGTGGCGAAGGAGCGTGGCCGCGGCGTCATCTTCCTCACCTCCCACCTCGGCGCGTGGGAGATGCTCTGCTTCGCGCACTCGGCGCTCTACGAGCCTTTAAGCTTCCTTGTGCGCCCCATTGACAACCCGCGCATCGACGCGCTGGTCGAGCGCCTGCGAACGCGCTTCGGCAATCGCCCCATCGACAAGAAGGCTGCGGCGCGCACGGCGCTACGGCTTCTCAAGCAGGGCGGCACGCTCGGCGTCCTCGCAGACCTCAACACGCAGGAGCGCGAGGGCGTCTTCGTCCCCTTCTTCGGCCACTTGGCTTGCACAACCGCCGGGGTCGCAACGCTCGCCCTGCGCACAGACGCCACCGTCATTCCCGTCTGCGCTCCCTGGGACGAGCGGCGACAAAAGTTTGTCTTCCGCGGCGGGCCCGTTATCGAACTCGTCCGCACGGGCGACGACCGGCGCGACGTTGAAATCAACACGGCGAACTTCACTGCCGCCATCGAGCGCCACGTCCGTATGTTCCCGGATCAGTGGCTCTGGATTCACAAACGCTGGAAGACACGACCTCAGGGCGAACCTAACCTCTACACGCGTTCAACACATCTTTCCCAAAAAAGTGCGGGCGGAGCAAATATATCTGCTCCGCCCGCAACCGAAAAGGTTTTCAAAGCTTAGTCCATGAGTTCTAAGAGATTACTTTAACCTTTGAAACTCAAAGGTTTACGATACCCTCTCGCATCTGTCACAAAGTTGTTGAGAAAGTTGCATTTTCTTCTTGACAGATGCCAAAAAACACGTATAATTTCACACCAAGTCAACGAAGCGGATTACAAACTTGATTTAGCGATGCTTCGATGATGATTGAAATGCGCGGCCAGTTGGGTTCATTCAATCTTACGGGCAAGAGCGAGTTTTAATTACAGCTCTGGTAAGGTTGAGCGGTTCCGAGCAATATATTTCGCCCATCCAACACGACCGCCAAAACAGCCGGATCGCCCGTATGTGACGATCTCCAGCACACTGTCAACGCCACCCTGAATCTCCGAGCCTGCCCGAAAATTCGCCCCGTTGGTTTACCCTAGACCAACGGGGCGACCTTCTTTTTATTTTAGATTTTATTTTTGGTTTTCGACTTGTTGCACCGCCGACAATGCCACAGATGCTGCGTCGAAATACACTTCAAATCAAACATCAAAAATTCCCTCACATCGCCATGCCGCCGTCAGCCTGTATGACTTGACCGGTGATGTAGCGTGCTTCGTCTGAGAGGAGGAAGCAGGCGATGCGCGCGACCTCGTCGGGGTCGGCAAATCGCTTCATCGGAATTTGTTCGAGGAGCTTCTCGCGATAGGCTTCGTCGAGCGCCTGCGACATGTCCGTGGCGACGAGGCCCAAGGCGAGCGCGTTGACGGAGACATTACGGCTGGCGACCTCTTTGGCGAGAGCCTTGGTGAGGCCGATCATGCCCGCCTTCGACGCGGAGTAGTTCGACTGTCCCCCCATGCCGACGACGCCGCTGATTGACGAGATATTGAGGACGGAGCCGCCACCCTCGTTCTTGAGCATGTGCCGGAGCGCGGCGCGAGAGAAGTTCCAAGCGCCTTTGAGGTTCGTGTCGATAACGGAGTCCCAGTCGGCCTCCTTCATGCGTAGGATCAGGTTGTCACGCGTGATGCCGGCGTTGTTGACGAGGAAGTCCACGCGCCCGAAGGCGTCCTTGATCTGCTTGACCATCTCGGCGGCGGCCTCTGTATTCGCCACGTCGCACTGTGCGGCGAGGGCGCGCACGCCGAGCGCCTCGATCTCCGGCTTTAAAACTTCGGCAGCCTCGGCGCTCTGCGAGTAGTTGAAGGCCACATCCGCGCCGCGCCGCGCGAGTTCGAGAGCGATGGCGCGACCGATGCCACGTGTCGCGCCCGTCACGATAGCGACGCGTCCGGTCAAAGGTTTCGGTTCTGAACTCAAGGCTCTTCTCCTTTAGCGTTGGTAAGAATTCACATGGATGGACAGGATGATAGGAATGTTAGAATTTTGGTTCCAGATTTGAGATTACAAATTTTTCAAATTCTTAATCTCTTATCCTGTCCATCCTGTCCATCCATGTGAATTCATCTTCCTGCCGATCTATTCATTCAAACTCAGGGAGCGCAGGTACTCGCGGAACTGCGGGCCGAGGTCGGGACGCTTCAAGGCGAACTCGACTGTTGCGATGAGGAAGCCGAGCTTGTCGCCCGCGTCGTGGCGTGTGCCCTCGAAGCTGACGGCGTAGAAGTCGCGTTTCCTGAGGAGCGCGCGCATTGCGTCGGTGATCTGTATCTCGCCGCCCGCGCCGGGCTTGGTGCGCTCAAGCTCTCCGAAGATGTCGGGCGTCAGGATGTAGCGCCCGATGATGGCGAGGTCGGAGGGTGCATCCTCGAAGCGCGGCTTTTCGACCATGTCGCGGACGCGGAAGACGCCGGGGCGTACCTCCTCTGCATCGAGCACGCCGAAGCGCGAGATGGCGGAGCCTTTGACTTTCATCGTGCCCAGCACTGGCGCGCCCGTCTCTTCATAGACGGCGAGCATCTGCTTGAGCGCGGGCACTTCCGAATCGACGATGTCGTCGGCAAGCATGACGGCGAAAGGCTCTCCCTCGACGAAGTCCTTCGCCTGAAGGATGGCGTGGCCGAGGCCGAGCGCCTCCTTCTGCCGGACGTAAGAGATACGCGCCAGTTCCGAGACCGAGCGCGCCGCCTCTAACATCTCTTCCTTGCCGCGCTCGCGCAAGGTGTTCTCAAGCTCGAACGAGATGTCGAAGTGATCCTCGATGGCGGTCTTGCCGCGGCCCGTGACGATGATGATGGACTCGATGCCGGACTGGACTGCCTCTTCGACGACGTACTGGATGAGCGGCTTATCGACGAGCGGCAGCATCTCCTTCGGCGAAGCCTTGGTCGCAGGCAGGAAGCGTGTGCCGAGGCCCGCCGCGGGAAAGACCGCTTTACGAATCTTCTGAGGCATATGGAATTTTTGAGTTCAGATTTTTGATTTGCGACCCGTAGCCGACAACTTCCCCGAAAGCTTTCTTGACAGCCCGGCGCGGCGTCCGCTAGCTTGAAGTTTTTAACCGACTCGATAGAAAGAAGCAAACAGATACCATATGCCGAAGGGTGACAGCAAATGCTTGATTTGAACTACGTCCGCGAACACCTCAAACGTGTTTACGATGCGCTCGAAGCGCGCGGCTACCCGACGGAAGCACTCGACCTATTTGCGGCAGCCGACGCGGAACGACGCCGCGTGATTGCTGAATCGGATAGTCTGAACGCCGAGCGTAACAAAGCGAGCCGCGAAATCGGTGAACTGATGAAGGCCGGGAGAAAGGAAGAGGCCGAGGCACGGCGCTTCGCAGTCATCGAACTCAAAGAACGCATCGCGGAACTTGAACGCTCGCGCGACAATTCTGAAGCCGATATGAAAGACTTGCTCTCGACGCTTCCGAATGTCCCGCACGAGAGCGTGCCGGTCGGGGCGGACGAGTCGGCCAATCAGGAGGTGCGGCAGTGGGGCGAGGCCCCGCGCTTCGATTTCGAGCCGCAGGATCACGTTGATATCGGGACGCGGCTCGGCATCCTCGATCTTGAGCGCGCGGCGAAGATTGCCGCTGCACGCTTCGCTATCCTGAAGGGCGCGGGGGCGCGGCTCGAAAGATCGCTCATCAATTTCATGCTCGACGTACACACGCGCGAGCATGGTTATGAAGAGACGCTGCCGCCCTTCATCGTCAACGCGAACGCGCTCTTCGGCACGGGGCAGTTGCCGAAGTTCGAGCAGGACTTGTTCAAGCTGACGGACGAGCGCGGACTCTATCTCATCCCGACCGCGGAGGTTCCGGTGACGAACATCCACAGCGGAGAGATTCTCGACGCCTCGGAACTGCCGTTGAAGTTCGTCTCCTACACGCCATGCTTTCGCTCGGAGGCCGGTTCCTCCGGTCGAGACACGCGCGGCGTCATACGCCAGCACCAGTTCGACAAGGTGGAACTCGTCAAGCTGGCTTTGCCGGAGAACTCTTACGACGAACTCGAAGCGTTGACGCGCGACGCCGAGACGATCTTGCAGAAGTTGGGGCTGCACTACCGCGTCGTCACGCTCTCGACCGGCGACATGAGCGGCGCGTCGGCCAAGACTTACGACATAGAGGTTTGGCTTCCCTCGCAGAACACTTTCCGCGAAATCTCTTCGTGCTCAAACTTCGAGACGTATCAGGCGCGGCGCGCACAGATACGTCTGCGACGCGGCGGCGGCGCAAAGCCCGAATACGTCCACACGCTCAACGGCTCCGGCCTCGCCGTCGGTCGCACATGGCTCGCCATTCTCGAAAACTATCAACAGCCGGACGGCTCGGTCTTGATTCCCGAAGCGCTCCGTCCGTACATGGGCGCAGACAAAATCGAGCCTGCGGGAAAGCGGTAGGAAGTAGACAGTAGTCAGTAGTCAGTAGACGGTAAGAAGTAGACGGTAAGAAGTAGACAGTAAGAAGTAGTCAGTAAGAAGTAGTCAGTAGTCAGCAAAACAGATGGAGGCAGCGAGGAATAAACAACTCGCTGCCTCCGTTTATTCGGGCCGCACTCTCTTACCGACTACTGTCTACTGTCTACTGTCTACTGTCTACTCGATCTTCAGCTCGAACGGCATGATGGCGAGGGTCTGGCCCGCGCCGAAGCGTTCAAACATGGCGGCGCGGCGCAGGGCCGGTCGCATCTCTTGCGGCATCGAGTTGATGAAGGCCATACGCTGCTGCTCGGCCTTGATGCTCGCGGCGTCCTGCTCGTCGCTGCCGCCGCCGAAGAGTTGCTGGAAGAAGGTGCGCGGCGCGGGATAGACGACGCGGCGCACGCCTTTGTCGGCGGGAATCTTCGCCAGCTCTTTGGCGACCTCGATGGCGCGGTCGAGTCCGCCGAACTCGTCAACCAGACCCTTCTCTTTCCCCTCTGCTCCCGTCCACACGCGGCCACGCGCGACCTCGTGGACGGCCTTGACATCGGGGAAGTGGCGACCCTCTGCGACCTTCGGCAGAAATTCATTCCAGTAGAAATTATCAAGCCCGCTCTGGAACTTCTTGCGCTCCTCGTCCGAGAACTTGTCGGTCTCGCGATAGAGGCCCGCGTTCTTACCGCGCATGACGTACTGGCTCGTCACGCCGACCCAGTCGTAGAAGCCTTTGACGACCGGCTTGTAGGCGTAGACGCCGATTGAGCCTGTGAGCGTCAAAGGCTCTGCGACGATCCGGTTCGCGCCCATCGAGATGTAGTAGCCGCCCGAGGCGGCAAGGTCGCTCATCGAGACGACGACCGGCTTCTTCTTCTTCGCCTGCTCGACCGCCTCCCAGATCAGGTCGGACGGATAGGTCACGCCGCCGGGGCTGTCCACGCGCAGGACGATGGCCTTGATGTCCTTACTGTCGCGCGCGTCGTTGATGGCCTTGACGACGGTGTCGGAGCCGACGCTCTGTTCACCGCCGAACGAGCCATCGTTTGAGCGCCCCGGCGCGATGACTCCCGAGGCGAAGACGACCGCGATGGCCTCGCCCTGATTAAGCCCGAGCGACGCGGGCGTCACGCGCCGGTACTCCGCAGACGAGACCTTGTGCAGCTTCTCGTCGTCTTTGTAGCCGAGCCGCTTCTTCAGTTCCGACTCGACCTCCTCGCGATAGAGCGCGCCGTCGATGAGGCCCGCCTCCTGCGCCGCTTGTGCTTTGTGCGGCGCTTCGTTGATGAGCGCCGTCACGTCTTCCACAGACTTGTGTCGCGCCTCTGCGACCTGCGCGACGTAGCGATTGAAAATCCCGTCGAGCAGAGAGTCGAGCGTCTCGCGCTCACCCTCGGACATGTCCTTGCGCGTGAAAGACTCGGGCCCCGTCTTGTACTTCTCGATCTGGTACGAGTCCCAGTAGATGCCGAGCTTGTCAAAGCTACCTTTGAAGTGCATCGACTCGGCGGCCAGACCGTTGACGAAGAGGTCGCCGATGGGTGCGACGTAGATGCGCTCGGCGGCGGTCGCGACGTAATACTCTTTGTCGGAGCCGAACTCCATGTAGGCATAGATGGGCTTGCCCGACTTACGAAAATCCGCGACCGCGTCGCGTATCTCGTCGGCCTTCGCCCAGCCCGCGCCGAGCATCCCGACATCAAGCAGGACGGCTCCGATCCGCTTGTCCGCCTTCGCCTTCCTCAGTTGCAACAGAAGGTTCGAGAGCGTGTTGGTCTCGCCGCCGAAGAAGCGGCTGGAGAACTCGTCGGTGTTCGTGTAATCGGGGAGCGCGCCCTCGACCTTGAGAACGAGCACGCTGTTGGCGGGAATGTTCGGTTCGTTGTCGAGCGAGATCAGGACAAGCCCGATGATGAGCGCCCCGACCAGCACCAACGCCATCAGAAGTCCGACGATGATTAGAGCTATCTTGCGTCCACGTGTCATAGATTATGGCCTTTTCACTTCAAATGAATTTCGCCCGGCTGAAAAATTTTAAGAGGCTGGGGCGATTCTATTACGCGGCGGTGAGGGAAAAGGTTTTGGGAGAGTAGGCAGTGAGCAGTAGACAGTAGAGAGTAGGCAGTAGGCAGTAGGCAGTAGAAAAGCTTTGATGCCCTATGGTCTGAGATGAATCAGTCATCATCCGCAACGCGGAGCGTCTACTGCCTACTGTCTACTGCCTACTGTCTACTCTCTACTCTCTACTTTTCTTTCACGATCCAACCGCCGCCGACGACCTCCTCGCCGCGGTAGAAGACAGTGGCCTGTCCGGGTGTGACGGCGCGCTGTGGTTCGTCGAAGCGGATGCGAACGCGGCCCGCGCCGAGCGGTGTGATGCTGGCGGGTGCTTCCTGGTGCCGGTAGCGAATACGCACGTCTGCGCGGACGGGCATTGCGGGCGTGTCGAAGGCGACCCAGTTGACGCCCGCCGCCGTGAACTCCGAACTCAAAAGCTCTTCCTCTTGGCCGACGATGATGCGGTCACTTTCCGCCTCGACGCGCACGACGTAGAGCGGGAGCGGACGCGAGAGGCCGAGGCCCCTGCGCTGTCCGACGGTGTAGCGGTGGACACCTTCGTGTTGGCCGACGACCTGCCCGCGTGTGTCCACGATCTCGCCGCGCGCGGGTCTCTCCTGTTCTCTCCCCCCGGCATCGAGATAGCGGTCGATGAAGCCCGCGTAGTCGCCGTCGGGCACGAAGCAAATCTCCTGCGACTCGGGCTTCTCCGCGACATTGAGACCGACGCGGCGCGCAACGTCCCGCACCTCGTCTTTGGACTTCTCGCCGAGCGGAAAGAGCGAGCGCGAGAGCTGTTCCTGCGTCAACTCCCAGAGAAAGTACGTCTGATCCTTGCGCGCGTCGCGCCCGCGCAGCAGACGATAACGCCCCGTGCTTTCGTCATATGAGACGCGCGCGTAGTGGCCCGTGGCGACCTTCTCGCAACCTACTGAGAGCGCCATGCGGTCGAGCGAGGCGAACTTCAGACGGCTGTTGCACGCGACGCAAGGGATGGGCGTCTCGCCTTCGAGATAGCTCTGGACGAAGGGAGCAACCACGTCGCGCTCGAAGTCGCGCTCAAGATTCAGGACGTAGAACGGAAAGCCGAGGTCTTCGGCCACGCGCCGCGCATCGTACACGTCGTCGAGCGAGCAGCAGCGCGAAGGCAAAGGCTCGCCCTGCTCGTCCACACTGAGACCCCTGCGCTGGTTCCACAACTGCATCGTGAAGCCGACCAGCTCATGCCCTTCGGCCTTTAACATCGCCGCCGCCGCCGAAGAATCGACGCCGCCGCTCATCGCCACCGCAATCTTCATCTTAGGTTTAAATCCAATCAAAAAAGCCGAATTTGCCGCACATTTACGTAGGTGTTAAGATGACTTCTCTTTTCGTCAAACGTTTTTTTGACTGGTTACAGGATAACCGATGCGGGACGAAACGTCAGCCCGACATAGGCGCACAGAGAGAGAGCAGCAATCGAAAATCAAAACAATGCCTGAGAGAGCCATCGAAGAGTATGTCGTCACGGATGAGCCTTTCTATCTCGCCGTCGGGCGCGAGGTGGAGTTGTTCGAGGCGGCACAGGCCGCGCGCCTGCCTGTCATGCTCAAGGGGCCGACGGGCTGCGGCAAGACGCGCTTCGTCGAGCACATGGCGTGGCGTCTGGGTCGTCCGCTCATCACCGTCGCCTGTCACGAAGACCTCTCCGCCACAGACCTCGTCGGACGCTTCCTGCTCGAAGGCGAGGAGACCATCTGGCACGACGGCCCTTTGACGGCGGCTGTGCGCGGCGGAGCCATCTGCTATCTCGACGAGGTGGTCGAAGCGCGCAAGGACACGGTCGTCATCATCCACCCTCTGACCGACGACCGCCGTCGCCTCCCCATCGAGAAGCGCGGCACCATTCTCGACGCGCCCCCGGACTTCATGCTCGTCGTCAGCTACAACCCCGGTTACCAGTCGATCCTCAAAGACCTCAAGCAGTCCACGCGCCAGCGCTTCATCGCGCTTGAGTTCGACTACCCGCCCGCGGAACTCGAAGCCGAGATCGTCGCGCGCGAAGGCGGTGTTGCGTTGCAGACCGCGCGCGACCTCGTCGTCATCGGCCAGAAGGTTCGCAACCTCCGCGGCCACGGTCTCGAAGAGGGTGTCTCCACGCGCCTCCTCATCTACGCCGCACAGCTTACAGCCCGCGGCATCCCTGCCGTCGTTGCCGCCGAAGTGGCGCTCTGCTCACCCATCACAGACGACCGCGACCTCCAGCGCAGCATCCGCGAAATCGTCACGACTGTGATTTAGGGATCTTACTCATAATGGTAGGGATGAACAATGGCCGACGCTGAAGAGACAATAAAGAGCTTAGAAAGTCTTGTTGGGCAGATTGAGAGTTTGAAGCAATCAAATGGCTCTTCAATAGAATTCAAAAAGTGGAGGCATGATACTGAAAGACTGCTACGAAATACTTTTGGCGAATCCTCACACTATTTTAAGGAGTTCACTCAAATAAATTTTGGACTTTATAGCGCAATTGGGCCTACAGATATGAGGAGGAGGCGTGAGCTTTACTCTCATGGCTTAGATGATGCTCAAATATTGCTTCAATCAATAATTGAAGATTCGCAAGTCACCAATAACGATAATTTGAATGCGCCAAATGCCAGAGTTGAAGGTGTGCAAGTTCCAGCTTTCCCAAATATTACGCCCAGCAAAATTAGAGGAAGCAAGCTGCATGCTTTTGAAAATGACGACCTAAAATCCGAAGAAGACTATCAACAACTTGTCCTCTTGATGTTTCGTCATCCGGAACGCGAGTTTTACCTATATGAAGAGAAAGATGGTGATAGGAACGAATTGCTCTTAGCAATGGAAGAGATAGGTGAAATCCTGTTTGTCGAGTCTGAATTCTTTTTCTATCGTCGCCCAAACTCTAAGGCAAAGGGTGACTTCATACATTTGGAACGGAGGGGTGGGCAATTTGAATACGAATGGGAGAAAGAAATTGTAGAAAAAGAACCAATGTTTATACGTACAACTCTTAGTCTCTCAAATCAAAAAAGAAGAGAGTTAGAGACTTGGCAAAAGGTTCAACTGGAAGATGCCTTCAGAAAGCAGCTACGCGAATTAGAATGCAATAACGATGTTTTTATTAGCTACTCTTCCGGAGATAAGCAAGAAGCCATTCAGCTTTACGATGCTATTGTGGCAGCAGGTGGTAAAGCATTTCTTTCTGAGAAAAGTCTAAAACCTGGGGTAGATTTTGCCGATGAAATCAGGGCTGCCCTCTCTGCGTCTAAAGAACTATGGCTGTTAGTAACTCCAAATAGTATTAAAAGTGATTGGGTACTATCAGAATGGGGAGCTGCATGGGCTCTTCAGAAGAAAATAGTACCAATTTTGCATCGGTGTAGCCCAGAAAGCTTGCCAGACAGGCTTAAAAGGCTACATTGTATTGATTTTTATAAATATCCTGATCTTATCAAAATCACTTTTTCGCGCGAGCAGCGTTAAGCAGCGACCTGCAACGCAGCATCCGCGAGATCGTGACGACCGTTATCTGAAGACTTATCCGAAGGGCCCTTCAGCTCTCCGGCCCGAGCGGCGAACACCCGCGTGTCAACGTTGAGGATTCGGGGTACTCGATGCGTGAGGGGATTTCGGCCTTACGCAGAAGGTCGCCGAGGTGACTGGTGACGCCGACGTGGCCCA
The DNA here is from genome assembly GCA_032162705.1 of Acidobacteriota bacterium. Classification (GTDB taxonomy): domain Bacteria; phylum Acidobacteriota; class Blastocatellia; order Pyrinomonadales; family Pyrinomonadaceae; genus QHXN01. Next base: position 23,164 of record JAVRON010000114.1, read on the forward strand.
ACAGGATGATGCCCTCGCCTTTGCCGCGCACGCGCGCGATCAGTGCGCGAAGCTCGTCTATCCCGAGCGTCACGTCGAAGCGGTGATAGAGGCTCGCCTCGCCCTTGTGGATGATCCAGCCTTGCGTGGTGGTCGCGCCGCGGTGTAGCTGCACGACCCATGTGAACCCGCTGCGGTCGTGTACCCACTCCATCCTAACGGGCCCGAGCCGCGTGCGCGCCTCCTCGTAACGCACACGCACGGACGCGAGCACGTCTTCGGGAAGCTGCTCGATTGCGGCCACCCCGACCATAAACTTGTCGCCGTAGCCGCTCGTGCCCTCGATGCGAACCGTCCCGTCGGCCTCGACGACGAGCGAGCCGGAGTGGGCGGCGTCAACGCCCTGCTGTGCGAGCACCGAGGCGAGATACTTTCCTTCCGGGTCTTCGCGTTCGAGCAGCTTAAAGGGGTCGCACCAGCCGCGCTGCGTCGTGAAGTGACCGGGGTCTTGCTCAAACGGGCAGGTGCGTATCCAGACCTCGCCCGTGTGCGTCTCGCGCCCGAAGTTGAAGGGCGCGAGCCAGCGTGCGATGACGGTCGTGCGTGGCACAGGCAGCCCGAGCGTGTCGGCCAACAGCAGCCCGAAGGCCTTATCGCCGAGCAAGCGGCTAAAGCGGTTCGGCCAGCGCGTGTCGGCCTGCGCATGGCTCTCGCCCATGCGTTCCAGTTCCCAGATGATCGTGTGGTCTTTGAGGAAGCCGCGACGCAGCGGATGGAGGCTGAACTCGACGCGTGTTCTCGCATCGTAATCCAGCGCCGGGCGGAAGCCGTAGACTTTCTCTAACAGTCGCAGCCCCACGTCGCGTGAGAAAGAGGCCGTTCCCGGCTTCTCGACACAGCGCGGCGTATCGCCCGGGGCCAACTCGATGATGTCGCCGAAGGCCACGCCTGAGACGCCGCCATCGTTCACGTCAATCGTCTCGTTGACGATGACGAAAAGCCCTTCGGAGACGAAGCCGCGCGCCGTCTCGACGGCCTCGCCGACCGTGCGTATGTCGTAGCGGAAGGTTTTCGACTTGGGGTCGTCCGGCAGAAAGGAGCGCACGTTGACACGGCCCTCGCCCGAGCGCCCGAACAGCGCCCCGATGGCTTCCTCCGCCGAGCCGAAGCTGCTGTTCGGCTCGTAGCCTTGAATGCGCGAGTAACGCAGGCTGAAGTCCGGCGAGAAGCTGACGAACTGCGCGACGTTCGCCTCATAGCTCAGGCGGTCGAGGATGGTGTCTTTGAAGTGGAGTTGGGTGTCACTCATCTGTTCGCCGATGAACGCTTTCGAGAGCGGCGGCAAATATAGCAGAGGCCCTGCCCGCGACAAAACCAGCCCGCCCATGCCTTCGGCCCGAGAGTTAAGTGGTCGATTGCCCTTTCGACTTGAATTTCTTAAGCTGGTATCGAAGGCCAAAGTTTGAGTTGACGGGTTAAGTTCACGGCAAAGTTTTCAGATGCCAGAGAAGTACATTTTCGATTCGGAAGATGAGGGCGCCGACGTAGAGCGAGAGCCGCTGGAGAGGGTTCTGCGCGAGCGTCTGCGTTCGGTGCGTGACGCGGGCGAGCGGCGGACGATTGCCAGCTTGGCGCGCGCGATAGGCGAACTGCCCGCGCCGCTCGCGCGCACGGCGCTCGAAGTGAGCGCGGGGCTGGCAGCGCTCTCTCTGCGTGCGGGCGTGGACTTCCTGCGCGTTGTACCCGGTGCGGCGCACGTGCTCGACGCGGACGAGTTGCGCGCGTGGGGCGAGCTGGCGCGGCGTCTGGTGATGGCCGACGTGGAGACGGGCACGGCCTTCATCACGTCGGGCGTCGATGGACTGGTCGAAGTGCCGCGCGGCGCGAGGCTTCTGCTCTTGCAGGTCTGCGGGCGGCAGTTATCGCTCTCGACTTCGTTCGCGCTTGAGACTTACGGGCGCGGGCCCGAGGTCGCGCTCGCGGTCGGCGACACGGAACTCCTGCGGCAAGTCTTCGAGGTCGCAACGGAAATCGCGCGCCGCTCGGCTCGTCATAGCGCAGACTTCCTCTCGGCGACGACCACAGTGGCCGCACATCTCTCAACGTTTCGTGAAGACGCGGATACGAGCGGTGCGGTTGATGAAGCGGGTGCGGCGGGTGGTCTCGTTTGGGCGGCGGCGCTCGGGTTGGCGTCGGCGTTCGCGCAGCGCGTCGGAGGCATCGCGGCAGACATGTGGGCGGCGATACCAGCCGCGACCGAATCTTTAAGCGCGGGCGAGGCGCTGCGGCTGTTTCGACAGACGGAAGATTTCCTCGACCGCGGCGGCGCGGCGGCGTTGCACGTGCTCACGTCGGGCGGAGAGGTTTTGCGACTCGTCCCCGAAGCGTTCGACGAGTGGGGCGCGCTACTGCGTTCGGTGGCGGCGCACAACAACGCCTGCCTGGTCGCGCTGGCACGCACGGGGACTGTCGCTCTGCGCGCGTTTGCCGAGTCGCGTCCCGAACGCGCGCGCCTCACAGAGACTGCGCTCGTCGTCATCGAGGCGACGCACGAGGTCGCGCGCACAGATGCGGAGTCGGCCATCTCCTGCCTGCGCGCCGCGCCGAGGGCCCTGCGCACGGCCACGCTTGAGCAGTTCAAAGCATGGGCGCGCGCGGGGCTTCTGTTGGAGAACCTGAGCGCGCGTGCGCGTCGAAGCTATTTCGCGCTGGAGACGCGCAAGAGCAACGAGCAGTTGCAAAGCGGCGACGGGCGAGGGCTGCTGCTCGAAGAGGTGGCGCAGACGCTTCGGCTCTACGTCGAGGGCTTGACGGGTCGCGCCGTCGAGGTCGCGCCGCTCGCAGCCATCCCCGAAGAGCAACGCATCGGCGACGGGCGCACGATTCATCTGCCCTCGAACGTCTCGGAGTTCGGCGACCACGAACTCGATTTCCGTCTCTACAAAGTCCTCGCCGCGCACGCCGCGGGGCAGATAGAGTTCGGCACGCACGAACCCGACACAGCACCTTTACGCGCGGCCTACGCGTCTCTGGCCGACGTGTACGCGCCCGAGAACGCCGATGCCTTCGACGCTTTCTCGCTCGACGGTTACATCAACGACCCATCGAAGTCGGAGCGTGCGCTCGCGCCGGAAGAGGAGACGCGGCTCGCGGAAAAGAGTAAGCGCGTGCTGCCACAGGGCGGCGACTATCGTGCGGTGCTCGCGCTCTTTCCACAACGTGGCTTGGCGGCGCGCATCTTCGGGACGCTTGAGAACGGGCGCATCGACCGCCGTTTGCGACGCGCTTACCGCGGACTCTCGCGCGACCTCGACCTCGTGCGCGAGCACCTGCGGCGGAATCGCCCGCGCATCGTCAGCCTTCCCATCACGCTCGTTCCTTTCGAGCTGCTTTTTCAAATCACGCTCTGCGGCGGCGCGCTCGACGACGCGCGCACAGTCTACGGTCAGGTCATCTCGGAGCTTGAATCAATCGTCGTCGAATACCTGACGGACGCAGACGCCTCCGTCGCCGACACGTTGATGGCGACCTCGCGCGTCTATACGCTCTTTCAGTCGGTCGTCCCCGAGATGACCGAGCGACAGACGCGAGACGATGAGGAGAGCGGCGCAGACAAGGAGAGCGGCGCACAGTCGAACCTGGAAACAGAGGGCGAGGAGAGCGACGACGACGCTTCCGACGAAGAGCGTCGGCGCGAGCAGCGTCGTCGTGACGCGCGCGAACTCTTCAACGCTTGGGCCGCGAACGAGTCCACAGGGACGGACGGCGAGGAGACTCTGACGGGCGCGGAACGCTGGATGACGGGCGAGTCGCCCGAGCAGGGTTTGGAGCCGGGCGAGGAAGCGTTCGAGTATGACGAGTGGGACAGAGACCTCTCGGACACGCGCGTCGGTTGGTGCCGCGTCGTCGAGAAGCGCACACGACGCGGCGACCGCACGTTCGTCGAACTCACACGCTCGCGCTATCGCGGCGTCATCTCTTCCATCCGACACCAGTTCCAGTTGATGCGCCCCGAAAGCTTGAAACGCGTGGCGAACGAGCTGGACGGAGACGACTACGACCTGAACGCGCTGATCGACTTCGTCATCGACCGCCGCGCCGATGGCCGGCAGTCCGAGCGCATCTACACGAAGCGTCTCAGGCGAGAGCGCGACGTGGCCGTCTCGTTCCTGCTCGACCAGTCGTCCTCGACCGCGCGCACCATTGGCCGTCACCCGCTGCAACCCTACACGCACCCCGGACGGCGCATCATCGAAGTCGAGAAGGAAGGACTCGTCCTGATGAGCGAGGCGCTCGAAGCTGTCGGCGACCCGTACTCCATCTACGGCTTCACGTCCGAAGGCCGCCGCAACGTAAAATTTTACGTCGTCAAAGATTTCAAAGAGCCTTACACGGGCGAGGTCGAGCAAAGGATAGGCGGCATCAACTACCAGAACAACACACGCCTCGGCGCGGCCGTCCGCCACGCCGCGCGCAAGCTCCGCCAGCAGGAGGCACGCACGCGCCTCCTGATCGTCCTCTCCGACGGCAGGCCCTATGACCACGACTACGGCGACGCACGCTACGCACGCGAAGACACACGCGAGGCTCTCCGGCAAGCGCGCCTCGACGGCATCACGCCCTTCTGCATCACCATCGACCGCGACTCCGAAACCGAACTGCGCGACCTCTACGGCGAAGTGGGTTACACAATTATTGATGATGTGCTATCTCTGCCGGAACGCATGCCCGCGATTTACCGCAGGCTGACGACATAGACGCATGGATTTCAGTGTCGAGCTTGGGCTGTTTGAGCTATACTTTTCGGCGATGAGTCAAGCCACAACCACAGTGCCGTTATCTACCGATGAAGCAGGCGTCTTGCGCGTCGTCGGCACACGCGTGTCGCTGGATTCCGTCATCTACGCTTTTAACGAAGGCGCAACGGCGGAAGAAATCGCCCAGGACTTTCCGACGCTCGATCTGGCCGCCATATATTCTGTTCTCGGCTATTACTTACAGAATCGCGCCGAGGTGGAGCAGTATCTTGAGCAAAGAAAAGCGCAGCGCGAAGAGTTGAAGAAAGAGATCGAATCTCGCCTCGATCCTCGCGGCATACGTGAACGCCTCTTGGCCCGTAAGCACAAAGCCATGCAGTATTAGCATTCCATTTTGGCAATTACGAATCATCGCGTCATCCTCTGCTTGGCTTTGCCCACAAAGTCAACTTCTAACCACAAAGCAGGATTCTTAACTATAAAGGGTGTCGTTCAAAAATATTTTTGAGTCGGGGCTGTGTGTATCCTGTCTCGTTATTCTATAAAGTGATGCGCTCCGTAAATAGAGAACTCGGATGTGCTAAAACGGAAACGCTCTGGCGGTAGCTAGACTTATGGCGTGTTTTTGTAGTTGTACATTTGCATTGAAGGATATTGTTGTTAATGCTGCTCTTAGCAACTGATGAGGATTTCAACAATCGAATCTTGCGTGGGTTGCTGCGTCGCAGACCTGACCTGGACATCGTGCGCGTGCAGGATGCAGGGCTTATCGGCAGAGGGGATGCGGAAGTGCTCGAATGGGCCGCGCGCGATGACCGCGTATTGCTCACGCATGATGTAACGACGATGAAGCGATATGTTGACGAGCGCATCAACGCTGGATTGCCCACGCCCGGAGTCTTTGAAGTTAGTCAGCAAACTCCCATCGCCCGAGTCATCGAAGATATACTTCTCCTCGCCGAATGCAGTCTTGAGGGTGAATGGGAAGGCCAGATTATATTTCTTCCACTATGATAGAAAGATTGTAAAGCCAGCTTGACAATCCAAATTCACGATAGGAAATCAGATTCCTTCCACTATGATAAAAAGCCAAGTGCGAATTCCCTTCGACAACACGATCTTCGACGACTGCTCTCGCTGCCCCGAGCGCATGCCCGCCCTCTACCATCTGCTGACGACATAAGCGGCGCGCGTTTCTCTCGAAAATTTTAGGCTCGAAAAAAGTGCTTGACCCTGACGTTACGTCAGACCTTAGCATTGCTCCCGGCGTATGGAGGTGTTCCGAAGGCGGATAGTGCGGGAGGTCTTCCGAAGGTGGAGAGAGTGAAGGAGAGGCTGTACCGCGCGAGCGAGTTCGCCGCGTTGACGGGCGTGACGGTGCGTGCGCTGCATCATTACGACCGGACGGGGTTGCTCAGGCCGACGGGTCGGACGCATGCGGGCTATCGCCTGTACGGCGAGCGCGACTTCGCGCGACTGCAACAGATTCTGATGCTGAAGTTCATCGGGCTTCCGCTCGGAGAGATCAAGCGTTTGTTGGAGCGTCGCTCGCTCGGCCTCGCCGAGACGCTCAGGCTTCAACGCAAGGCGCTCGCGTTGAAGCGACGACAGCTCGACATGGCTCTGCGCGCCGTTACGGAAGCCGAACGGGTCGTCGGGCACGGGGGCGAGCCTGATTGGAAGGCATTTAAAAAGATTGTGGAGGTGATAACCATGCAGCACGACACGGAGTGGATGAAGAAGTATTACACCGAGGAGCAGCTTGCAGACCTCGCGCGGCGCGGCACGCCCGAAGTGCTGGAGCGCGCACAGCGCGAATGGCAGAAGCTCCTCGGCGAAGTCGAGGCCGCCGTGGCCGACAGTGTAGACCCCGCGAGCGAGAGGGCGCAGGCGCTCGCCGCGCGCTGGCAGGGACTCATCGAAGACTTCACGGGCGGCGACCCCGGCATACGCGAAAATCTGCGGAGGCTCTACGCCGACCAGACCAACTGGCCCGATACTTTCCAGAAGCCCTACGGCGACGACGCGGTGACTTTCATCAGCCGTGCACAGGCGGCGAGCAAGAAAGAGTAGGCAGTAGACAGTAGTCAGTAGTCAGTAGTCAGTAGTCGATAAGGAGTAAGCAGCGGGCACTCGCCGGGTAGAGGTGAGTAAGAGAAGGCAGCCGCGGGACGATGAAGTCGCGGCTGCTTTCGCGTCTCTACTGACTACTGTCTACTGTCTACTGTCTACTTCCCTCTCACAGCGCCGACTTGATGACGGCGGAGAGCGCATCGGTCTCGCGCTGGATGCAGTGGCGCGCGTCCTCGCCGGGCAGTGGCGCGGGATGGCGCGCGGGGTGGAAGATGATTTCGACGCGCCCCGTGCGTGGCAGGCGACGGCCGCGCGGCCAGATGTGCTCGCCGCCGCGGACGGTCACGGGGAGGATCGCTGCACCGGCTTCGAGCGCGATGCGCGCCGCGCCCGCCTTGAAGCGCGCCAGTTCACCGTCGCCATACGCGCGCTGTCCTTCGGGGAAGATCATCACCGCGCCGCCCCCGCGCAGCCACTGCAAAGAACGTCGGTAGGCCGTCGGGTTGCCGCGCTCAAGCGCGAGCGGCCACGCGCCTAAAAGCTCCAAAGCTTTGCCCGCGAGCGGCCACTTGAAAGCCTCGTTCCAGGCGAGGTAGCGAAGGGGACGCTTGACGCGGGAGCCGATCCAGAACGGGTCTGCGTAGGTCTGATGATTGGCCGCGATGACAAGCCCGCCTGCGACGGGTACGTGCTCGACGCCGCTAAAACTGATGCGCCACAGAGCGCGCGAGACGACGAAGACCGCCGGGCGCAGCGCGCTTAGAATCCACTCCGGCGCGGGGCGCGGCTCCGACGCTTCGCTCCGGTGCCCACCCTTGCCGTTCATGTTCGCCGCTTCGCTCAAAACGAATCCACGTCTCCCTCTGCCATGTCTTCCAGCCCTTCCACGTCAACGTCTCTCTTCCCTTCCACGTCAACGTCTCTCTTCCAAGAGTCGCTCATCCTCTCAATCACCTCGCACGCCTCGGCTTCGCCTCCCTCAGCACGCAACGGCCTCAACCCTTCGAGCGAAGTGAGCTTCAACTCCTCCCACCATTCGGGCACGTCCCGCTCGGCGAGCGCGTCCTCGTTCCAGCGCAGGCAGCGCACACACTCAAAGCCCGTGTAAGCACTCGCCTCTCCCTTCGTCAGCCCCAAGCGCGTCCGCGCTTTGCACGCAGGGTCGCCGCACCAGCGCTCGACCTCGACCAACAGAACCTCTCGTGGAAAAATAATTCGCTTCATACCTCAGGGAGTGACAAGTGACGAGTGACAGGTGACAAGTAAGAGCTTCCGGCTCGTCGGCTTGTCACTGGCTCGTCACTTGTCACCTGTCACCAGTCACGGCCCTTCTCATTCTATCCCTTCCAGCGGCCACTGCTGATCGATGAATTCGAGGTGGAGGCGCGGGATGCCGTCGGGCCCGGGGCGTGCGGCGCGGATGGCTGCGACGACTGAGAGGCCGGTCTCGATACTCGTCAGGCGCACGAAGCGACCGCGCTCGACCTTGAGCGTCGTCCAGACGGAAGCGCCGCGGCGGCTGATATTCTCCGTCACCGTCTGCTCGCTCGCGCACACCACGCCGCCGTCGTCAAAGACTTCGATGCGGACGCTCAAGGCCATCTGGAGACGCGTCTCTTTCGAGCGCGACACGTCATCCGCGGCGAGACGCTCCGCCTCCCGCAGCTTCCACAGGCTGTTCTCCGAGGAGAGCGATTCCACTACGTAGAGCGTTGCAGGCTCTCTGATGTAGCTCGCGGGCGGTGTCTTCCCCACAAAGGCCACGCCGATCTCATAGCACATCTGCCGAAGCTCGTCGCCCGCGCCCACCTGCGTGTGCGAACGGACGTTGCTGACGAGCGCCCAGACGCGGTACTGATCCTCTATGTGATCGAAGCAGCGGAGCTGTCGCGGCATCGGCAGAGTCATGTGCAGGAGCCGCCCGCGCTCGGTCGGGTGCGTGAGCATGAAGCGCGCGCCGAACGGCGTCACGTCGATCAGTCGCGACATCTCAGTCCACTCGTGCTCCGCCGATTCGCGGCAGCGCACGCGAACCGGCAGCGCCAGCTTGATGCGCTCGCGGATGCGCTTTGATTTGTCGTCGGCGTCCGTCATTTTGCGGCTGATATCGGGGCATGACGAGCCTGTCAGATTGCGCCCGCCGGTCTACCCTGATGGAAGCCCTGCGAGCAGGGTAAAATCGTTGATTTTACAGGGTTTCCAGCCCATCGCCGGGGTTGCTAAAACGCCCCTTTCGGGCTACAATATGTCGTACTTTCTGCACGCCGTCTTCCGCACCGGAAAGTACGCCTCGGACAACTGAATTTCGGGCCGCGCACGAGCTTTTTTCCGTCTCGCACGGCTCCCGTCTGTCGGCAATTTCTCCTGTGGTGGCGTGTCGGACGGCTCTGATATCCTCGCGTCCGTTGGGGCGCGGCAAATTGTACCGGAAAGGTTTACGGGATGGAAACTTTTGAACGCAACTATGTCAACATCGAAGACGAGATGCGGCGCTCGTATCTCGACTACGCCATGTCGGTCATCATCGGGCGGGCGCTGCCTGACGTGCGCGACGGGTTCAAGCCCGTCCACCGGCGTGTGCTCTGGGCGATGCACGAACTCGGCAACCAGCATAACAAGGCTTATAAGAAATCCGCACGTATCGTCGGCGACGTGATCGGCAAGTATCATCCTCATGGTGACTCGGCGGTCTACGACACCATCGTCCGTCTGGCGCAGGACTTCTCGATGCGTTACCCGCTCGTCGATGGTCAGGGCAACTTCGGCTCGGTGGACGGCGACTCGGCTGCCGCGATGCGCTACACGGAAGCGCGCATGTCGAAGATCGCCGCGGAAATGCTCGCCGACATCGAGAAGGAGACCGTCAGCTTCGTCCCCAACTACGACGAGTCTCTGAGCGAGCCGTCGGTGATGCCCACGCGCGTGCCGAACCTGCTCCTGAACGGCTCCGAAGGGATCGCCGTCGGCATGGCGACCAAGATTCCGCCGCACAACCTGTCGGAAATCGTCGATGCCACCGTCGCGCTCATCAAGAAGCCGAACATGAAGGAGGCCGAGCTGCTCGCAATCGTCTCGGGGCCTGACTTCCCCACCGGCGGCTTCATCTACGGGCGCGAGGGCATCCGGTCGGCATACACGACGGGGCGCGGTCTTATCCAGATGCGTGCACGCGCAGGCATCGACCGCATCGGGCGCGGCACGACCGAGCGCGACGCCATCATCATCACAGAGATTCCCTATCAGGTGAACAAGGCGCGACTGATCGAGCGCATCGCCGAGCTGGTCAACGAGAAGAAGATCGACGGCATCTCCGATCTGCGCGACGAGTCTTCGCGCGACGGCATGCGCGTGGTCGTCGAGCTGAAGCGCGATGCCGTGCCGCAGATCGTCCTGAATAAGCTCTACAAACTGACGCCGATGCAATCGACGTTCGGCGTCATCAACCTCGCCATCGTGCAGGGTCAGCCGCGCGTGCTCACCTTGAGGCAGATGCTCGAATACTTTATCGAGTTCCGCCGCGAGGTCGTGCGTCGCCGAACGGAGTACGAGCTACGCAAGGCGCGTGCGCGGGCACACATTTTAGAGGGCCTCAGCAAGGCGATTGACACGCTCGACTACATCATCCCGCTTATCCGCAACGCGCGCAGCGTTGACGAGTCTCGTCAGTGGCTCACGGGCAAGTCGGAGACGATGACAGAGGTCAAGCAGTGGAAGGGCACGCCTTCGGACGTGGCACTCTCCAGCTTCATCGACAAGCTGAAGAAGGTCATGAAGCGGCTCGACCTCTCGGAGCTGCAGGCGCAGGCCATTCTCGACCTCCAGCTCCGTCGCCTCTCCGCGCTTGAGCGACAGAAGATCATCGACGAGTACGAGGGAATCATCAAGCTCATCGCCGAGCTTGAAGACATCCTCTCGAACGAGACCAGCTTGCGCCGCGTCATCGTCAAGGAACTCGAAGATGTGCGACGCGACTTCGGCGACGCGCGCCGCACACAGATCATCGACGAGGGCGTCGAGCTTTCCATCGAAGACATGATCGCCGATGAGGACGTAGCCATCACGGTGACTAAAAACGGCTACGTCAAGCGCACGGCCGTTTCGACCTATACGCGGCAGGGGCGCGGCGGCAAGGGACGCTCGGGCGCGGGCACGGGCAAGAACGAGGACTGGGTTGAGCACATCTTTGTCGCCTCGACTCACTCGTATCTCATGATCTTTACCGACGACGGGCAGGTCTTCAAGCTCAAGGTTCACGAGATACCGGACGCGCTCCCTTCGGCGCGCGGCAAGGCGTTCGTCAATCTCATCAACATCCCTTCGACGCGCAAGCTCGCGGGTGTCATCCCCGTGCGCGAGTTCTCCGAAGGGCGCTACGTCGTGATGGTCACGAAGAGCGGCGTCATCAAGAAGACCGAGCTGTCGGATTTTCGCAACATCCGCTCGAACGGCCTCAACGCCATCAACGTGGACGACGGAGACGAGTTGCTCGGCGTGATTCTGACCGACGGCACGAAGCGCATCTTCATCGCCACGCACGACGGCCTCGCCATCCGCTTCGACGAGTCGGGCGTGCGGTCGATGGGTCGGACGGCGCGCGGCGTGCGCGGCGTCGATCTGCGAAAGGGCGACTACGTCGTCTCGGTCGCGGGCGTCTCGGCGGACGACTCTGAGCGGATGCTCTCGATCTCGGAGTGCGGCTATGGCAAGCAGACGCCTATCTCGACTTACCGTCTGCAATCGCGCGGCGGCAAGGGCGTCATCAACATGAAGGCGACGGACAAGACCGGCAAGGTCGTCGCCGTCTTTCCGGTCGAGGAAGACTCCGACATCATGATTATCACCAAGAGCGGCAAGCTCATCCGCATCGAGGCGGGCGACATCCGCAAGACGGGACGCTCCGCACAAGGCGTCCGCCTCATCAAGACCGACGGCGGCGATAAGGTGACGAGCGCATCGCTTCTCGAAGCGGCGGCTGAAATAGAGATCGGCGTGGGCTAGACTCAAACGCCAGACCGCAGCGGTAGCAGAAGCCTCGCACATGTGCGAGAAGAGGCCGGAAGGATAGAACTCCTTCCGGCCTCTTTCATTCTCTTACCTGCGAACCTTTCCGTCGTCTCGGTCGTGGCTTACTGCTCGTTGACGGAGATCATGTGCCAGATGACGATGAGGATGATGGCGGCGGCTATTCCAGCGCCGATGGCGATCTTCGCGCCGGTCGAGAGGTTGTTGCCCTGCGCCTTCCTGACCTGCGGGTAGGCGACCGTTGTTGCTTTGCCCGCGCTGTCTGTGACGGTGAAATTCTCGGCGCTGGCTTCGCTGATAAAGCCTTCGAGTTTGGTCTTGTCGCGCAACTCCAATTTCACGCGCGCATCCGTGCCCGTGCCCAGCTTGGCGAGTTGCGTGCGAACCTTTTCGGCGCGCTCGGCCTCTTTGTTCGAGTCGGATTTGGCGAAGGCCGGGACGACAGCCGCCTGCAAGAGCAGCGTCGAGAGGATAAGGGAACTGATTTTCTTAAGCATGTTTTTCTCCAGTCAAATTTCAAACGCGTATCGTGGCGTGGCTCCTGTTTGCAAGAGCAGTGCCGCCGCCGAGAGCGGCGCGTGTGCGGACGAATCGGGGGGATTTACCGCGAGGCGGCGTCGGAGTGTGCAGGAAGAATCCGGCAGGTGTCGGGGAGGGACTGCGGGACGCGGGTTGTGGATTGAAGGATGTAGGGCTTTCGTCAATCAGTAATTGAGACGTTCATCGAAGGTTGCGGAAGAGTATTTCACCACAGAGACACAGAGGACACAGAGATGGCACAGAGAAGATTCAACTCTCTGTGTAACCTCTGCGCTCTCTGTGTCTCTGTGGTGAATTGCCACGTTCGCCACACTCAAGAATATAGAAGCTAACCGCATCATCAAGGCTTCGGCATCTCGATGGGCTTGCCCGTCATCAAGGTCGGTGCGCCCACGCGGCGCAGTGCGTCGTTGAGTTGTGGGACAGCGTCGTTCAGGAATTTGTTGACCTCGCCGACCTTCGCGTCGAACTCCTTCTGCAAATCAGTGTAGAGGTCGCGCTGCGCGGGCGTGGGCGCGGCGTTCACGGAATCCATTGTGAAGAAGAGGCCGCCGATGCGGTCAACGAGCTGCGCGCGCCCCTCGAAGCCGAGGCCGCCCTCGGGCTGCGCGAGATGGTTCTGCAACTCCTCGACACGCTTCTTCTGTGCGGTGATTTTGTCGGTCAAGTCCTTCGGCACATCCGTCGCGCCGAGCCTGTCCTTGACGGTGCGTTCGACAAACTCGATCTGGCTTTTAAGACTGTCGAGCGTGTGCAGCGCGTTGTTCGTCGCCGTCTGCATGTCTCGAAGCCTGAGCATCATGTCGAGCGTCTCGCGCAGGTCTGCCGCCGCCACGCTGACCGTCGGGTCGAGACGGACTTCAACCTTCTTCTCGTAAGACTTCTCGCCGACGAACAGCTTGACGGTGTATGTGCCCGGCAGGACTTGAGGCCCGCGCGGGCCGCCCGTGAACTGCACCTCCTCGTCCGTCGCGGGACGGCGGACGGTGGGGCCCCCGTAGCGCAAATTCCAGTTGACGCGGTTCAGTCCGCGCTCCTTAGCGATGTTCTCAATCTCGGAGATAAGCTTGCCCGCGGCGTCCAGAATCTGAAGCTTGACCTTCGTCTTGTCGTCGGCCTTCGCCTTCAAGTAGTAACTGACGAGCGCGCCGTAGGGCGGGTTCTGTCCGGCAAAGGCTTTGTCGCCGATGCCATAGCGCGTCATCATCGTCGAGTAGCGAAGCGCGGGGCGGATGTCGAAGAGGTGTGCATCTTCGCGCGCCACTTCCGGAGTCATCTGCTGGACGGGCGTCGCGTCGTCGAGGACGTAGATGCTGCGCCCGTGCGTGGCGAGGATAAGGTCGTTGTCGCGCGGGTGGACGATGATGTCGTGGACGGCGACGTTGGGCAGATTCTTCAGCCCTAGTGTCGTCCAGTTGCCCCCGCCCGTGTATGAGACGTACAGACCAAGCTCCGTGCCCGCGTAAATCAGTTTCGGATTCTTCGGGTCTTCGCGCACGACCCAGACGTAGGCATTGGCGGGCAAATTTCCGGTGATGTTCTTAAACGAACGCCCGCCGTCCGAGGTCTTGAAGACGTAAGGCCGCCGGTCGTCGAGCTGATGCCGGTCGAAGGCGACGTAAACCAGCTCGGGATCGACGCGCGATGGCTCGACGTGCGAGACGGGCGAGTTCGCAGCAAGCCCCGGCACGTTCTTGATGATGTTCGTCCAGTTCTTCCCGCCGTCGTTGGTGCGTTGCAGGTTGCCGTCGTCCGTGCCCGCCCAAAGTACACCCGGCTTCAAGGGCGATTCGGCGAAGCTGATGATCGTCGTGTGATACTCGGCTCCCGTGTTCTCGAAGGCGACGGGGCCGCCGGCCGCCCTTTGCTTCTCCTTGTCGTTGGTCGTCAGGTCGGGGCTGATGGTCGTCCAGGACTTGCCGAAGTCGGTTGACTTGAAGACGACGTTGCCCGTGAGGTAGACGGTGTTCTTGTCGTGCGGACTTGGGACGACGGGCGAGTTCCAGTTGAAGCGGTACTTCGCCTCCGAAGCCGGGCCGCCGTCGTCGCCCATATAAGGGACGACGAGTTGCTGCTCGCGGTTGCGCATGTCTGTGCGGACGATGTTGCCGCCCTGCGACTCTGAAAGATAGATGTCTGGGTCGTCCGCATTGTTGAGCACCCAGAAGCCGTCGCCGAAAGAGATCATGCGCCAGTCGTCATTCTGGATGCCTGCCGGCTCGCGCGTGCGGCTGGGCCCCGTCCACGTGCCGTTGTCCTGTAAGCCGCCCATCACGTAATAGAAGGGCTGACGGTTGTCCGCGTAAATCTGGTAGAACTGCCCCGCGGGAAAATTGTTGACGACCTCCCAGTTCTCTCCGCCGTCCATTGTAACGGCGATGCCTCCGTCCTGCCCCTGCCACATCCGCTTCGGATTCTGCGAGTCGAGCCAGAGGGCGTGAAAGTCAACGTGCGTGCGCCCGCTGATGGGCCGAAAGCTTCGACCGCCGTCAACCGACACGAAGAGTCTGGAAGCGACGGCGAAGACACGGTTCTCGTTCGTGGGATCGACGCGGACGTGCGTGTAGTAGAAGCCGCGCGAGACTATCGAGGGCTGCTGTGTGACGTTGCGCCAGGTCTCGCCGCGGTCGTCCGAGCGCCACAGCGTTCCTTCCTTCGCCTCCGTGATGGCGTAGACCACGTTCGGGTTCGACTGTGCGACCGCCACCCCGATGCGCCCGATGACTTTCGGCAGACCGCCCTCAAGCTTCTTCCAACTCCTTCCGCCGTCGATGGAACGGAACAGCCCACCCTTTTCATCGCCCGACGTGTGCGTCCACGGCGTGCGCCGGAACTTCCACATCACCGCGTAGATGATGTTCGGGTTCGAGGGGTCGATGTCCATGTCCGCGACGCCGTGGTCTGCGTCGATGTAGAGAGTCTTCTGCCACGTGCGCCCGCCATCGGTCGTCATAAAGACGCCGCGCTCCTCGTTGGGCCCGAAGGCGTGCCCCTGCGCGCCGACGTAGACTATGTCGGGGTTGCGCGGGTTGACTAAAATCTTCGAGACGTGTTCGGTGTCGCGCAAGCCCATGTGCTGCCAAGTCCGCCCGCCGTCGGTTGACTTGTAGACGCCGTCGCCGAAACTTACAGAGTTGCGCACGGCTGACTCGCCCGCGCCGAGCCAGATGACATCAGGATTTCCCGGCTCAAGCGCGATGTCGCCGATTGAGATCGAGCCTTGACGCTCGAAGAGCGGAGTCCACTTCACGCCGCCGTTCGTCGTCTTGAACAATCCGCCCGAGGCCGTCGCCACGTAGACGATGTCGGGACGGCCCGCGACGCCCTCGATGTCCGCGATGCGCCCGCCCATGTTGGCGGGCCCTATCTGACGCCACTCCAAACGCTCGAACGATTTAATCTCGGTGGCCGCATCCGCGGGCGTCTCCGGCGTCGGCGATGCCTGCGGCGTCGCCGTCTGCGTCTGTGGGGTCGCCGTCTGCTGTTGCGCCCACGCGCTCGCCGATAGACAACAAATCAAAAGCGCCGCGAGCGTCGCCGCGCGCAGGGAAAGACTCTTCATCTCTGGCATCGAGTTCTGACTCCGGTGTTAGGACTGATTCGGTTTAAGACGTGGAGTGAGAGGATAAACCACACCGCCTCTGCCAGTCCACAGCTTTTAAGAACTGATTTGATAAGTCACGTCACGGATGATCGGCGCGGCGACTGCGCACCTCTTCTGTCCGCGTCCCTCCCGCGCACTTGCCTTACGCGCGGAGCGTAGGCTAAAAATAGCGTGCCTCTCGTCGTCCTAGTCCGCTTCCTCTTCTTCATCAGAGGATAGAACGCAAACGACTGGCAAGACGCACGGGGCCGCGACAAGTAATAGAAAGAAAGAAATACCATGAGAAGATTTTTCAACGGCCTGACGCTCGCCTCCATTCTCATCGTCGGACTCCTCACATCTCCGCTCCCGCCGCCATCGCGCACGCACGCCGCCGCGCCGCGCTTGCAGACGGAGGCCGGATTTGTGAACGGCCAACCAACCGAGTTCATTAACGGGCAAGAGGCCGCCGCCGGGCGCGTCATCGTGCGGTTCCGCGATGCGAAGGACGCGCCGGCGCGTGTCGAGTTAGCGTCGGCGCTCGACGCCGAGTCGGATGTTGAGTTGAGCGGCACGGGTGCACGACTCCTGCGCTCACGCAGCAAGGACACGGCGACGCTCGTCCGCGAACTCTCGGCACGCTCCGACGTGCTCTATGCAGAGCCGGACTACGTGGCCTACGGCGGCGCGACGCCGAACGACTCTTTCTACGCCGCGCAGTTGTGGGGACAGCACAACACTGGTCAGAACATCAGCGGGCAGACGGGCACGCCCGGCGCGGACATCAACGCGCAGACGGCCTGGGACATCTCGACCGACTCGCGCAATCAGGTCGTCGCCGTCCTCGACTCAGGGATCGACTACAACCACCCAGACCTCGCCCCGAACGTCTGGTCTGCGCCCGCCCCTTTCTCCGTCACAATCAGCGGCGTCACCGTCAACTGCCCCGCGGGCACGCACGGCGTCAACACCATCACGAACACATGCGACCCGCTCGACGACCACAACCACGGCTCGAACGTCTCGGGCATCATCGGCGCGGCGGGTAACAACTCCGTGGGAGTGACGGGCATCAACTGGCAGACGAACGTTCTGGGAATCAAGTGGCTCAACAGCAGCAACTCGGGCTTCATCTCCGACGCGATAGACTCGCTCGAAGTCGCCGTTCAGCTCAAGCAGGCCGGACTGGCGAACATTCATGTGCTCAACAACAGTTGGTACGCGGGCGGCTTCTCGCAGGCGCTCCTCGACGAGATCAGGCGAACGGAATCGGCGGGGATGCTCTTCGTCGCCATCGCAGGCAACGGCACGGCCAACGATGGATTCACTAACGGCGGCCACGACAACGAGACGACAATAACCTACCCGAGCAGCTACAAGACGACGGGCATGATCTCGGTCGCGGCGACGGACAATCGCGACAACCTCGCCTTCTTCTCCAACTGGGGACGGACGAGCGTTAACATCGGAGCGCCCGGCGCGAATATCTTCTCGACGTTGCGTAACGGCACGTACGGCTACTTCAGCGGCACTTCGCAGGCGGCTCCGCACGTCGCGGGCGCGGCGGCGCTTCTGCTCTCGCGCTGCCCTCTGACCACCGCAGGACTCAAGGGCACACTCATCACGACAGCCGACCCGGACGCCGCGCTCGCGGGCAAGACGACGAGCGGCGCGCGACTGAATCTTGGCCGCGCGCTCTCGACCTGCGTCGCCTATGCAAACATCTCCGACGAGTCGCGCTTCCACGTCAGGCAGCACTACGTGGATTTCCTCTCGCGCGAGCCGGACGACGCGGGACTCGCCTTCTGGACGAACAATATCGAATCGTGCGGCGCAAACGCGCAGTGCCGCGAGGTCAAGCGCATCGACACCAGCGCAGCCTTCTTCCTCTCCATTGAATTCCAGAACACGGGCTATCTCGTCTACCGCGCGTACCTCGCTGCGTTCGGTAACATCGCGGGCAAGCCCGTGCCCCTACGCTTCTCCGAGTTCCTGCCCGACACGCAACAGATCGGGCAGAATGTGGTTGTCAACGCGCCCCAATGGGAGCAGCAGTTGGAGGCGAACAAGCAGAGCTACTTCAACTCCCTTGTCACGCGCACACGCTTCACTTCAGCCTACCCGACAACGCTTACGCCCGCGCAGTTCGTCGATGCCCTCTACGCGAACGCGGGCATCACGTCGCCCGACGTAAACGAGCGGCAGGCCGCCGTAGGCGAGTTCGGCGGCGCGTCCACGACCACCGATACTGGGGCCCGCGCGCGTGCCCTAAGAAGGGTCGCGGAAAGCCCCGCGCTCATTCAGAAGGAGTTCAACCGCGCGTTTGTCCTGATGCAATACTTCGGCTATCTCAGACGCAACCCCGACGACGCGCCCGACGCAAACTTCGACGGCTACAACTTCTGGCTCTCGAAACTCAACCAGTTCGGCGACTATCGCTCGGCAGAGATGGTCAAGGCGTTCATCTCATCCATCGAGTACCGCCAGAGGTTCGGCACATAATTGAAGCGAGCCTCCGAATTGAAGCGAGTCTCTGAATTGAAGCGAGCCTCCGAGTTGCACCGAACCTCAGAGTTGAAACTGCCTTCCGAGTTGAGACGGCCTTCCGAATTGAGACGACCTTCCGCGTTGAAGCACTCTACCCGACTCAAAGCCTTCGCCGCATCCCTCGTGCTCGCCGCTCTCGGCCTGCTGCTGCTCTCATGCACAACGCAGCGCGATGAGTCGTCGCACACGGCGGCGGGCTGGCGCGCGTATGTGACGACGTTTGCGGGCGACGGCTCGCCTGGCTCTCAGGACGGCGCGGCGTTGAAGGCGCGTTTCAGTGACCCGTTCGGCGTCGCCGTCGCTGCGGATGGGAGCGTGTACGTCGCGGATGCGGGCGAGGCGAACCGGATTCGTAAAGTCACTCCGCAGGGCGAAGTCTTAACCATTGCGGGCGGGCGCGAGGGTTATGCGGACGGCGCGGGCGTGGGCGCGGCCTTCAACACTCCTTCGGCGCTCGCGCTCGACGGCGCGGGGAACCTGTACGTCGCCGACACGGGCAACAATCGCATACGCAGGGTTGCGCCCGACGGCAGCGTGACGACCGTCGCGGGCGACGGCACCGCAGGCTTTCTCGATGGCGCTGCGGCGCAGTCGCAATTCGACTCGCCCGTCGGCGTCGCCGTCGATAAGGACGGCAACGTCTACGTCGCAGACACATACAACGACCGCATCCGTGTAATCACGAAGGACGGGCGGGTCAAGACGATTGCGGGCGCTGGCTCGCCCGGCTACTCAGACGGCGAAGCGCGCGGCGTCGCTCTCTTCGACACGCCCTGCGGCGTCGCCGTCTCTGAGGCGGGCGAGGTCTACGTCGCCGACACGGGCAACAATCGCCTCCGCAAGATTACGAAAGATGGACAGGTCACGACGCTCCCCGTCATCAGCCCAACCGTCAACACGACGCTCCCCATCGTCGCCCCCGCTTCGCCCGCTACGGCGCAGACTGCCGAAGACGGCAACATTAGTCCCGCGCCGAGTGAAGGAGCAAACAACAACCCGAGTGAAGGAGGAAGCAACGCGCCGAGTGCAAGCGCAGTAGCAGCGATGCCGTTTGAGATGTCGAAGCCCGTCGGTCTTGCGCTCACGCGCGACGGGTTTCTCTATGTGACCGAGCTTGACCGCGGGCGCGTCGTGCAGGTCGCGCCCGGTGGGACGGCGCGCACGCTGGCGGGGCTTGGCTCGGGGTTCGCCGACGGCGACGGCCAGAGTGCGGCGCGCTTCAACCAGCCCGCCGGAATCGCCCTCGCGCCCGACGGCTCTCTCTACGTCGCCGACGGCGCGAACTATCTCGTGCGCCGCTTGAGTCCCACAGAACAACGCGACGGCGTTAAGACCACAGCATCGCCTTCACTTGAAGTGCTTCCGCGCATTCCCGTCGAGAGTTTCGCGAGTCCCTTCCCCTGGCCTTTAGACCCACAAGACAAGTGGCATGAGGTCGCCGCGACGATGGGCGAGGTGCGCGGCGCTTACGGCACGGACGACAGCCGCGACCACCTGCACAGCGGCATCGACGTGTTCGGCGTCTACGGGCAGACGGTGCGCGCCGTGCGTGAAGAGAAGGTTTCAAGCCCGCTCGCCAACTGGGGCTTCGGGAGTCTTAACGAGGGCCTGCGCGCAGGGCTTATCACCTATGTACATCTCCGAGTCGGGCGAGACGAGCGAGACGAGATGCTCGGCAGCAAGCCCTTCGTCGCCGTCCGCGACGCTTCGAGCAAGGTAGCGCGCGTGCGCTTGCGACGTGGGACGCGGCTGCGCGTGGGGCAAGCGCTCGGCACGATCAACCGCATGTATCACGTCCACATGAACCTGGGCCCGCCCGGCGCGGAGATGAACCCGCTCTCGCTCCCGCTCGCGGGCTTCTCAGACCACGCCGCGCCGAAGATCGAGCACGACGGCGTGCAGTTCATCGACGAAGCGGGCGCGCGACTGACGTTGAAACGTGGGGGGCGTCTGTTGTTACGCGGGCGTGTGCGAATCGTCGTCGATGCATACGATCAGGTGGACGGCAACCAGCCGCGCCGTCGCCTCGGGCTATACAAACTCGGCTACCAACTGCTGCTTCCCGACGGCAGTCCAGCGCCCGGCTTCGAGGGGCCGCGCATTCAGTTAGAGTTCAACCGCCTGCCGCCCGGAGCCGACGCGCCGAAGATCGCCTATGCAGACGAGAGCGGCATCACCGTCTACGGCAGCAAGCAGACGCGCTTCCTCTACGAAGTGACGAACACTCTGCGCGACGGACGCGCGGCGCGCGACGTGTGGGATACGTCCGGGCTTCCCGCAGGCGACTACACGCTCCGCATCATCGCCGCCGACTTCAGCGGCAACGAGGCCACGGCGAACCGCGACGTGCCTATCACCATCGCGAGCAACTAAGGAAGACCCGAACAACTTCAAGCGACGCCCGTGCTGCCGAAGCCGCCCGCGCCGCGCGTGGTCTCTTCGAGGTCTTCGGCCCAAACAGGCTCGGGCTGCGCGATGGCTTCGACGATGAGCTGCGCGACGCGCGCTCCCGGCTCTATCTCGAAGGGTTCTTCGCCGTGGTTGACGAGCGCGCAGAGAATCTCGCCCCGGTAGTCGGCGTCTATCACCCCTGCGAGCACGTCAAGCCCATGGCGCACGGCAAGTCCCGAGCGCGGCGCGACGCGCCCGTAGAAGCCCACGGGAATCGACACCGCAAGCCCCGTCCGCACAGCCGCACGACCGCCCGGTGGAATCGTCACGCGCTCGACCGCACAGAGGTCAAGCCCCGCCGCCTGTGCGCTGCCGCGCGCAGGGAGCTTCGCCTCCGTGTGAAGCCGCTTGAAGTAAAGCCTTTCCAACATAAGTCCGCACATCCTTCCGAAAGGACGAACTACAGCTCAGAGACTATTTGCAATGTTCTTAGCAATACTATTACGGATATTCTTTTATCGGATACTCTACAGTTTTACCCTTAAAGTATTTAGTAGCCTCATTGTATTGTTCAGTCGTTATCTGCGGATAATCTTTAGCATCCTCCACCCAAAGAAAGCAGCGGTCAAAGACATCTTCAGTTAAGACAACGGATGATTTCCTAAACGCAAAACAAAATACTGAATACTGAAAATTTTGCTGGACTCTTTCCACATACATCTTCATCTTTAAGAGAAATTTAGCTTTTTCCTCAAAGGCTGTTTGGTCATTACCAAAACTGAAATAAAAAACGTCCCAACATTCTGTTAGTTGATTAAAAAAGGCAAAGTGTCGTTCCGTTCTATTCCCTGACGATACGTTTCCGACTGCTCTCTCAATTTTCTCTGCAAAGATTCCTGCTCTTGCCCTTCTTGTTAATGTAGCAAGTTCCCATGAATGTTCTACAGATTGAGGATTCGCTAGATTACTAATCCTTACGAAGTCAATCATGTGATCGACCACTTGTGATGTTTTATTATCAAGATTCCGCAATTGAATTTTCTCTCGAAACTCCTTTTGGAACGCTTGCCAGAAATTTTTATCATGGCTGTCTTTCCATTGCTGGATATCAAATGTATTCTCATTAAGTTTGTAGTGTCCTATCAAATCAAGCTCATACTTAGTGTTTAAATCAAGAAAATAGTCTGCCTCATCATTGAAGATTTCATCTATGAACTTTTTTCTATCTTTCAGATAGATAGCTAAATCTTGAGGTGTATCTATCTCCGTCAATATTTCAAGGAAATCTTGCTTGCGAATAAAAGCTATCGGAAAAGGCTGTTCGATTGCTTTCTTGAAAGTGTTGAAATGCAGCTTTTCTAGCGGAGGGTCGGAATCTATCAAAACAATTCCGTAGAATTTATTTTCATCAAAATATTTATGTGGATAAATCATCTCCTGCTCAAGATCATTCCACATATGTATTTCATTTTCCTTATCTCCATATGTACTGTAATCACTAATGAGCTGGTCACGTTTATCTCCAAGCTTTTTGACAAACCTCTTAGGGTTAGTTCCTTCTCCATCTATTCTGTGTATAACTTCAAAAATGATTAACGAGTATCTAATCCAAATTACAACATCACCAACTTCTGCTTTGTTCTTTCTCGCATAATTACGAGGACTATGAAACACAAATCCCTTAAGAAAGTGATGTCCGCACAGTTGTGCAAAAAACTTTTCGGATATTGATCCATAGAATCTTTTAATGTTCATCAGCTTAATAGGGATAATTTAAAGGCCAGCATCTACTTCGGTTAGTTAGCCCGATCACTTCGCGGAGGCTGCGGCGCGAACTCGCCTTCGACCCAGACTTCGCCGTCCTCGAAGAACTCTTTTTTCCAGATGGGGACGGTGCGCTTGAGTTCGCGGATGGCCCACTCGCAGGCTTCAAAGGCCGCGCGGCGGTGCGGGGCGCTCACAGAGATGACGACGGAGGTCTCGCCGATGTCTGTGCGGCCCGTGCGGTGGACGATGCCGATGTGCGCGATAGGGAAACGCCTGTGTGCATCGCTCCCTAAGCGGCGCATCTCTGCGAGAGCCATCGGGGCATAGGCTTCGTAGACGAGGTGGAGCGTGCGACGCCCACGCGTCCACTCGCGCGCGTAGCCGTCGAGCGTGACGGTCGCGCCGCACAGCGAGGGAACGACGCGGCGCGCGACCGAGCCGACATCGATGGACTCCGTAGTGAGTTCAAAAAAGTCGTCGGCGTCGTCAGCGGTGGTCGCATCCTTCTGTTCTTCACCGCTGCCGCCGCTGACGGGCGGGAAGACTGCTAACTCGTCGCCGTCCTTCAGCACCACGTCGAGGTCGCGCGCGTACTCCTGATTAACGGCGACGAGGAGCGACGAGCCAAAGCGCCGCAAGTCCGTGTAGCGTTCGAGCAGACGCTCAAAGGCTTCGCGTGCCGTCGCGCCGTCGGCGAGCGAAAGCACCGCCTCGTCGGATGCGGCCTCGCGCGCCGCCCCGAAGAAGAGGACGCGCACACGCACGCCGCTCGCCTCGCACGCCGCCAGCGAAGTCGCCGCTGCTTTCGTCTGCTCATCCTTCGCGTGGGTCATTCCTCGAAGTCGATTTTCTTGCCGGCGTGGCCGTTGCCGCGCGATAACTCGTGCGTGCGCGCGCGCGCCTCGTAGGACGAGACGGCCTCCGCGAGCAGCGTGTAAAGACGGCGCAGGCGCTCGGACGTGGTGCGGAGTTCGAGGAGCTTCTGCTTCGCTTCGGCGTCCATCTCGACGACGGCCGCGACGATGAAGGAGAGGCTCTCGGGGTCGTTGCGCGGCAGTACGGGAAGCTCGCCGCGCTCGTCGTTGGCGGTTCGCATCGCACGCGCGATACGCATGAATATCTCCAACACCTCGTCGGCGCGCTTGGCCGACACCTGCGGGTCGTCCTGCGCGTCCTCGAAGAACTCGACGCGCGCGATGAGGTAAGGCTCGTCGCGCTCGACGTACTCCGTAATGCGGTAGCGCACGACCCCGAGCGTGAGTATGTTCGAGCGTCCGTCCGGCATCGGCTGTACCTCCAGCACTTCGGTCGCGCAGCCGACGT
Organism: Acidobacteriota bacterium; assembly: GCA_032162705.1. GTDB lineage: Bacteria > Acidobacteriota > Blastocatellia > Pyrinomonadales > Pyrinomonadaceae > QHXN01. The sequence continues at coordinate 47,146 of JAVRON010000114.1, forward strand.
GGCCGACGGGCGGACGCTCTTCAATGCTGGAATCAGGAACGAAGTAGGAGAGACCGAATAGATTGTTTGAGGCGCGCACGTCGGCCAGCATACGCTGGTAGCGCTCCTCAAGGATGTGGAGCGGCAGCGGCACTCCCGGAAAGAGTACCAGCGGCAGCGGGAACACCGGCAACTCCCGCACGCCGCGCACTTTGTCGAGGGCTTCAGACATAAAGGCAGTGACGAGTGACGAGTGACAAGTGACGAGTTCGAGCTTGCCTATGGCTCGTCACTCTTCACTTGTCACTCGTCACTGCTATCGTGGTCGCGCTCCGTTCGAGAGCGCCCAGTGCGCCGGGGGAGGGGGCGGCCTCCGTCGCCTCCGCGCCGTGTGCGTCGTCGGTGCGCGGTTCGATCTTCTGCTCGATGAGTTCGAGAATGGTTTCGGGCGGCTCGTCGCCGAGGGCGCGGCGCTTGGCTTCGAGGACGAGTTCGGCCATCTCCCGCGCGCGGTCGCGGTAACGTATGTCGCGCGCGATGAGGTCTTCGACGATGCGGCGCTCGCGGTGCGCGCGCGACGTGTCGGCGTCGAGTCCGGCGGCGACGGCGTACTCGACCGGCACGCTCTGGTTCTTCAACATGATGTGGAGCGCGCCCGTCGCCTTCAAAGCCTCCTCGCGCATGCGCCGCAGGTCGAGGAGCGAGTTCTTGAACCCGAGGTGGCCGCGCAGGTTGATCTCGATAATCGGGGCTGGCTCAGTCGAATCCGCGTCGTGCGTGCGCGCCTCACGGCGGACGGTTTCGAGGACGCCCGTGTGTACGACCTCCGGGTCTTCCGCGCCGGAGACATCGAAGGTCAGACGTTGAAAGGGACGCTGCACGTAGTCGTCGATGAAGGTGGCGCTGACCAGACGGTCGTCGCCGACCTCGACGAGGTAGAAGCCGCGCTCCTCTCGGTACTCGTCGATTGAGCAGGCTTCGAGCGAACCGGGGTTGAAGGCCCAGTTATCAAGCTCGAAGCGCTTGTGCGTGTGGCCGAGCGCGACGTAATCGACGAGCGTGCGAAGCTCCTTCAGCTTCTCGATGGAGAGCGCCGGGATGGGACGGTTAAGCTGCCCCTCGACATCCGTGTGCAGCAGAAGAATCTGGAAAAGCCCTTCGTCGCGCGCTGCACGCAGCGCCTCGGAGAGGATGGGCATCGCGGCGTTGGCCGAAGTTCCGTACCAGTGTGTGCCGAAGATGCGCGCGCCCTTAATGTCAACGTAAGAGCCGGTGCGCGCCTCCTCGTCCCACGGCATCATCTCCCACGGCAGCGTCGAGTCGGTGTGCTCCTCGACCCTGACCGGTTCGAGCAGGATAAAGAAGCCTGCCTGCGAGAACGAACGCATCCAACTGTAATCCGAGACGGCGTCGCGGCGGTCGTGGTTGCCCTCGATGACGACGACGGGAATCCTTGCGTCCTTTAAAAGCTGGAGGCCGGCGAGCGCGTGGTTCATCGTCTGCGGGTCTATCTGGCGGCGGTCGAAGAAGTCGCCCGCGATGAGCACGAAATCGACCTCGTTCGGCAGCGCGTGGTTGGTGATCACGTCGTGCCAGCTCCGGAAGAAGTCCTTCGTGCGTTCCTCAAGATTGTAGCGGCGGCAGCCGAGATGCACGTCCGACATGTGTAAAAACTTAATCATCTTATCCGACTTAACCTGCCCGGTTCGAGATACGACGAAGCTCTTAAAAGTCTTACTGGTGAAGCGACATTATACGACAAAGCAGAGGCCAGCGGTTAGAGGCCAGGGGCTAGTGAAGAGCATTCGTCTTCCACTAGCCCCTGGCCTCTAACCGCT
>JAVRON010000115.1:0-6720 GCA_032162705.1 Acidobacteriota bacterium
TGATCCGAGTGAAGTCAAGGCGGGTCCCGCGCCGAGACCGGCACGACGCCGGGGTCATCGCGACGACGATGAGGAGTAGGAGTTAGAGACAGACCCGCGCCGCTTGTGTCAGGCGGCGCGGCCACAACTGAACGCGGGCGACGCCTCCCGATATTGGAAGCGTCGCCCGCTTCGTTTTGCGCCGGGGAAGCCCGCGCGGTCTCCATTTCGGGAAGCATCAGCGCTTTCCGTACAACTGCCAATTTTGCGAGGGCATCCTACACAAGTGCCCGGTTCGATTCGCGACCGGCCTTTGCAAAGTAGCATTCGATAAGGATAATAGCCGCGCGGTTCCCTTTAAACCCCCGCCGCGAAGCTCGTAGATTTTGATGAAGACTGTGGTGTTTATAATGATGAATCGCTCGTTGAAAAAGATTTCCTCCGCGTTCCTGCTTCTCGCCCTGCTTGTCTCCTTTAGTGTCAGGGGACTTGCCGCGCCACCATCCGAGAACGACTCCGACTCGTCGGCGACGAGACTTCTTAGTTGGGAAGCGACGGGGCCGCTCGGCGGTGACGTGCGCTCGCTTGTCATCGACCCGCAGGATGCCCGCCGCCTTTACTTCGGCACCATCGACGGGCAGATTTACACATCGTCTGACGCGGGCGAGACCTGGTCCCGTCTTGCGGCTTTCAATCGCCCCGGCCTGCTCATCGACAACCTGATCGTTGACCCGCGTGACTCCAAAGTCATCTACGCCGCCGCGAACAAGTTCAAAGACCCCGGCGGTTTCTTCAAGTCAACGGACGGCGGCGCGACATGGAATGAAGCGGAGAAGCTCAAGAACGAATCCATTCATTCGATGGCGCAATCGCCGTCGAATCTGGATGTACTGGCTGTCGGAACCAGTCACGGCGTCTTTCGCTCGTCTGATGCGGGCAAGACCTGGGAGCAGTTTGACACTTCGGCCACGCCCGGCCTCATCAACGTCGAGTCGCTGGCCTTCGACCCGCGCAACCCCGAAATCATTTATGCGGGCACGTGGTATCTCCCTTACAAGACAACGGACGGTGGGAAGACCTGGAACATCACGAAGACGGGCATCATCGATGACTCGGACATCTTCGCCATCGAGATTGACGACCGCAACGCAGACCACGTCATCATGTCCGCGTGTAGCGGCATCTACGAGACGCGCAACTCCGGCACGAACTGGCGCAAGGTCAACGGTATCCCCTCACAGTCGCGCCGCACGCGCTCCATCCTCCAGAACCCCGCGAAGCTCGACACGATCTATGCGGGCACGACCGAGGGCTTCTGGATGAGTACGAACGGCGGCGGCGACTGGAAGGTGACGACGAACCGGCAGAGCTTCGAGGTCAACGCCATTGCCGTCCACCCTGCGAACCCCGACACGGTCTACATCGGCACGAACAACTACGGCGTAATGATCTCGCACGACGGCGGGCGCAACTTCGTGCCGTCGAACGGCGGCTATTCGGGGCGGCGCGCATACGCTGTTGTGCCCGACCGTGAGAAGCCTGGCCGCGTCTACGCGACTACGATTAACACGGCGACCGGCGGCGGTTCCTTCTTCGTATCGAACGACGGCGGCGCGACGTGGCAACTCTCCGCGCGCAACATGCCGCCGCGCCTGATCGCCTACTCGATTTTGCAGGACGAGCGCGATGGCAACACCATCTACCTCGGATCGAATTACGGCCTCTATCGCTCGACCGACCGCGGCGCTTCGTGGGCTCCGATGGGCGCTCCGAAGCCAAAGTCACCGACGCGTTCGCGCTCAAGACGCGGCAGAGCAGCGGCAAGCAGCGGTCGCGCGAATGCACACGGCGCGGGCGCTAACAATTCGTCCGCAGCCTCTTCAAGCGCGGCCTCGCGCGATGGGGCTTCACTCGCCGAGCCGACCGTCGCCGTCGCGCGCCCCGCGCCGAATGACGGCGTGAAACGTGCGCAGGAGGCTCTGAAACTCGCGGGCTACGATGTGGGTCAGCCCGACGGCGTGGCGGGCACGCGCACCGTCACAGCGATCAGAAAGTTCCAGACTGACAAGGGCATCCCCGTGACCGGCAAGATAGACTCCGCGACGCTCGGGGCCTTAGGGCTTGCGGGCGGGATGCAATCGGCGGGTGCGACGGCGGTCGCGATGCAGACTGCGCCGGTGTTTCTAACCGACACGATCAACTCTCTCGCATACACGGGCGACCAGCGCGACGGCCAGACCGGCATGCTCGCGGTGACGAACGCGGGTCTGTTCCGAACCTACGATTTGAACAAGGGCTGGGAGATCGTACCCTACGGCCCGAATCTGGATGTACGCACGCTCTGTGTCTCGGCGAGCGCGCAAGACCCCTCGACCATCTTCGTCGGCACATCCAACTCGGGCGTGCTCGTCACGCACGATTCCGGTAAGACCTGGGAGCAGTTGCGCGGCATCCCTTCGGAAGCGCCCGTCAACGTCATCGAGCGCGACCCGAAGCGAGCCGAGAACATCTACGTCGGCACGACGCAGACGCTCTACGTCTCGCACGACGGCGGCCAGCACTGGCTGCGTCGCGGCGGGAACCTGCCGCTCGGGAGCTTCACCAGCGTGCTCATCAATCCTGAGAACCCGGACGAGGTCTTCGTCGGCAACGCCTACGAGCGCGGCGGTCGCGTCTTCAGCACAGCCGAAGGCGGCGGCGTCTTCCGCTCGACCGATGCGGGGATGACCTGGCAGCGTCTCGACCCACCGCTCCCGAGCCGGCGCGTCTGGGCGCTCGCCTTCGACCCGCGCGACAACAGCAGAATCTTCGTCGGTACACATTCGGCGGGCGTCTACGTCGCACGACGCGGCGGCGACGCGGCCTCGACGACGAGCAAATAGTTAAAGTCAAAAGGCAAACTTCCGTAAGGCAAAAGGCAAAAGGAAGGACGGCGAGCACTGAGGCTTGCGGCATTCATTTTTGCCTTTTGCCTTTTGCCTTTTGCCTTTTGCCTTCTCTTGCGCCTTGACACGCGGTTGTCCGGCTGTGTAAATTGCTGACCTACCTGGCAGAATAGCGAGGTGATTGGCGGATCACGCGGGTGATCCACGGGCATGAGGAAAAATTGAAACTTGGGTTACTTCTTTTCTTTTTCAACGGCTCGCATCTCCCGCCTCCATCCTCCTGAATTCGTCAATCGCTTCAAGCTACTCTCGGCAGAACTTCGGCGCAGCTCACGGTCTTTACCCCGCACTTTGAGCGCGTCCTGATTTGCCGCCGGGTGAGGCGCGGGAGGGACACGACGGTCGCGCCAGATTAAACCAGCAGGAGTCCGACAGGAGTTCATGTCAACCGAAAACGAAAAGCCGACCAACGGCGATAACACCAACGAACAGCCCGCGCACGGCGCTTCCTCAAGCGAGGCCGGCGAGCGCGGCGACACGGCGGCGCGAGCCGCCACGGCCACCGCGGAACAACCGGCACCGACCCAGAGCGCAGCAGCAGCCGACCCACCGGCGGCTCCAGCCGCACAGGCGTCGGCGACACTCGCACAGGGGACAGAAGCACCTACACAGGCGACCACAATACAGGCGACTGCGGCACCTGCTCCTGCGGCTGAAGCGTCAGACTCCGACGAGGAAGAGACGCGCGGTGGTGGCGGCGACTTCGACTTCGGCGCGATGCTCGACCAGTACGAGCAGGAGCAGGCCGCATATCAAGAGGGGTCGGTTGTGCGCGGCACTGTGGTCGGGGTCAACGACCGCATGGTCGTCATCGACTTCGGCTTCAAGAGTGAGGGCGCAGTCCCCATCGAAGAGTTCATGGAGGAGGGCGAGCTTACAGTCAAGCGCGGCGACGAAGTCGAGGTGCTCATCAAGAACATGGAGTCGCAGGAGGGCGTGCCCATCCTCTCGCGCGCCGACGCCGTGCGCATGCGCGCATGGGATGATCTTGAGAAGGCATATCGCGATGGCGTTCCGGTCAAGGGCCGTATCATAGAGCGCGTCAAGGGGGGCTTGCGCGTCGATGTTGACGGCGTGGCCGCGTTCCTGCCCGGCTCGCAGGTAGATGTCCGCCCCATCCGCAACCTCGAATCCTTGCGTGGTCAGGAGATTGAAGCGAAGGTCATTAAGCTCAACCGCAAGCGCTCGAACGTCGTGCTCTCGCGCAAGGCGATTCTCGAATCCGAGAACGAAGGCAAGAAGGGCGAGACGCTCAACAACCTCGAAGAGGGCATCATCGTTGAGGGTCAGATTAAGAACCTGACCGACTACGGCGCGTTCGTTGACCTCGGCGGCATCGACGGCCTCTTGCATGTCACCGACATGAGTTGGGGGCGTCTGCAAAACCCCGGCGAGATGTTCCGTGTCGGCGAGAACGTGCAGGTCAAGGTCTTGAAGTTCGACAAGGAGCGCGAGCGCGTCTCTCTCGGCTTCAAGCAGCTTCTGCCCGACCCCTGGGAGTCGGTCTCCGAGCGCTTCCCGACGGGGAAGCGCATGCAGGGGAAGATTGCCTCGGTCACAGACTACGGCGCTTTCATCGAGCTTGAGGCGGGCGTCGAAGGACTCGTCCACGTCTCCGAGATGACTTGGTCGAAGCGTATGAAGCACCCCTCAAAGCTCGTCAACGTCGGCGACGATGTCGAGGTCGAAGTTCTGGGCGTTGACCCGAAGAACCGCCGCATCAGCCTCGGCATGAAGCAGACGCAGCCCAACCCCTGGGAGACGCTGCCCGAACGCTTCCACATCGGCGACCGTGTCCGTGGGCGTGTCCGCAACCTGACCGACTTCGGCGCATTCGTCGAGGTCGAGGACGGAGTTGACGGCCTCGTCCACGTCTCTGACATCTCCTGGAACAAACGCATCAAGCACCCCGGCGAGGTTCTGAAGAAGGGGCAGGAGATCGAGGCCGTCATCACGAACATCGACGTTGACAACCGACGGCTCTCGCTCTCGATAAAAGATACCGAGCCGAGCGCTTGGGAGAAGTTCATCACTGAACACAAGCCGGGCGACATCGTCCACGGACGTGTCACGCGCTTCGCCAACTTCGGAGCCTTCGTCGAATTGGCCGAAGGGCTGGAAGGCTTGTGCCACGTCTCGGAGCTTTCCGATGACCGTGTCGAGCGACCTGAGGACGCCGCACAGATCGGTCAGGAGTTGGACTTCCGCATTCTTCGTATCGAGCAGGAGTCCAAAAAGATCGGCCTCTCGCATCGCGCCGCCAAACACGACGAGCCGGTAGCCGACGTGAAGAGCTACACGACCGACGCGGGCGGCGGCATGGCTTCTCTGGGCGAGCTGGCCGACTTCTTCAGCAAGCGCAGCACCACCGACGTTGGTAGTGGTTCTGAAGGGGAAGACGAGAGCCAGTCTTAGAGTGATTTTATTTCGAGAAGCCCCGCGTCGAGTCATGCGATTCGGCGCGGGGCTTTTCTGTTTTCACCGTCGGGCGGAGTCTGCGAAATTCTTTAACCGCAGAGGACACGAAGTTCGGCACAAAGGGCGCAGAGGATTTTCTTGAGTGTCCTTCGTGTGACCTTTGTGTCCTCTGCGGTTAAACCCGAAGCCGCCGCCCGGGCCGGGCTAAATCGTTGGCTCCGCGACGTTTTACCCTTGCTAGGCGTTTGTGATTTCTGCTAAGTTAAAGCCCGGCTTTAGAACTCCTTAACTCAGATAGACTTGCCTGGAAATTTCGGCGGAAGCTTTCACCGGGGGCCTGGAGAGGTGGAGACCATGACCAAAGCAGAACTGGTTGAAGACGTTGCCCGCGCAGCCGAGCTGACGAAGAAAGACGCCGAGCGGCTCGTCGAGATCGTCTTCGAGAGCATCATCGACACGCTGAATCAGGGCGAGAAGATCGAGCTGCGCGGCTTTGGTAGTTTCCGCGTGCGCGAGCGTGGTGCGCGGCGCGGTCGCAACCCCAAGACCGGCGACCCCGTGGACATCCCCGCCAAACGTGTCCCATACTTCAAGCCCGGCAAAGAGCTGAAGGAACTCATCAACGAAGAAGCGGGTGCGGCTTCGACGCCCTCGACTCATGCGCCGCCCGCGGCGGAGCCGGACGAGCCGGCAGAGTCCAATGGGAGCGAGACGGGCAGCGGCGGCGGCGGAGAGACGCCCCCTCTGATGTGACCGCTTCAAGGCGGTTTGACGTGTGAGCACGCGGGCATTTGAGGCGGGAAGTGGACAGGCTCTACACACCCTGGCGCTACGACTACATCAAAGGTGCAAGCGGTGAGAAGACCGGCTTCGGCGACTCCTGCGTCTTCTGCGCTCTCCCGGCGCGGGACGACGACGAAAGCACTTACATCCTCCACCGCGCGCGCCACAACTTCGTCGTCCTCAACGTCTACCCTTACACCAGCGGCCATCTCATGATCGTACCCTTCGAGCACACTGCTGACTTCGCTGCGCTCGACGTGGAGACTTCCAACGAGTTGATGCGACTGGCAAAGCTCACCGTTGGTCTCCTCGAAGAGGCATACCACCCGCACGGCTTCAACCTCGGCATGAACTTGGGCCGGGCCGCAGGCGCAGGCGTCACAGACCACCTGCACATGCATCTCCTGCCGCGCTGGTTGGGCGACGCCAACTTCATGACCACGGTCGGCGAGACGCGTGTCCTCCCCGAAGACCTACGCATGACTTACGACAAACTACGCGGGCGTTTCGAGTCTCTCCCACCATCGACGGGACGTTATCGCGGGCTACCCGTCGCATCAACGCGGACCACCCGTCACATCGTTTCTCAAGACCC
>JAVRON010000116.1:0-27165 GCA_032162705.1 Acidobacteriota bacterium
CGCCCGCGCCCATCTGCGTTATGCGGGGTCAGCGTGCAATCTACGGCTTGGTGTCGAAGTGGATCGTGATCTTCACCTTGCCGTCTGTTATGTCGCGGGCGAAGTTGATGCCGTCGCCCGTTACCTCGACGCGACTGATTTTCTTGTCAGGGTGGTGGTGTTTGCCTGGGCTGACCTTTTTAATCTGGTCGTCGTCGAACTCAATCGTGACGGAGCCTCCGGTAATGATGATGGGGGGATCGGTTGGTGCTGGCATCTTTTTTCTCCTTCCGAATTGAGGTCAGTGGGGCCACGTCAGCGTGCCGCGGCGGCAGTGGGCTGGCCGCCAAGCTCGCTACGGAGTCTCTGTATGTCCGGGCGCGACAGGTAGACTGAAGCGTCCGCGCCCAGACTCTGTTCCAGTTGCGTGACAGAGGCCGCGGCGCGCTCAAAGTATCCGCGCGCCGCCGTCTCGTCGCCAGCCCGGCGGCTGGCCTTTCCCGCTATGACGAGCGCGCGCCACTCCGAGTCGGCGCGTCCCGTCCGGGCGAAAATCTCCTGTGCGCGGAGCGCCGCCGCCCGCGCGCCTACGGCGTCGCCGTCTTCGAGCAGCGCCTCGGCGAGCGCCGCCTGTGCGTTCGAGACTGTCCAGGGATCGCTGCTCTCGTCAGTCAAACGCGCGGCCTCTTCGCACAGCGCCCTGCCGCGGCCGTGCGAGCCGCCAAAGCTTTCGGACAGCCCGAGGTCGATGTTGATCTCGGAGAGCAAGTCCTTTGAAGCCTTCTTCACATCCAGCAGCGCGAGCGCCTGTTTGGCCTTCGCCGTAGCGTCGGGGAAGCGCCGACGGCTGAGCGACATGTCGGCCTCGATGCGTAGAACGCTTGCCATCAAGTCTTTGCTCATGCCGAGGGTCTGGCTGTCTGTCCCCGTCACCTCCCCGAGAATCTTTTCCGCCTCGTCGAAGCGTCCCATGCGCCAGAGAGTATCCGCCTGGTTGATGAGCGAGTAGATGAGAAGCTGCGAGTTGTGGAGAGAGTGAGCGATGGCGACGCTATCGTGTAAGTGTTCGAGCGCCTGCGCGTACTTCTCCTGCGCGAAGAGCACCGCACCGCACTCGCGATGGAGGCTGCCCACCTGCGCCTGATCGCCCGACTGTTCGGCGTGCCGGAGCATCTCCTCAAAAATTTGGAGCGCGCCCGCGTAGTCGCCCTTCAGCCGCTTGCTCCGGGCCAAGACCATCGCGACCTGATCGGCCTCCCTGCGATAGCCACCCTGACGATAGAACTCAAGCGCCTTCTCGCTGTACTGCTCCGCCTCGTCGGGCTTGCTCTGGTTGGCGCGTAGGCTGCCCAGTTGGGAGAGCGCCATTGCTTCATAGCGACGCACCTTGTAGTTGCGCGCCAGTTCGAGCGCCTGCTGGTAGTTGCGCTCCGCCTCTTCATAGTCGCCCTGTAGGAATAAGACGTTGCCGAGCGTGATGTAACCGTAGGCCACGAGGTCGTTCATGCCGCTCGCCTGCGCCAGCTTGACCGCGGAGAGAGCACGGCTGCGCGCCTGCTCTTTGTCGTCATCCAGATAGGCGAGTTGCTGAAGCGCCAGCACCTGCTGATATCGGTTGTTCGATGCACTCGCGATTGTTAACGCCTGCTCCAGTTCGGGCCGCGCCTCACTCCGTTTTTTGAGCTGGACGAGGAGGCGTCCGCGCTGGTAATGCACCGCGGCTTCTCCCTCCGGGCTGTGCGCCGCGTAGAGCGTCTGGGCACGGTCGAAGGCGTCGGCTGCGCCGGCCTGATTGCCCTGCCGCGCATGGAGAATCCCTAAACGGAGGAAGGCCGCCGCGTATGAAGGGTCGCGGACGGTCGCCGCCGTGTAGCTCCCGATGGCCTTCTGGGCGTCGTTGTTCTTCTCGAAGGCACGCCCGAGGTCGAGGTGCGCCTGCGGCTGGTCGGGGTTCAGGGTGACGATCTCCTGATAGTCTTTGATGGCGTTGGCATAGTCTTGCCTGAGCGTCGAGCGGACGGCGTCGAGGTAGAGCGCGTCTTCGCGCGGGAGTATCTGGAAGTCTGGGACGAGCGTGGTGGCGGCGAGTATCTCGTCCTTCGCGCGGTCGAGGAAGTCCATCTCCATCCAAGCCTCTGCGAGCCGCGCGTGTGCGAGCGCGAAGCGGTCTTCCTTACTCAAAGCCTCTCTGAACAATCCGCTCGCCTTGTAGTAAGCACCATCGCGCATCGCGTCCGCGCCGCTTCGGTAGATCGCGACCACGTCCGGCGGCGGCTCGATGACCGAGGGCCTGCGCCAGTAGGCCACGGCCCAGATAATGAGGAGCAGCGCAGCGAGCGAGGCCGCAAGCGTGAGCGGTGAGAACTTCGGGCGTCGCAACCCTTCGGCCATCGTGATGAGCGCGCTCGAACGGTGGCCGTTCTCGGTCGTAATGAGCCGGCGCGTGCGTGTCGTGTCGGTGTCGGGGAGACGTAAGCGGACGCGCTTCAGTTCGGAGGCAAACTCGTCGGCGGTCTGGAAGCGATCTTCGGCGCGCTTGGCGAGCGCCTTGAGCGTCAGGCGGTCGAGTTCCGACGGTACACGCGGGTTGAGGCGCGAGGGCGGCGGCGGGTCGAAGTGGAGCACCTGTGCCCCGATCTCGATAACGTTCGCGCCGGAGAAGGCGGGGCGGCCCGTCAGACACTCGTAGAGCAGCGCGCCCAGTGCGAAGAGGTCGCTGCGCCCGTCCACCTTCGAGCCGCGCGCCTGCTCCGGTGAAAGATAGAGCGGCGTGCCGATGACGACATCGGAGCGCGTGCGCGCCGAGAGAAGCGTCTGCGCATCGGGCCCTGAACCCACGGCGAACTCCTCATGGAGCTGCTTGGCGAGACCGAAGTCGAGGACTTTCACCTCACCGTGCTCGTCGATGATGATGTTCGAGGGTTTGATGTCGCGGTGGACGACGCCGCGCCGGTGCGCCTCCGACAAAGCCTCTGCCACCTCGCGCGTGACTTCGACGGCGCGCGAGATGCTGAGGCCGGGGCCCGCCAACACTTCGCCGAGCGTCTGGCCCGAGATCAGCTCCATCACGATGAAGGGCTGCCCGTCTTCGGTCTCGCCGCAGTCGTGGACGGCGGCGATGTTCCGGTGCCGCAGTTTCGAGACGGAGCGCGCCTCGCGCAGGAAGCGCGAGCGGTAATGGTTCTCGTCTTTGCCCGCGTGCGGAATTTTGATGGCGACGCGACGCCCGAGCAACAAGTCCTCGGCGACGTAGACGACACCCATTCCGCCCTCGCCGACCTGGCCGAGTATGCGATAGTGCGAGATGGTCTTGCCGATCATTCAGGTTCGGTGCGCCTTCGGCCTCAAGGCGGGATGAGAAAAAGGAATCGCGAGAAAGCTGGCCGCGGCCCCCCGCCCCCAGCACACACGGCTGCGGTACGAGCAGTGCCGCGTCATTCTCCTCTAAACCCCACCGCTTTTCAAGACATAACTCACCAACTGACGACTCCCGCTGCCCTGCTCCCCGAATGAGCACGACGTTACGGACGACCGCGTCTGCTCGGCGACCCTTTGTGGCAACGCTGTTCGGCTGAAGGAGAGTGAGGTTCGTCAGTTGGTTAGAATCCGCTCTCACCGCAGAAGAGAATCAAGAGCAGTGACAAGTGACAAGTGACGGGAAAAGGCAAGCTCTTACTTGTCACTTGTCACCCGTCACTTGTCACTGCTTTTTCATTTCTTCGCGGCGGGCGTGAGCTTGAGCGTGAGGCGCTGGCCGTCGCGTAAGACTTCAACCTCGTACTCCTGCCCGGCCTTCATCTCCGAGAGAGCCTGCGTGTAGTCGTAGACGTTGCGCACGTCGTGCCCGGCCAGTTTCACGACCTTATCGCCCGCCTTCAGCCCGGCACGCTCGGCGGGCGAGCCTTCGCGCACGCCGTCGAGCTTGAGGCCGTCGGTCGATTCGCCGTAGTTGGGTATAGTGCCGAGGTAGACGCGGAAGCCCATCGAGCGAGAGTTTGCTTCCGTCTTCGCGACGGCGAAGGTGGGCCGTTTGTCGCTCGACTGGAGTTCTCCGACGATGTCGCGCACGAACTGGACGACGCGCGCCTCGCCTTCGTAATTGATACGGTCAGCCGTGTCCGAAGGCTTGTGATAGTCTTCGTGCGAGCCTGTAAAGAAGAAGAGGACGGGGACGTGCCGTGCGTAGAAAGAAGAGTGGTCGCTCGGCCCGAAGCCGTCCTCGCTCAGACGCAGTGCGAAGCGCTCGGCGGGCGTGGCCGTCACAGCCGTGCGCCCGTTGCTGCCCGTGACGATGATGGGCGTCGGCTCGCCGGAAGTGTTACGCACGCCCGCACGCCTTACGCCTCTAAGCACGTCGCCATCATCCTTGACTACTCCTTCGTCCTTGCCTTTACCCTTCACTTTGTCTTTGCCTTCACTCTTCGCTTCGTCCTTGCCTTTGTTCTTGCCTTGGCCCTTTCCGCCGCCGTCGCTTTCGGCGCTCGCGTCCGGCTGACTGCCCGCGCCCGTCAAAGCGGGATCGAGTTTGACGTTGTAGCCCTTGTTCGCCTCCATGACCCAGTCGCGCCACTCCGCGGCGGTTCCGATGCCGCCGACGCTGAGCGCGCCTTCGCGCAGACGCCCGATCATGTCCATGTTAATCATCGCCACGGTCTGCTCTAAGGGACGCAAGGGGTTCTGTACGTAAAAGCTCGAACCGATAAGCCCTTCCTCTTCGCCGCTGAAGGCGATGAAGACCAGAGTGCGTCTCACTCTCGCGCGCTCGTTCGAGAAGAGTCGCGCCAGCTCTAACAGACCGGCTGTCCCCGAAGCGTTGTCGTCCGCGCCGTGATGTATCTCGCCCTCGCGTGGGGCCAGACTCCCCTCGCCGCCGCGCCCCAGATGGTCGTAGTGCGCGCCGATGACGATTGTCTCCGTTTTCAACTTCGGGTCTGAGCCTTCCAACACGCCGACGACGTTCGACGCGGGCGCGTTTTTGCGCACCACGTCGGTCGTGAGGCTGAATGGTTTTGCTGTAGACGGTAATCTTAGAAGGTCAATCGGCCTGAAGACGCCATTGGGGAACTGGGCCGCGTTCTCGCTCAATGCCTTCTCTACCCACGCGAAGTCCGACGCCCCCTTCAAGCCTATGATTTGGGCCGCCGCCTGGCGCGAGACCACGATGACGGGAAGGCCGGCGTCACCGCCCGCGTTGTCATACTTGAGGCTCGATAATTTATCGTCCTTGAAATTTTCTTCGCGCGCGATGATGACGAGCGCACGTGCTCCGGCAGCACGCGCCGCTGCCGCCTTGAAGCGAAGCTCGCCCGCTCGCGTAAACTTCCCGTGGGGATTGTCTCCGTCGGGCGTGCCTGCGAGCGCGACCGCGACGCCTCCGGACTTCTTAAAGCTGCTGTAGTCGTCATAGTTCTGTTCAGCGGCGGTGATGCCGTAGCCGACGAAGATGACCGGCGCGTTCTCAATCTTACCGTTTGCGCTGAAGCCGAGTGGCATCCAGTCCTCGCCGACTCTCAGGTCGAGCGTCTCGGGCTTCGCCTGCGCCGAGCCATCTGCGGCGCGCGTGACGAGCGTCATCGCGTTGTCTTTGCCGAGCGCGACGCCCGCGACGTATGGAAACTCTTGCAGATACTCGCGCGCCTCGGCCTTACCGTGCTGGTGGTTCTTTGCATCGCCGCCCGGCGCGAGACCGAGTCGCTTGAACTCCTCTGCGACGAAGAGCGCGGCGGCATCGGCTCCGGGCGTGCCCGTGCGTCGGCCTTCGAGCTTGTCGGAAGCGAGATAGGAGATGTATGCGCGCAGTCGCTCGACATCGGGAACCGTGGGCTTCGCGGAGTCCTGCGCGAGCGCGGAGGCGAACGAGGAGAGGACGATGGCGGCGATGAGAAGGCGGAGGCTCTTTCTGTACAGCATGGCTTTCAAGCTCAAGTCAGGGGTGTCTGATTTAGGATTTCAATTCGAGATTCCAAAGTCTTAAACTTCAAATCCCGACTACTCGACCCAGTCGGCGATGAAGACGTTTGTGTCGCCCTTAGTCTTCGCGTTGCGGTTCGAGGCGAAGACGAGCTTGCGTCCGTCAGGCGAGAACATCGGGAAGCCGTCGAAGCTTTCGTTAAAGGTGATCTGCTCTAGCCCCGTGCCGTCCACGCCCACGACGTAGAGGTTGAAATCGCGGCTGTGTATATCAGGGTAGTTGGTGGCGAAGATGATGCGCTTCCCGTCGGGCAAAAAGTACGGCGCGAAGCTCGCCACGCCGAGGCGCGTCACCTGTCGCTTGTTCCGCCCATCGGCGTCCATCACCCAGATTTCAAGCGCGTTCGGCTCGATGAGATTTTCGGCCAGAAGCTTCTTGTAACGCTCGACCTCTGCGGGCGTCTTCGGGTGGTTGGCGCGATAGACGATTTTCTTTCCGTCGCGCGAGAAGAAGGGCCCGCCGTCGTAGCCCAACTCGTTCGTCAGGCGCTTCACATGCTTGCCGTCGGCGTCCATCGTGTAGATGTCTAGGTCGCCGTCGCGCATCGAGGTGAAGACGATCTTCTTGCCGTCAACCGTCATGGTTGACTCGGCGTCGTAGCCGGGCGAGTTCGTCAACTGCTTTACGTCCGTGCCGTCGGGCCGCGCCGTGTAGATGTCGTAGGAAGGGTAGACGGCCCAGACGTAGCCGTGCGAGTAGTCGGCAGGCGGCGGGCACGCTTCAGAAGCCATGTGCGTCGAAGAGTATAGAATCCGCGGCGCGCGCGGGAAGAAGTACGAGCAGGTCGTGCGGCCCTTCCCCGTCGAGACCATCCGCGGCACGCCCGAGCCGTCAACGCGCATCGTGTAAATCTGATCGCACTCGCGCCCATCGCGCTTCGACTGGAAGATGAGCTGTTGGCCGTCGCCGGAGAAGTAAGCCTCTGCGTTCTCGCCGCCGAAGGTCAACTGACGGACATGGCGCAGGTGCTTCTCTGAAGGGAGTTCGACGGCGGACTGTGTGCCTTGTGTCTGGTTCTGCTTTGCCTGAATGCCGCCGCCCGTCTTTGCCTGAGAAAGAGCGAGCGAGGCGACGAGCGGGACGCAAACGGCGAACGGGATGAGCAGTCTGAAAAGAAGTTTCATAACGGCAGTGACAAGTGACAGGTGACAAGTGATAAGTGACAGGTGGCGGTAACAAGTGTATTAAACCACCGGCGGCGACGTGGAAGACTTTAACCTGTCAACAGTCACTTGTCATCTGTCACTCGGAATCCATCGCTCGTCACTTGCCACTCGTCACTTGTCGCCTGTTACAACCGTCACTCGTTACCTGTCACTTGTTACTCGTCGCTTGTCACTTGTCACTCGTCACTGCCCTTCATCCATTCGTGCGTTCAAACTCGCGCATGAACTGGACGAGCGCGTCCACGCCTTCGGGCGGAAAGGCGTTGTAGATCGAGGCGCGTATGCCGCCGACCGAGCGATGGCCTTTCAGTCCGTCCAGCCCGGCGGCGGTGGCCTTGGTCGCGAACTTCTTCTCCAACTCTTCCGAAGGCAGCCGGAAGGTGACGTTCATGTTTGAGCGCGCCTCCGCAACGGCGTGGCCGCGGTAGAAGGCGGTCGCGTCAATCGCGTCGTAAATCTTCCGCGCCTTCTCCTCGTTCCGCTGGTGAATCCCTGCAAGCCCGCCCTGTTCCTTCACCCATCCGCACACGAGGTTGAGGATGTAGATGCCCCACGTGTTGGGCGTGTTGTAGAGCGACTTGTTCTCGACGTGCGTGCGATAGTCGAGCATCGTCGAGAGGCCCTCGCGCGTGCGCCCGAGCATGTCTTCACGCAGGATGACGACCGTGACGCCCGAGGGGCCGAGGTTCTTCTGCGCGCCCGCATAGATGAGTGCGTACTTCGACACATCTACGGGGCGCGAGCAGATGTCGGACGACGCATCGCAGACGAGCGGCACGTCTCCCACACGTGGGTCTTCCTTCCACTCGACGCCCTCGATGGTCTCGTTCGAGGTGACGTGAACGTAAGCCGCCGCCGGGTCAAGCTTCAACTCGTCCTGCGCGGGCGTGCGGTTGTAACCCGAGTCGGCCATGTCCGCGGCGACGCTCGCCGAGCCTTCCTTCTTCGCCTCCTTGATGGCCTTCTTGCCCCAAGCCCCCGTCAGAATGTAATCGGCGCTCCCGCCTTCGGGCAGAAAGTTCATCGGCACCATCGAGAACTGCAAGCTCGCGCCGCCCTGTAAGAAGAGCACGTGATAGCCCTCGGGTATCCCCATCAACTCGCGCAAGCCCGCTTCCGCTCCGTCGATTACGCCCTGGAAAGGCTTCGAGCGATGGCTAATCTCCATCACACTCATCCCCACGCCGGGCAAACTCAACAACTCCTCACGCGCGCGCTCCAACACCGACACGGGCAGCACCGCGGGCCCCGCGCTGAAGTTAAAAATTCTCTCGGTCATCGTTTCATTCCCCTCATAAATGCGGTGACAGATAACAGGTGACAGGATGAAATCCGTTCTTACCTGTCACCTGTCACTCGTCACCTGTCACGGCTGTCTGATTTCAAGCAAGCTCAACTCGATGATGTCAGCGTTATCTGTCTTCAGTCGTTCGAGCACGTCCGAGGGCAAGGCGGATTCGAGGTTGATGCGGGCGACCGCCGCCTCGGAGCCTTCAAAGATGATGTTCTCCATCTCCTGCACGTTGATGGAGGCGAGGCGGATTGAGTCCAGAACAGAGGCGAGGACGCCGGGGCGGTCGCGGTGGCGCACGACGAGCGTGTGTGTGGCGGGCGTGCGCCGCGCGAGGTTGACGACGTTGGGGACGCGCCCGGTCTCTTTGAAGGTCTTGATGATGCGGACGGTCTCGGCGGCGATGGCCTCCTGCGCCTGATCGGTCGAGGCTCCGATGTGGTGCGTGCCGTAGAGGTTCGGCTCAAGTGCGATCTCGTCTGTGAACTCACCCGTCGCGCCCGCAGGCTCGGCGGCGAACACGTCAAGCCCGGCGCGGACTGACCTTTCGCGCATCGCGCGCCTGAGCGCCTCCTCGTCAACCACCTCGCCGCGCGAAGTGTTGATGAAGTACGCGCCCTCGCGCATCGCGTCGAAGAAGTCCCGGTCGATAAGGCCGCGCGTCTCGGGCTTCAAGGCGACGTGGACGCTGACGATGTCCGAGTCGCGTGCAACGTCACGCAAGCTCTCGCGCCGCTCGACGCCGAGTTCGGCTGCCCCCTCTTCCGTGAGGCTCCGGCTCCAGGCGATGACCGGCATCCCGAAGCCGCGCGCGCGCGCGACCATCTCGCGTCCGATCTGGCCCGTGCCGATAAGCCCGAGCGTGCGCCCGAGCAGGCCGCGTGCCTTCGAGAACTCCTTCTTGTTCCACTGGCCTGCGCGGAGCTGTATGACGTTGTCGGGGATGCGCCGGTCTAGTGCGAGGATGAGCGCGAAGGCCAGTTCGGCGACCGCCACGGAGTTCTTGCCCGGACAGTTTGAGACGTAGACGCCGCGGCGCGAGGCCGCCGCCACGTCAATCGTGTTGAAGCCCGCGCCCGCGCGCACGATGAGCTTCAGAGCGCCCGCGTCCAACATGCCTTCAGATACCTTCGTCCCGCGCACGACGAGCACGTCCGGCTGGTAAGAGCGTACGGCTTCGACGAGACTTTCGTCCTTCACGTCGGGCTGGTACGAGAACTCACAGCCTGCGGCGTCGAGACCATCGCGCCCCGACTGCTCAAATTTATCCGCGATCAGCACACGCATGGTTTTGGCCTCTCAGTAGGGGAGACATTTTCAGAACTCTGAATCAGCCACAGAGACACAGAGACACAGAGTTGATGAAAAGAAAGTTTTTAATATTCTCAGTGTCTCTGTGTCTCTGTGGCAAATCTGTTGGCCGACTCTGAATACGACATTCGCTCACCCATCAGGGAGACAGGAAGAAAGGTGAGCCGTCCGTGGGGAAGTCCGCGCGGTCAATCAGATAGTAGACACAGGGCGTGTCGAAGTAGACCGCGTCCTTTTCGTAACGCATCCCGCACTTCTCCATCACGCGGCGCGAGCCTTTGTTCTCGTGGGCGGTGACGGCCATGATGCGTTTGAACTGCATCCGCTCGAAGCCGTAACGCAGGCTCGCGCGCGCCGCCTCCACGGCCAGCCCGCGGCCCCAGTGCGCGCGGTCGATGCCGTAGAGCACCTCGACCTCGTCGGTCGGCATCAGGTGACGCAGCCCGCAATAGCCGACGACACACGCCGTCTCCTTCTCTTCCAGAAGCCACACGCCGTAACCGAACTGATGCCAGTGCTCGATGAAGCGTCCGATGCCGACCAGCACACTATCGCGCGTCGGCTGGAAGGCAGCAGGGAAGTGACGCCTGAACTCCATGTCGGCCACGATACGAAGATGCTCTTCGGCGTCTTCCCTCTTGTGCGGGCGCATCCGCAGGCGTTCGGTTTCGATCTCCATGATGAAGTAGACAGTAGACAGTAGACGGTAGACAGTAGAAAAACCTTCGTTAATGAATCGTCCGAGTGTCAGCGTCAGCATCCGCCGAGCGGAGCCTACTGTCTACTGTCTACTGTCTACTGTCTACTGTCTACTGTCTGCCCTCAAATCGTATGAATCAAAATCGCGTCGCGCAGCTTCGGCTCGAACCATGTTGACTTGGGCGGCATGACGCCTCCTGCGTCCGAGACGCGCAGGAGGTCTTCGATTGAAGTCGGATAGAGCGCGAAGGCGACCGAGGCGCGTCCCTCGTCCACGAGCCGTTCGAGTTCGCGCGTGCCGCGTATGCCGCCGACGAAGTCTATGCGCTTGTCCGTGCGCGGGTCTCGGACGCCAAGCAGTGGGTCGAGCAGGTTGTTTTGCAGGAGGCTCACGTCGAGCGTCGCGGTCGGGTCATCGGAGAGCGTGCGCGCGGCGGCATCCCTCAGACCCAGTCCGTACCACTTGCCCGTGAGGTACATGTGCCAGTGGCCGGCCCTGCCGGGCCCCTTCGGGTTCGCATCCTCCGTTATCTGAAAACGCTCGCCGACCGCGGCAAGGAACTCTTCCGGCGTGCGCCCGTTCAGGTCACGCACGACGCGATGGTAGGGGAGAATCTGCATCTGCTCTTCGGGGAAGACGACAGCGAGGAAGCGGTTGTACTCCTCTTCGCCCGTATGGTTCGGGTTCTTCTCTTTGAGCGCGGCTCTCGCCCTGCTCGCGCTGGCGGCGCGGTGATGACCGTCGGCGATGTAGAGCAGGGGGACTTCGGCGAAGCAACGCGCGAGTTGTTCGGCTGCGGCGGCACGCCAGATAGTGTGGCGCACTCCGTCTTCCGCAGTGAAGTCGTAGAGCGGCGCTGCTTTGGTCTCGGCTTCGACTAACGCGTCGATGCGCCGGTCGGCGCGGTGTGTGAGAAAGACCGGGCCCGTCTGCGCGCGAAGCTCAAGGATATGGCGCGTGCGGTCGTTCTCTTTGTCGGGGCGCGTGCGCTCGTGCTTGCGTATGAGGTCTCGGTCGTACTCGTCTATGGAGAAGGCGGCGGCGACTCCCGTCTGCGTGTGCTCGCCCATCACGAGGCGGTAGAGATAGAGGGCCGGCTCCGGCTCCTCTTCAAGCGGGCACACGCTTTTGAGCTTCTCAAAGTTCTCTTTGGCTTTGGCGTAGACCTCGTCCGAATAGATGTCCGTGCCCGTGGGCAGGTCTATCTCGGGACGCGAGACGTGTAGGAAGCTCAGAGGGTTATCAGCGGCGAGCGAGCGAGCCTCCTCCGTGTTGACCACGTCGTAAGGAACGGCGGCGACCTCGGCGACTTTATCTACGGGCGGACGCAGGGCGCGGAAAGGGTAGATGGCGGCCACGATACGGAAGCGCCTCCTTAACTGAAAGAAGATTGCGTGTGTGGAACTTTAGAATGTAAGCTTACCGACGCACGCGCCTTTTGCCAAGCCGCGGGAGGCCGGCGCAGCAGACGATAAAGTGATGCGACTCATCCGTCAAAAACTTCGCACGCACACACGCCTGCCGGCGCTCTGCGTCGCGCTTCTTCTCGCGCTCCTGGCCCCGCCAGTGAGAGCGCGCGCGGAGACCTACTGGCCCGACGGCTACGAGGTCGAGATAAACCTGCACGCGTCGCAGGCCGTCTACATGATCGGCGAGCCGGTCGAATTGTGGTTGGAGATTCAAAACCACTCGGACACGAATCTGGAGATGCTGCTGGCTGGGAAGTCGGACGGCGAGCGCGACTGGCCGGATGATTTCGACGTGTCGGTGGTCGGGCCCGACGGCAAGGCCGCCCCGCGCCCCGACGATGACGAGGGCGCGAACGACGCCTACACCAACTCGTTCGTCCGCGCCGGGCAGAGCAACAACCTCCTCTTCCCTCTGAAGCTCTGGGCAGTGTGCGACAAGCCGGGAGTCTACACCGCCACCTACCGCAGGGGGATGACCGCGGGCCCTTATAACGGGCACGACGCCGTTCTGTTCGATATGAAGAAGCCGGCGGTCGAGATACGCCTCCGGGCACAGTTCGAGATCGTCGCGGGCGGCGACAGGCGGATCGGCAAACTCATCGACGAGCTTGGCGCGAGGATGATGGTCAACGACCTGTCGTCTTCGATGCTGGCCGCGACGAGGCTCGCCGCGATGGACGACGAGCGGGTCGTCAGATACTTCGTCGAAGCGCTCGGCAAGAGCCGCAACCCCGGCATCAGGTACACCGCGCTCAACGTCTTCAGCAAGTTCCAGAGTGACCTCGCGCTCGAAGGTCTGCGACTCGGCGCGGCCTCCGCTGACGAAGACTTCCGCACTGCGGCGGCGACCGCTATCTTGCGCAGCAAGCACCCACAGGCCGGGCGACTGCTGCTGTCGATGCGCGACGATTCGTACTACGGCGTCCGCCTCATCGTCCTCTTCAAACTGGAAACGATGTACGTCGACCGTAAGCTGGGAGCGGCGCACTTTGAGCGGACGCGGCGGATGATCTGGGAGATGACCAACGACCCGAGCGAGAAGGTCAGAGACGAAGCCCTCCGCTACCTACAGGTGTTCGGCGCGAGGCCGCGCCCCTGAAGCGCCGCCCGCCGCTCGACTTCCGCGAAGCCGCCACGCTCGACGCCGATACGGTCATGCTGCTCAACAAGCGGGCCCCGCAGCGTTGACGCCCTCAAGCCGGAGAGACGACCGCTCCGCCGCAACTTGAGCCTGCGCCCGCCGTGCAGCCGAAGCAGTGCGGGGCCGTCGAGATTGAGCGTCGCGCGAACTGTTCGGGGTCGAAGTCACTGATTGTCCGCGGGAGGCCGCCGGAGACGCCCAGCTCCAACATCTGGTTGAAGTCGCAGTCGTAGAGACGCCCCGTCCAATCAACGCTCAATGTCGTGCGACACATCAAGCCTTCGACCGCTGCGGGGTTGAACGACTCGACGAGGCGGCGCATGTAGCGCTCCTCATTCCCCGTGCGGCGCAGGTATTCGAGGAAGCGTCTGATCGGCATGTTCGTGATCGTATAGAGATGATCGAACGTGACGCCGTGGCGCTTGAGGAGTTCGCGCTTGAAGTCTGACTCGATTGCCGCTTGCGGCGGCGGCAGAAACGCGCCGACGGGATTGTAGACGAGATTCAAAACGAGCCTTCTCCCCTCGACGCCGTAGCCGACCAAGTTCAAACGCCTGAGTGCTTCGATTGACTTCTCGAACACGCCGGGGCCCCGTTGCGCGTCGGTCTGCTGCCCTAGAAAGTATGGAAGCGACGAGACGACCTCGACATCGTGCGCGCGGAAGAACGCGGGCAGGTCGTCCTGTCCCGGCTCGAACATCACGGTCAGGTTATGGCGCACCAACACATGCGCGCCCGCCGCACGCGACTCGATGACGAGACGGCGGAAGTGCGTGTTCAACTCCGGCGCTCCGCCCGTGATGTCAACGACGGGGAAGCGGAACCGGCGCACGGCCCGTAAGACCTGCTCGACGGTCTCGCGCGACATGATCTCCGTCCTGCGGGGCGAGGCATCGACGTGGCAATGCTTGCACGCCTGATTGCAGAGCTTGCCGACGTTGACCTGCAAGACTTCGACGCCCGACGCGCGCAAGCTCAAGCCGTGCTCCGCGAGCTTCTGCTCGAAGGAGGCGGGCGCATGAGCTTGCGCGTCGTCGATGACGTGTAACTGCCGCCGGTTCACATCGAAACCTTGCCCACGGAGTCGTGCGCCTGTATGCCGTGGATGAGCGAGGCTCCGCCGCGCAGCGCCGAAGCCATGTGAATCGCCTCGGTCATCTGCTCCATGTTCGAGCCAGATTCGAGGCACGACTGCGCGTAGGCGTCGATGCAGTAGGGGCACTGCAAGGCGTGCGCGACGGCCAGCCCGATCAGAGCCTTCTCGCGGCGAGAGAGCGCCCCGTCCTCCTGGCATGCCTGATACCATGCCATGAATTTCTCGAAAAGGTCTGGGCGATGCCGGCCCATCTCTTTGAAGCGTCCGAGGTCTTCTTCTTCGTAGTAGCTCATCGCTTGTGTGATACTCCCCGAAAGAAAAGATGAGGATGGAAGGCTGAAGGATACGGACGCGGCTGTCAAGCCACGGCCTTTCCTGCGGCCTTCCGTCCTCGATCCTTCCGTAATTCTACTGAGTCGCACGGCAGTTATCCCATGAGTCACCCGGCAGTCATCGTCATGGCAAAAGCGCCGCGCGCAGGCGAGGCCAAGACGCGTCTTGTGCCGCCGCTCACGCCGAGCGAGGCGGCGGAGCTTGCCGCATGCTTTTTCTCAGACGCCGTCTCGCTCGCACGCAGCCTGACTCCGGCTTACGGCTCGACTGTTGAGGCGGTCGTTAAGGTGACTGTTGAGACGGTCGTCGCCTACACCCCGCCTGAGGGCCGCGCTGTGCTCGAAGACATCTTGCGCGGCGCGGGCGTGCTCTGGCTTGAACAGGAGGGCACAGACCTCGGAGCGCGTCTCTCGTCAATCATCGTACGCGCCTCTGCGCTCGACCTCGGGCCGCTCGTCCTCATCGGCGCTGACAGTCCGACGCTGCCGCCCGGTTTCCTCACCCCGGCGCTCGATGCGCTCGCGCGCGGGACGGCGGACATCGCGCTCGGGCCTGCGGAAGACGGCGGCTTCTACGCAGTGGCCCTGCGCTCGCCCGTGCCCGGCCTCTTCGAACGGGTCGAGTGGAGCACGCCGCGCGCGTACGTGCAGACGGCGCGCAACGCCGCGCGACTCGGCCTGCGTCTGCTTGAGCTGCCGCGCTGGTACGACGTGGACACGCCCGCAGACCTCATCCGCCTCGCCGCAGAGCTTTCCGCCGACGAAGACGCACGCCGCCGCGCACCCGCCACCTACGAATGGCTAAGGAGGAGTAATAAGTGATAAGTGATGAGTGATAAGTGATGAGTGATAAATATAACCGCGTGGCAATATTCATCACTCATCACTTATCACTCATCACTTATCACTCCTTATGTAGAAGCGTGCGAGCGTGTGCGGGCTGACGCCGAGCCAGTAGAGCGTTTGCAAGAGAGACCAGCGCGCGAAGGTGAGCGTGAAGCTGTGTCCCTCGAAGCGGCGCGAGGAGGTGACGACGAAGGCTTCGGCCTGCACGAAGCGTCCCTGCTTGCGGAGGGCGCGTAGCAGGTCTAAGTCCTCGAAGATGGGGAACGGTTTGAAGCCGCCCGCGCGCTCGTATGCCTCGCGCCGGACGAAGATGGCGGAGTCGCCGTAGGCCAGACCCAGTCGCCGGAGTTGCGGGTAGAGCCATGTGAGGAACACGGCTGCGCGACGCTCGCCGTCGAAGCGAATCCGAAAGTTACCGCCGACCGTGCGCGCGTCTTCGAGCGCCGACGCGATCCGCTCCGCCGCGTCCAAGGGTGCGAGCGTGTCCGCGTGCAGAAACCACAGAACCTCGCCACGCGCCTCGCAAGCGCCCGCGTGCATCTGCGCCCCTCGACCGCGCACGGATGTGACGACGCGCGCACCCCGTTCACGCGCGACCAACGCCGTCGCGTCCGCGCTCCCGCCGTCAACGACGATTGTCTCGACGCGCCCGCGCACACGCGCCGCAGCGTCGAGCGTCGCGCCGATTGAGCGCGCCTCGTTGAGCGCAGGGATGATGATGGAGATGAGCATTCGATAAAGGTAAAGGGCAAAAGGAAAACTAAAGCCGCTATATCACTGTTCACTTGAATATAAAGTGAGATGAGATTCACCACAGAGACACAGAGGACGCAGAGGGGGCATAGAGTAATTCAACTCTCTGTGCTATCTCTGCGTCCTCTGTGTCTGCGGTGGTTAAAGCCACTCGCTCTCCACTCAAGTGAACAGTGATATAGCGGCTCGCGTTCTTCACTTTTGAAGTTTGCCTTTTGCCTCTTGCCTTTTGCCTGCCCACGCGGGCCGCTCCTCGCCGAACGGCATGGCAAGGATTTCTTTCAATCCTACTTCGCGTGGTTCGCGGTAAGCGGGCACGCCGATGTCTATCTCGTCCTGTGGAACATCAAGACGGAGCGTGCCGTGCAGACGATCCCAGAGCGCAAGCCCGCTCGACCAGTTTGAGTCGGTCTCCTCAAGCACCGTCGAATGGTGTATGCCGTGCATGCGCGGGGTCACGACGAAGCTGTTAAGCCGACGCTCGACTCCTGCGTGCAGTCGCACGTTCGAGTGGTGGAAGAGAATTGAGAGCATCAAAAGCGTCTGCCAGATTGAGAACGAGAGGGGCGAGACGCCGATGACGAGAATCTGCGCGGCACGCCAGGGGACGGAGACGACGAGTTCCGCGAAGTGAAAGCGCAGGGCGGTCGTCGCGTCAAGGTCGAGGTCTACGTGGTGTACGACGTGGAAGCGCCAGAGCCACCCGACGCGATGCGTCAGGACGTGCCACACGTAGAGCGTGTAGTCGAGCAGCACAACCGCGAGCAAGACTTCCAGCCACTCCGGCAGACGAACGCGCTTGACGAGGCCCAGTCGCCGCCCCTCGACAAGCGCGGTGAGCCGGTCTGTCAGAGGCTTCTCGGTGAGCCTGAGCGCGACGGCGCTCACGCCTGCGACGGCGAGGTTGCGCGCCGTGCGTGTGAGCTTCGATTCACGCTCGCGCCTCAAGGGCCGACGCCGCTCCAGCCACACGAGCGTCCCGAACGCGCCCAGCACGAGCGCCCCGCTCAAACAGGAAGGCATCCGTCGGCTGCTCATCTGCAACACCTCCGCGACGTTTCGACAGGAAGAAGTTCTAAGGAGTTTCGATTATATTGCGGAACCCGTTTTTTCCGCACCGCCGCTCGGGGCACACCCGTGCAAGACGGAAGCGTCGGCATGTAGAATGTCCGCCCGAAGCGTTCGGGTGCTTTGGAATGACGATGGAGGGATTCGAGGATGGAGAGTCTATCGAGCCGACACTGTGTGCCCTGCCACGGAGGCGTACCGCGCCTGAAGAATGAGGAGATCGCGCCACTCCTCGAACAGCTCATGGGTTGGGAAGCCGTCGAAGAGCATCATCTCGCGAAGGCTTACAAGTTCGTGAACTTCGCAGAGGCGCTCGGCTTCGTCAACCGCGTCGGCGCGGTCGCGGAAGCCGAGGGGCATCACCCGGACATCGCCTTCGGGTGGGGTTACGCCCGCGTCAAAATCTACACGCACGCCATTGACGGCCTCACCGAGAGCGACTTCATCCTCGCCGCGAAGATCGACGCGGAGGGGAAGACCGCCGAGTGAAAAGCTTCAAAGGCTGCCGTGTGAACGCCTAAGGCTATCGAGTGAGAAGCTAATCCCGCCGTGGGAGAAGCTTCGGCGACGACGACCTTGGACTTGACTCCGGTCGCCCCTCAACACCCGACGCGCTCCGAGCGCCCGCCGCGTTAACGCTTCCGGGTAACGACGGCCTCACAACCATCACGGCAGCGGGCGGCTTCGGCGCGGCGGCGGTCTTCTTCTTCTTGGCGGGCGTTGTCTTATTCACTACCGGCTGAGAGATGGGCGGGACGACCGGACTCGGGTTGCGCTTCATGACGAGATGGGGCGGGACGCTGCCGACCGCCGCGCCTCGCGACCTGCCCGCGAACACCGTCCTGCCTGCGACGGACGGCGTAGCGGGAGGGGCACTACTGGGGAACGCCTCGATGTTGACGAAGAAGCGGAAGTTGCCGGCCTTGACGACGTTGAGGAGGAACTGCACGTCAACGGTCTGGCCCGGCGCAATCGTCTCGCCCTCGCCGAGTGCGACGTGGACGGTCGAGTTGAGTCCGCCGCCGTTCGGCTGATTGGGTTCGGTGCCGTCGTCAAACTCAAGCACCGTTCCACGGATGACGACCGTCCGCCCCTGACTGTTCTCGAACGTTTCGGCGTCGCCCGAGGTGACGAGACGCAACTGCGCCTGGCCGCCGACGATGACGGGGCTGTTGAGCGTCGTGATGTCGATGACGCGGAAGCTCAGGTAGTCGAAGCTCTGAGTGGTGTTGTTGGTGATGCTGCGACGGATCGAGAGCGTGCCGGAGTCGCCGCTGCCCGTGCGGACGCGGTTGGGTGCGGATGCCTGCGCCACGCCAGGCTCGACGAGCGCGCCGGTCATTTGCGAGTTGGTGTCGTAGGTCGGCGGTGAAGTGAGTGCCTGCGGGCCCGGCGCACCGAGGACGGGCGGCGCGGTGATGCCGGGGTGCGCCGCGCCCGTCACGGAGACGAGCACGAAGTCGTTGGAATTGTCGTTGGTGTCCTGCGGGATGCCGCCGGTCGCCGTCCCCATCTTCCGCACGTAGGCGTACTGGTCGGCGGGGCGCGACGTGGCACGCTCCAATCCCGTGCCCTCGATGAAGGCCGAGTCGGCGGTGCCGCCGGTGAACCCGACCGAGTCGATGACCGTCTCGTCGTCGGGAGTCCGCAACTGGATGCCCTCGTTGTCGATGAAGAAGTCGCCCCCGCCGCTAATGCTGGCGATAAGATCGAGCGTGGCGTAGGACGGCAGGCTGTATTCGCTATCGTCGCCGAGGAGCAGATGCCCGCGCGCCGGGATGACAGTATTCGCCGGGAACGCGACCTCGAAGCTGCCGTTCGCCGGATCAACCGAACCCACGTTGTAGTTACTCACGTCGCAGTCTACGTCCAGATTGCAGTAGAACTCGATGTACTCGTCGGACGGGCCGTTCGGCCCCGAGAGGCGGAACTCGCTGATGAGCACTTGGCCGGGGCCGATTGTCTGCGCTTTGACTTCGGGCGCGGAGAGTGCGACGCCGAGCAGGAGCGCGGCGGTTAGCAGCAGGAATGGGCGGAAGGGGCTACGCATGAATAATTCTCCTCGTTGGTAAAGGCACGATTGGCACTACGGTTCTAAAATTTCAGGGTGCGGCTGCATTCGCGTTTCTTACACGGCGCACGCCGCGAATCATATTTTGAAGGGAGAGAGAGAGGCTAACATAAAGCGAGCGCTTCTTACAATTCGTCCGTGACCTTAACCGGGCTTATTCATTCTCGATTGAGCGTATCGAACGGGGCGGTTCACCACCGCAGACACAAGAGGATACGGAGGATACAGAGAGGGTTGAATCTTCCGGCGATTGTCACGGAAGCCCCGGCGGTGTTATATCTCCTCGGCATCCGAGGCAGTTTATCCGTCGCCGACGGTTACAATTTCCGACCGTGTGCGGCTCGGCGACGGCACTCATCTTATAATTCCGAAAGGTACATCTCTCATCATGGCTAACACACCTATTACGGTCGCGCGCGGCGACGGCATCGGGCCCGAGATTATGGACGCGACACTGCGAATACTGGAAGGCGCGGGCGCGCGGCTCGACATCGAGGAGATAGAGATCGGCGAGCGAGTTTATCTCGCGGGCAATCCGGCGGGCGTCGCGCCCGAGGCGTTCGCGTCTCTGCGGCGGACGCGAGTGTTCCTCAAAGCACCGATTACGACGCCGCAGGGCGGGGGCTATAAGAGTCTGAACGTGACCGTGAGGAAGACGTTCGGGCTTTACGCGAACGTGCGGCCGTGCGTGTCGTATCATCCGTTCGTCGAGACGAAGCACCCTGTGATGGATGTCGTCATCGTCCGCGAGAACGAAGAGGACGTGTACGGCGGCATCGAGTATCGACAGACCGGTCAGGTCACACAGTGTCTGAAGCTCATCTCGCGACCGGGCACGGAGAAGATCGTGCGATACGCGTTCGAGTACGCGCGGCGCAACAATCGTCGGAAGGTCACATGCTTCACCAAAGACAACATCATGAAGATCACGGACGGACTCTTCCACAAAATCTTTGAAGAGATCGCGCCCGAGTACCCTGACATCGAGAACGAGCACTGGATCGTTGACATCGGCGCGGCCAAGCTCGCAGACGCGCCCGAGAACTTCGACGTGCTCGTGCTTCCGAACCTCTACGGCGACGTGCTCTCGGACGTGGCCGCACAGATTGCCGGCTCGGTCGGCCTCGCAGGCTCCGCCAACATCGGCGAGCATATCGCGATGTTCGAGGCCATCCACGGCTCGGCCCCACGGCGCGCGGGTCAGAACCTCGCCAACCCTTCGGGGCTTTTCTTAGGCGCGGTGATGATGCTCGTCCACATCAATCAAGTGGACGTAGCCGAGCGCGCGCATAACGCCTGGCTGAGGACGATGGAGGACGGCGTTCATACCTACGACATCTTCAAGGAGGGTGTGAGTCGCGAGAAGGTCGGCACGCGCGAGTTCGCCGAAGCGGTCGTCGCGCGCATGGGGCAGAAGCCCGAGACGCTGAAGGCCGTCGCGTACAAGCCGGGCGAGGGCAGCGAGGCCGCGTCCTCCAGCGGCCCGGCGCGCGACGCGGGCGGCGGTGATGCGAACAAGGAAACGGTCGGCGTCGATGTGTACCTCGACTGGACGAAGGGGACTCCGGACGACCTCGGCGCGGCCGTCGCACGGCTCTCGGGCGGCGGGCTACGGCTCACTTCAATCGCCAACCGCGGCGTCAAGGTCTATCCAGACGGCAGCCCCGAAACCTTCTGCTCCGACCACTGGCGCTGCCGCTTCGTCTCCGACGCGCAAGGGCAAAAGGTCTCGCACGCGCAGATCGCCGGGCTGCTCTCGCGCTTCGCAGAGTCGGGACTCGACTTCGTTAAGACCGAAAATCTCTGTAACTTCGACGGCCAGCCCGGCTACTCACACGCGCAGGAATAGAAGCTGAGACTCCGGGAGAAAACGCTATCTCACGAATTGAAGCTTGGAAGTCAGGTTGAGTGTAGAGTGGGGGATGTTCACCGCAGAGGCGCTGAAGACGCGGAGGGGGCGCAGAGAGAATTCAACCCTCTGCGAGTCTCTGCGCTCTCAGCGCCTCTGCGGTGAACCATTCCCCGAACAGTCACGAGAATCGACGTAACCCAAATCCCGTTTTAAGGAGTTCAAAAAAATGTCAGCGACAGCCCCCGCCAAACCCGAGGCGAACGAATACGCGCCCTATTATGAGAAGTACGTCTCGCTCGTGCCCGCGACGGATGTCATCGAGACTCTGGAGCGGCAGGCGCGGGAGACGCTTGCGCTGCTGCGCGCCATACCGGAAGAGCGCGGCGGCCACGCTTACGAGCCGGGCAAGTGGAGCATCAAGCAGGTCGTCGGCCACATCGTTGACGGCGAGCGCGTCTTCGTCTATCGCGCGCTACGCTTCGCGCGCGGCGACCGCACGCCGCTGCCCGGCTTTGAACAGGACGACTACGTCGCGGGGGCCGACTTCGATTCGCGCTCGCTCGCGAGCCTGCTCGACGAGTTCGAGGCGGTGCGCGGCGCGACCCTGTCTCTCTTCCGCTCGCTCGACTCTGAAAGCTGGCGGCGGGCGGGCGTAGCCAGCGACAACGAGGTCAGCGTCCGCGCGCTCGCATACATCACCGCCGGGCACGAGGCGCACCACATACGCATCCTCCGCGAGAGATACCTTTGAGCGCATGGGCTTCTGTGGCGGGCGGTGTTGTCGTTGGCTTCCATGCAAGGCGTTGTCGTCGTCGGCGCGTCCACCTGAGTTCGGATGCTTCGGAGCAGCAGACATGAAAACTCTGATACGTTTGACGTACGCGGCCATCGCCTTCTCGCTGTGCGCTCTGGCTACAAACGCGCAGGCGACGACGCCACACGCGCAAGCGACGACGGCCAACGCGCAAGCGTCGGACGCCTGGGTCGTCGTCTCGCCGAGAGGCGAGAACTTCTCTGCGCGGATGCCGAAGCGGCCCGTGTCGCTTCGGCAGAGGGTTCGGGCGGACGAGCTGAGCGTCGAGGGTCTGCGCTACGCCGCCGCCGTGGACGATCAGACGACTTACATCATCTGGTCTCTGAAAGACCCTTACAACGTGGGCCGACGCCTGAGCGCCGAGTCTTATGTGAGCGAGCACTTCCAAGGCGAGGCGCTCTACCTCGATCAGATCGCGGAGGTGGCGTGGGAGCTTCTCATCACTCCCGAGTTGGAGAGGCTCCGGCGGGAGAAGACGACGGACAAAATCTCTCTGGAGATGTCCTACAAGCGTGAGTTCGAGTTGAGCGGGCGACCGGCGCGCGAGTATTCCCTCTATCTTGAGAAGGAGAGCGGCCCCGTCTACATCTGCGCCGACGGCTCGCAGGTCTACGTCGTGGTGGCGCTCAGCCCCGACTCGCAGACCGCACAGGCGAGGCGGTTCGTCGAATCGTTCACCCTCAAGGCATCTCCCGCGCAGGGCAGTGAGGCTAGGCTGCCGTCGCCTGTCACCCTTCAGGTAGACCCGGCGCTCATCAAGGCTGACCCCAGGGACATCCCGAGCGGTGAGGCCAACTCCAAAGCTTCGCCTCCGCTCTCGCACGGCTCCGGGCAGGGTGGCGGCATAGGCTCGGGCGAGGGAGTGGGCCCGGGCAGGGGCGGCGGGATCGGCTCAGGGTCGGGTAGTGGCGGCAATACAGGCGGCGGCAATACAGGCGGCGGCGATAGTGTCGCGCTTGGTATCAAACCGCCCATCGTCGATTACAGCAAGCCGTTCAAGCCGTCGGACTTGACGCGGAAGGCGCTCATCACCTACAAGCCGGAGCCGGGCTATACCGAATCCGCGCGCAAGTTCAACGTGACCGGCGTCGTGCGTCTGAGGGCGATCCTCGCCGCGACGGGCGAGGTCAACAGCATCTCCGTCGTCAAAGGGCTGCCGCATGGACTGACATCGAAGGCGCTCGACGCGGCGAAGCAGGTTAAGTTTCAGCCCGCGCGGAAGGACGGACGCGTCGTCTCGCAGTACGTCGTCTTTGAATATAACTTCAACATCTACTGACGCCTTGCGCGAGGCTCTTTGCGCTAAGGCGCGGGGCGCGCGCGGCACACGCCCGTCCGCGCGAAGCGTATAAGGCCAGGGCTGCGAAGTCCGAACATGGACTTAAGAAGATCGGGCCGAATTGGTAAGTAGGAACATGGATTTTGAAGATAAGGAATCGGAAGGCGCGGGGTCGGGCGCTGTTGGCGTGGATGCGCCGCTCGTCGCCATCGTCATGGGCAGCACGTCCGACTGGGAGACGATGCGGCACGCTGCCGAAGTGCTGAAGCAGTTCGAGGTGGCGCATGAATGTTTGGTCGTCTCGGCGCACCGCACGCCGCAGTGGTTGACGGAGTTCGCTTGCGGTGCGGAAGGTCGCGGCCTTGAAGTCATCATCGCGGGCGCGGGCGGCGCGGCGCATCTGCCCGGCATGGTCGCGGCACAGACGTTGTTGCCCGTCCTCGGCGTCCCCGTCGAGAGCCGCATCTTGCGCGGTATCGACTCGCTCCTCTCAATCGTGCAGATGCCCGCCGGAGTCCCCGTCGGCACGCTCGCCATCGGGGCGAGCGGCGCGACCAACGCCGCGCTGCTGGCCGTCGCCGTGCTCGCCAACACTCGCCCCGAACTACGTGAGAGGCTCCGACGCTTCCGCGAAGAGCAGACCGCGAAAGTGCGCGAGGCCGGTTTGCCGTCATGAACCCGGTTCACGTTGCCGTCACGGAACCCACAGTCCACGTTGCCGTCGTGAACACATCCACGTTGCCGTTATGAACCCAGTCCTGCCCGGAGCGACCGTCGGCGTACTCGGCAGCGGACAGCTTGGCCGCATGTTCGCCATCGCCGCGCGACGGATGGGCTATCGCGTCCACACCTTCTCGCCCGACTCCGACACGCCGACCGGACAGGTCGCAGATAAAGAATACAAACACGCCTACAGCGACCTCGATGCGGTGCGCGAGTTCGCGCGCGGCGTCTCGGTCGTCACCTTCGAGTTCGAGAACGTGCCGACCGAGGCGGTTGAGGCCGCCGAAATGCTCGCCCCCGTGCGACCCTCCGGAGCCGTTCTCTACACGACGCAGAATCGCCTGCGCGAGAAAACTTTTCTCTCACGCCGCGGCTTCCCCGTCACGCCCTTCCGCCACGTCACATCAAACGAATCGCTCGCAGCGGCGCTCGCCGAAATCGGCTACCCTTCGGTCTTGAAGACCGCGGGCTTCGGCTACGACGGCAAGGGGCAGACACGCATCACTTCCGCCTCTTCAATCGCGCAAGCGGTCGCCGCGCTCGGCGGACAAGAAGGCGTCGTCGAAGCCTTCGTAGATTTCGAGCGTGAGGTCTCGGTCATCGCGGCGCGCGGCCACGCAGGCGAGTTCGCACACTACGGTGTCGTCGAGAACACGCACAGCCGACACATCCTCGACCTCTCGGTCGCGCCCGCCGGTGTGACGTTTGAGACGGCGCGCGAGGCCGTCGAGATTACGCGTGCTGTCTTGGAAGCTCTGGACGTGGTCGGCGTCATGTGCGTCGAGTTCTTCCTGACGCGAGATGGCCGTCTGCTCGTCAACGAGCTTGCGCCGCGCCCGCACAACTCGGGGCACTTCACTTTCGACGCGTCTGTGACGAGCCAGTTCGAGCAGCAGTTGCGCGCCGTCTGCCTTCTGCCGCTCGGCTCGACCGGGCTGCTCCGCCCCGCTGCGATGGCGAACCTGCTCGGAGACCTCTGGCAAGGGGGCGAGCCACGTTGGCGAGCGGCGCTCTCTCTGCCCGACGTGAAGCTGCACCTCTACGGCAAGACCGATCCGCGCGCGGGACGTAAGATGGGACACCTCACCGCGCTCGCCGCCACAGCCGAAGAGGCCGCACAGATGGCGCTCGCTGCGCGTGAAGCGCTCACACGCCGTAGCGAAGGGTGAGGAAGCCTCTAACGCCTTCGTACATCTCGTCGAACGAATCGGCGCAGAAGAGACGGGGCTGGAAATGCGTCGGGTCGTAGACGGCGCGCGCGGCCTCTTCCAGATCGAAGGGGCGCAGCTCCGCTCGACCCATCGCCTCAAGCTCGCCCGCCGAAGAGAGCAGACCAGTCCCGTAGGCTTTGACCTCGCCGCCTTCACGCAGGACGCCAAACTCGATTGTGAACCAGTAGACGCGTGACAGCCGCTCAAGCTCCTCGACCGAAGTCGTGCGGCGGACGGCGCGTCCGACCAGACGATTGAGTTCGGCGAGGCGCGGGCTGGCGAGCGTCAGCGCATGACCGAGCAGTTCGTGAACCACGTCAGGCTCGGGTGTGTAGAGCGGCGTCGAGTGATGGCGTATGTACTGCGTGCAGAGGAAGACATTGTCGGCGAGCGACTCTAAGAAGACGCGCGGCTCAACGAGTCCGGCAACTGGCTCAAGCCGGAAGCCGCTGATCGCCTCGACGCGCGCGGAGACTTCCCGTAGCTGCGGGATGCGCTCGCGCGGCAGGTCAAGGCGGCGCGCCGCTTCGAGGTATTCGACGCAGGCGTGGCTGTTCTGCGCTGGCTCAAGCGCATCGCGTATCGTGCGCCAGAGCGCGTGTTCTTCCGCGGTGTAAGGCGCGTCGGGGATTTGCGCGCCCGGCTCGTAACGAAGCGCGATGCGCGCAATCTGGTTACGACGCGCGCGGTACGACGCGTCGCGGAAGCCCGGATGATCCGGGTCGAGTTGGACGATTGTGTTGCGGTCGGCGACCTCTGCATCAGCCGTCACCTGTCGCGCATCGACGTGGTCGAGTAGCAGAGTGTTGCCTGTCTCTTTGGTGTTCACTTTTCAAACCTCCCGCGCGTCGCTCGGAAAGCGCGCACAAAAAAACCGGCCAACGAATCCTCCCGCGTCGGAAGGTTCGTTGGCCGGTAAGCCTTTTGAAGCTGTCCCGGTGCTACATGACGAACACGCCCCGACAGCCTCTTACCGCCCAATCCCTCCGCGCGAAGGAAGAGCCGTAATAGTAGTAATAGCCGTAGAGGCTGTGCTGCCGATTGTTCATCAGTTCACCCTTTGCGCCCCAACATCGTCCGGGGCGGCTTCGGACTTCAACACTAAACTTCCGGCGACACGGCTGTCAACCATTGCGTATCAGATTTCAGGCAAGCGTATGGCGGGGAGCAGTTCACCACCGAGACACAGAGGACGCAGAGGATGCACAGAGAGTTAAATTACTCTGTGCCATCTCAGTGTCCTCTGTGTCTCTGTGGTGAACTCCCTTCAGTATCCTTAGCCGCGCGAGTCTGAGGCCGCAGATGCTATAATGACGCTCGGCCTCCCCAGGTTAAATCTTTGCAGAATGGAGCAAGCAATGAGGCGCAGAATATTCCTCGCGTTGTTAATGAGTGTCGCGCTGTCGGGCGCGTGGGCTGTGGCGCAAGAGGGCGCGCAGCCGCAGGTTCCGCCCGACCGCATCTCGCTCGAAGAGTTCAAGGCGATGCTCGCCTCGGGCAAGCCCGTCCTCGTACTCGACGTGCGCTTCGGAATCGACCGGAAGATCAAGGGCGCGACGCACATTCAGCTCGACCAGGTCGAGTCGCGCCTCTCAGAGCTTCCGCGCGACCGAGAGATCGTCACCTACTGCTCTTGACCGCAGGAGCATACCAGCGCCCGTGCGGCGCAGATACTCCGCGACAAAGGCTTTAAGGCGCGCGCCCTGCTCGGCGGCTTCCCCGGATGGGTCGCCGCGGGCGGCGAGACCGAACCGGCTGGAGAGACGACGAACACCGTGCCGCCACCACCACAGAAGACCAACGCACCACCGGAGCAGCACGTCATCGCTTCTCCGAACCCGACCATAGATGACAGCAAGACGCCCGCGACCACCGCTGGCCCGATGAAGGTCGAGGCTTCACGGATTCAGCCCGTCGTGATCGAGCAGCCGACCCCGATGAAGACGACGAGCAAGTCGAAGTCAAAATCGAAGCATAAGCACACCAAGCCGCGCACTTAGACCGCCGACGGCCAAAGCCAACCCTTTACACAGTCAACGCGAAAGGGCGCGGCCCGCGAGAACGTTCTCGCGGGCCGCGCCCTTTCGCGTTG
>JAVRON010000117.1:0-38719 GCA_032162705.1 Acidobacteriota bacterium
ATGATGTCGTCGTCGGGAGGCTCGGTGCCCTCCATCCACGCCGCGACCTCCTCGACAGGACGCCCGAGGACGACAGCGAATTTCTCATTGTCCGCCTCGAAGCCGCCGTCGCGCAGGCGGCGCAGCAGCGCAAGCCCCGCCGTATTGTCGGTGCCGCGGTCGTCGAGCGGATTGTCGTTCGGTTGCTCTATCTCGTTCTTCGCTTCAGCCATTGTTAGTCGCCCCCCGTTGCTGCTGATCTCCCACGGTCGCAATATAGCCTATGTCCTGAATCTTCTCGACGAGCGTCTTCTGCGGCACGACGTTGTCGTCGAAACTGACGACGGCGGTCTTGCCGCCGAAACTCACGTCGGCGCGCTCGACGCCCGCCGTCTCTTCAAGCGTCTCCTTGATGAGCGCGGCGCACGACTCGCAGTGCATGCCGTCGATGTTTAATTCGGCCTTCATTCTCTACTCCCTCCTTGAAGTCGCCGCTCGCGCCTGCCGTTATCGGAGAAACCTTTGGGTAGCACGCGAGGCGCGAAAGTAAACTGTTGCCTTGCCTGTGTTGCTGCGTATTATAGCTCACGCCGCGGCGAGCAGGCCATGTGCGGCGAGATGCAGGAGGGCCCCGGGCGAACTATCGAAGAGTCCAAGCATCGAAGGCCCCGAGTGAACTATCGAAGGGCCCAAGCGAAGTGGTCGAAGGGTCGAGCAAACGGTTTAAGGGGCCGAGCAAACGGTTGAAGGAATGGACGAATTGGAGCAGGCGGAGTTGACGATTGCGGAAGCGTTGCGCGAGGCGGTGACGCGTTTGCGCGTGGCGGGCGTGGCCGAGCCGCGGCGCGAGGCAGGCTCGCTGCTTTCGCACACGACGGGGCGCGACAGCGCTTTCCTCATCACACACGCCGACGAGAGTTTGACGGCGGAACAGCTTTCGACCTTCCGCGCCTTCGTCGCACGACGCGTTGCGGGCGAGCCTTTCCAGTACATCGCGCGTCGGCAGGAGTTCTACGGGCTGGAGTTCGAGGTCACACCCGAGGTGCTCATCCCGCGTCCCGAGACGGAGCTGCTCGTCGAGACGGCGCTCGAACTTTTGAAGGGCAGGGAAGCGCCGCTCGTCTGTGATGTGGGTACAGGCTCAGGCTGCATCGTGGTCTCTCTGCTCCACGAGCGCGCTGACGCAAGGGGCCTCGCGCTCGACATCTCGGCTGAAGCCCTCCGCGTCGCAGAGCGCAACGCCGCGCGCCACGGCGTCCACGAGCGCATTCGATTTCTCGTCTCCGACTGCTTCGACGCGCTCCGGGGCGACAAGCACGAAGACAGCGGCGAACACAGAGATAGCGGCAAGCACACAGACACACGCTTCGACCTCATCGCCTCGAACCCACCCTACATCGCCGAGCGAGACCTCGCGGGGCTTCAGCGCGAGGTGCGCGAGCACGAGCCGCGCGAAGCGCTCACGCCCGGCGGCGACGGCCTCTCCGTCATCCGTCGGCTCCTCGCGGAAGCGCCGCAATTTCTCAAACCCGGCGGGCACTTCCTCATGGAGATCGGCTTCGACCAGCATGAGCAAGTCGCCGCACTCACGGACGCGCGCGTCTGGACGCTCATCGAAATATACAAAGACCTGCAAGGCATCCCGCGCACGGTCGCCCTGCGTCTGGCGGAGTAGCCGCGTCGGCGGCGGCGTGCTAGAATCCGCGGAAAAGTAGAGGCTAGAGGCTAGAGCTTAGAGGCTGGTAAAAGACGAGGTTGGGATTTCAAATCTCAGTTCGGCAAAGACTACCCTCTAGTCTTTAGTCTTTAGCCTCTAGCCTCTAACCGTATGGATAAATTTCGCATCACAGGCGGTCATCCCTTGAGTGGGCGTGTCACGGTCAGCGGGGCGAAGAACTCCGCGCTGCCCTGTCTGGCGGCGGCCATCCTGACGCCCGAGACCGTCACGCTTCATAACGTGCCTTACGTGCGCGACTGCATGACGCAGCGCCGCCTGCTCGAAGACCTCGGCGCGACGGTGCTCGTGCCGGACTTACGCACGCACAAGATCACGGCGGCGAACATCGAGACGTTCGAGGCTCCCTACGAACTGGTCAAGACGATGCGCGCCTCCGTGCTCGCGCTCGGGCCACTCGTCGCGCGCTTCGGCAAGGCGAAGGTAAGCCTTCCCGGCGGCTGCGCCATCGGCACGCGTCCGATTGACCTGCACCTTGAAGCCCTGAAGCTCCTCGGCGCGCAGGTTCATCTCGAATCGGGTTACGTCGTCGCTCGCTCGCCCAAAGGCGGGAGACTCATCGGCGACGAGATTACTTTCCCGAAGGTGACCGTGACGGGCACTGAGAATCTGCTGATGGCGGCGACGCTTGCGCGCGGCACGACTCGTTTGCACAACGCAGCGCGCGAGCCGGAGATCGAAGACCTCGCAGACCTTCTGAACCGCATGGGGGCGCGCGTGCGCGGCGCGGGAACCGAGTCGATTACCGTCGAGGGAGTCGAAGCCCTGGGCGGAGCCGAACACACCATCATCCCCGACCGCATCGAGACCGGCACCTTCATCGTCGCCGCCGCCATCACGAATGGTGAGCTTGAGATCAAAGACTGCCAGCCCCGACATCTGGGCGCGATCATCGAGCGACTGCGCGACGCGGGCGTCGAGATTGAAGAGGTCAACCCGACGACTCTGCACGCGCGGCGCTCGCCCGCCGGACTCTCGGCGCGCGACCTCGTGACCGATCCGTATCCGGGCTTCCCGACCGACATGCAGGCGCAGTACATGGCTTTGATGACGCAGGCCGTAGGCTGTGCGCGCGTCACCGAAACCATCTTCGAGAACCGCTTCATGCACGCCTCCGAGATGCAGCGCATGGGCGCGTCGATTCGCATCGAGAGCCACAACACGGCCCTCGTCGAAGGCCCGACACAATTGATGGGCGCGCGCGTGCAGGCTTCGGACTTGCGCGCCTCGGCCTGCCTTGTTCTGGCGGGGCTTGCCGCGCAGGGCGAGACGACAATCGACCGCGTCTATCACATCGACCGCGGCTACGAGAAGATCGAAGGGAAGCTTCGCGCCGTCGGCGCAGACATCGAGCGCCTGCGCGAGTCCGTTACATCGCAACTGCCGCCGGTTGAGAGCGTCACCACTGCATGACACGCGAAATGAGTCTGAGAGCCGTGCGAGGCGCGACAACGCCCGCGAGTGAAGAGCTAAGGAGGCAACTGCTGGCTCTCGTCCTCGCGGCGGTGCTCGTCTGGTACACGTTCGTCGTGCCCGCGCACGCGACCGCCTGGAGTTCCATCGGCGCGACTCCCGACGACGAAGGGCTTGGCGGCGAGGTACGCGGCCTTGACGGCGCGGCGCAGATTGAGAAGGACGAAGCCAAGTCAGTTGAAGAGCTTGACTGGCCCGAGTTCATCTACCCTTAGATGCGGAAGCCCGACCGTGAGGGAGAGCGTATGGCCTCCGCCGGGCGCTTTGATGAAAGCTATACGCCCTCCCTGACGGTCGGGCTTCCGCCACAGAGAAGCTTATGGCGAAGAGTGAAGACTGCATCTTCTGCAAGATCGTGGCGGGCGAGATTCCCGCGGCGAAGATTTTCGAGGACGAGCGCGCCGTTGTGTTCCGCGACATCAACCCGCAGGCTCCGACGCACGCGCTCGTCATCCCGCGCGCACACGTCGCTTCACTCAACGAGGCTGTCGAGTCGGACGAGGCGCTGCTCGGGCATCTGCTGCGCGTCGCCGCACGCGTCGCGCAGGACGAAGGGCATGCAGACTCGGGCTTCCGCACCGTCATCAACACGGGCGCACACGCAGGGCAGACAGTCTTCCACGTACACGTACACGTCCTCGGTGGTCGCTCGCTCACATGGCCTCCGGGCTAAAGTTCAGAACCGCTCTTAGCCGTGAGTGTTGACGGTCTCTTCCGGCAAAGCCTCCCCCGGCAAAGCCTCCCCCGACTCCGCCTTCGCGTCCTCAGTCCGCTGCGCGTGCTCCTCTTTGAGCAGAGAAGTCTCGTAGTTCACTTCGCCGACGAGCGTGTCCATGATCGCCTTGGCGAAGCCGAGGATGGCGGGCCCTAACACGATGCCCGGAATGCCGAAAGCGTAGACGCCTGTGACGAGGCCGACGAGCATCCAGTAGAAGTTAAAGCTCTGCGCACCGCGCGCGGCCAGCTTGGGGCGGAGCACGAGCGACGAGCCGATGGTCATGCCGACGCCGATGAGGAAGTAGGCGGCGGCTGCGCCGGGTCTGTGCTGGAAGACGAGCAGGTAGATGCTGATGGGGATGTAGATAGTCCACTCGCCTAAGAGCGGGAAGAATCCGATGAGAAAGGTCGTGAGCGCGAGCGCCACCGCCAGCGGCACGCCGAAGACGAGGTTCATCACGAGAATGAGGACGGCCTTGACCGTCTGGTCGATC
Organism: Acidobacteriota bacterium; assembly: GCA_032162705.1. Classification (GTDB taxonomy): domain Bacteria; phylum Acidobacteriota; class Blastocatellia; order Pyrinomonadales; family Pyrinomonadaceae; genus QHXN01. The sequence goes on from JAVRON010000117.1 coordinate 4,399, forward strand.
ATCACGGCGAAGAGAGCGCCGCGCAGTGCGCCGCCGACGTTCTCGACCAGTCGCTCATAGAAGGGCTTGAAGTCGCCCGGCACACGCAGCTTGATGTAGGCCGCGAGACGGATGCGCTGCGTCAGTACATAGAAGAGCGTGAAGAAGAAGACCGTGGCCGAGACGAGCAACAGTGCCGAGCGCTCCTTAAACTCGTTGATGGCCTCGCCCGAGCGCATGACCGCATTGGCGAAGACCGTCTGGAGCGCGTCGCGCGTGTTCTCGACCGCGACGATCTCTGAGAGCGAGTGGCTGATGCTTTCGATAATCTGGTCGTGCTGCTTCTGCACACGGGTCGCGTAGCCGCTCATCTCGTGCCATCCGTAGCCCACGGTCGCGGCGAGCGGGACGAGGATCAGCGCAATGGTGATGAGTGCGCTCCCCGCGCGCGCTCGCAGCCGCCGCTCAAGCCACTCCTGCACGGGCAGGAGGTAGACGCCCGCCACCGTGCCGAGCAGCAGCGCCACCAGAACCTCGCCGAGCAGACGCACGAACAGAAAGAGCGCGAGCAGCGTCGCCGCCGCATAGATGGCCGCGCGCTTGGCCTCGCCCACCGTCACGTCGCCCAGCCGCTTCGACTCGTCACTCTGCGCCATAGTGCCGTCAATGTAACACGCGGGTTGTCGCGAGAATCTGTCTTCCCCGCAAAGAAATCAAGGCAGGGAGAGGAAGTAGCCAGTAGCCAGTAGTCAGTAGCGCTCCGCGTTGCGTGCGTTGACTGATTCATCCTGACATCTCGGCATCAGAGCTTTTCTACTGACTACTCGCTACTGACTACTCGCTACTGGCTACCGTCTACTTCCTTCGTTTGTGCGCCGGGGCAAAGACGGGTAAACTCTCCGTTTCGGTTATCATCCGATTTTCAGAGGAGTTTGCACAGAGAAGCCATGAGCAGTAGGACGCAGACACCGTTAGAAGCATTCTTGAACGAGCACGACGACGCGGCGTGGCGCGAGACGATTGCGAGCCTCTTGCCTTCGATTCACGAGGTGGATAGGACGGCGACGCAAATCTGGTTTCGCTTCTTCCCACTGGCGCTGCTGCGCGCCTTCGAGTCGGCGGAAGACCCCGCGCGGCTGGCGCAAGAGCTTTTGATGCAGGGCAAGTGGTATCTCAAAGATCAGATTGATTCTTCGCACACGTTCCTCTACGGCCACCGCTTCTGGCCGGAGGTCAAGCAGACGGTCGCGCGCCTCGCCGCGTCGGACGAAGTGGCGTCAAAGCGCTCGCTCGCCGAGATAGTCGGCGAAGTGGCGCGCACGGTCGCTTCGGAGCGGAAGGTCGAAGAGTCTCTGTTGACGGGCATCGCGGCGGTCGCCTTGATGAGTTTGCAGCAGGTCGGACTCGATGAGTTCAGACGGACGCCGGGCGAGGTCTTGATCGACCGCAAGCACCTGAAGCGCACGCCCGATGAGATTCTGCGCGAGAGGGCGCGCGACGACAGTCAGGGACTCTTTGGCTTTCTGCACACGACTAATCGGCAGTGGACTGTCGTCTGGGACGAGAACAAGGACGAACGCCGCTTCCAGGCGGTCAACTCGCAGGAGGTCGCCTCCGGCGCTGCCACGGACAAGCGCCCCTGGCATGAGCAAGACCCGCGCTGCACCATCGACGAGGGGCCCATACCCGTCCAGTGCCGCTCGGCCTCTTGCGGCACGTGCTGGGTCGGTGTGCTCGGCGGAGCCGAGAAGCTCTCCGAGACTGATTGGCGCGAGCGCAAGATGATGCCGCTCTTCGGCTACATCGAGACGGACGAGACGCGCCCGCTCATACGTCTGTCGTGTCAGGCGCGTGCCGGTGGCGCGGTCTCGGTCGTCATCCCGCCCTGGAACGGCTACTTCGGCAAGTACCTGAAGCGGACAAAGGGGCAGCCATCGGAAGAGACGAGCGAGACGGTCGCAGGCTAAAAGGGATGTCAGACGCAGAGGCAAACGTTGAAGATGTCAGACGCGAAGACAAACGGCGGGGCGGCGGGCATGAGCAGTCTGCAAGGGCCTCCGGCGCTTGAACGCGACTCACACGGGCGCGTCGAGCCTGCGTCGCTCGCGTGTGTGCTCCAGTGGTTTCTCGATTATGACGAGCGCGTCGCGGTCGTGCGCTTCCCCTCGGTCGAGGCGCTGTTTCAGTGGAGACAGCAGGAAGAGTTGAAGGGGCGCGAGAAAGCCGTGGCCTTTCGTCTTGCCGAAGACCGGCTCGGCGTCGGCGTCATTCAGGCGCTCGTCGAGCATGACACGGAAAGCGAGCTGCACGAGTGGATCAAAGAGCTTCTCTCCGCGCTCGAAGACGCGCGCCGGACGAATGAGACTATCGCCGAGGCTTACGGCCTGAAGCCTTCGGAAGAATCTTCGGTCATGGCCGAGGCAGAGAAGATTCCGTCTCGTCGCGAGCGTGACATCTATCTCAACTGCTGCTGGCTTGAGACGCTCTGCACAGCCGAGGCGCGCGTTCTGGGCTGGGCCTATCAGTGGCTCTACGGCAGGCCGTTTAATCCGGATAATTTTTAGCGACGCGCGGGGCCCCTGTGCCGCGCGAGGATATCATCAATGTCAGAGAGACCAACTTACACGAACAACTCACAGACCGTAGTTATCGACGCCGACACCTTCGAGTTCGAGACGCTCGAAGAATCGAACGGCCACGCGACGGTCGTGCGCTTCCGCGTCGAGAACCCGGAGGTGCGCCCCGGCGACGTGCTGCTGGTACTACGTGGCAGCGACGTACACTTCCACGGCATGATCGGCATCATCGAGGGCGGCCACGGCATCGCCACCGACCGACGCGGCTCACTTCTCCCCTCGACGGTGCAGTAGAGCTGCGCTCCGGCCACGACCTCCAACGCCGCGCTTCACTAAACCCGTGTCGCCGCCCCGTCTCGTCCCAAAAAATGTTGACAATCGCGCGCGACCGGATTAGGCTCTCCGCGCATCATTAGTCTTTGACGCTCCCGACAGCGTTACTTGCCCGACAACTCACCCGGATAGTCACTGGCTAAAGACACCGACGGCTGCGATGAGTGCAGTCCCTTCTTCTTTGATCCCGCAGAGTTTTTCGATAGCCAGCGTGATCGGCTGAGTGCCGGCGGCCACGAGTGCGTGCCCCTGCGCGCTACGGCGAGCCGCCGGGTGGCAACCCCAGCCTTCAGACGATCTCGCAGGCCCCCGGACATCTCCGGGGCGTGGTCGGCACGATGCCCCTTCGCGCTGCCACGCCGCCTTCGCACGTACGGGACAGAGAATTTCCTTCCAGGGCCGAACCCAAGGGTCAACCAAGCGGCGACAATTTAGGGCGCGGCGCAACTCTCACGCGCGCTCGCACCAAACCCACACCTTCCCCTCGGGGGCTTGCAAAAACCCCCGAGTCGCCAGAGGAGAGACCGTATGAAAATCCTGAAATTGTTCATGCTGACGGCCGTCGTCGTGGCGCTCGCGCTTTCGACCGCCTCGCGCTCCGGCGTCCACGGCCAGTCGGGGGCGACAGAGGCCCCCGCAGGCTTCGACAATCTGACCAACGGCATGGTTACCCAGGCCGTTTTCAATGCAGACCTCGCGGTCTTCGAGGAGCGCGACGACATCGCTAAGGGGCTTGGCCCCGTCTACAACGCGCAGTCTTGCGCAGAGTGTCACCAGAACCCCGTGACGGGCGGCATCAGCCAGATCACAGAGTTCCGCGCCGGTCACCTCGACGGCTCGGGCAACTTCGTCGATGCGGCGGGCGGCTCGCTCATCAACGACCGCGCCACCAACGCCCGGATTCAGGAGCGTCGGCCTTCGAGCGCGGAGAACATTTTTACCTTCCGTACATCGCTCAACACGCTCGGCGACGGCTTCGTCGAGGCCATCGACAGCAACACTCTGGCCGCTATCGCCAATGCTCAGCCGGGCCAGAGCGGCGGACAGATTGCCGGACAGTTCATCACCGTCCCCGTCGCCGAGGCGGGAGGCGCGCTGCGGGGCGCGCGCTTCGGCTGGAAGAACCAGCAGGCCAGCCTGCTCTCCTTCGCGTCCGACGCGTACCTGAACGAGCAGGGCATTACCAACCGCTTCAATCTCGTCGAGAACACTTCGCTCGGCGTATTCGTTGGTTTTGGCTCAGGCTTCGACCCCGTGCCCGACAACGCGCCCTGCGTGGCCGGCACGCCCAACGCGGGACAGAACTGCGGCGAAGACCCTGACGAGGACATCGTCGCCTTCGCCGAGTTCATGCGCGCGACCAAGGCCCCGCCGCGCGACTCGACCGGGTTGGTTGCCAGCGATGTCGCAGCGGGCGACAGCCTCTTCAACGCCGTGGGCTGCAACGTCTGTCACACGCGCACCATCACGACTGCCCCGGCGGGCACGTCCATCAACGGCGGTGCGTTCATTGTTCCCGCGGCGCTGGGCAATAAGAATATCCATCCGCTCGGCGACTTCCTTCTGCACAACGTCGGCACCGGCGACGGCATCGTGCAGAACGGCGGGCAAGCGACGGCCAACAAGCTACGCACCGCACCACTCTGGGGCATGCGCACGCGGGGCCGCCTGATGCACGACGGCGAGACGACGAACCGCAACGACGCGATCCTTCGCCACGCGGGCGAGGCGACGGGCGTCATCAACAACTATCGCAACCTTTCGACCACGCAGAAGAACCAACTCATCACCTTCCTCCAATCGCTCTAGGGCGACTCGGTTGGAAGCCAGACACGCGGGGCGGCCAAGTCTAACTTCGCCGCCCCGCGTACCAACCCCGCCGCGCCCTCCGGCGCTCAAACGAAATTACAAACACACCACGGACGAACTCGAAGCATGAAAGAGAGAACCAATCTCCGCGCCCTCTTCTTCTGCGCCGCCGCGCTGGCCTTCACGCTCTGCGGCGGGTGCGCTGCGCCACAGCAGACCGCAAGAGAGCAGCCGCCCGTCGCCGCACAATCGTCGCCCGCCGCAACGTCGCCCGCCGTCCCATCCTCGCCGGACGCGCAATCCGCCGCGTCGCCGACGCCTGCGCCCGCCGCGTCCGACCTTAAGCCGCCGCCCAAACCTTCGGACGTGCGCGCCGCGCTGGAGCGCACATACAAGGGCGCGGTCGCCTTCGACGAGCACAGCGCTCGCGTGGTCTCAGGCGACTTCAACGGCGACGGCTCAGAGGACTTGATGGTCGAGGTGCGCCCCGCGCCGGGCAAGGTCGCGGCGTTGAACGACGAGCTTTCAAACTGGATCGTCACAGACCCGCTCACGGTTCGACCGCCCGACCCGCGCGACTTCGACCCGCATCAGGGCGTGCAGAAACTCAAACCGAGCACCGCCCGCCCACACATCGAGCAGAACGACGCGCTGCTCGTTGTCATCCACGGCTACAAAGAGACGGGCTGGCGCAACCCCGAAGCCATGCAGACCTACCTGCTCAAAAACGTGTCGGGCACAGACCTGAAGACGGAGAGCCGCGCTGTCGCGCAAGCAGCGGCGCAGAAGAAGACCCCGCGCCTCTTGGGCGACGTGCTCGAAGAGAAGCTCAACGGCAACTCGGGCTTTCTCTACTGGACGGGCGCAACCTACGGCTGGTTCCATTAGGAAGTGATAAGTGATGAGTGATAAGCGGTGAGAAAAAGCCTCGTATTCCTCTCATCACTTATCACTCATCACTTATCACTCATCACTTATCACTCTCTTCATCTTCTTTCTCAAGACGAAGACGTTGGCGTCGTCGTTTCTCTTCCATTCGGCGTCGGCTTCGATGAGCGAGGCGCGTGCGCGTATACCGGCGAGGCCGCGCCCCTTGAGCGCCTTCTTGTTGTTGGCGTCAAAGCCCTGACCGTCGTCTTCGAGCGTGAGCAGAAAGTCGCCCGCCTCGTCGAGCCGGACGCGCAGACGTACGTGCGCGGCTTGCGCGTGGCGACAGACGTTGCTGACGGCCTCCTGCACGATGCGGTAGACCTGCATCTGCACGCCGGGCGCGAGCCGGAGTCTCTCTTCCAGATTCTCGTCGCACACGAAGTCGTAGGTGAATCTCCGCGCCGAAGGGAGCTGTGCACACGCGGAGGCGAGCGCCCATTCGAGCGCGGCGGCGAACCCCACATTCTCAAGCACGGAAGGGGAGAGGTCTTCACAGATGCGTCGCACTTCCTGCGAGATGGATTCGATCTCGGCGCGAAGGCGCGAAGGGTCTGTGACGGTCGTCGTCGCCTGCGCGGCGGCGGGCGCGGCGGCAGAGGAGAGGCCGCCCTGCTGTTGCTGCATCTCGTCCGTGAGCAGGAGCAGGCGGCGCAGGTCTGCGAGCGTCTGGTCGTGCAGGTCGCGCGCGATGCGTCGGCGCTCGGCCTCGGCCTCGCTGGCGAGTTGCAGGCGCGCGGTGGCGAGTTGATGATTGGCCTCGCGCAACTCCTCGCCGCTGCGCACGATCTTGCGGTGCTGGACGTAGCCCCAGATGAGCGCGACGAGTGCGAGCGCAAGCAGCACAGAGAGCGCGACGGTCGTGCGTGGAAAAGGCGCGCGCGCTACCTCGAAGTTGAAGACCAGCGGCTCGGAGGGTACGAGGTCGAGCGTAAAGGCGCGCGCCGTGACGCTGTAACCGCCCGCGGGCAGCGTCTCGGCCTGGAACTGCGAGTCGCGGGAAAGCTTTTGCTTGATGGTACGCCCCTTCCCGTCGCGCAGCGTGAAGGCGTAGAGGAACTGTTCGGGGAAGGTTCGGCTCGCGGCGGCGGCCACATCGAGTGTAAGCCCCGTCTGCGGATATTGGAGGCGAAGCGCGCCGTCGGGAAGCTCTTCGGGCTGGAGCGTGCGCGATGCCGTGACGCGCGTCAGCCTGAGCACGGGTGCGAGCGTCCCCGGCTCGTAGCGCACAAGTCCACGCGTCGTCCCGACGAAGAGTGACGCGCTGCCATCTTTATGTGGTGTGCTGCCCTCTTTGAGTGACGTACCCTCTTTGAGTGACGCGCCGCTGTTTTTGAGTGATGTGTCGTTGTCTTTGAGTGAGACGACGCCGTCTTTGAACGTCGTGGCATCGGCGTCGCTCGCTTCACCCACCAGCATCACGGCGAAGGCGTGGTCGGTCGGCAAGCCCTGTTCGGTGTTGAGTCGCGAGGTGATCGCGCCGAACTGATCGTCGAGCGAAACGCGTAGGACGCCTAAGCCCTCGGTCGCACACCAAGCCTGCGGCATCCCTTCGGCGGGCGAGCCTGCGCCGTTTGCCGAACCGCCCGTGCCTCCCTGTCTGCTTGCACCGCCCACGCCTATGGCGACGACCGCGCGCGCGTCAATGCCCTGTGCGACTTCGACGAGTCCGCGCCCCTCTCGGAAGGCATAGAGGCCGCGCGAGGTCGCGAGCCAGAGCCAGCCGTCCGCGGCTGAAGCGCCCCAGACCGTACTGTCCGCAAGCGGCGCAAGCGCGGCCTCTGTCCTGACGGTGTTGCCGTCGAAGTAGAAGACGCCAGCGTTCGCCGTGCCGATCCAGAGTCGCCCGCGCGGCTCTTCCGAGTAGAGGCTGACGACCTCGCGCCCGCGTTCGTCCTCGCCCGCGCGCGGCCAGACGAGTTCGCGTCGGCCCGGGCCGCCGAAGCGTTCGAGTCCGCGCCCGAACGTCCCGACGTAGACCGCATCGCCAAAGCGCGCGATGGCACGCACGCTGCCGCTCAGCGCAGGCTCCGCCGTCCTCTTCGCAGTTGACTCAGAAGCGCCGCCTTTACTCTCGCCCTGTCCCGCCTCACCTACTTTAGACTCGCTCTGTCCCGTCTCATCTTTAGTCTCATTCCGTCCCGTCTCATCTTTTATCTCGCTCTGTCCCGCTTCATTCTCTGCGGCGACCTTGGAAGTTTCACGAGCGGCTCTCTCATCCTTAGAAGCTTTGCCGGCGGCTCTCTCATCCCTCTTCCCGCCCGCGCCTGCCTTCTTCCCGCCCGCGTCCGCGCTCTCCTCCGGCGCGAGTCTCACGGGCGACTTCGGCCTGCGCCCTTCGGCCTGTAAGCCGACGTAGAGTCCCGTGCCTGTGCCGACGAGAAGCAGCCCGCGACTATCCTCCGCCAGCGAATAGATGGTCTTGCCCGAGACCTCTTCGACCTCACGCCAGGAGCCTGCCACCGCGATGTCGTCACGTCCGGACACCGCGTCGTCTTCGCGCACGAACAGCCCTCGGCTGGTTCCGACGAGCAGCCGACCCGTCGTCGTGCGATAGAGCGAGCGCACGAAGTTCGCGTCCCGTTCGGCGGAGAGTTGTTCGACGCGCACGCCCTGCGGGTCATAGCGGCAGACGCCGCGCGGCGTGCCGAACCACACGACACCCTCCCGGTCAACGAAGACCGCGTTCACGATGTCCGAGCGCAAGCCACCGGCCGTGCCCGCGAACGTGAAGCGCTCGACGAGTCGCCCATCAGTGGCGAAGCGAAACACGCCGCGCCCCTCGGTCGCCGCATATAGCTCGCCGCGTGCCGAAGAGGCGAGCGCCGTCACCTTCCCCGTCGCCACGCCCGAAACCTTCGAGGGGCGCGCGAGCCTTCCGTCTTCGACACGGAAGACACCGCTGTCGCCGCTCGAAGTCTGTGCGCCCAGGAAGAGAGAGCCGCCCGCCGTCCGCGCGAGCGCCTCGACGTAGAACGTACGTGGCTTACCCGTTATCTCTTTCGCCTCGCCCGAAGGCTCGACGGTCATCAGCCCGCGCCCACGCGTCCCGACGACGATTGTCGAGCCTTCGAGCGCGAGGCTCGTCAACTCGATTGGCTGCGTCTTCCCCGTAGCGACCGTCAGACGCTCGCCGATCCGTCGCGCGTTGAGCGAGCCGTCGGCCTCCAAACGGCACTCGAAGATAAGCCCATCGGCGGTCGCCAGCAGAGCGCGCCCCGGCTCGGGCGAGACGACGGCCAGAACACTCTTGCCGCGCGTCTCGTCCACGCTTCTGAACGCCTGCGAGCCGGACGCACGCACGAACGCCCCGCCGTCCGCCCCGACCCACAGAGTCCCGCCCGCGTCCACACTGAGCGCACGCACGCGGGGCCCCGAAAGCCCTTCGCTCGTCACCGACTGAATCCTTCGCCCGTCATAGCGCGCCAGCCCCGCGTCAGTCCCGAACCACATCACGCCGTCCGAGTCCTGCGCGACGGCGCGCACCTGATCCGAAGGCAGACCGTGGAACAGTGTGACCGCGCCCCAACGGTGCAGGCTCGTGGGCTGTGTCGTCGGCTCTTCGGCGGCGGAGGAGATCGGCAGGCGGGAATCAGTAGACAGTAGCCAGTAGCCAGTAGCCAGTAGACAAAAAGCAAACAGGAGGCCGAGCCGCGCGGCCCCCCTCCTTCTGAATGTTGCTTTCCGCCTTCTACCCGCTTCCATCTCCCGCCATCTCACCTACTGGCTACTGACTACTGACTACTGACTACTGCTCTCACTTGTGTTCATCGAGGAAGCGTTTGCGGTCACGCTCGATCCAGTGTTCGAGGTTGGCGGCGGCCTTCTCAAGCTCGTCCGAATTGATAAGGCCGCGACGGAGCGCCTCGAAGAAGGCGCGCGTACGCATGTTGTAGGCGAGCTTGTCGTAAGCCTCGTGCGGCGTGCCCTCCGGCGTCGAGACGAAGAGCTTTTCGTAGAGCGTCGCCAGACGACTCTCGACGCCGCGCAGAGAGAGAGAGCACTTGCGCGCAATGGCCCAGTTCGAGAGTCCGAGCGCGAGGTAGTAGAGCGCCTCGGCCTCGAACTCCGTGAGTAGGGGCCGCTTGAAAGAGTCCTTGAAGGCCGGGTCGATCATGTCGGCCCCATCTTCCAAAACGGCGGCGACGAAACGGAGGAAGCGCGACTCTGGATTGTTCTTGTGTATGAAGCCGTAGGCGGGCTGCGGCTCGACCCCGCGGACGATCTTGCGCAGCTCGTTGATGTAGACCTCGTGCGCGAACTGCGTCCAGAAGATGATGCGCGCCGCGGGGAAGTCGCGCCACACGGCGCGCGCCGCCTTCACGCCTGAGAGACGCGGCATCTGTATGTCGAACACACACAGCTCGGGGCGCTCCTTCAAAGCGATGCTGACAGCCTCTTCGCCGTCAGCCGCCTCGATCACGGGCGCGTGAGAGGCGAACTCGCGCTCAAGAAGCTCGCGCAGGTAACGTCGCTGCGCCACGTTGTCTTCGGCAATCAGAATGGACATAACGGATCGGGGTCGGGGAGACTCGCCGGCATCGCGCCTGATTGTGCCGCCTCACGGGAGCGGTTGTAAACAGAAAGTCTTCTGCATCTCGTTGACGACGAGCCTGTGCTTTTCGTAGTCGGCCTGTGGAGTGTCGAGGGCAATCGTGTAGACCACGTCCTCGCCGGTATCCTTCCTGAAGGCGATGAGTGCGTCGCTCACCGTCGCCTCTCCGTCCTTCACATAGCGCGCGACGACACGCACCGCACGCAGCCCGCCCAGGCGCGTCTTCGTCCTACTCAACACTGTTACCGCCTGACCTTCTTCGGCGATATACCGCAAGTCTGTTTTGACGGCGGCGTCAAGCGACTCCAGAAAGGCCGAGTTGTAGCTGGCGTCAACATAAAGATATGACTTCGGGAAGCCTTCACTGTAAACCCACCCGACTTTCGGATTGACGAGATTGATGCCGAAGCCGTGTGCGGGGCGGGGCGGGGCTGAGGCGAAACCGACCATGCCCGCGGGCAGATCAACCGAGAACCCATAGTTGTAGTTGTAATAGCGGTCTTCGACTCTCGTGTCGTCATCCACGGTCTCCGACGCGCCGGGCGCGCATCCGCTCTTTGCAGTCGCGGTCGGGGCGGCGACCACAGGCGGCAGAGGCCGGGGCACACTCTCGCGGGGCCAGAGTCCCGCCGAGGTCAGGCCAAGCACGAATGCGGCGGCGGAGACACAGAGTCTGAACAAGTGGCGTCGCATGACCAATCCTCCCATGTGATGGTGACAGCCTCAAAGCACAAGCATCAAGCTCGAAGCACAAGTCGATCTCGACGCACAAGCATCGGCCTTCGCCGCGCGTCGGTCAATGTGGTTATCCACACACGCGTGTGTTGGGAGGGACACGTCGGGGGCGCGTGTCTGGCGCGGCGTGTGTGCTGTTGTTGCCCGCGTCGCGCTGATTCGTGCGCCGTAGATAATCACACACGGACGGCGTTGCGGAAGTTTCGCAGTTCGACCGCAGCGCCGTCGCTTGTGCCCACGGACGCGGGGCGTGCACTGGGGAGGGCACGTCCCGCACTCCTGCCGGAGTCAAAGCACGGAAGCTGCAATCAAAGTTCGGAAGAGATGGAATCAAAGTTCGGAAGTGATGAAATCAATGCTCGGACGAGTCTCGGCATCAATGCTCGAAAGAATCTTGCGGAGTCGTTCCGTGTTGCGTCTGCTCGCGTTGGTGTTCGGGGCGGTCGCTGCTTGTGTGTTGACGGCGGGGTGGCGTTGGGCGCATGCGCCGAGAGCTTGGAGACCCGGCGAGGTGCCGGTCGCGTTCTGGGCCTGGCGCGCGGAGACGCCTTCGCAGGCGGACGTTGAAAGCGCGGCGCGTGAGACGGGCGCGCGCTGTCTGTTCCTGCGCGCGGGGCAGATGGATTTCGCCTCGGGGCGTGTGGTGCGTGTGCGCGCGGTCTCTGGCCCGATGCCGCGCGGGGTCGAGCTTCAACTCGTCTACAACGCAACGCCTCAGCTTCTCGCCGCGTTCGGGAAGGTTGATGAGAAGGCTCTGGCCGACGCGCTCGTCGAGACGTTCCGTGCGGACTCGGAACGCGCCGCGCGAGACGGCGCAGTGGTCTCCGGCCTACAACTCGACATAGACGTGCCGACGCGTCTGCTCGCGCGTTATGCGTATGTGCTGCGTGCGGCACGCGCGGGCTTGCCTTCGGGCGCGAAGCTTTCAGTGACGGGGCTTCCGACGTGGATCGGCGCGGCGGGGCTGAGGGATGTTCTGGACGCCGTTGACTTCTGGTCTCCGCAGTTCTACGGCGCGGAGATTCCCGCGACCGCTGATCGCGTTATCCCAAACGCCGCGCCGCTTGAGGTCGCGCGTGCGGTCGAGCGCGTGCGTGCGCTTGAGAAGCCCTTCTACGCGGGGCTTGCCGCGTACGGCTATGCGCTGCTCTACGACGAGCGCGGACGGTTGCTTGAGCTACGCGGCGACATAGACCCGGCGCGTGTGGCGTCGGATGGAAATTTTGAACTCGTCGAGCGGCGCGCGTTCGGGGGAAGCGTTGAGGGAGACGGCGCGACCTCGGGCGTCGGGCGGCTCGCGGGCGAGTGGCGATATGTTTTCCGCGCACGCGGCGACACAGTCCTTGCGGGCCTCTCCGTGCGCGTGGGCGAACAGGTCGTCCTTGACGTGCCGGGCAGCGAATCTTTACGCGCAGGCGTCCGGGGGGTACGCGAGGGCGCGGGCGAGAAGCTGCTCGGCATTTGTTTGTTCCGGCTCCCCACGCGTGGCGATGGCACAGCGCTCGGACTCACGCAGGTCTCCGCCGCGCTCCGAGACCGCGAGGCCGAAAGCTCGACGCGCGTGAGCGCCGAAGCCTTTGCCGCCGAAGCTTTCACCGCCGAAGTTTTCACCGCCGATGCTCCGGCAGAGAAAGTCTCGAACCAAACAGCAGAGAAAGTCTCGAACCAACTAAGAGAGAAGGTCTCTAACCAGCCAATAGAGAAAGTCTCGAACCAACTGCTCATCACAGCGGATAACGACGGCGCGTCGGGCGCGGTCTATGGCGACGGCGCGCTCACCGTCACTCTGCGCGTGGCGCGCGGGAGCGTGCGCGGTGTTACGCGGCTCGAAGGCTTCGATAAGTTCGAGACGCTGTGCGAGACGTTCGAGGGCGCAGGCGGCAATGGTGCGCGGAGCGGCGCGGGGCAGAGCGATGCTATGGGGGACAAGACGGAAAGGGACGATTCAACACAAAACGATGCGGGACGAGACGGGCAGAGTCAGATGGCGTTGCGGCCTTGCAGCGCGGCGCGCGCCGTCGTCGTGCGGCTCGGCGCGCGTGCGTGGCCGATGGGTGCGCGTGCGCGCGTGGGATTGAGCTTTGAAGGAGACTTGCCCGCGAGGATTCCGGCGGCGGTCGCCGTCGTCCGCGACGACGGGCGCGTGTGGGAGCGTCTTGAGAGTCTGAGCACGAAAGCGGCGGAGGCGAGATGAGTGTAAACGGAGACGAGATGTGTGTGAGGCGTGATGCGTGGAACCGAGGCGAGATGAAGATAGTGGAGGCGAGATGAGTGAGTTCGTGAGAGATGCGAGGGACACGTCTCGCGCAGGATTCAGGCGCGTACGTTCGCGCGTCGCACGTGTGCGCAGGGCTTTGCGTCGAGCGCGTCGAGGGCTACAGCGCGCACGACGTTGTCTCGGGCGCGTGCGCGTGTCTGCTCTTGAGTGCAGGCGCGTGTCTGCTCTTGAGCGCGGGCGCGTATCGGCGCTTGGCCTCGTCGTGCTCTTTGCGTTGGGGGCGGCGGCGGCAGTCGGATGCGGCTGGGTCGGCACGGAGCATTCGGTGCGCTTCAACGGCAGGCGCAACGAGCAACAGTTCAGTCGCCTGCCGCCGCTGCCCTTCGACGCGCGCAAAAGGACGAAGCCGGACTACAGAGAAGAGGAGGACTCTGAGACGCCTGTCAGTGAACCCGGTAAGGATGCCGATAAGGTTTGGGCCAGTGCGGACGAGTCCGCGCGGCGAGGTGACTTCGCGCAGGCAAGGAAGCTCTGGGGCGAGTATCTTAAGCTGACGGAGTCCGGCTCGGGCGACGAGTCTTACGATACGTTGGCTGGAAGTCAGGAGCGACGCAACTCCGCGCGCGACCGGCTCGAAGCTTCGGAGGCGCTTGACCACGGCACGAACGGGACAGCCGTCGGCGCTTACTTCGCAGCGCGACGCGCTTATGACGAATGGGTCGCTGCCCGCGACGAGGTAAAAGAAGCCGACACGAAGAATCCCAATGCAAAGTTCGACGCATGGTGGGCCAGACAGGGCAAGCAGGAGCAGACGACCGAAGAAGGAGAGCAAACGGCCCAAGATGGGAAACAGGAGAGCCTGACAGAGCAGCCCACCCACTCGTTGGAGGCCGTCAATACGGCGCTCCGCACAGTGCCAAGCGATAGGAACATTGAAGACAACGTCGAGTACCTGCGCGCGGCCGTACTCTATCGCGAGAACCGTACGGACGAGGCCGCGCACGCCTTCGAGCAGTTGGCCGCGCGCCACCCTCGGAGCGAGAAGCGAGAGGCCTCGCTCTTTACTCTCGGGATGTTGAGGCTGCGCGAGAGCAGCAGCTTTACGGGCGAGCACGCGGCGGCGGATAAGCCCTGTGCGGACTGTCGCGACGATGCGTGGCAAAGCGCCTTCGAGTCGTTCGGGCGCGTGCTACGAGAGTATCCGCGCGGGCGCTACGCGGGGGACGCGCGCGGCTGGCTCGCATACCTGCACGTGCGCGTCGGCGAGCGAGCGGAAGGGCTTGCCGAATACTATCGAATGCTCGCCGACGAGTCTGATGCTTCGGCGCGCGAAGAGGCTCTGCGCTCGCTCCGGCTTGTGCGCGGCGGTGCGACCGGAGAGGAGATGCTGCGCGTCGAGTCTCTGATAGAGAACGAGCCGCGCGTCGCGCTCACATACGCCTATCACAGCGTCTACAATGTCGCGCTCGGCAGCGGGTTCGACATCGAAGTCCCGGAAGAGCAGAACCCTTACAGGTATTGCAAGGACGACGCTGAGCATCCGTGTTGGAACGCATCTTACGAATGGGAGGCGAAAGAGCGCGGCAGGCAAGAGGAGTCGGCGGAACACAAAGAGTTGGCTCGCATCGCGGCCTTTGCCACGCGGCTGATGCGTCGCCACCCTTTGGCTGCGGTCGGCGGTGGATTCGCGTTGCGCGTCGCGCAGGCCAACCTCGAACTCGGCGACAACAGTGCCGCGCGTGAGCTGGCCGCGCGTGCCCTCTCTTCCGGCGCGCGTGACAACGAGCGCGCCTCCGCGCTCTGGGTGAAGGGAGTCGCAGAGCATCGGCTCAGGAACTTCGTCGCGGCACGACGCACCTTCACGTCGCTCGTCGAAGAGTTTCCCGAAGGCGATTTAACGGAAGGCGCGCGTCGCTACATCGCGTTGGCGGCGGAGGACGCGGGCGACCTCTTCGGCGCGCTCGAACAGTATCTCGTGCTCGACTACACGGATGACGTGGCCTACTTCGTCGATGTGCTGTTGACCCCCGAACAACTCGCCGACTTCATCGAGCGCCACGCCGACTCGCCCGCACGCGACATGCTGCTCTACTCGCTCGCCGTGCGCTACATGCGCGCCCGACGCTTCGACGAAGCGCGCGCGAACTATGCCCGCGTGCGAACGGCGGACGAGACCGAGAGCAACAACGACGACTCGTCCTACAGCGGCAGCGAGCGCGACAGCGACGATACGCCGCCGCAGTGTGGCGAGGCGAAGAACCCGCGCTGGGATG
The DNA here is from genome assembly GCA_032162705.1 of Acidobacteriota bacterium. Classification (GTDB taxonomy): domain Bacteria; phylum Acidobacteriota; class Blastocatellia; order Pyrinomonadales; family Pyrinomonadaceae; genus QHXN01. Next base: position 19,804 of record JAVRON010000117.1, read on the forward strand.
CTCCAAAGGACGTGCAGACCGCATGGGTCCTGTGCGACCTGAAGACGATGGACGAGATTGAGCACCTCGAAGATGGCGTGCGGCGCGCGTCCGGCGACGAAGAGAAGGCCGAAGCGCTCTACCGGCAGGCGAGCTATCTCTACGAGTCGAGCGACCTGACCTTCTACAACCCTGCGGCGTGGCAAGGCGGGCGCTTCTTTGCGATCTACTACGACCAGAAATTTCGCGCGCCCGGCGAGGCCGCGCTCATGCGCCGCTACATGGAGGAGCACGAGCCGCTTGTGCGCGCGCTCGACATCTACCTTCGGGTCGCGGAAGACTACCCGCGCACACGTGCGGCGCGCGACGCGCTCTTCACCGCCGCCGTTATCCACGAACGCCTCCCTAGCTTACAACTCTACTGGCCCGGGCAGTACCGGCAAGGGCTTTACGCGGGCGCGCGCTTCGTGACTTACAAAGACGTGCGGCGCATCTATCCAGACTATCGTCTGCCCGTCGGGAGCACCTTCTACTGGGAGCCTTCGACGCGCACGGTCAACGGCCATGCGGCGTGGCCCGCACCGCCCAGAGTCCGGCAGTTGACCGGCATGGAGCGTGCGCGTCTGAAGATCAGGCGCGCCGAGCGGCGTCTCTCAAAGGGATGGGAACTGTTCGGCGAGATTTACGGAGGCCGCGTGCGGAACTGGACGCTAAACGCTCTGCGCTGGCTTCTGGTCGCACTCGTCGCGGCGTGCGTCCTGCTCGTCTTTCGACGCACGCGCCGCACGCGCCGCTTCCTCTACAGACAACTCAAGCGCCGCCCGAAGCCCTACGGCGCGGGGCACATGCGCGAGGTGTATGCGCCCGCATCATCCTACGCGGCGCACATCCCACGCGCGCGGGGCGGGGGCTTGCGCGCCGCCGCGGGCCAGACGGCGCACGGCCTTCTGCGCCTCGCACTCCACGAGCGCGGACGCGCCGCCCTCGCCCTCAACCTCTTCACACACGGCCTGCTGTCCGTACTGCTGTGGGCCGTGCTCTGGGCTGTAAAGGCGGGATAAGTGATGAGTGATAAGAAAGAGCGCTTGTCTTTTTCTGATCACTCATCACTCATCACTTATCACTTTCATCAAAGCATCCATGTGTCGCGGTTGTCGAAGTAGTCGGGCGCGCGTTCGGGGTGTTGTTGGTGGAACTCTTTGTAGCGCGCGAGGAGTTGCCGGTAGCGGCGCTCGGAGGAAGGCAGGGGCTTGTGCGGAATCTCTTGCAGATGGCGTTCGACTTTCCAGACGTTCCTCTTTGAGAAGCGCCAGTCGTAGCCGCCGAGTTCGTACATGCTCGCCAGACCGTAGCCGGTGAGACGCGCCGTCGTGTCCACGTACGGGTCGAAGTAGCTCCATGCGAGCTGACGCAGGTTTCGGAAGACGGGGCGGCGTCCGTGCAGTCCCGTGTCGCGCGAGCGCCCGACGGAACCCCACTGTCCGCGCCTCTGGAAGACGAAGATGACGTGGTCGAGCTTGTCCTGCGATTCGAGGCTCAGCAGCAGCGGCGGGTAGCCGTGCTGTTCGAGTATGACCGCTGCCGACAGCGCCGCCTCAAGACAGTGCGCCTCGCCGCGCCGCACGACCTCGCGGAAGCTTCTGAGCGTGGCCCCGCAGGTCTCCCAGTTGTAACGCATCTCAGAAAGCAGACGCTGCACGCGCGCGGGCGTGCGATGCGTTTCGATCACTTCCCGCTCGCGCGCAGTGAAATCCTCCCGCTCGGGTATCGCATTCATCACCTCAACGAATAACAAAAGCAGGGTATAAAAGGCAAAAGGTAAACTTCAAAAAGCAAGGATCAAAAATAAATTTCTGCCGCGCACGGGTGCTCCGCGCCTTTGCCTTTTTCCTTTTGAAGTCTGCCTTTTGCCTCCGGCTTGAGAGGCTATCTCTGACTTGAAATGTGCCTGCGATTTGATGTGAGGCATGGCACAGACGGACTCATTCTGGTATCTTTAAAGAACGCGCGGAAAGTCTTCCCGCGCGCACGCCGGGCGGAGGACGGCAGTCGCCCGGCACAAAATTTTATCGGTCAAGCAGGGCAGATTTTTTTGTGAGCACACAAGGTTCAACTTCCCCCTCGACGATGCTGACACGCTCGGAGCAAGAAGTGCAGTCGGCAGCCGAACGTTTGAATTCCCAGATCGAGGACGCGCTCGCCGCGGTCGCCGCGCGGCAGAATCCCGGCGGCGTAGACCAGCTTGAGGCCAGCGCCGACCGTCTGGAGCGCGCCGCACGCGACCTCTCCGTCGCCCTGCGCGAGCTGCTCGAAGAGAGACGCGAGAACGATAAGCTTTAACCGCTCACTTCGCCGCTCACTTCTTAGCCTTCGTCTCTCCACGCGCCTTCTTAATCTCTTCAACGATTTTGCTCGCGAGCTTCGGTGCCGCGCCGTTGCCGTCAAAGGCCGTCACCTTACCTGTGGCGAGGACGATCCCCGTGCCCCGATGAATGATCTTGTAGGTGAACGTGTAGGTGAAGAGCGGGCGGTCAACTTCGACGAGCACATCCGCAACGTTGCGTTTCTCTCCGCCGTCAACAATCGCCATCTGCCACGAATCCATCTCTTCACGTTTGCTGAGCGCGTTCTGAAGCTGCACGGAGTCGAAGAAGGACGTGTCGGACTCAATGTAAACTGTGCGCGCGCGACTTAGCAGTGCCTTCGGGCTTTTCTCGGAGATTCTTGCCGACTCTTCAGCCGCAAGCTTCTCCTCTGCGCTCTTGCGTAACTCTTTCTCTTTAATCTCATCCGCCACACGCTCCTCAACCGACTGGGCGGGACGCACCGTGATCGTCACGTTCTGCTGATTGGTCTGCGCGCGTGCGTCGCTGCCCGCAGAGATGAACGCTGCCAGGACGGCAACTGCTGCGGCGAGCCTCTTCGTATTCATCTTCAGACTCCTTTCCAGTTGTTGACCATCTCTGAATGAGAACGCGCTCGGGGAATGGGCGCGTACGATTCGCTCTCGTCGTCGTCCGCCGCGTCGTTGCGGCTGTGACGCTTGTGCCGCCCACCGTCGCCGGAGGCGCGCACGTCCTTTATCTTTTTGACGATCTCGCGGCCCAGGTATTCAGCGGCGAGGCGTCCGTTGACGGCGATGCACTTGCCGCTGGTGAGGATGATGCTGGTGCGCGGGTCTGTGATGGTGAAGATGTAGTTGAGCGCCGTCTTGTCCAGAGTGATGACGAGGTCTGCTGCCGAAGCATCTGTGACGAGCGATAGATTCCAGTCGCGCAGCTCCTCATACTTGCCCAACTTGTATTCGAGATACTTCTTGTCGAGGTGTTCGGTCGGCTGAATGTAGATAGTCCGCGCCTCGCGCATGATCGAGGCCGGGCTGATGTCTTCGCGCTCGCGTGCCTTGCGCTCGCGCGGGCGCACCTGTGCGGGCGCTGCGTCCTGACGTGCGCCGCGCTCATCCTGCGCGGCTTTGGGTAGAAGGGCGACGCCCAGACGCGTCTGTCCGCCCGTCTGTGTGCCGCCCGCGGCGAATACCGCGTGGCTGGCGAACGCGAACAGGGCGACCGCCGTGAGCCACCCCAGAACTTCCAGAACTCTCTTCATGATGAGCAACCTCTTTGCCTTTCTTTCGGTCTCCGCCGGTTCGTTATCGATGTCCATAAGCCAATGCTCCACGCCGAACACATTGGCAAGGCTCGTGCCGCCGATGCGCGCATGGAAAAAGCCGGGATGCTGCATGCAACCTCCGCCGCGCGAGAGCAAACTTGCGTGTCAGGTGAAAGAAAATTGTGACGCAGCACGGGCGGCAATCGTAAGGCCCCTGCGTTAATGGCAACCATCAACCCCTGCGTTAATGGCAACCGTCGGCCTCGCGTCGTAAGCTCTCGGCTCCGTGTTATAAACTCCGGGCCTCGCGTCATAAACTCTCGCCGCGCGTCGCGCGTATAAAGGACATTCGCGGATGATTCTGGCAAGATAGGGACAAGATGTCGGAGCGCATAGATAACAGTGTGGACGACTCGCGTGCGGCGGGCGATGTGCCGAAGGCCGAAGGCTCGCGTTCGGGTGACGCGAACGAAACCTACGGCCGAGGGGCCGCGGAAGGCGCGGCCATCCTCCACACGGTTATCGAGACCGTGCGCCGCATTCTGCACGCGGACACGGCCAGCATCGCCAGCTTCTCGGAGGTCGAGCGCACAGTCACCTGGCTTGCGACGAGCGGCTTCCGCAACGTCGAGGCCGGAGGCGAGATCGTCAACCCTCTGCGCGGCGAGTTCGCTGAGCGCGCCGCCTCCGCCGCGATAGACGACGACGAGACGATCATCGAGGTGCGCGGGCTTGCGGGCGACCTGCCGCAGAGCGAGTTCCCGCTGCACAGCGCCGAGGGCGTGCGCGACCTTGCGCTCGTGCGTCTGCGTGCGCGCGGCGAGAATCTGGGCGTGCTCGCCGTCGGCTATCGAGAGCATCATCGCTTCACCGCCGAAGAGCGGCAGCAACTCGAAGGGTTAGCCGAGATGGCCGCGCTCGCGCTCGACAACGCGCGGCTCTTAGACACGCTCGGCGCAGCCAAGCATGTCTGGGAGCAGACCTTCGACGCCATCCCCGACGGCATCATTGTTCAGGACGACCGGATGATGGTCATGCGCTGCAACATGGCCGCCGCCGAGGCGATGGGGCGACATCCTTCGGAGGTCGTCGGCATGTCTTGCGCCGAAGCCTTCGCACGCCTCTTCGGCGAGCGCGCCGCCGCCTATCACATGCGACCGGGCACGCCCCGCACCACCAGCTCCTTCGAGCTACAGGCCGAGGACGGGCGACGCTACCTCGTCTCGGTCGCGCCACTCTCAAGTCTGGAGTCCGGAGTCTGGAGTCTGGAGTCCGAAGCCAAAAATCTGGAGTCTGAAGACAAAAATCGGCCCGCGCAGGGTTCATCCTCAACCGACTCGCTGACGAAAGCCTCCACGAGTTCAGACTCGGACTCGATCACAAGTGCAGAGTCGGGAAGTCAGCCGACAGGTTCGGGACTCCAGACTCCAGACTCCCGGCTCCAGACTTCTTGGAGCGTGATTACGTGGAGCGACATCACGACGCTCGCCGAGGTGCAGGAGCAGCTTGCGCGCTCGCGCCGCCTCGCCACCATCGGGCAGCTCGCCGCCGGAGTCGCGCACGAGATCAACAACCCGCTCGCAGCCATCACCACCTGCGCCGAGGCGACGCTGCGCGATCTGCGCACGGAACCCGACACGGCGCGTGTGGCCGCGGAACGGCAGTGGGACTATTACCTTGAAGAGATCGTCCGACAGGCTTTGCGCTGCAAGCAGATCACGCGCGGCCTGCTCGACCTCTCGCGGCAGAGGCGCGCGCGCCGCGAGTCCGTCGAGCTGAACGGACTCGTCCGGCAGGCCACGCAAATCTTCGAGCAGCGCGGGAACGACGGCGGCGTCCGCGTCGAGGTGTTGACGGATTCTTCGGTCGGCGAGGTGGCGACCGACGAGGCGATGGTGCGGCAGATTCTCGATAACCTTCTCTCGAACGCGCTCGACGCCGTGGGCGAAGGCGGGAGCATACGTGTCTCGACCTTCCTCGACGGCGAGCGCGTCCGCGTCGAAGTCGAGGACGACGGCTCCGGCATCCCGCCCGAGACGCTCGCGCGCGTCTTCGATCCCTTCTTCACTACCAAAGACCCGGGGCGCGGTGCCGGCCTCGGCCTCGCCATCTCGCTCACGCTGGCCGAGGCGATGGGCGGCGCGCTCACCGTCGAATCAAGACCCGGCAAGGGAAGCCGCTTCCGCCTCTGGCTCCCACGCCGCACTCCGGAAAATAAGTGACGAGTGACAAGTGACGAGTAATAAGTGACAAGTGATGAGTGATAAGTGATAAGATGCGGCCCCGACTTGCCGTCTGCCGATCTCTTGTTACTCAGTCACTTAATCACTCGTCACTTATCACTTATCACTTATCACTGAATCTCTATGAGCAGAAAAATCCGCGTGATGGTCGTGGACGACGACACGGTGCTGCGCAGGCTCGTGTCGGATCAGGTGGCGCGCATGGGCTTCGACTCAAGCCCGGCGGCGTCGGGCGAGGAGGCTCTGGCGGCTCTGTCGAAGAGCGACTTCGACGTGATGCTCTTGGACATACGCATGCCGGGGCTTTCGGGTCTGGACACGCTGCGTGAGGTACGCAAGCTCGAAGATGCGCCCGAGGTCATCATGCTCACCGCCGATACGTCGCTCGGCACAGGCATCGAGGCGATGCGGCTCGGCGCATACGACTATCTGACGAAGCCCGCCACGCTCGACGAGATCGAGGCCGTCATCCGCAAGGCCGACGAGAAGCGAAAGCTCGTCTGCCAGAACGCCTCTCTGCGCGACGCCGTGCGCCCGGCTTCGGAAGACGCGCAGTCGTCGCTCGTCTACAAGAGCATCTCGATGGAGGGCCTGGTCGCACTGGCCGAGACGGCGGCGCGTGCCGACTCGACCGTCATCATCACGGGCGAGTCGGGCACGGGCAAGGACGTGCTCGCGCGCTTCATTCACGCGCGCTCCCTGCGCGCCGACACGCCGATGATCGCGGTCAACTGCGCGGCGCTCCCCGAGTCGCTCTTCGAGTCGGAATTCTTCGGCCACGAGCGCGGCGCGTTCACCGGCGCGACCTCGACCAAGCGCGGACTGATCGAGGCCGCCGACTCTTCGACGCTCTTTCTCGACGAGGTCGGCGAGATGCCTTTGCAGACGCAGGTCAAGCTCCTACGCTTTCTCGAAGAGGGACGCTTCCGCCGCGTAGGCTCGACGCGTGACCGCGACGCGGACGTACGCATCGTGGCCGCCACCAACCGCACGCTCGCCGACGACGTGAGCGCCGGGCGCTTCCGCGCAGACCTCTTCTACCGTCTCAACGTCATCTCGCTTCACGTCCCGCCCCTGCGCCGTCGGCGCGAAGACATCCCCGCCCTCGTCGAACACTTCCTTACAGTCTTCCGCGAGCGCTTCAACCGCCCCGCGCTCGACCTCTCCGCCGAGGCACGTGCGCGTCTCGCCTCGCACGACTGGCCCGGCAATGTGCGCGAGCTTCGCAACACGCTCGAACGCGCCGCCGCCCTCGCCGCCGCAGACCTCATCGAAGCAGACCAGATTCTCCCGCCCGATGCCGCCACCTCTCAGCCCGGCGACGAGAAGACGCACGCGCACGCTGCCGCGCCCATCACGCTCGAACAACTCGAACGCCAACACATCCTCCGCGCCCTCGAAGAAGCCAATGGCAACCGCGAGCGCGCCGCCGCCGTCCTCGGCATCTCCGCACGCACCCTCTACCGCAAACTCCGCGAGTACGGAGCCTGACAAAACGTCAGCCGGGCTGACAGAATTTCAGCCTCGTCTGTCATCCGCGCCCCTTCGACCCGCCCGCCGAACCTGACCCGCCAACGCATAAGCTCTCGCGTCTGACCAGTTTACCGCCGCTGCCCACGATTCCGGCTGGCGCGGTACGGGGCTTGTAAAAGAGTCTCGGTGCCGGGGAGGTGTGCGACCCGGCGATTCGGTAAGGGAAGTTTTGACGAGCAAAGGAAGTGAACCGATGGCGCGCGTGATGATTTGCGATGATGACCGTGTGGCGACCGAGGTGTTGGTAAGGGCTTTGCGCGCCGCAGGGCACGAAGCCGAAAGCTGTCGTCATACGATGGACGTTCTGCGCGCGGCGGCGAGGGGCGACTTCGACCTCATCGCCGTCGGTCTGGATATGGCGGGCTTCGGGCGCAACGGCGCTGTCGAAGCGCTCTCGGAGATCGCGCCCGACACCGCGCTCATCGCCATTCACGACCGCCCTTCCGAGATCATGCGAGCACACGCACACGCGCGTCTCGCCGCCGTCCTGCCGCGCCCCGTCCGCGTCCGGGACTTTATGTACGCCGTCGCCTGCGCCCTCAAGGAGCCGGCGATGGTAGACCTTGCCTGACGGCCCCCGTTGTTCGGCCTCGCTCATTAACACGCGCTTCGCTTCACGCATCTACGCTCGAAAGCCTCGCGCCTCAGACAGACAAATCATCGGAGGAGAAGACCAATGACCAGACTGAAGAATAAATGGGGTGCCGCTCCCATGCTCGCACTATGCCTCGTCGCCACCTTCGGCGTCGCGGCCTTCGCGCAGCGGCAGCTTAAGGCGGCTGCGGGCGGACGGCCCGAAGTCAAAGTAGAACTCAACGGCTCGGTCGAGCGCGCGGGCAACCGTCTCTCGCTCGATAAGGTTGAGAATGTGAAGCCGGGCGAGATTCTCGACTGGCAGATCGTCTCGTCGAACGAAGGCAGCGCGGCAGCACGCGACTACAAGACGGTCGGGCACATCCCCGCCGGAACCGCGCTCGTCTCGGGCAGCGCCGCAGCCGAAAGCGGCTCGAACGTCACCTACTCGATTGATGGTGGCAAGACCTTCTCGACGCAGCCCGTCGTTGAAGAGCGTCAGGCGGACGGCTCCGTGAAGACGGTGCCTGCTCCCGTCTCGATGTACACAGAGGTGCGCTACGAGTGGTCGGACGCGCTCGCCGCCGGTGGCAAGCTCTCCGCCTCCTACAAGGTACGCGTCAAGTGAAACAGGGAACCCGCGCGGTCTCCGAGAGCCGGACAAGCTCATCACGCCTTCCGGCAACCTACCTGAGCGAGACCGCCGACCGACCCACCGACCACCGTGAGGAACTGAAAAAGATGAACAAGAGAAACACTACCCCTAAGCTCCTACGCGCGCTCCCCTGCGTGCTGCTCGCCTTCGCGGCGTTGTGCCTTATGGCCGCGCCCGCGTTGGGACAGGCCACCAGCGGGGGGACGACGATCCAGAACCGCGCCTCGGCCACCTACTCAGACGGGACGACGACTTACTCGGTCAACTCCAACACCGTGACCGTCACGGTCGCCAACGTCGCCGGCCTCGTCATCACGCCCGACGGCGGCTCGATCCCGACGGTCGTCTCCGGACAGACCAGCGTGGACTTCACTTTCACCGTCACCAACTCCGGCAACTTCGCCACACAGGTTCGCTTCCCCGCCTTGGGTGCGGCCATCGTGCCGAGCGGCGCGATCACGGTGACGCAGGCCGTCATCGACGTGACCGGCAACGGTCTCGGCGCGGGTGACATAGATATTCTCGGCAACGCAGGGCCCGTGCTCTACCCGTCGGCCTCGCCCTACCTCGCGCGCAACGCTTCGTTCCAAGTCGTCGTGCGCGTCAGCGTCAACGCGGGTGCCGCCGCAGGCTCGACCATCGGCATCACACTCGGCGACGCCGCGGGCGACAATCAGGTCTCGAACGGCTCGGCGGCTGAAGTCCGCACCTCCGTGCCGGGCGGCGTGACGCTCACGGGCAGCGAGTCCGAAGCGGTCGGCAGCATCACGACGACCGTCGATAACGACGTGCAACTGCGCGCCGACCTGACCGTTCCAGCGGGCCCCGTGGCCTTAGGCTCGAACATCACTTACAGCGTGACGGCACACAACACGGGCGCGCGTCCCGCCGCCACGCAGACACTCGTCGGCGGCCCCGCAGGCTCGAACACAGGCGTCTTCGTCGTCGTTCCCGTTCCTGTCGGGACGGTCTTGCAGTCCGTGCCTGCGCCGCCTGCGGGCGTGACCGTGCTCTACTCGGTCTCGGCGCTCGGCGCAGACCCGGGCCCCGGCGACCCGCCCGCATCGGGCCCGCTCTCGGCAGCCGTGGTGTGGACGACCACGCCGCCCGCCGTCCTGTCGAGCACGACGCGCGTGGCCTACCGTCTCAACAGCGGCAACCCGCTCGCCTCCGGCGCGACGGTCTCAAGCCTCGACCTCGTGCTCACGGTGCAGAACGGCATCAACGCCTCGGTGCCCATCTACGGCATCGCCGAGGTGTTCGGGCGCAACAGTCTGGGCACGCCCGTCACAGACCAGTCCGACAACTCTGCCGGGCAGGTTCCGAACAAGGGCGACGGCAACGCCAACTTCAACGAGCCGCGCTTCGGCGTTGACCCGCTGAGTGCGACGAAGGGCTTCCAGCTCCCGACGACGCTCACGCAGGTCGGCAACGTGCTCGTCGGCCCGTCAGGCGCTCCCGGCGCTGTGGGCCCGACCGATAACAACGACGACTACACCAACAAGACGGTTGCAGCCGCCGTCATCGCGGGACTCTCGCACCTCGATACCATCGGTGTGACCTCGATTGACTTCGTCAACACGGTGCAGAACACGGGCAACGCCGACGACACGTTCACGCTGACTGCGCCGACTGTCCCTGCGGGCTTCACCGTCGCGATCAGCACGAACGGCGGTACGTCGTTCACGACCGTCTCGGGCGGCGGAAGCACGACACTGGCAGTGCCCTTCGGCGGCTCGGCCAACATCATCGTGCGCGTCACCTCGCCCGCCGGCACTGCCGTCCTTCAAGCGGGAGGCTTCGGCACAACCATTCGCGCCACTTCCGGCAACACCGTCGCGCAGAAGAACGACACACGCGACAACTTCTACTCGGGCTTCCTGAAGCTCTTGAAGTCGTCGCTGATCTTCAACGCGACTGGTGTTGGCGCGGCCACAGACCCCGTCCCCGGCGCGCACATCGAGTACACAATCACGTACTCGAACGTCTCCGTGGGCGGCGGCGGCGCGGGCTGCGTTAACCTCGTGGCTTCGAGCATCGTCATCAGTGAGGACGGCTCGGCGGCTCCGAACAACTGGGCCGCGAACACCACGCAGGTGCTCGCACCCGCTCCCTCCGACTCCAACGGCGGCACGATCACCGACAACGCCACCAACGGCGCAGTCACCGCCACGACCACGTTCCTGAAGGACGCCGCCGGCACACTCAACCCCGGCGTCACGAAGGCCTTCGTGTTCCGGCGTCGGATCAACTAAGGGAAGGGGCTAGAGGCTGGAGGTTAGAGGCTAGTGAAAAGCTCGCCTTTAACCTCCGGTACTAGCCCCTAGCCTCTAGTCTCTAGCCCCTGTTCAGGTCTTCTCCGATGACTAACGCCCGCCCCCGCACTCTCGTCTGCGCGCTCGCGCTACTCGCCGCCCTTGTGGTGAGTGGTCGCGGCGCGGTCGCAGACGGAGCGGCGGAGGCGGGCGTCAGTATTTCCAATCGCGCCGAGGCGACCTACACGGACGCGGACGGCGCTGTGTTCTCGACCGTCTCGCCGACAATCACTGTGACGGTCTTGACCGTTGCCGCCGTCACCGTCACGCCCGACGAGACAGAGGCTTCGGCCACGGTCTCGCCGAACGAGCGCGTCACGCGACTCTTCCGCGTCTGCAACACGGGCAACACGCCCGACTTCTACACCATCACTTCTGTGGATGTGACCGCGCCCGCCGCGCTCGTCTCACTCCACTTCGACACGGACGCTTCGGGCACGCTCACGGACGCCGACCGCGCGGTGACACTCGACTCGACGATGAGTCCGCGGCTCTCACGCGGCCAGTGTACGGGAGTGCTCGCCACCGTCGATACGAACGCGGGACGTGTGGGCGAGCAGTTCAACATTCGCATCGTCTCGCGCTCTTCCGTCACCGACGCGCTCAACGCGGGCGCACAGGACGCGGGCACGATCATCAACGTCTTCGGCAAAGGCGCGCGCCTCTCCTCGCCCGCAGACCCCGCACTTCCGCCCGTCAAGCTCGTCGAAGGTAAAGGACGAATCACGACCTCGCCGGGACAGACGCTCACGTACACCATCGCCTTCCGCAACAGCGGCGACACCTCCGCGCGCAACGTACACCTGCAAGACGACCTGCCCGCGGGACTTGACTACATCACAGGCACGCTCCGCCTCTCGGGCCGCGCGCTCACCGACGCCGAAGACGCGGACGAAGGCTCGGTCACGGGTCGTCGTCTCGAACTAAGGCTCGCGCAGGTCGCCATCGGCGAGAGCGTAGAAGTCTCTTTCCAGGCGCGCGTCGCGGTAGGCGTGGCGCACGGCGCTGGGATAGTCAACACGGCGGTCGTCGCGGGCGACAACGCGGCGTCTGCGACGAGCACGACGGCCACCGTGGTCGTCAATCCCTTCGGCGTCGTCTATCAGGGTCGCAGCGCGGGCACTCCCGTCCCCGGCGCGCAGGTCTCGCTCTTCGCAGACGCCGCAAGCGGCTCGCCCGTTCTGCTCAGTGGCGGCGCGGGTGCAGGCTCCGACCCGAACCTTGATAACTCGAACCCGTTCTCCGCCGACTCCGCGGGCCGCTGGAGCTTCGTGCTCGCGCCCGAGCAGCTCGGCACGCCGACAAGCCCTGCGCGCTACGTCCTGAACGTCACCGCTGCGGGCTATCGCGCACGCCTGATCGAGACGACCATCACGCCCGACGGCTCGGGTCTGTTCACGCTCGCGGTGCGCGCGCTCGACGGCCAGCCCGTCTCGAAGGATGGCAGCTTCGAGCTGACCGAAAGCGCGGTCGAGATCGCGCGCCTCGCGGCCTATGCCTTGAACGTGCCGCTGTTCGAGAACTCGACGCTTGAGATAACGAAGTCGGCAGACCGCCCCTCGGTCGAGGTCGGCGACACCGTGACCTATCGCGTCGAGCTTCACAACGCGACCGCCGCCGCGCTCGATGGTGCAGTCGTGCGCGACCAGCTCCCGCCCTCTTTCCACTACGCGGAAGGGACGGCGCTGCTTGATGCTGCGCCCGCCCCCACACGCAACGCCGAGCCTGAGACGACTCCCGACGGACTGCTCATCTTTCACCTTGGACGCATCGAAGCGGGCGCGCGCGTCATCCTCACGTACCGCGTGCGTGTGGGCGCGAATGCCCCCGAGGGCGAACAGTTCAACTCGGCTTCCGCGGCGGGCACGCTTACCACAGGCGAGCGTATATCCACCACACAGGCGCGCGCCTCTGTGCGTGTCCGCCGCGGAATTTTCTCCTCACAGCAGGTCGTTCTGGGGCGCGTCTACGCGGACGCAAACCTGAACGGCCAGTTCGACAAAGACGAGCGCGGCTTGCCCGGCGTGCGTCTCTATCTCAACAACGGCCAGTCGGTCATCACCGACTTCGAAGGTCTCTACAACTTCCCCGTCGTCAACGAGGGCGCGCAGGTTATCTCGCTCGACCCCGTGACGCTCCCGCCCGGCTACGCGCTCGTCGATACGGGACGCCGCGATGAAAAGAGCTGGACGCGTCTGCTTCGCACACCGCTCGGCGGCGGCGCGCTGCTTCGACAGAACTTCGCTCTGCGCTCGCCCGAAGGCGGCCTTGCAGGCGGCGGCTCTAACAACTCCGCGAACTCAGCGAACTCCGCTATAAAGAACAGCCTCGCCGCCGGCTCCGGCTCGAAGACCGGGCACTCGCCGCTCGCAGGCTCGCTCTTCGGCGGCATCGGCGACGCGAAGAACACGCCGGAAGCGAAGACGAACACGACGGAAGCGAAGACGAGCGGGCCGGAAGTGAAGGGCAGTGCGCCGCTCGCTTCGGGCACATATGAGATGGTGACGGAGGAGACGCTTGAGCCGGTCGCGGCGGGCGAGGTGCGTGTGCTCTCGCCGCAGCCGAACGACACGGTACAGGGCGCGGCGCTCGAAATCGCTGCGCGCGTCAACGCCGCCTGGACTGTCTCGGTCGAGGTCGGCGGCCAGCGCATCCCCGACTCGAAGATCGGCGAGAAGAGAATCGACCGCAAGAACGAACTCGCCACCTTCACGTTCGTCGGCCTCGGCGTCGCGCCGGGCCCGAACCGCATACGCGTCACGGCCATCAGCCCCGACGGAGTAGCGGGCAAGAGCGTCGAGCTGACCGCCTATGGTCGCGGCCCCGCCAAGCGACTTGAGATCGTGACCGACAAGCCGGAGCTTTCGGCGGGCGGGCGCGACTCGACGATTGTTCACGTGCGTGCCTTCGACCAGTGGAACCACCCCGCGGCGGACGGCTCGGTCGCGCTCGGAGTCTCTGCGGGTCGCCTGATGCGCGTTGACGAAGGCGGCGCTGACAATAATCAAGGCGGCGCTGACGGTAATCAGAAGGGCGGCGCGCGAAACGAAGCGAGCGACAAGAGCGACAAGGCCGCGGGCGATGTCTTGAACGCTGGCGATGTCTTGAACAAAGCCGCGGGCGATGTCTCGAATCAGCCGGACGTTTCCGCGCAGGGCGGAGAGGGCATGCAGCCGACCGAGCAGATCGTCCCGCTCGTCGGCGGCGAGGGCCGTGCCGTGCTCGTCGCCGACAACACGACCGGCGCGACGGAGATTCACGCGACGACCGGCGCGGTCGAAGTCAAACATCAAATCCGCATCACGCCCGAAGTCAGGTCGCCCATCCTCGTCGGTCTCGCCGAGATGACCTTCGGAGGCGCAGCGCCCGAACTCTCCGGCGCGGCCTCGGACGCAACCGTCCGCAGCCGCCTCGCCTTCTTCTACCGGGGGCAGTTCCTTGGCCGCAATCTCCTGACGCTCGCATACGACAGCAACCGCCCCATCAACCGCACGGGCGGGCGCGACCGGCTCTTTCAGTTCGACCCGCTCGACCGCGCCTATCCGCTCTTCGGCGACTCCTCGACGCGTTTCGAGGACGCGCAGTCGAACTCCAAGCTCTATCTTCGCGCCGACCGAGGGCGCTCCTACTTCCTCTTCGGCGACTTCGAGACCGAGAACCGCAACTCGGGGCTTGCCGCTTACACGCGCAGGCTGACGGGCGTCAAGCTTCACATCGAGAACGCGTCGGGCGATTACGTTTCGGTGACGGGCGCGCGCCCCGACACGGCGTTTGCGCGCGATGTCTTTCCGGGCGGCGCGCTCGGCTTTGTGCATCTGTCGCACGGAGAAATCCTGCCCGGCTCCGAGACGTTCGTCATCGAGGTGCGCGACCGGCGCAACCCCGAGACGATTCTTTCGCGCGAGTCGCTTATCCGCTCGGTCGATTACAATCTCGACGCCGCGACGGGCGAGGTCTTCTTCCTCCGTCCCATCTCTTCGTTCGACTTCTCATTCAATCTCGTGCAGGTCGTCGTCACTTACGAGTACCGCTCGGACAGCATGTCGCAGGCGGTCTACACGGCGCGCGCCTACAAGAACTTCGAGGGGATTGGACTGAAGGTCGGACTCTCAGCCGTTGACCAGCGACAGGGCGACTTCGGCGCGTTCTTCCTCGGCGGCGTCGATGCGGAGAAGAGTCTCTGGCACGGCGGACACCTTCGCATGGAGTGGGCGACTTCACGCGGGCGCGTCGTCTCGGGCGGCAACATCTTCTTCGGCGCGGACGCGGACGACCGACACGACGGCAACGCCTATTGCGTCGAGCTTGAGCAGCCCCTCGGCTACCGCGAGACGACCGTGCGCGCAAGTTTCGGGCGCGCAGACAGTGGCTTCCTCAATCCGTTCGGCGCGACCGTCACGCCCGGCTCGCAACGCGCCGACGCATCAATCGAGATGCGCGTAACAAAGTCGGCGCACGCGCGACTCTCTTTCACCGACGAGCGCAACCACACGGCGAACGTTGACAACAGTCGCCAGACGGCATCGCTCCTCTGGACGCAAAACTTCGGCGAGCGCCTGCGCGCGACCTTCGGTTACGACTTCCGACGGTTCAAGGACGACACCTCAGACCATCAGACCGACTCGAACCTCGTCACGGTCGGCGCGGAGTATCGCGCCACCACCAAGCTGCAACTCTCGGCCAAGCGCGAGCAGAACCTCACTGAGGCAGACCCGACCTATCCGAACCAGACGACGCTCGCGGCCACCTACCAGTGGAACCAGTACACGAAGCTCTTCTTCACGCAGCGCCTCTCGTCCGCGCCCATCACGCCCATCAGCGACACCGCGGGCACGGGCTTCGCCGCCACGGGCGCGCGCAACGAGACAGCCGTCGGAGTGGAGACAAAGCTCGGACGCTTCGCCAACCTCAACACGCGTTACCAGATCGAGAACGGCATCAACGGCACGGACAGCTTTGCCATCCTCGGCCTCTCGAACCGGCTGCCCGTCACCAAGCAGCTCTCGCTC
Source organism: Acidobacteriota bacterium (assembly GCA_032162705.1). Lineage (GTDB taxonomy): Bacteria > Acidobacteriota > Blastocatellia > Pyrinomonadales > Pyrinomonadaceae > QHXN01. The sequence continues at coordinate 35,720 of JAVRON010000117.1, forward strand.
GACCTCGGCTACGAGCGCGGCTTCCACCTCGCGGGCACGGGTGAGAGCTTCAACGCCGCACACCTCGGCTTCGCGTGGCAGCCCGTCGAAGGCTTCCGCACCACAGGGCGCTATGAGATGCGCGACCGCGGCGGCGCAGGCTCTGTCCTAACGCTCGGCGCTGCCGGTCGTCTCTTCGACAACGTCACCTCGCTCGGTCGCTTCCAGCTTTCGCGCGCCAGCTTCGGCGGTCACGACAGCTCCGCGATGAGCGCGACGGCCGCACTCGCATGGCGACCGCTGCACACAGACGCCGTCGGCCTGCTCTTCAGCTACACGCGGCGCGACATCTCGCAGAAGGGCGACACGCACGGCGAGACGCGCGACCGTTCCGACACGCTCTCTTCCGATTGGTACTATCAGGCGGCGCGCAACGTCGAGCTTTACGGACGCTTCGCACTGAAGTTCGGCGACAACGCTTCGCCCGGTCTCGCGCGCGTCTCGACGCTCACGTACCTGACGCAGGGACGCGCCGTCTATCGCCTCGGCAAGTATATGGATGTCGCGGGCGAGGGCCGCTGGCTCGCGCAGCCCGCATCCGCGACGGCGCGCGCCTCGTTCGGCGCGGAGGCAGGCTTCTGGGTGCTGTCCGATTTGCGACTCGGCGGTGGCTACAACTGGACTGCCGCGTCGGAGCCGGGAGCGTCGGGGCTTGCGCCCGCGCGACGCGGTTTCTACTTCACTATCTCGTCGAAACTCTCGAACCTCTTCGATCTCTTCGGCACGTCGCGCCAGAACGCACAGGGCGACGACGCGCAGGCGGGACACAAGAAGGACGAAGACGAAGACGAGGACGAATAAGCCTTGAGACTCTCCGCACACATCACCCAGAGACTCAACGCTGCCGCGCGCTCTTTCGCAAGAGGAGGCGCGGCGCGCGGGACTTCCGTGCTCGTGTCTTTCCGTTCAGGCGTGCGTCTCTTTGCGCTGCTCTTCATTCTTTTAGTGGTGCAGTCAGTCTCGGCACAGACGAATATCTATCACATCCGCGGCAACGCTACGGCGGGCAGCAACAACCTCTGGAGCGTCGATCCGACCACGGGCGTCGAGACGCTCGTCTACTCAAACTACCCCGGCGGCAACGCGGCCACACTCGCGCAGAGGCCCTCTGACGGCATGATCTTCTACGCCATCAACGCGGCGGCGGGGTCGAACGGCGCGATGTACCGCTTCAACCCCGCCACGCCGTCGGTCGCGCCGGTCTTGCTCGGTAACGTCGGCCCCTCAACCTCCGGCGGCAACGTCGGCAGCGGCTACCGCATGGCCTTCCTCGGCAACACGCTCTACTTCATGCCCGGCGGCGGCGCTGCCGACAACGACACGCTCTACACCCTCAGCCAGACTACTGGGCAGGCGACCGCCGTCGCGACCATCACGGGCACGGGCAACGGCGGCGACATGGCCTTCCTCGGCAACACGCTCTACATCGTCAACCAGAACCGCCAGCTCTACACCGCTTCCGTCGCCGGAGGCGCGGCGACCTCCGTCGGCACCATCACCTTTCCCGGCGGCATCACTCCCAATACCATCGGCGTCGCCTTCGACTCGGCGGGCAGATTGCTGTTGCAGACGACAAGCCCCAGCAATCTCTACCGCGTCACCCTGCCCTCGCTGTCTGCGGCGTCCTTCGCGACGCTCGGCGGCGGCACTTCGGCAACAGGCGACCTCGCCACCGCAAATGTCCCCGCGCCCGATATCTCCGTTACCAAGACGGACGGCGTCACGAACACATATCAGGGCGCAACCGCGACCTACACCGTCACACTCAAGAACAACGGCGCGTACACCGTCTCGGCCAGCCTCTCCGACATAGTCCCCGCTTCACTAACGGGCGTCGCCTGGACGTGTGCGGCTTCCGCCGGTTCGACCTGCAACGCCGCCTCTGGAAGCGGCAACACCATCAGCACGGGCGCGACGCTCGCCGCTTCGGGCACGGCCACCTACACCGTCACGGGCACGGTCAACGTCTCCAGCGGCACCATCGCCAACACAGCCTCTGTGAGTCTCGATGCCGCCGCCTGGCTCGTCGAATCGAACGCGGCCAACAACTCGGCCACCGATACGGACAACGTCGTTCCGGCAGCAGACCTCTCCATCACGAAGGTTGCCGCCACGGCCTTCGCCGTCGATAACACGGCCAGCTACACTTTGACCGTCCGCAACAACGGGCCGCAGTCGGCCTCCGGCACGATCACCGTCACCGACACTCTGCCCGCCGGACTCACTTCTTTCACGGCTTCGGGGACGGGCTGGACGTGCGCGAACTCGTCGGGCACCATCACCTGCACGATGGCGGGCCCGCTCGCCACGGGCACGAACGCGCCCGCCATCACGGTGACGGGAACGGTCGGCTCGGCGGCTGCGCCCAACGTCTCGAACACGGCCACGGTCTCGAACCCGACCTTCGACCCCACGGCGGCGAACAACAGCAGCACCATCTCGACTCCCGTGCTCTACATCAAGCTCGACAAGAGCTACATGCTCGGCGGCCCCGCGCCCAAGCCCGGCACGGACATCATCTACACCATCGCCTTCTCGAACCTCGGCGCGTTGCCCGTACAGACCCTGACCATCGTAGACATGGTTCCCTACAACACCGACTTCAAGGTCGGCTCCGCGACTTTCTCTTACAGCACGACCCCTACCATCACCTACTCAGCCGCCGCGCGCACCCCGGTCGATCCCGCGCCCGTCCCGAGTCCCTTCACGCTCTACACGCCTCCGGGCGCGGCAGGAACCTACGACACTCAGCTCAACTGGGTACGCTGGTCGTTTGCGGGCAGCATCCCCGTGGGAGCGACCGGCACCGTCTCTTTCACAGTTCGCATTAAATGACTAGGTTGTGTTGACGTAAAGAAGCTAAACTGCTCTACACGATGACAGTTAAGCTAACCGATGATCAATGGCAGAAGATTCTGCCCGTTTTGAAAAACTGCCCACAGATAAGGCTTGGTGCCGGAC
>JAVRON010000118.1:0-8274 GCA_032162705.1 Acidobacteriota bacterium
CGCCTCTGCGGTGAATGCTTTGGTTCGCATCCGAGTGAGAACCGCTCTGGGAAAGAAGAAGCAGTCGTAAAAGATAAAGAGGAAGGGGAGACGGCAACGCTCGCCGCACGCTTCCTCTTTCGCTTAGCCGCGCACGCTTGAGGCCGCGGCCTCAAGCGCTTCCGTCAACTTCTCGGCGTGCGGGCCGCCGCCCTGCGCCAGCTCGGGGCGACCGCCGCCGCGCCCTCCGAGCATCCGGCAGGCTTCGCGCATCAGAGCGTTCATGTCCGCGTCCGTGTCCGCCGAGCGAGCGAAGACGAGGCGCGCACCGCCCTCTCCGAGCGAGCCGAGCAGCGCGACCGTACACGCATGCGCGGCGAGCGCCGCCGCCAGACGCCGAAGGCTTTCGCCGTCGCGCCCCTCGAACGTACGCGCGATGATCTTCAATCTGCCACCCGCCGCCGCGTGCGTCTCTTCACCCGCTGTCACGACGAGCGTCGCTTCACCCGCCGCCGCGTGCGTCGCTTCACCCGCCGTTGCCAACGTCTCTTCTAAGAGTTCCCGCGCCTCTGCTCGCGCGGCAATCTCTTCGGCCACGCGCAGGCGGCGCTGCGAATGCTTGTTCTCTTCCTGAAGTCGCGCCGCCGCTTCCGTCGCCTCTTCGCGCCCGACGCTAAAGAGCGCGGCCACCGTGCGCGCCGTGCGATTGGCGCGTCGATAGTCCGCGAGCGCGCGAACGCCCGCGGCGAAGGTGACGCGCACAAGCCCCTTCGCGCGCTCCCATTGACGGGCTGCGACGACGCCGACCTCGCCTGTCCGCCCCGCGTGTGTCCCGCCGCAAGGGCTGAAGTCGAAGCCCTCGATCTCTATCACGCGCAGGCTCCCTTCGCGTGCGGAGTCTTTTCTCAGAGTCATCCGCGCCGCCTCCTCCGGCGTGACGTGGTGGACTCTCACCAAGCGGTCGTCCCAGATGATTTCATTCGCGCGGTCGATGGCGCGCTCGATGCGCTCGTCTGAAGGGTCGGAGAGATCAACGTCGATCTCGCAGGCGTCAGTCGTCATGCGGAAGCTACGGGTCTGCGCGCCGAACAGCTCGACGAATGCCTGCGAGAGGATGTGCTGCCCCGTGTGCTGCTGGATGTGATCGAGCCGGCGGGGCCAATCCACACGCCCGCGCACTGTCGCGCCTGAGTCCGGCAACTTGCCCTCGACGATGTGCAGCACAAATGCTTCGTCCGCTTCGACGCAATCGACGACACGTGCCGCGCCGAGCGTGCCCGTGTCGTTGGGTTGCCCGCCGCCCGTCGGGTAGAAGGCCGTCCGGTCGAGCGTGACGCACGCGCGCCCGTCCGCGGTCTGCGAGACCGAGACGACGCGCGCGTCGAACTCGACGAGGTGCGAGTCTGCGTAATAGAGGCGTTCAGTAGTTGTCATGACTAGTGGAGTGATAAGAGATAAGTGATAAGAGATAAGTGATAAGAAAAACCGGCTGCTCTCTCTTACTCACTTATCACTCATCACTTATCTCTTCTGCGACTCACTCCTGCAAAAGCTAACGGAGGGGCGCGCACAGCGTCAAGCGTGGCTTTTGACAGTCGCCGCGGCGCGCGCCGATAATCACGCGGCAGACGCCTGAACAGCGACGCTTTCAAAACAGCAACGCTTGCCAATTCTTTAAGACGGAGCCTCGACCAATGAAGCCCTTCGCACGTCGTGCGGCCACGCGCGTCATCTGCCTCGTTGCGTTCTTGACGCTTGCGCCGACGCCCGCCCCGGCGCAGGACACCGCCGCGCCCGCCTACCGCATTGCCTACCGCCTCTGGCTGACGCAGCCCGCGACACACCTCTTCGATGTCGAGGTCAGGGTGGATGGACTCAAGGGCGCAGGGTACGTCGATTTTCAGATGCCGCGCTGGTCGCCGGGGCGCTACGCCGTCTTCGACTTCGCGAAGAACGTGCAGGAGGTGAGGGCGCTCAGTCGTTGCCCGCCCGCGTCGCGTTGCGGGACGGAAGGGAAGTCCGTGACGCGGCTCGACACGCAGACGTGGGAGGTTCCGACGGGTGAGTCCGACACCGTCACGTTCAGCTACAAGGTCTTCGCCGACGACCTCTCCGGCACCTTCTCGCAGCTCGACAGTCGGCACGCAAACTTCAACGGTGGCTCGGTCTTCGTCTACGTCGTCGGTCATAAGCAAGACCCCGTCAGCCTCAAGATCGGCGCGCCCGCGGGCTGGAAGATCATCAACGGTTATTCGACCGCGCCCGACCAGAGCGAGTTCCAGTTTCCGAACTACGACATCCTCATCGACACCCCGACCGAGATCGCGCCCGACTTCACCGTCCAGTCCTTCGAGGTCAATGGTAAGTCGTACCGCGTCGTCGTCCACTCCTTCGGCGGAGAGGGCGGCAATCGCGACGAGCTTATCAAGGCAGTCGAAAAAATTGTGCGCGCCGAGACGGCGTTGATGCCCGCGCCCGACTACGCGCAGTACACCTTTCTCTTCCACTTCGACCCGAAGTCGCGGCGCGGCGACGGCATGGAGCATCTCAACTCGACGCAGATCATCGAGACGGGCGCGCTCGCCGAACGCGACGTGTTAGAGAGCGCCGTCTCAACGGCCGCGCACGAGTTCTTTCACGTCTGGAACGTCAAACGTATGCGCCCCGTCGGACTGGGCCCGTGGGACTTTACGCGACCCGTCGTGACGCGCGGGCTTTGGATCGCCGAAGGATTCACGAACTATTACGGGAAGCTCTCTGCGCGCCGCGCAGGCGTCTGGGACGACGAGCAGTTGTACAAGTCTTACGCCGCCGCCATCGGCGGCATCGAGAATGCGCCGGGCAGTAGACAGACGAGCGCCGTCGAGGCGAGCATCCTCGCGCCTTTCATCGACCGTTCGACGAGCGACCAGCGAACCAATCTCTCTGACACGGTCGTCAGCTACTACCCGAAGGGCGAGACGCTCGCCATCGCTCTCGATTTACTGATTCGGGGCCGCTCGAAGGGCCGCGCCTCGCTCGATGAAGTGATGCGGCGCGGCTACGAAGAGTTCTACCTGAAGAGCGCGAACGACAGCTACTACCTCAAGGGTCGCGGCTACACCGTCGAAGACTTCCAAAGACTAGCCTCCGAAGTCGCGGGCTTTGACCTCTCCGACTTCTTCACGCGACACGTCTACGGCGTCGAGCCGCCGCCCTACGACGAAGCGCTCTCCTACGTCGGCCTGCGGCTCGTGCGCGCGCCGGAGGAGCGTGGGGCCTCGAACGCAGGGCTGACAATCGCCGCGGGCGACACGCCGCAGCAGGCGCGCATCACAGCCATCGAGAAGGCTTCGCCCGCCGAGGTCGCGGGACTCAAGCCCGGCGACGTGCTCGACCGGGTCGGAGGCCGCGAGGTGACGAGCGCCGACTGGCTTGCGGCGCTCAACGCCAAGACGGACGCAAAGGTCACCGTCAACGTGCGCCGCGCCGGTCAGACCCTGACGTTTGAACTCACGCTCCCCGCCAAACCCTTGCGCACGATCTACCGCATAGAGCGAGACGACAAAGCCACGCCCGAAGCGCGCGCCCTGCGTGAGGCTTGGCTGAAAGGGAAGTAAGGAATGCTGAACGATGAACTCGGCACGATGAACGATGAACGATGAAACAGGGAATTGAGACAAGGAATCGTTGGCTCAATGATTCAGTAACTCGGTTCAGCGTTCAGCGTTCAGGGGACTATCAACTCGATGCCTTCCTGAACGATCTCGAAGGTCATCGGCAGCTCGCCGATCAGCTCGCCGTCGGCCTGCACTGAAACGTCGCCGACGCAGCGCAGGCGCGCGCTCTGTCGAAACGTGACGCCGCGCGTGCCGAGGGGCGCTCCGCCGGGGCGAAGCGTGTGTGCGAGCAGGCGCAGGAAGCGCAGGCGGCTGTGCGAGTCGATAACGCAGACCTCAAACTCCGTGGCATCGAGCCGCGCGCGCGGCGTGATACGCAGGCCGCCGCCGTACCACGGAGCTTTGCCGACAGCCGCATAGGTCGCCGGAAGGCGCTCGCCTTCGATCTCGACGATGAAGCCGCGCGGCTCCCAGTGCGCGAGGTGTCCAAGCCCGGCGTACCAGAAGGCCGCCTCGCCCACGCTCCGCTTCAGACGCGGGCGGACATGTCGGACGACCGAAGCGTCTAGCCCCACGCCCGCCATCATGAAGAAGTATCGGCGCGCGCCCGTCCGCTCAGACACGGTAAGCCCGAGCGTGATGTGCCGCGTGTTGGCGCGCACAAAAATTTCCGCCGACGTTTCGGCCCCGCGCGGCAACTCCAGTTGGCGCGCAAGCACGTTCGCCGTCCCCGCCGGCCACACCAACACGCGGACGCGAGCGCCGACCAATCCTTGAATCGCCTCGTGAACCGTCCCGTCGCCGCCGCGCACGACCACATCCGTCGCGCCCACCCGCACGGCCTCCCGCGCGAGCCTCGCTGCGTCATCGGGCCCGCGCGTATGCTCGACTCGCACAGCGACGCCGAGCCGGCCCGCACGCACGCGGAACGTCTCAACTTCGCGCGCCGCGACGGCACGATTCCGTCCCGCCTTCGGGTTCACGATCAGCACAGCATTGCGTTCCTTCTGACTCATCACATCATAGACATAGCAAGCACAGTGCCGCCGCACGCATTCCCTTTCACCGCCGATTCCTTCCGCTGTTAGCCACCAAAGCTCAGACACGCCGCCCAAAGACGCAAGCCTGCGCGGACATATGTCGGGCGTTCATTGCTCCCGCAAAGGGGGGAAGTATAACGGCAAGTGAAAAGCCGGTGCGTTCTCATCACGCACCGGCTCTCGCTTTCGGATAAACTTAACTTCAGCGCAACCGGCCATCAAAAAGCTGAACGCTGAGAGTGGAGAGTTAAACTATTCCAGCCTGTAGTTCGGCGCTTCCTTTGTGATGATGACATCGTGGACGTGTGATTCTTTGAGGCCGGCGCTGCTGATGCGCATGAAGCGTGTCTGCTCCTGGAACTCGCTGATCGTGCGGCAGCCGGTATAGCCCATCCCTGCGCGAAGGCCGCCGACGAGCTGCGTGACCATGTCCGCGAGCGTGCCCTTGTAGGGAACTCGGCCCTCGATGCCTTCGGGGACGAGCTTCGACTCGGCCTCGGTCAACTCCTGCGCGTAGCGGTCGCGCGAGCCTTCGCGCATCGCGCCGATACTTCCCATACCGCGGTAAGCCTTGAACGAGCGCCCCTGGAAGAGTATCAACTCGCCCGGCGACTCTTCCGTCCCGGCGAAGAGCGAGCCGATCATCACCACATCCGCGCCCGCCGCCATCGCCTTCGCCACGTCGCCCGAGAACTTGACGCCGCCATCGGCGATGATGGGGACGCCCGAGCCGCGCGCGGCCTCGACGCAGTTGTGTATGGCCGTGATCTGCGGCACGCCCGCGCCCGTGACGACGCGCGTCGTGCAGATACTTCCGGGGCCGATGCCGCACTTGACGGCGTCCACGCCCGCGCTGATGAGTTCGCGCGTGCCGTCGCCCGTGGCGACATTGCCCGCGATGAGTTGCGTCCCGGGGTGGAGTCGCTTGATCTCGCGTACGGCTTCGATGACGCGCGTTGAGTGGCCGTGCGCCGTATCTATGACGAGGCAATCGACCCTCGCCTTGACGAGTTCGTCGGCGCGCTCTTTGTAGTCGCCCGTGGCCCCGATGGCGGCGGCGACTCTCAGACGCCCGAGGTTGTCTTTGGCCGCGCTCGGATAACGGATGGCCTTCTGGATGTCCTTGACGGTGATGAGTCCCTTGAGATGCTTGTCGCCATCAACGACGAGGAGTTTTTCGATGCGGTGCTTTTGCAGAACGCCCTTGGCCTCTTCGAGCGTGGTGCCGACGGGGACGCTGACGAGCGGCTGCGGCGTCATCACCTCGGAGACGGGAATGTCGAAGCGCGTCTCGAAGCGCAGGTCGCGATTGGTGATGATGCCGACCAGATGCCCGCCCTCGTCAACGACGGGCACGCCCGAAATCTTATAGCGCTCCATCACGGCCAGCGCTTCGCGGACGGGTCGGTCGGGACGAATGGTGACGGGATCGACGATCATCCCCGACTCCGAGCGCTTCACGCGGTCAACTTCTTCGGCCTGCCGCTCGACGGGGAAGTTCTTATGGATAACACCGATGCCGCCCTGCTGTGCAATCGCGATAGCGAGCCGACTCTCGGTGACGGTGTCCATCGCGGCGGAGCAGAGAGGGATGCGCAAGCGTATGCCGCGTGTGAATTGCGTCGAGGTGTCTGTTTCAGCGGGCAGCACTTCGGAGCGCGCAGGGATGAGCAGCACGTCGTCGAAGGTCAGTCCCTCTTGCAAGTCAGGCGTAATCATGGCTCAACCTCCGGTTCAAGAGTTCAACGTTCAAATTTTAATGCTCGAAAAGTTCGAGGCTCGCGCTTCGGAAGCCCGTCCCTGCGGGAACGAGTTTTCCGAGGTGCGAGCCTTGTGCTTGAACCGAACATCACTGCGCGAACTGCTTATAGTTATCCTTCGAGATCGTCCAGACCGTGGCATCGGTCGGCGGCTTGAGCGGGCGGCCGTTGACCGTCACCTGAAGCGCGTCCGCCGAAGTCCGGTCGTAGTAAAGGTTGAGCGCCGACGCGGGCTGAAACTCCTCGGGCGCGTCCGGCTTCAGGAAACGACCACGCTTCTTCTTCTCATCGTCCTGCCAAGACGTGAGCCAGAAAGAGCGCGTCGCCCTGACCTGAATTTGGAAGCCTTCGACGGCGGACGGCGGCGGCGCGTTTGCAGGGGCTTGCGCGGCGGCTGCGGCGGGCGTCGAGGTCGGCGCAGTGCCGTTCGTTTGCGCCCCCTCTGTGCGGCGATAGTAGTGCAGCCCCGCGTAGACGATCAGGATCAGCACGCCGACGATGACGGCGCTCAAGGCGAACGTCACGATGGGCGAGCGCGCGGAGTCGCCCATATAGATGCGCGAGCGCTGCGGTGTCGTCGCGACCTCGTCGGGCTGGAAGCCTCGGTCGCGTGCGGTGCGCTCGTAGAGTTCGACCGCGCGCCGCTCGTCAAAGCGTATGTCGCGTGCGTAGGATTTGACGAAAGATTTGTTGAAGATGCCGCCCGGTAGTTCCTTGAAGTCGTCCGCCTCGATGGCTTCGAGGTGGCGCATGGTGATGCGCGTGTGCTCCGAGACTTCGCGCAGTGAGACGCCGCGTGCCTCCCTCGCGCGCCGAAGCTCTTCGCCGAGAGAGCCTTCCGCACCTCCGGCCCGCGTACCATCTTCCGGGTTCTGGTCAGAGGTCTTTGAGTTCACGTTGCTCGGCGTCTTCGCTCGGGTTCGGCATCCGATGGAGCGGCGGCCATGACGGCTGATGCCTCTTGCGCCGTCGGCCTCCGCACTACACTGTGTGCGCGGTGCCTTCGGGCACAATATAATGTGCGTTTCGGAGGCATGTCAAACTTCGCCCACAGACGACTTCCCGCGCATCTTGAACTTTGCGGCGCGCGGTGCTACGGTTGCTCTACATCCGGAAGTTACGAATCAGTTTTTACTTCTACCAACACCGAATCGAGGACTTAAAATAATGCCTCAAGAAGCACTCGGAATGGTCGAGACCAAGGGCTTCGTGGGCGCGGTCGAGGCCGCGGACGCGATGGTCAAGGCCGCCAACGTTCAACTCATCGGCAAAGAGTACATCGGCGCGGGCTACGTCACGATCTTCGTGCGCGGCGACGTGGGCGCGGTCAAGGCGGCGACGGACGCCGGGGCCGCAGCCGCACGCCGCGTCGGCGAGCTGATTAGCGTCCACGTCATCCCACGTCCACACGGCGAAGTCGAGCGCGTGCTGCCGCGCAACGGTCGCACCGGCCACAGCCCCGACGAGCGCGCGCTTCAGGGCGGCGGCTCGGGCGGCCAGCTCGGCGAAGGCGATCAGGGGCGCTCGCTCCCGGCTGGCGCGCGCGAGAACAATAAGGAAAGAGCGAAGTGATAAGTGATGAGTGATAAGTGATGAGAGGAGGGCAGAAGCTTTTTCTTATCACTTATCACTTATCACTCGTCACTGCTTTCGGAGGTTGTGATGGCGGACAAAGACCTCGTGTCGGTGCAGCAGGCGCGCGACCTTGTCGAGGCCGCACACCGCGCGCAGGGTCAGCTTGCGCGTTTCGACCAGGCGAAGATCGACCGCATCTGCGAGGCGATGGCGCGCGCGGCGCTGCGCGAATCGGCGCGTCTGGGTGCGCTCGCGACGGAAGAGACCGGCTACGGCGTCCCCGATGACAAGCGCGAGAAGAACCGCTTCGCCTCTGAGGAC
>JAVRON010000119.1:0-13950 GCA_032162705.1 Acidobacteriota bacterium
CGCTTTCACTAGCCTCTGGTCTCCAGCCCCTAGCCTCTCTTCTTCGCTTTCTGTCTGGCCTTGAATTGCGTCTCGCCGCCCGACTCGCCTATCTTCGTGTCCGTCGGTATCGCGGCGGGCACCGAAGGGGTGTTGTCGCGCGGGGTCTGGCCGCCGCTGCCCGTCATTTGAGACGAATCGTCGGCGAAGAACTTGCTGACCTCCTTGCGACGACCGCGTGCCGACGGAACCTGCTCCTTCGCTTCGAGCATCTTATCCTTCGCGCTCCGCTCGTCGCCCATCTGCTGACCACGCCGCCGCGCCGGTGCGCCCGCCTTGACCTGCGTCTTCTTGCTTGTTGCCATTCTCAAACCCCCGATGTGAACTGAAAAAGATGAACGCCGCAAAGATGAACTAAACACAGCTTGTCTCTCAGTTCATCTTTGCGGCGTTCCGACTTCATCGTTTCGTTGCAGCGCCCACTTGAGCGCGGGCGGCGTGACGAGCGTCGTGACGACGACCATGATGACGACCGCAGCGAAAGTCGCCGGGCCGATGACAGGCTCTGTGATGCCCTGTGCGTTCGGGAGCACGAGCGTCGCGCCGATGCCTGCGAAGATGAGTCCCACTTCGCCACGCGGGATCATGCCAAGCCCGACCGCGAGGCGGCCTACGCCGCGCTGCGTGACGCCGAGCGAGCACGCCTGCTTGCCAAGGATGGCGACAAACGTCAACACCAGTGCGAACCCCAGAACCCTCGCGCTTGCGAACGCGCCCAAGTCAACCTTCAAACCCATCAGCACGAAGAAGACCGGCACGAGCAGCGCGCTCACGGGCGCGAGCAGTTCCGACACTTGCTGCTCGCCGCGCCTGACGAAAGACTCGAAGTGCGCCTCGTCGAGCACAAGCCCTGCGGCGAAGGCTCCGACGATGGGCGCAAGTCCCACGGCAGCCGCCGTCCACGAAAGCAGAAAGCAGAACGCGACGGCGAAAGAGACCAGCACGCCGCGGCTTTCGAGACGCCCCGCGCCGCGAAACAGGTGCGGCACGACGTACTGACCCAAGAGTATCGCGCCCGCGAGGAAGGCGATGGACTTCAAAGCGATGAGGCCCATATCAAAGAGTGCGAGCGTCTGTCCGTTGGCGGAGGCGCGAATTGCGCCCGCGACGACGGCAAGAATCAGAAGCCCCAACACATCGTCGATGACCGCCGCGCCCAGAATGATGCTCGCCTCGCGCGTCTGAAGTCGCCCCAGGTCGCGAAGCACGCGCGCCGTAATCCCCACCGAAGTCGCGCACAGCGTCGCGCCGATGAAGACGTGGACGAGCATCTGCTCGCCGGGGAGAAAGAGGACGGCCACGCCCCAGCCGAGAAAGAACGGCACGACGACACCGAGGGTCGCCACCAGAAACGAAGACCACCCGACCGAACGCATCTCGCCGAGGTTGGATTCAAGTCCCACCTCGAAGAGAAGGATGATGACGCCGATCTCCGCGAGCGCCCCGACGACTGCGTCCGCGCGCAGCCTCTCGACCCATGCGACGCCGAAGAGCGAGAGGCTCCCGAAGAGGATGCCGCCCAACAGCTCGCCGAGCACCGCGGGCTGTTTGAGTTTCGTGAACAGCTCGCCGCCGAGCTTCGCAATCAGAAGCATCAAGGCCAGTGCGAGCAGCACGAACGGGTCAAGCCCGTGGACGGGACTGTCTCCGGTCGAGCCTCGGGCGCGCGCCGACAAGACAAGTGAAAGGACGGTGAGCGCCGCCAGTGCGGGCGGCAGTATTTTCTTCACGTCGAGTGAGCGCCGCGGCATCAGTCAGCCGGTCTAACGACTCTGCGCCCTGACAGGCTCGGGAACGGGCTGGTGCTGCGAGGCGCGCGAGTCTTCCGCCTGCGGGTCTACGGGCGGCGGCGGCTGTGCAACCAGTTTTTCGAGTGTCTGATCGAGCGCTTCGCTGATGCGTCCGACGTAGACGAACTCCAGTTCCTTACGCACGTCCTCGGGGATGTCTTCGGTGTCTGGCTCGTTGCGCGTGGGGAGCACGACGCGGCGCAGTCCCGCGCGGTGTGCGGCCAGAACCTTCTCCTTGATGCCGCCGACGGGAAAGACGAGGCCAGAGAGTGTAATCTCGCCCGTCATCGCTGTGTCGTTGCGCACGCGGCGTCCCGTCATCAGAGAGGCCAAGGCGGAAGTGATGGCGACGCCCGCCGAAGGGCCGTCCTTCGGAATCGCGCCCGCGGGGACGTGGATGTGGACGCCGTAGTTCTTGAACATCTGCGGCTCGATACCGAACTCCGTGCCGTGCGACCACAGATACGAGCGCGCGGCGCGCGCAGACTCCTGCATCACCTCGCCGAGCTGTCCCGTCAAGGTCAGGCCGGAGCTACCCGGCAGCAGCGTCGCTTCGATGAAGAGCAACTGGCCGCCTGTCTCCGTCCAGGCCATCCCGGTGGCGACGCCCGTCGGCAACTCCTTGCGCGCCTCCTCCGGATAGAAGCGCGGTGCGCCGAGCAGTTCTTTAACGTCCGAAGCGTCAACGCGAACCTTCAACGCCTCGCCACGTGCGATGCGCAGTGCAGCCTTGCGCGCGACGCGGCCAATGGTTCGCTCCAACTGGCGCACTCCGGCCTCGCGCGTGTAGCGTGCACTGATGAGCGCGAGCGTCGCGTCGGTGAGTTCGAGCTGGTCTTCTTGCAGTCCGTTCTCGCGCGTCTGGCGCGGGATAAGATATTGCCGCGCGATGTGCAGCTTCTCCTGATCGCTGTAGCCCGCGAGGCCGATGATCTCCATGCGGTCGCGAAGGGGACTGGGGATGGGGCCCAACTGGTTCGCCGTCGCGATGAAGAATACACGCGAGAGGTCGAACGGCAGATCGAGATAGTGGTCGCGGAACGAGTGGTTCTGCTGCGGGTCGAGTATCTCAAGCAGCGCGGAGGCCGGGTCGCCGCGATAATCGTTGCCGAGCTTGTCTATCTCGTCGAGCATCATCACGGGATTGTTGACGCCCGCGCGGCGTATGGATTGAATGATGCGGCCCGGCATCGCGCCGATGTATGTGCGGCGATGGCCGCGCAACTCCGCCTCGTCGCGCACGCCGCCCAAAGAGAGTCGCTCGAACTGACGACCCATGGCGCGCGCGATGGACATCCCGAGAGAGGTCTTGCCGACGCCGGGCGGGCCCACGAAACAGAGTATAGGGCTTTTGGAGTCGCGTCGGAGTTTGACGACGGCGAGGAATTCGAGAATGCGTTCCTTGATATCTTCCAGCCCGTAGTGGTCTTCGTCGAGGATGCGTCGCGCCTCGTCCAGATCGAGCTTGTCTTCGGAAGACTTCTTCCACGGCAGCTCAAGGATGAATTCGAGATAGGTGCGAATGACATGATAGTCGGGCGCGGCCTGCGGGAGCCGCTCAAGCCGCTTTAGCTCGCGCTCGGCCTCCTTGCGGACTTCTTCGGGAAGGTCTGCCGCGCCCAGACGCTCGCGCAGCATCTCTGCGTCGGCGGATTCGCCGCCCTCGTCCTCGCCCAACTCCTTCTGGATAGCCTTCATCTGCTGGCGCAGAAAGTAGTCGCGCTGCGCTTTCGACATCTCGCCCTGCGCCTCTGCGGCGATCTTCGAGCGCAGCTCCATGATCTCGATCTCGTGCGCGAGTCGCGCGTAGGCGACCTGTAGAAGTTCGTCCACCGTGTCGGCTTCGAGCATCTGCTGCTCCTGCTCGACGCCGAGGTTGAGAATGGAGCCGAGGAAGTATGCAAGCTGCACGGGGTCGTTCGTCGAGAGCACGGCGGTGCGGACTTCGGGCGGTATCTCCGGGAGCATCGCGAGCGCGCGCTGGACGAGAGCCTGCACGTTGCGCATGAGCGCTTCGACTACTCCCTCGTCGCGCTTGACGGCGGCGGGCAGGATGCGGACGCGAGCGCGCAGGTGCGGGTCGGTTTGCGTCCACTTGACGACGCGCACGCGCTCTGTGCCGTGGACGATGAGTTGAAGCCCTTCGGGGGTGCGCATCATGCGCTTGACCATGACGAGCGTGCCTACTTCGTAGAGGTCTGCGGGCGGCGTGGCCTCCGCGTCGAACGAGGTGCGCGCCTCGCGCACGGTGATGCAGGCCAGAAGCTTCTCTTCGGTCGAGAGCGCACTCTCGACCGCCGCGATTGAGCGCGGGCGTCCGGCGGAGAGAGGGATGACCGTGCCGGGAAACATCGTCGTCTGCTGCAAAGGGAGCACGGCGATCTCGAAGACCTCGGCGCTTCCACCCGCCGCTTCCACTCCGCCGGGCGAGGCCGCGCCCTTAGCCGTCTCGCCCGTACTCTTGACCGTCTCGGCGGCGTCGCGCGCGTCCTGCCGCGAAGTGCTCTCAGACTCGCCCGCACCTTGCGTCAGTGCGGCTTCGGCTGAAGTCGGTGGAGGCACGGCTTCGCTTGAAGGCGTCACAACTTCATGTGAAGGCGGGACGGCTTCGCCTGAGTTCCGGCGGCTCGCAGTCTTCTTCTGTTCGTCTTTCGGAGTCTTGTCAGCCATACGGGGTGTCTGTCCTCTTCAAATTAGAAAGGAACACTTTGCGTTAGAAAGGAACGCTTCGCCGGATTAACTTCTCAGCCGCACTCGGCGGGGCCGCGCAGGTAGAGGACGAGCAGTCCGTCCTTGTAACGCCGCTCGATGAGTGCGCCCTCGACTGCGCAGGGGAAGCGGATGGTCTTCTCGAAGCGGCTGTATGTGATCTCAAGCTGGTGGTAAGAGACGGATTCGTTCACCGTCTCGTCGCGGCGGCTGCCCACTAAGCGCAGTGTGTCACCCGAGATTTCCACCTCCAACTCGTCGGGCGCGACACCGGCCAGCTCGACCTTCACGACCCACCCGTCGCGCGTGCGGTACACGTCCGCCGCCGGATACCAGAAGTGCTCCGTGCAGCGCACGCCGCCCGCCTTCGGCATCATTCTGAGGTAACGCTCGATTGATCTTGCCATAAGAAAGTGATGAGTGATGAGTGATAAGTGATAAGTGATGAGTGATGAATGCTAAGAAAGAGACAAGCCCGGCGTTTTTCTTATCATTTATCACTCATCACTTATCACTATCCAAAGATTCTGTTCCAGAAGGACGAGCCGCTCGAAATCTCTTCGAGCGCTTCGCCGAGTTCGCGGTCGGCTTCGGTTTCCAGCGCGATGTCGGCCATCGAGATGATGCCGCGCAGGTTTCCCTCGCGGTCTACGACGGGGAGACGGCGCACCTGCTTGTCGCCCATCTTGCGTATGGCCTCGATAACGCGGTCGTTCGGACGCGCCGTGTGGAGGTCTGTGGTCATCAACTCTTCGGCGCGCGCAATCCCCGCGTCGCGGCCTTCGGCGATGACGCGGATGACGATGTCGCGGTCGGTGATAAGCCCGACCAGACGACCGTTGCCCGAGGCGTAGTCCGGGCGACGCCCGCGCGGCGGGACGCGGATAGGCTCGCCCGCCTCGACCTTCTCCGCGGCCTCTGCCGCGATAGCCGACTCGACGACGGGGATGACGCCCGTGTCCTCGTCTCTCATCATGCGCGCGACCTCTTCGAGCGGCGTCTCGCGCGTGGCGACCGTCACGTCGCGCGTCATGATGTCGCGGCAGCGCAGGTGCGAGCGCATCGCGCCGCGGCGTCGCCGCACGCCCTCCGGGCCGCCATGCGGCTGCGGCGGCCTGCGTCGATACTCCTGCTCGTCGTCCAGATCGCGTTCATCCAGGCGCGAGCCTCTATAATAGTCGTCGCGGTAAAAGTCGCCGCGGCCGTACGCCCTTTCGTCGTAGTCGCCGCGCACGCCTGCGCCGCGCCCTCCGCGCGCACGCTCGCGCTCGTCGTACTCATGACGTGGGCGTGGCGGTGGCGGAGGCAGCGGCCTGAACTCCGGCCCCTCTTCGCGCCAGCGTGGGCGCGGCTCGCCCGCGTAAAAGTCGTCGTCCCAGTCTTCACGATGTCTGGACATCTCGTCTCCCAAAAAAGGTCTCACCAGTCGTCTTGCACCCACAACCCCGCGCGGCGGACGTGCTCGGCCACCGGCCCAAAATAGATTTACGTCGAAGGGAACTTGACGCCGATTATACTCGCTTCGTTCGAGATTGCCAGCAAGAGCAACGATGAAGTCGGAACGCCGCAACGATGAACTTAAAGGCAAGGCCGTCTTCCAGTTCATCTTTGCGGCGTTCCGACTTCATCGTTCCGATTATTCCTTCGTCTCTATCTCGGCGACGAGTTGTACCTGGGCGCGGATTTCGAGCGAGCCTGATTCGACGGGCGTCGGCGCTGTCTGCGCGGACATCGAGACGCGGCCCGCCGCGCCTGCTTCATAGATAGGGGTGGGGCGCACCGCGCCTGCCTCCTGTACCTCGACGATGCGCACGACGTGGCCGCCGAGCGCGTCGGCGATGACGCGCGCCTTACTGACGGCCTCGCGCGTGGCGTCGGCGAGCGCCTGGCGTCGCGGCTGCTCGTCACGGCGGAGCGTGAAGGCGAGGCCGTCTACGCTGTTCGCGCCCGCGCGCGAGGCGGCGTCGATACAAGAGCCGACGCGGTTCAGCTCGCCCAACGTCACCGTCACGGCGTTGCGCGCGAGATAGTTCGTGATGGTGGGCGGCGTGCCCTCCTTGTATGCGTACTGCGGCTGGAGGCTGTAGCCGCTCGTCTTGACCTCTGCGCTCGCACCGGCGGCAGCCTTGATGGCGCGCACCACGGCGTCGGTCTTTGAAGCGTTCTCTGCCTGCGCCTCGGATGCGCTGCTGTTCTGC
Source organism: Acidobacteriota bacterium (assembly GCA_032162705.1). Lineage (GTDB taxonomy): Bacteria > Acidobacteriota > Blastocatellia > Pyrinomonadales > Pyrinomonadaceae > QHXN01. The sequence goes on from JAVRON010000119.1 coordinate 6,737, forward strand.
GTGACGACCGCTACGGTCAGGATGGCCGTGTCAGGCTGCGCCTGGACGGTCGCGTCGCCTGAGACGACGACTCGCGTCAACGTGCGCCCCTCCGTTTGAACACGCGTGCCTTGCGCGCCGCCCGTCTGTGTGCTCGCGCCTTGTGATGCGCCGCTGCCTTGTTTGCTGCTGCCGCCGCCACGCGCGCGCATCGTGCGAGCCTGGAACGGGACGCCCTGCATGTATGTCGTCACCACGCCCTCTCTGACCTGTCCGAACGCTTCGACCAACGCGCCCTCGCGGAACCAGGGTTCGCGCTGGAACTGCCGCGAGTTCAGAATCAGGTACTTGCCGTAGTCGGCGACGACGAGCCACCCGCCCGCCTCGACCGTCGGCGTGAGCCTTCCGACCACGGTCAGCTCATTAGACGTTTGCGCCGCCGATGCGCCGAGCGACGCGAAGGCGAGCCAGAGCGCCAGCGCGACCACGCGAACTGTCAACAGACTTTTCCTCATAACTCACGTTACTCCTCTTCTCGGAAAAATTTCTTCTCGAACAGGTATCAAGTTTCGGTCGAATGTATATTGCTGCGCGCGCGCGCGTTTTGTTACGATGCCCGCCTGATGAAGCCGTCCGGTCGTAGATTCACAAACCCGAAGAGTCCCGCGCGCGAGGGTAAGCTCGTCAACGTCGGGCGCGTAGAGGATTTGCCGGAGGGGCGCGGCGCGACCGTCGAGCTGTCGGAAGGTAAGGAGCTGGCGCTTTACAAAGTTGAGGGACGCTTCTACGCCGTCGAGAACTTCTGCCCGCACAAGGGCGCGCCGCTGGCCGAAGGCAATCTCGAAGGCTACGCCGTCGAATGCGACTGGCACGGCTGGCGCTTCGACCTACGCTCCGGCGTCTGCCTCAACCAACCCTCCGAACCCGTCGAGACCTACGAGGTCGTCATCGAAGACGGTTGGATCAAGATAAGAATTTAGTGATGAGTGATGAGTGATAAGAGAAAACAAAGCCGCGTAATTTCTTTCTTATCACTTATCACTCATCACTTATCACGCTTATTTCACCCGTCGTTGCCGATGGCCTCGACGGGGCAGGCCATGAGCGCTTCTTCGCAGAGCGCCCGCTCGGCTTCGGTCTCGGGCTGATTGAAGACAAAGGAGTAGCCGCCGCGGTCTGCGCGCGTGAAGTTATCAGGCGAGGTGTCGCGGCACACGTCGCAGTCGATGCAGTTCGTGTCCACGTAGTAAGTGCCCGGCACATTCTCGGGCACGCGGTCGGTCGGGTCAGCCATAAGATGAGTGATGAGTGATGAGTGATGAGTGATGAGCGATGAGAAGAGGTCGTTGTTCTTTCTTATCACTCATCACTTATCACTCATCACTATTTACTTGATTGCAAGCATTCGGTCGAGGGCGACGCGGGCCCAGCGAGCGGTCTCTTCGGGCACGATGATCTGGTTGACGACGCGACCGGCGACGAGCGAGTCGAGCACCCATGCGAGATTCTGCGGCGCGATGCGGTACATCGTGGCGCACATGCAGAGGTCGGGTGCGAGCAGGCGTATGTGCTTGTCCGGGTGCGCGAGGACGAGCCGGTTGACGAGGTTGACCTCCGTGCCGACGGCCCACGCCGAGCCTGCGGGCGCTTCTTCAATCGCCTTGATGATGAACTCGGTCGAGCCGTTGAGGTCTGATTGCTCGACGACCTCGCGCTCGCACTCCGGGTGGACGAGCACCTTGATGCCGGGGACTTCACGTCGAACCTGTTCGACATGCCACGGGCGGAAGCGTCCGTGGACGGAGCAGTGTCCCTTCCACAGAATCAAACGTGCCTGGCGTAGTTGCTCGACGGTGTTGCCGCCGAGTTCCTTGTTCGGGTCCCACAGACACATCTCTTCGAGCGGGATGCCGAACTTGACGCCGGTGTTGCGCCCGAGATGTTGGTCTGGGAAGAAGAAGAGCTTGTCGGCCTCCTTCAGATACTTGTCGAAGAGCGGGACGGCGTTCGATGAAGTGCAGACCACGCCCTCGTGCTCGCCGCAGAAAGCCTTGATGGCCGCGCTGGAGTTCATGTAGGTCACGGGCACGACCTTCGACTCTGCGAGGACGCCGATTGAGCGTAGCTGCTCCCATGCGTCTTCGACCTGTTCGGCTGTCGCCATGTCGGCCATCGAACAGCCCGCGCCGAGGTCGGGCAGGATAACTTTCTGGTCGCCCGTCTTCAAGATGTCTGCGGACTCGGCCATGAAGTGTACGCCGCAGAAGACGATGAAGTCGGCCTCCGGCCTTTCGGCGGCGAGCTTCGAGAGCTTGAAGGAGTCGCCCGTAATGTCGGCGTGGCAGATCACGTCGTCGCGCTGGTAGTGGTGGCCGAGGATGAGCAGGCGCTGGCCTAACAGACGACGCGCCGACTCGATGCGCTCGTACAACTCTCCTTCTGACCGCCCGAAGTAGTCTTCGAGCGCCGGAGCCTTCGTCAATGTCTCAACAGCCAATGTCTCAACAGCCGTGGTCATCTTCAAACCCCTCTTGATTCTATCCGCCGCCGCAGACGGCACGAGCGCCGCCCCGCGCGAAACGCGAAATATAAGCCTTTGGCAAACGAGCGCGCAAGCGCCGCCGCCGTCTCGCACGCGCCGACATTTAGATGCGTACGACGCCCCGCACGTTCGGGCTGACAAATAAAAGGCGAAAGGGGAATCAAAGGGGAAGGATGAAAGGGTGAAAGGCGAAAGGCGAAAGAGAAATCACGTCTGTCTTCCTCTTTCGCCTTTCGCCCTTCGCCTTTCCCCTTTGATTCAAGGGTGCGTCATCTCTTCGGGGTTGACGTACTGGTCGAACTGCTCGCCTGTGAGAAGGCCGAGTTCAACCGCAGACTCGCGCAGAGAGATGCCTTTCTTGTGCGCGTTCTTGGCGATGCGTGCGGCGTTGTCGTAGCCGATATAGGGGTTCAGGGCGGTGACGAGCATCAAGGACTGTTGCAGATTCTCGTCGATGCGCGCGCGGTTTAGCTCAAGGCCCTCGACGCAGAAGTCTACGAAGCCGTGGCAGGCGTCCTTCAGCAGCCGTATCGAGTGGAGCAGGTTGTGAATCATCACGGGGTTGAAGACGTTTAGCTCGAAGTTGCCCTGCGACCCTGCGAACCCTATGCAAGCGTCGTTGCCCATGACCTGCACACAGACCATCGTCAAAGCCTCTGACTGCGTCGGGTTCACCTTCCCCGGCATGATCGAAGACCCCGGCTCGTTCTCGGGCAGGACGAGTTCGCCGATCCCTGCGCGGGGCCCAGACCCGAGCCAGCGTATGTCGTTCGCGATCTTCATCAGAGAGCAGGCGAGCGTCTTCAGAGCGCCGCTCGCAAACACCAACTCGTCGTGCGCCGACAGAGCAGCGAACTTGTTCGGATGCGACTTGAACGGCAGCCCCGTCAACTCCGCTATCTTCGACGCAGCGCGCACGGCAAACTCCGGGTGCGAGTTGAGGCCCGTTCCCACGGCTGTCCCGCCGATGGCGAGGTCGTAGAGTCCGGGCAGCACCAACTCCAAACGCTCTATGTCTCGCTCAAGCAGAGAGGCCCAACCCCCGAACTCCTGCCCCACGGTCAGAGGCGTCGCGTCCTGCAAGTGCGTGCGCCCGATCTTGACGACGCCATCGAACTCACGCGCCTTCGCATCAATCGCATCGCGCAAGCGTTGCACTTCGGGGATGAGCTTCTGCATCTGCTCCGCGGCGGCGATGTGCATGGCCGTAGGGAACGTGTCGTTCGACGACTGCGACATGTTCACGTCGTCGTTCGGATGCACGGGCCGCTTGCTCCCCAACTCGCCGCCCGCAATCTCAATCGCACGGTTCGAGATGACTTCGTTGGCATTCATGTTCGTCTGCGTCCCGCTCCCCGTCTGCCACACGCGCAGAGGAAAATGCTCATCCAGCCGTCCCTCGATGACCTCATCCGCCGCACGCTCAATCAAACGCGCCTTATCCGAAGCGAGCTTCCCCAACTCCTCATTCACCAGCGCCGCAGCCTTTTTAAGAATCCCCAACGCACGCACCATCTCCCTCGGCATCACATCGAACCCGATATTAAAGTGATGGAGCGAGCGCTCCGTCTGCGCCCCCCAATACCTATCCCCGCGCACCTCGACCTGCCCCATCGAATCCGACTCGACCCGCACGCCCAAAGCCTTCTGCTCCGTCGCTTCCTTAGCCATAGGAGGGTTCATCCTTTTAGAAATATAAGAGAGCGCATACGCCTGTAATGTTACACCCTATGCCTGCGGGCTGTCAGCGACATGCCGCCTCCGCAGCAAGGCGAGAGACGGCGCAAGTAAACGAAATGCCGAGCAAATTTTTGTGCCGCGTAGGGCGCGTGCGGAGGGCTTTGGGCGCGGCGGTGTGGTTACTACTGTTTGGCCGGGGAGTTTTTGTCGATGAAGTCGGAGAGGCGTTGGGCGTAGTCGTCGGAGTGGAGTTGTCGGAGTTTGGCGAGGTGTGAGAGGGCGAGGTCGCGTTGGTTGAGGGAGGCGCGTGCAAGGCCGGCGAGGTAGTGTGCGCCGGGGGAGTCGGGGGTGAGTTTGAGGGCGCGGTCGGCGGCGGCGGCGGCTTCGTCGTATTTGTGGAGGCCGAGGAGGGATTCGGCGAGGCTTTCGTGTGCGTCGGAGTTGGTGGGCTGATGTTGGATGACGCGTTGGAGGTATTGGGCGGCCTCTTCAAAACGTCGGTCGGCGTTGCAGAGCAGGCCGAGGCGGAGGAGCGCGGGCGCGTAGTCGGGGTCGATCTGGAGCATGGAGCGGAAAGACTCTTCGGCCTCCTTCAGACGACCGGCCTTGAGATGCGCTTCGCCCGTCGAGTTGTAGGCGCGCGTGGCGGCGACGAGCGCGTCGTTGGCCTCCCGCTCGTGGCCGAGCTTGATTTCGGTGAGCGCGAGGTTGAAGTGCGCCTGTCCGTAGTCGGGTTCGAGTTTGATGGCCTGTTGGAACGAGGCGGCGGCCTCGCCGTAGCGTGCGGCGGCGAAGTATGCGCTTCCAAGGTTGTTGTGCGCGGCGGCCAACGTGGGGAAGGCGCGTATGGCTTCGTTGTACTCTTTGATGGCCGGTTCGAGCTTGCCCTTTGAGAAGAGGTCGAGGCCGCGTTCGTTGTGCGCGAGCGCCTTCTGCTCTTCGGGCGAGGAGGCGCGCACGACGCCCGGACGCGCCCCGGCCTTGTTGGCGTCGGAGGGGAAAGAGCTGTCGGACTTTCCCTCCTCGAAGCGGCGGCGCTGCGTCTCCTCCACCGAGCGATTCGACATCTCCATGCGGTGCTGCATGAGCGCGCGGTAGGCTTGCGACGAGTCAACGGGAGCGCCCTGCTGTGCGTGCGCCGCGACGCAGAGAAGTGCGAGCGCGAGCAATGCGAGCGGCAGAAGGCGGACGGGTCTGTCGGCGCACGCGCGGCGTCGTTCGGTGTTCGGAGAGTTCATGACGTGCCTCCTTGAGAGTGTGGAGCGCGGAACGAAGCTCGTGTTGGAATCCCACGCGCCGGACGCTGGAATGTTGGTGCGGCGGCCTTCGTGCTCGCACGCGATTATACGCCCAAAGAGCAGCGCCGCAACGGTCAAAGCTTCTCGCGCGACTGAAGCTATAGCAAGTTTCACTTGAGTGTAGAGGACGGGAGGATTGAACCACAGAGACACAGAGGACACGGAGATGGCACAGAGGGATGTCTCTGTGCTCCCTCTGTGCTCTCTGTATCTCTGTGGTTCAATCCACTCGCGCTATACTCAAGTGAAAGTCGGGCAGATGCGCGCGCGTCTAGCCCTCGCCTTCGACGGGTGCGCCCGCGTCCCTCCAGGCCTTCCAGCCGCCTGCCAGAGAGTAGACGTTTGTGTAACCCATCCTTTGCAGGTTGTCTGCGACGAGCGCCGAGCGATAGCCGCCGCCGCAGTAGAGGATGAGTTCCGATGCGTGGTCTGGGACGGCTCCTTCCACGTCGCGCTCGATGATGCCGCGACCCATGTGCAAAGCGTCGAGCGCGCGGCCCCGTTCCCACTCTCTGTCCTCGCGCACGTCGATGAGGCGCGCGCCTGCCTTCATGCGTTCGAGCGTCTGCTCGACATTCACTTCGCGGACGCGCGTCTTTGCATCGTCAACGAGCTTTAGAAATCCTGCGCTGTGTTTCATCTTCAAGTCGTCCTCTCAACTTAAGGCCGGTTTCATCGTCGGAGAGATTGTTTCATCCGGTTTGACTTTCGTTTTCGCAGTTTGCTACATCATAACGTTTCTGAAAAATCCTGTGGAGTGTGTATGCGTAGAATAGTCGCGATCCTTTTGTTGTCGCTGGTGTGCGGGCCGGCCCTCGTGGGCTGCCACTGGATTCATTTGGACTCCGGCAGCGGCGGAACGGGTGGCGGCGTGGTCGGAGCCACTTCGGAGTCCTTTATCCCCTTACTCGCCGCCTTCACGGAGGAACTGGCGGGCAAGGTCGAATCCGCTCCCGACCCGAAGGCCGGAGTCACGGAGGCGCAGAGGTTACTCGACTCGCGCCGCGCCGACTTGACCGCGCTGATAGGTGGAGTCAAAGAGAGTCTGCGGACGCGCGAGGACTCCGCCGCGAGGGGGAAGTGGCTCGAAGCCGAGGTGGACAACACAGACCGCATGCACCGGCTTCAGAGTAAGTACATCGACGCCTCAATGCGCGACCCGGAGTTCAAGGCGCGGCTCGACAAGCTCGTTGCCGACTACGACTCGATGTTCAAAGACCGCTGAGTTCAAAGGCCACTGAGTTCAAACACAGCTAAGGTGTGTCGCACTCGCTCGGGCGCGCCCGTTGGAGTAAACGAGCGCGCCGGACTATAATATCGCGTTGAAAAGCTTTCAATGAGTGATAAGTGATGAGTGATAAGTGATGAGAAAGAGCGCTTGCCTTTTCTTAACACTTATCACTCATCACTTATCACTCGTCTTCTGAGGAGATAACGATTTGCCTACGGAACAGTTCGACGTGACGGTGATCGGGTCGGGGCCGGGGGGGTACGTGGCCGCGATACGCGGGGCGCAGTTGGGGCTGAAGGTGGCGCTCGTCGAGAAGGACAAGCGGCTCGGCGGGACGTGCACTTTGCGCGGCTGCATCCCGACCAAGCAGCTCCTGATGTCGGCGCACTACTACGAGAAGGCGCAGAAAGACCTCGCGGAGTTCGGCGTGCAGGTCTCGGACGTGCGGCTCGCCTTCGAGGACGTGCAGAAGCGCAAGCAGAAG
>JAVRON010000120.1:0-18810 GCA_032162705.1 Acidobacteriota bacterium
TGGACTGCACCCCTAAAGTGAGACAACCAGTTAGGGTGATACCGGTTGAATGTTTCGCTGCTCGAACTCGACCGGCGGCAGGTAGCCGAGAGCCGAGTGCAGCCGCTTCCTGTTATAGACCGCTTCGAGAAAATGGCTGATCGAGGTGCGCGCCTCCGTCATCGTCTCGTACTCGCGCAGGTACACCTCTTCGTATTTGAGCGTCTTCATGAAGCTCTCGGCCTGCGCGTTGTCATACGCATTGCCGCGCCGCGACATGCTGATCCGGATATGATGCTCCTTGAGTAAGGCCGTGTAATCTGCGGAGGCATACTGCACGCCCCGATCCGAATGATGCACCAGCTCCGCGGTGACGGGGCGCTCCGCAAGTGCCATGCGGAGCGCACCCAAAGCCAACTCGGTTTCCAGCGAGCGTTCGAGCGCCCAGCCGACAACGCGGCGGCTGAAAGCATCCAGCACGACGGCCAGATAGATGAACTCGCGACCGAGCCTGATGTACGTGATGTCTGAGACCCACAGTTGGTCGCAGGCGGTGACGGTTAACTCCGGCACGAGATTCGGATACACGGGCAGCCGGTGATCCGAGTTCGTCGTGTGGATGAAGCGTCGCTTGCGCAAGCACAGCAGATTATCTTCGCGCATCAGATGCAGCACCCGCTTGCGGTTGACCACCTGGCCGCGGCGTTTCAGTTCCGCCGTGATGCGCCGGTATCCGTAAGACGGCCACTCCAGGGCGACCTGCTGCACGAGCGAGCGCAAGGCGACCTCCACTTCGGCAGTCGGCTTGAGGCGGCGATAGTAAGTCGAGCGAGGCAACGCAAGCGCTCGACATGCGACGGCGACAGTTGTCGCCTCAGCTTGTCGTTGAACCAGTGCCGTCACTTCTTGCCTCCATTCTCGGGGCGAGATCGCTGGTGCGCTTCGAGCCGCGACAAGGCTTTTTTTAGCAGCGCGTTTTCCATCGTCACCTGCCCGACGAGGCGTTCGAGTTCGGCGATGCGCGCCTCATCTTTGTAGCTCTGGCCGTTGCCCGAGAAGGCGCGCTCGGCATACTGCTGGTGGAGTTTACGCCACTTGATAATAGTGTTTGGATGAAGCTGATGTTCGCGGGCGGCCTGCGCCACTGACTTGCCAGCTTCGACTTCGCGGATGACTTGGAGCTTGAACTCTTTGGTGAACTGACGCCGCTTGAGGGTCATGGGTGCTCTCCTTTGGCAAGGATACCACCCTAACTATCTGTCTCATTTATGGGGTGCAGTCCACAGAGTAATTCAATCCTCTGTGCATCGTCTGAGCATCCGATTCGTATAAATATTCTTTGCCACTCTAACGCACATGAAGATTCTATAGTGGACACTTCTACTTTATGTTGCTTGTGTATTCTCTCCTGAACTCCTCATAGACAATCCTTAATATCTTTTCTCTATCTTCCACATCCTCAAATTGTCGCGCTAACTTAAGCAAGTCATCCTTACTGATGGTCTGTACTCTCATATCAATGAGGTAGTTTTTTATTTCCTTTGAAATATCATCTATTACCAAAATCACGTTACCATCCTGCAACCGTTCGGCGTCAAAGTTGATCTTCAATTCTGCATAGATACTTTTAGCAATAGCCTGAGTGTAGATTTTTAGCTTCTTTATTTGATAGACAACACCGAAATTAGTTGAAAGGTCAACGCCTCTATCATGAGCTGATGTACGTGTATCGCGGTATATTTTACAGGCAAACTTTTCAAGATGAACTTTGATTACAGCGAAACTGAAAATTTCAAAGTTAATTGGGTTTTTATCAATGTGCTGATTGATTACTTTGAGGAACTGTTCTTCGTCGGAGGATAATTGAGCCCTAAGTTTATGATCTGCTAAAAGCGGAACGATTCCTAATCGGTCAACTATATGTTCTTTGATTCTTTGGGGAATCCATTCACGAAGCAATAAAGCTGTTTGGGCATATGGTGCAAGAAGTTCATACTGTAACTTGCCAATGCTTTTCAAAACACCATAGCGAGGCAAATTTCGAGATGGGTAAGCATCGTAATATTTCCCTCCGATATGTAAGTCGTGTCCGAGATATATCTTTGCGTCTTTGACGGCTTTCTCATAAAGCTTTCTAATTTCGTTGTCAGAAAAGGTACTCTTGCCACTGTTAAGGTACTCTTGCACGAGTGCTAGGGTAATAATAGGGAAGATGACTTTCGTTTGTGAGTTTTTCAGCATTCTATCAACTTCGGATTTACAAAAATCCTCATCGTTCATAGTGGTGATCTCCTATTCTTGATTCGCAGTAATAATGGAGCGTTTTCACTTCAAGTTGCTTTATTAAATCTTTCTGATCGAAGAGACGCCGACTCAAGACGCTTTTATAAATACTATCGAATCTAGTGTAGAAGGTGTGATGTCTATCAAGAAAGAAAGTGTTCTGCGCTTCGTCATGCCGCAATTCATAAATAAGCCAAGCAAGATCGGCGTCTTCAGCATGTACCTCACGAAACTTCGGCAGGGAGTCGAAGAAGTTGCGGTCAATAACAACAGCCATTTTCTTTTCCCATTTGCGGAAAATACTTCCTTTGTAAATCAGCGATGACACAAAACGCTTACGCGACGATGAAAGATAATCAGGGCGCGGATACTCTTTAGTCCCCGCCCAGTTCAAAGTCGTTTGAGTTAAATCCTCCGTATAGGCTCTGAATGGTCGTCGCACATTACCGGAGATATAGACCGCTTGAATTTCTAAAGCCCCGAAGTCAGTCACAAAACCGTCGTCGTCGTGCGCTACGAGCATGATATCAACGTTGCCCGCAGCTTTGCCGCGCGAATCCTTTAAGCGAATCTCAGGCATCGCTACCCACTTCGTATGAGGCCGGAAGAAGAATCGGGCGGCTTCGGCTGTGATAAGAAAATCTTCCTTGAAGCGCGTCGGGCAAACGACCGTAGGGTTCCCATCTCTATCGAACAGGCTACATACTCCGAGCGGGTCAACCTCGCTGACTTTCGTACAAGAGGGAACGATGTTATTGAACGGGCAAAGACGGTTCTCTTGATAGTGCAACGCTCGCGCCGACTTATTGCTAATCGGAAAGCCAAATACTTCTGTTAATGGATTCTTAGGCTCTGCTAATGCCGCTGGTTTTGCTTTTCGTTTAGACATATGCGCTTTCTTTGGTGGTAGCTTCAGAGTTTACTACTGCATCGGGTTATGAAATCAATGAAAGTAGGTGACACGCGCAAAATGTACCCCTGTGGGTTGCCGTATGTGTGGTTCGTTACGGCCCTCGGAACTTGAACGTCCATGTAGAGGGCGAGCGGCATTAGATGAGTCCTTGAGGCCGAATCTCTCTCTCGGTAAACTCATCGCCGCAGACCTCTTCTCCCTGACCGTCTCCTTACAGTTTCGTGAGAGTGGCACCATTTAGTCTCGCCTCTTTCATTGTTTGAAGGAGACGCGACTGAGTTTCGCGCGTCCGGTGTGCCTGCGCGTGTCACCGGCTGCTGACGGCGGCAATTATATGCGCGTGGGGCGGGAGTGCGGAATTAATAAAAGAGCGTCAAGAGAACAATGCTTGCGGGCTTTCAGCCTGCGCCCTTCCTGCACGGGGCTGGCTCCTTAAAGAGATGGTGGTAAAGCTGTCTTGACAATAGTTGTTATCACGAATATACTGCCTTCCATGCCCGGCAAACTGCAAAAAGAGTTGAAACAGACCAAGCCCTTTGAGAGCCTGGAAGAGGAGGTCATCCTCAACCTCGCGCGCACGACGGAATACCTTGTGTCGCGGGGCGCTGAAGTCTTTAAGCAAGCAGATTTGACGGGCACGCAATACAACGCGCTCAGGATTCTGCGCGGCGCTGGGGCTGAAGGGTTGTCATGCGGGGAGATAGGCGAGCGGATGGTGACGACCGTTCCGGATGTCACGAGACTCCTCGACCGCCTCGAAGCGCGGGGACTGATCTCGCGGGAGCGTCCGGCGAACAACCGCCGCGTAGTCATCACGCGCATCACAGAGGGGGGCTTGCGCCTTCTCGCCGAACTCGACAAACCGGTCGTTGAGAGTCATCGAAGACTGGCCGGGCACCTCGGCAAGAAGCAACTCACGATCCTGAATGAACTGCTCGAAGCGCTGCGCGGCAGGTCTGATTAAAATTTTTTACGATCACATTCGTTATAACAACGGAAGTTACAACAAGGCATTTGCAGATGATTAACAGAACTGAAAGCGGGCACGTGCTCCCGACCTACTTCATCTCCCACGGGGGCGGCCCGTGGCCCTGGCTGAAGAAGGAGATGCCGGGCGTCTACGACAAGCTGGAAGCCTCCTTGCAGGACATGCCCCGTCAGCTCGAAGTAACCCCGAAGGCAGTGCTCGTGGTATCCGGTCATTGGGAGGAGCGCGACTTCACGGTGATGTCTAACCCCGCGCCACCGATGGCCTACGACTACTCGGGGTTTCCCGAGTTTACCTACCGTATCAAGTACCCCGCGCCCGGTTCGCCCGAGGTGGCGACCCGAGTTCAGGGACTGCTGCGCGGCGCGGGCTTCGCTGCCCCCGCGGATGACGTGCGCGGATTCGACCACGGCACTTTCGCGCCGCTGGCGGCGATCTACCCGGAGGCGAACGTCCCCGTGCTACAGCTCTCCATCAGGAGCGACTACGACCCGGAGGCGCACCTCGCCGTCGGGCGCGTGCTCGCGCCGTTGCGGCGGGAGGGCGTGCTCATCGTCGGCAGCGGTCTCAGCTATCACAACCTGAGGATGCTGGGGCCGCAGGGGCGCTCGCCCTCGCACGAGTTCGACGCATGGCTGACCGAGGCGGTCTGCGCTTCGACTTCCCAAGAGCGAAACATAAAGCTCCGCGACTGGAGCAATGCGCCTTCGGCTCGCCTGGCGCACCCTGACGAGGATCACCTGATCCCGCTCATGGTCGCCGTCGGCGCGGCGGAAGCAGAGACGGGAGCGCGCGTCTATCATGAGGACTCATTCTTCGGCGGCGTTGCCGTCTCAAGCTACCGGTTCGGGAAGGTGAAGTCCTCTTCATAACCGGACAAGCGATCACCACGCTTCGATTTTGCAGTAGACGTTCAGGATTTTATGAAGGAGAAACAATGCAAACTGAATCCAACAACTATCAACGCTCGGCGGTGGACTGGGCACTGCTCGTTGCACGCGTCATCGTCGGCCTCGTCTTTGTAGCGCACGGCGCTCAGAAACTCTTCGGCGCGTTTGGTGGCCCGGGTCTCTCCGCGGTGGTGCAAATGATGGGGCCTTTGGGCTACCTCGTGAGCGTCGGCGAGTTCTTCGGCGGGCTGGGACTCATCTTCGGGTTTCTCTCGCGCTTCTCCGCTGCGTCACTCGTTCTCATCATGCTCGGGGCCGTTTTCATGGTGCACGGCAGGTTCGGCTTCTTCATGAACTGGGCCGGCAAACAGGCGGGCGAGGGATTCGAGTATCACTTGCTGGCTATCGGCACGCTCCTGCCCATCTTGATCGCCGGAGCGGGACGCTTTGCCATCGGGCGGTATCTTCCTTTGCCAAAGGCGGCTGACGGGCGGCGTCCCATCGCGGTGCTGGAGTAGAGCGCAAAGTCCGTCGCTAAGATATGGGTGATTAATTAGAACGGGGTTCGCCGTGCGCTGTTCGTGTGCGTCGAAGGTAAGGGGCAACTTGAAAACAGTTAAGAATCTGCACAGGGCTGTGCGGGCCGACATAGGTGATCTCGTCACCTATCAGGCGCTACCGGTTTCAGCATCGGGCAGAGATGAACTAGAGCCGTTCATTTTTCTGAACCATCACGGGCATCAAGTATACCCGCCGCACAACGGCGGACTCCCGTTCGGCCCGCACCCACACAGGGGATTCGAGACGGTCACGTTCATCGTGGCGGGCGACCTCGTGCACAGGGACAGTGGCGGGTACGAGAGTCTGATTAAAGCGGGCGGCGTGCAATGGATGACGGCGGGGCGTGGGCTGGTTCACGCCGAACTCTCTTCGGAAGAATTCAAGGCCGGGGGCGGTGAGGTGGAAATCCTGCAACTCTGGCTGAACCTACCCGCCAGACTCAAGATGACGGAGCCGCGTTACATCGGTTTACAAAAAAATGACATCCCCGAACTCGAATTCGACAACGGGCGTGTCACGGTCAATCTGATCTCCGGCAATTGGGACGGCGCAGAGGCTGCTCTTGTACCGCTCACGGATGTCCACTTAAGCAGCGTTCACTTCAAACAAGGCGGAAGGCTCATAAGAGATGTCGCCGCCGGGAGGAGCGTCTTCTTTTACGTCGTCAAAGGGGAGTTGGTGGTCAACGGCGAGCAGGTGAGCGCACGCCACATCGTCGAGTTCAACCGGGACGGCGAGCGGATAGAGATCGAGGCGCGGACGGACGCGGTCATTCTTTTCGGGCACGCCGAGCCGAACAACGAACCCATCGCGGCGCGCGGGCCCTTCGTGATGAACACGGAAGCGGAAATCGTTCAAGCTATCCGGGACTATCAAGCCGGGAAGTTCGGCGTCTGGAACCATTAGGTAAGCACAAGTCAAAAGCGAATCTGGTTGAACATTGGCATGATTATTACAAGCTTTCGCAGCGTTTAGCATGATGAAGAAACTGTCGGACATTCCATTTTCGGTTCTGGACTTGTCACCGATCAATCAGGGTTCGGCGGCGGCGCAGTCGTTCCGCAACTCCTTGAGTCTAGCGCAGCACACTGAGCGTCTGGGATTTCACAGGTATTGGCTGGCCGAACACCATAATATGACCGGCATCGCGAGTGCGGCGACATCGGTCGTGATCGGTTACATCGCGAGCGGAACATCGAAAATCCGCGTCGGTGCGGGAGGCATCATGCTGCCGAATCACGCGCCGCTCGTCATCGCCGAACAATTCGGGACACTCGAATCACTCTTCCCCAACCGAATTGATTTAGGGTTGGGACGCGCTCCCGGTTCAGACCAATTGACGGCGCGTGCGCTGCGCCGCACCTTGCACACAGACGGCGACGATTTCCCGGAGCTGCTGGAAGAGTTGCGCTTTTTCTTTCGCGCGCCGGTAGAAAATCAAAGGGTCAGGGCCGTGCCGGGCGCGGGGTTGAACATTCCTATCTGGCTTTTAGGTTCGAGCGGTTTTTCAGCCCGGCTTGCCGGACAGTTGGGTTTACCGTTCGCCTTCGCCGGACATTTTTCGCCCGAGTACATCTTGCCCGCGCTCGAACTTTATCGAGAGACTTTCAAAGCATCGGACGAATTAGAAAAACCATATGCGATGCTGGCGATGAATGTCGTCGCCGCCGAGACGGACGCGGAAGCGCAGTTTCTGGCTACGACGCAGTTCCAGGCTTTTCTCCGGTTGACGCGCGGCCTGTCTGGCGAAATGCAGCCACCGGTTGAAAACATGAACGAGCTTTGGACGGCACAGGAAAAGGCGGCTGTCGAGTCTCGTTTAGGCGGTTCGATCATCGGCAGCGCGGCGACGGTTAAAAGCGGTTTGGAAAACATTCTGGCAGAAACACACGCCGATGAGTTGATGCTTAACTCGATGATTTTCGACCACACGGCAAGGCTTCGCGCCTATGAAATCGTTGCCGGGGTGTGGAAGGAAAACGCTTCGGCGCAAACTGCCTGAGGAGAATGAGTGTGTAAGTAACGATGGGTTCTGATAGCTTGAATATTCAATGCCGGCACGATCAGCGGCGGGTCAGCAAATCAGATGTTTTGAGGGAGAATCATCAATGAGTGAATTGCTAAAAGCGGGCGAAAAGGCTCCTGATTTTACGTTGTCGAGCCATGCGGGCGCGGCGGCTGGCGACGCGGAAGAAAAACTCGTACTGAGCAAACTGCGCGGTAGAAACGTGATACTCGCGTTTTATCCCGCCGACTGGAGCGCGGTGTGCGGCGACCAACTGGCGCTGTACAACGAGCTTCTCCCCACGTTTGAAAAACAGAACGCGGAACTGGTCGGCATCTCGGTTGACGGCGTATTTTGTCACGCCGCGTTTCGTGAAGCTCGCGGCTACAAGATGATTCTGCTATCGGACTTCGAGCCGAAAGGTGAAGTGTCGAAAAAATACGGTGTGTACCGTGAGGGCGACGGGTTCTCCGAGCGCGCATTGTTTGTCATTGACGGGGACGGGGTGATTCGTTACAGCTACGTTTCGCCACTCGGTGTTAATCCGGGCGCGAAAGAGATTCTACAGACGCTCAAAGAAATTCAAGCTGACAAAAGCGAAGCGGGGGCGGAAGCAAATGTCTAACACGGAAACACCTGAGTTGACGGTTCCGGTCGGCGCGCACGACCACGTTCAAGGCTCGGACGGGGCGCGAGTGACGCTCGTCGAATACGGCGATTACCAATGCCCGCACTGTGGCAGGGCGTATCTGATTGTCAAAAAAGTGCAGGCAAAGATGGGAGACAAACTGCGTTTTGTCTTTCGCAATTTCCCCCTCACGCAGGCTCACCCCGATGCTTTGCACGCGGCTGAAGCGGCGGAAAGTGCTGCTACGCAAGGCAAGTTTTGGGAGATGCACGACATGCTGTATGAGAACCAAAATGCCCTGGACGATGAAAGTTTAATCGCTTACGCCGCGAACATCGGTCTTGACGTGGAAAAGTTTAGGGAAGATTTGCAGAACGATGCTTTCGAGGAAAGAGTCCGCGAGGATTTCATGGGCGGCGTGGAAAGCGGTGTCAACGGAACGCCGACATTTTTTATCAACGGCGTTCGCTTCAATCAACCCTGGGATGAGGAAACTTTGCTCAAGACGTTGGAAGCTGCGCCGTTTACCTGAAACGCCATCCTGAGTATCAATCGCTGGTGGCTTCAACTTCTGAATAGAAAAATAAGGGCGTTCGTTTGATTCGAGCGATGACCCAGCCCTTACCCACCTCCGGCTGTCCTTCCGCGACGGAGACGCAGCCGAACAAATCCAGCAGCGCGAGATTGTATGCTCCAATCAAATAGGGAATCGTGAACTGCTCGGCCTGACGGTCTCCGGCAACTTTCAAACCTGCGTCGGGCAGGCGCTCCATGAAGGCCGAGCATTTGAAGAGCGAGCTTAAGGGGTCGCGGGATTCGCCGATGATCTCTGCTTCGCCGCGCACCAGCCATGCCTCAAGCAGCGTGAAATAGCGTTCCGTCGCGTTCAGGCTGCGCCACGAGTCGAGCGCCTGTTGGTCTAGAGAAAGACCGTGTGTTTTCCTTCTTCTGCAATTAGAGACAACCCGCTCGCGCGCAGGAGCAGATACAGGCCGTTGATGTGTGGATAGGATTTCTGTTGCGGGCGCTTGAGGCCGGAGCGCAGAGGCTTTGAGAGTTGCGCGTTGAGTTCAGCTAAAAGATTCATCGGCAAAAGTTGGTGTATCCCGCTGACTTTGGTCTCCTGCCGGCTGACGAAATTCAGCTGCATCTCGAAATCGCGCAAGACTCTGCCCGGTTCGGATTCGTCAATCGTTTGCTCCCGGAGAATCCGCTGGTGTTTAGCTGACAATGCGATGTCCATGTTTTAATCTGAGCCTCGATGACGAAGCGAGGTGGTTTGACGTAATTCATCCAATCAATAGGTCTATCGTAACTTCTTATTGTTATGAGCGAGTTGAAAGACCCACATTTGACCGCTGCGATGCACGCGATGACGGATGATCTTGACGGCTTGAAGCGACGCTTGCTTGAACGCATTAATCGCCGCGAAGGCGGGGCGTTGGGCGAGGCGCAAGCCGCATTGCAGTCTCACCCGTCCGACCCCGAGTTACTGTTGATGGCGGCGCTCGTGGCCCTGTTCGCCGAACGACCGGAGCTTAGTTTACGTTACGAGCATCGTTTTTCTAAACGCTTCCGGCCGATTGAAGCCGAGGGAGCTTTGCTGCGTGCCATCGCGCTGGCGCAACAGGAGCGTTGGGCGCAGGCCGCGCAGGTTATGAAGCAGCACGGCGGCAACCTGCACCGCTCATTCCTCTATTTGCCAGGCGACTGGGCGCTCAGGTCGTGGGTACACAATTGGCTCGACAGGATCGAGCGCGCCGAGAAACGCCGTGCGGCGGCGACGCCCGCGCCGAAGAGGGTGAAGAATCTCGCTGCTACTTCTGCCCGAAGCAATAAGGTGAGCAAGGGTGCAAAAGGAAGTCGCGCCGCCGCCCGCGACAAAGAAGCAAACGCTTCGGCGATCAGCGCCGATGCCGTCGCGCTGCCATCTCAAACTACAACGCCTGAGCTGGTTGAAGAGTCACAGCCTTTGCCGCGCATCGAGGCGCGGATTCCGGTTGCCGTCACCTTGCCGGAGAGCTTCGACGTGACTCCGGCGGAAAGCGCAGGCGGCGCAAACGCGGCGGATGATCTGACTGCCTTCCGCTTGCGCTACGAGTTGTCGCATCTCGGATTGCTGCAAGGCTTCGACGAGTTGCTTTGTTTGCCCACGCTGCACAACGTAGAAGCGTACTGGTATCAAACCGAAGCCGTGCGAAAGGTGCTCAAACAGTTTCGCGGGCGCGTGTTGCTGGCGGATGAAGTGGGCTTAGGCAAGACCGTCGAGGCGGGCATGGCGCTCAAGGAATACCTGCTGCGCGGCATGGCGCGGCGCGTCCTGATCCTGACGCCCGCCACGCTCGTCGGGCAGTGGGAGGAGGAGATGCGGACGAAGTTCGAGGTCGAATTTGCGACGAGCTACGACCCGCTGCTTCGCCGCGACGCGGTGGGGTTCTGGGCGCAGCCGCGCGTCATCGCTTCGATTGCCACCGCGCGCCGCGCCGAACATTTCCCGTTGCTCGCCGCACAGAATTATGACCTCGTGATCGTGGACGAAGCGCATCATCTGAAGAATCGCCAGACGCAAAACTGGAAACTCGTCAACGCGCTCCAGAAGCGTTTCCTGCTCCTGCTCTCGGCGACTCCCGTGCAGAACAGTCTCGTCGAACTCTACAATTTGTTGACGCTGCTCAAGCCGGGGATTTTCAAAACCGAAAAAGAGTTTCGCCAGAGTTACATGACCAAAGGCAAACCGCGCGTGCCCGCGAACCGCGAACGGATGCGCGACCTGATGCGCGATGTGATGATCCGCAACACGCGCTCGCTCGTGGACGTGCGCCTGCCGCCGCGCCATGCCGTGACAGTGCGGCTCGACCCCGCGGCGGAGGAAGCGGAGGCTTACGCGGAATTGAATCGCCTCGTGCAGGAAACTTACGCCGAGGAGACCACGGCGCACCGCCTCGCGCTCCGGCATCTGCTCTCGTCGGCAGGCTCGACTCCGGCGACCGCCGCGCGTGCGATCACGCGCTTCGCTGCCAAGAGCAGGGCCGTCGAAAACAGCAAGGGCTGGCGCGAACTCGCCGACCGCTACGAGGCGCTTGCGCAGAGCGGGCCGACGGTCAAAGAGAAGGCGCTGCTTGAACTGCTGGGCCGCAACGCAGAAGAGAAAAAGATCGTCTTCGTTCATCATCACGAGACGCTTGAACGCCTATCGCATCTGTTGGAGAAAGAAGCCGCGCCGTTTGTGCGCTTTGAGGGCGCGATGAGCGGGCCGGAAAAGGATACGGCCATTGCGCGATTCCAGGCGGAAACACCGCTCTTGCTCTCGACCGAGTCGGGCGGCGAAGGGCGCAACCTGCAATTCTGCAACACGCTCATCAACTTCGACCTGCCGTGGAACCCGATGGCGATTGAGCAACGCATCGGGCGCATCCATCGCATCGGGCAGACGCGCGAAGTCTTCATCTTCAACACCATCGTCGTCGGCACGCTCGAAGAGCAGGTGCTGCACGTCCTCGACGAGAAGATCAACATGTTCGAGCTGGTCGTCGGCGAGATCGGCCAGATACTCGGCGAGATGGACGATGAGGGCGAGTTCGCCGAAACTGTCTTCAAGGCGTGGGTCGAGACGACCGTAGCGGAGCGCGAACACACTTTCGCCCAACTCGGCGAGCGGATGGCACAGGCCAAGCAGCAGTATGATTCCGTCAAGCAACTCGATGAAGAATTGTTCGGCGATGAATTCGTGGCCGGATAGGAGCAACGAACATGCCTCAAGTCAAAGAGAATAAGGTTGAAGTGAACGCGGGAACAGGGACTGAAAGTGAAAGAAGAAACGGATTCTGACCAACTCAAAATCGCGGTCGAAGCCAACTGGCCTCATGCGTCTCATCCCAAAGTGCAACGCTACGTCGGCAAGTTCTTCGAGCGGACGCGCGCTGAGAATAAGCTCGCGGCGAAAGTCAACGGCAACTACGGCGTGTATCTTGTGTCCATCGAAGTGAAAGATCAGGGCACGAGGTCGGCTTGCAGTTGCTACATCGGGAAAGGCGGCGGCTGTCATCATTGCCACGCTCTGGCGCGTACGTTCCTGAACAATCCGGAGAGCTTTAAGACTATCGAGAGAAAGACGCTCAAGCGAAAAATCGCCACGCCCGAAGACGTGGCGGATTGCCTGCGGGGAACGACGCTCGAAGAGCTGCTCAAAGATTTGAAAGCAGCGGGCATCAAGCAGAAAGATTTTGCCGAAAGCATCGGGATGAATCCGCGCCACCTTTCTTCAGTCAAGTCGAGCGAGTTACGCAATCGTTATTACAACGAACTGGGCGCGACCAAGCTGGCGTGCCTGTGGATGATCGAGCACTGCAAAAGGAAGTGAGAAGTGAGAAGTGAGGAGTGAGGAGTGATGAGTTAAAGACACATTTCTTACTCATCACTCCTCACTTGATTTATGTCTGAGTCATCAAGCAGCTTTCGAGATTTCGCCGGGCGCCTGTTGGATTATGAAGGCGTGCTGGTGGAGCGCATCGAGCCTGAAGGTTTGGAGTTGCTCGCGCCCGCGCCGGTGGCGCAAGTCTTACAAATCCCGGAACTCGCGCGGCTCGGTTTCGCGGCTGATCTCCCGGCCAACTCCGAGCGGGTCGGCCTGGAGTCGGACTGGCTGGAACGATTTGGACTTTTGCTTGGCGAGCGCGGGCAGACGGCGCGCGTCACGCTTCCGGTCGCGTTGCCGCAGCTCACGAATGCCGAGCGCGTGGTCGAGCACACGGTCAATTTACAGAACGCTGTTTATCGCGTCGTCGGCGTGACGCCCGCGTGGACTCGTTATCTCGTCATGCTGTTTCGCGTCACGGCATTTTCCGACGAGAAGCGCGATAGCGTCATCAAGCTCGGCTTCAATCTCGCCAACGGCAGTGCGCTCGATGCGATTGCCGATGAATTGCTCTCTTCCGCGATTGAGATGGCGGGCCTTCAGGATGCACCGCCGGCACCCGCCGGCCTGCCGCCCGATTGGACGCCGGCGCAATTGCAATCCCGCGTCGCGCGTGCGTTGCCCGAACGCATCGAAGCGCATCTCGCGCCCTTTCTTAAAGGAATGCAGCGCCGCCTAAACCGTGACCTGTGGCGCGTCCACGACTACTTCAACGAGCTACGCGCGGAATCTCTGTTGCGCCTGCGGAAACATCTCGCCGCCGAAAAGGAAAGCACGCGCGAGCGCCTGCGCCTCGAAGCGATTGCACGCGAGTACGAGGCGAAGGTCGCGGACTTGCGGCAGAAGTATGCGCTACGTGTTGACGTTACGTGGAGCCAGACGCTCGAAGTTGTGATGCCGGTGCAGCGCATCGCCATCTTAATCAGGCGACGCAAAGGTGAGCGCCGAATCGCGCTGGACTGGAATCCGCTCGCGCGTAAGTTGGACGTTCCGCCCTGCGAGCACAGCTACACACAGTCCCCGGTGCGGGTGGTCTGCGACGACCGGCTGCACCTCACCAGTCTAGCGGCTCAGGGTCCCTGCGCGGGTTGTGAGAGAGCCTTTTGCCGCGCCTGTCATCCGCTGCAATGTCCGAAGTGCCGCCGGGAAGAAGGATAGGCAGTGGCTCACATTAGGGTGAGCGCATGACTACAGTTGTAGCGGTGGATGAAGAGAAGTAAACACGCCTCGTGCATCTGTGATGACTTCAAGAATGATAACGTCCGCCGGACGAACCGCGCCAGCCGCTGACGCAAAGTCAGGTTCCACCGCTCGACGTGAGCCGTCTGACGCGACTCCTTCCCGACTCCTTCCCGACTCCTTCCCGACCGCCGAGTGCTGCCCGGCGGGGATCACGTTCGCGTACGCCTTCCAGAAGTCCGTGTAGCAGTGAGCAAGACGGAAGGCTTCTGGAATCGCTTGCCACATTTTGATCCAGTCGGTGACGGTTTGGCGCGAGACGCCGAAGGTGCGCGAGAGGCCGCGCAAGGAACTGCGTTCGTCGTAAGCTCGGAGTATTTGTTCGCGCTCTTGCTCGCTGTAAGCATTGGTGCGCGGCTGCTCGCGGCTGCGTTGGCCGCAATCGCGGCACAGGTCACGCTGCCGCCCGTCAGCGGCCAGCCCGTTACGCACTATGTTCTGGCTCTCGCAGTGCTGACATCGTAAGGTGACGATAACCATGTGCCGACTCTAGCACGTCACCCGCACCTGAGCCATTACCATAAAGCGAAAGCCGCGAGGTACGCGGCTTTCGCTTTATGGTAATGGCTCCGCAGGTAAGACTCGAACTTACAACCCTCCGGTTACGCTTGATCCCGTGTTTTCACGCGGGGGCGGACTATCTCATCAACTTCCCCAAAGGAGAAGTTGCCGGGCGCTTATGGGGTCTTATCGGTGGCGGCTCCTCAACCCCTAGTCTCTGCACGTTCCTGACTACTGTGTGCTCGTCGCACCTGCCGTTTCGTCAGGCTTCGCTCAGGATTACCATGCCGGCTCGAAAGCCGGTTTAGGCTCTTCTGAGTTCACCCAGTTTTTCAACCACAGTCACCTGTGGAAGCTGCAACTAATTTACAGCCGGATGCTCTGCCATTGAGCTACTGCGGATTGTAACGCTCGCTTGGGGTTTTCGGCTCCCGCGCGGGCGAATTTTTTATAGCAGAGGGTTTGCGCGGGTGTCAAACGGCGTGGCTGTCGGGTTGCGCCGCAGAGGCGGGTTGGATTATCGTTCCTCATTCCTCGTTACAAGTCTTAATCTTTTACGTCGCGTAATCTTTTACGTCGCGCAAGGTTTGCCGCAGGAGGATTCTTTACGGTATGGAGCGTCGCATCACTTCGTGGCACAGCCCCGCATTGGGAATGGAGATGCCGCTCGTGGCCTACGGGCACGCGGGCTATCCCTTGCTCATGTTCCCGACGGCCGCCGCCGACTTTCTTGAGTACGAGCGTTTCCATCTGGTTGACTCCATCAGTCATCACATCGAGGCGGGGCGACTGCGCGCCTACTCGATCAACAGTGTCAACCGCTACAGCCTGATGAACGAGCAGGCACCGCCGCCTTTGAAGGCCGCGCTGCTGGCCGCTTACGACCGCTATATCACGGACGAGGTGCTGCCGCTCATACGCCATGAGGCGGACGGGCAAGCGCCTCTGACGACGGGCGCTTCGCTCGGCGCATACCTCGCCGCCAACGCATACTTCCGCCACCCGGACGTTCTGCGCGGCACTATCCCGATGAGCGGCAGCTACGACGTGCGCCCTTGGTTTAACGGCTACCACGACGACAGCGTCTACTACAACAACCCCGTCTCGTACCTGCCGAATCTGGACGACGACTACTTCCTGCCGCGCCTGCGTGCGGCTGACTCAATCGTCATCCTGACGGGGCAGGGCGCATACGAGGCTCCCGAGCGCAGCCGTCAACTCTCCGACATACTCCGCTCCAAAGGCATCCCGCACACGCTCGACGTTTGGGGCCCGGACGTGGATCACGACTGGCCCTGGTGGCGCAAGATGCTCCCGTACTGGCTCGACCGTCTGCTCTGAGCAGAAGCGGAAAAGGCAAAAGTAAAAAGGCAAAAGTTAAGAAGAGGAGCGTGCCTCCCATCTTAACTTTTGCCTTTTTACTTTTGCCTTACGCTCAGCGCTGGTCGTTCTCGCCCTTCTTGCCTTTCTTCTTCGTCGCCTCGACTTCGCGCGGGCGTGTGGCGGAGGGCGATGGAGGCGGAGCGTCGCCTTCGTGCGGGTTGACGCGCGGGGCGGTGGGTTCAGTCTTCTTCGTGCCCGGCGAGGATTCGGCGGGAGTCGTCGCCGTCAGCCCCTCGCCGGGAGCGGGCGGCAGCGTGACCTGTTCGAGCTTGGTATCGACGGTGAGCGCGGGCGCGGTCTTACTGTCGCCCTTCGAGGCGGCGTTGACGAAGGAGTTGCGCTCCTCGTTCATCTCGCGCTGGCGCTGGAGGTTTAGCTCGCGTATGTCCTCGGGCATCTTCGGCGCTTCGTCGAACTTCTCCTTCGGCTTGTCCTTGAGGAAGTCCTTCATGAAGTCGATCCAGATGGGGAGCGCGCCGTGGCCGCCCGTCATGTCCGTGCCGAGATTCTTCTTCATGCCGGGATAGCCGAGCCAGACGCCTGTGACATAGGTCGGCGTGTAGCCGATGAACCACACGTCCGTGTGGTCGTTGACCGTGCCGGTCTTGCCCGCGACCTGCACGCCCACGGAAGAGGCCGCAGGAGCCGTGCCGCCCGGCGCGACGACGCCGCGCATCATTCCGACCATCGTGAGCGCGACGTATTCGCTCATCACCTTGAAGGTCGTCGGCTCCCACTCTTCCAGAGTGTTTCCGTCACGGTCGATGACGCGACGGATGAGATGCTTCTCGTGGCGTATGCCCTTGCCGGGGAAGGTCGAGTAGGCTGAGACCATTTCGATTAAGGGCACTTCGGTCGCGCCGAGCGCCGAAGGCAGATACGGGGCCATCGGTCGCGTGATGCCGAAGCGGCGCACCATCTGCGAGGCGGTCTGGATGCCGACCATGTCGAGCGTGTGGACAGCAGGGATGTTCAGAGAGTGCGCGAGCGCTATCTTCATCGGCACGTCGCCGCAAGAGGTCGAGCCGTCGTAGTTGTGCGGCTGCCAGCCGTTGCGGTTGATGGCCGCGCCGGAGATGACCGTGTCGGGTGTCATGCCCCACTCGACCGCCGCCGAGTAGATGAAGGGCTTGAAGCAAGAGCCGGTCTGGCGGTCTGCCTGCGTGGCGTTGTTGAACTTGTTGTGGTTGAAATCGTATCCCCCGACCATCGTCACGATCTCGCCGTTCTTGGCGTCGATGGTCATGATCGAGCCTTCAACCGCGGGCGTCTGGGTGAGTTCTACTGTCACGCGATGCGAGTCCGCATTGACCTCCTTGATCTTGAACTCGGCGAGGAAGCCGACCTTGAACTCACTCTTGGGCTGACGCCCGGCAGCGCGTCCCATGTCCTTCGCCGTCACCGTCGCGTCGTAGCCGCCGAAGTGGACGGTCGCTTCGTTCTTTGCCTGGTCAACTTTGGTGATGAGTCCCATCAGGTACTCGCCCGGCTTGAAGCGCTCCTCGTACCAGTCCGGGTGGTGATAAGAGGCAAGCTGCTGCGGCGTGACCTGCACGGAGCCGTCCGGTGTCTGCTGACCAATGACCTGAAAGGCCGAGCGCCAGCCGCTGTGCCCGCGGTCGTAAACCCGTAGCCCCTCGCGCAGCGCGTAGTAAGCCTTCGTCTGCGCCGCGGCGTTGATCGTCGAGTAAACCGTCAAGCCCCCCTGCGCGATGCGCGTCGTGTACTTGTCTTCGAGCTGCTGGCGAATCTCCTCGACCGGATAGGCGAAGATGGGCGAGGCCGATTGCAAAGAGGGCGCAAACGCAGACTCGTGCAGCTTGATGGGGCGGCCTTTGGCGGCGTCGGCCTCACCCTGAGAGATGAAGCCGTTGTTCGCCATCAGTTGAATGACGAGGTCGCGGCGGTCTTTGGCCCGCTCGATGCTGACCGTGGGCGAGAGTTGGCTCGGCGCTTTAGGGATACCTGCTAAGAGCGCCGCCTCTTCCACCGAGAGGTCTTTGGCCTGCTTGCCGAAGTATGTCTCGGCGGCGGCCTCGAACCCGTAGGAGCCTGCGCCGAGGAAGATGTTGTTGACGTACATCTCCATGATCTGCTGCTTGGTGTAGTAGCGTTCGATCTGGAGCGCGACGACCCATTCGTTGACCTTGCGCGTCAGGGTCTGCTCGGGCGTGAGGAAGAGACGCTTGGCAAGCTGCTGCGTCAAGGTCGAGCCGCCCTCGCGGCTGCCCGTCGTGACGTTCTTCCAGACCGCGCCCATGATGCGGACGGGGTCGATGCCGTTGTGCGCGAAGAAGCGCGCGTCCTCGACCGCGAGGATGGCGTTCTGGACGTTGGGCGGAATCTCCTCGAACTTGAGCGGAACGCGGCGCTCCAACGCGAACGAGCCGATAACGGTCTCCTCGTCGTCTGCATAGACACGTGTGACGACGCTCGGGCGATAGGTCGCCAGCGCCTTGACCTCCTCGGCGGCGCGCGAGTAGTTGAGGCTGTAGGCGAGCACGATGCCGGTCAGGCCGCCCGCGGCGATGGCGAGCAGAAGGACTGCCGGGAACCAGAAGCGGCGCAGATATCTCCGCCGTGGCGCTGCTGGCGCGGCAAGCGCGCGCGCCTTCGTGCCGTCGTTTCGCGTTTGTTTAGCTGACATGGGATTAAGACCTCAAAGTCTAGAAGCTCGGGCAGGCGAGAGAACTGCCGCGTCCGCGACCTGGCCGCCACACGCTTGGGCGGCGGCGACGGTAAAGCACCGGGAGACCACCGTCACGCGAATTATAACTTAGGGCCCCGTCTGCGCGCGAGGCGGCGGGTACTCTCGTCGGGTCAAAGGTTCGCGCCCTTGCCGCGCGGCGTCGGGAGCATCTATACTCACGCACGCGCATCTAAAGTGGTGCGCGAATGAAGGGGGCGAAAGGTCTCGACAGGGGCCTGGATCGTCGGACGGATGCATGCCGGGCGTTCTATGCGGCCCGTTAATAAGCGTAGAAAAAACAACTGCGAACTCTAACGAGTTAGCTCTCGCGGCCTAG
>JAVRON010000121.1:0-20960 GCA_032162705.1 Acidobacteriota bacterium
GAACCTTTTCCCGCTGCAAGAGGGCGGCCCCGTTTGGGACTGCAAAGTGATGTCGCTGCCCCCGAACCCGAGGCAAATGTGGGCCGTCACATACGTCCTGAGCCAGCCTGCCGCTCAGACCGCCGCCTCTTCGCCATGACCTCGGATACTGAGCGAAGACAACACGGATTTCAAAGGGTCTTGTTCCGACTCGGAAAAATTTATGTTGGCATGTCTTCGCCGACTGTGTTACAAACCGCTTCAGGTAATTAAATCTTTTCCGAAGCTTTACCAACAGGCAATCTCGCGCCTCACCCGTTCGGGTGCGCCACCTCAAACGCGCGCTCCGGCTGAATGTTTCGGCCTTTCTTAAACGGCGAACGGATGAAGCATCGAACACTGACGTTAGCTCTTCTGCTCCTGGTGGCCTCTTGCGCCCTGGTCTGTTCGCGTCCGTGCACATCGTCAGCCGCGGGGTTGGCCGTAAGCACGACGCCCGAACCGCAGCGTCAGCGCAAGGGCATACGGCGACGCACGCCAGCCGCCGCAAGGCCGCGCGTTGACTTCTCGAAGTTTACACACAGCACGGCGGCGCATCGTCAGAACTCCTGCGACTCCTGTCACAAAAGCCCGAGTGACAACTGGGCGCAGGTGCGCGACCACGACGCGGCCTTCCCGGACATCACCGACTACCCCGAGCACGTCTCCTGTCTCAACTGTCACCGGAGCCAGTTCTTCAAAGGCGCGCGTCCCGTTATCTGCTCCGTGTGTCACACGGTCGTCTCGCCGCGCTCCGGCACACGGCACCCTTTCGAGAATCCGGGCGAGCCTTTCGCACGCTCTGAGAAGGCAAAGACGAGGCCCTCGGAGTTCGCGCTCAACTTCCCGCACGACCTGCATCAGGACGTGATGGCACGCCTCTTCCAGCCTTCCGAGGAAGGGCACGGCGTACGCTTCGTGCGTGCAAGTCTCGCGCAGGAGCCGGCCCAGAAGCCGAAGCCGAAGCCGAACAGTTGCTCGATCTGCCACGAAACCTACAGGCAACATACGGGACAAGGCGCGGCGGCCAAGCCTTCCGACTCGGCAGCGGCGTCTGCGGCCACGACGCTGCCCGACGGGCTTTTGAAGACGACGCCGACGGGTCACGACTCGTGCTTTAACTGTCACTGGCAGGACGGCGGCGAGAAGCCTCTCTCCTCTGACTGCGCGGGCTGTCACAAGCTTCTGCCGCAGGGGAAGACGACGTTGATGCCCGCCGGTAAAGACGCAGACCTTCAGTTAGCCGCGAAGGCAGGGTTCACAGACCCCTTCATCATCAGTAAACTGCTCCGCAGAGAGACCGTCACCTTCGCACACGACGAGGAGAATCATAAGGGGATAGACTGCGCGAGCTGTCATGTCAACATCCCTTCGATCAACGTGCTCGACGCCAACACGCTCAAAGTACCAATCCTCTCCTGCGGCGGCGGTTCGTCCTGCCACGTCAGCGCGAAGCCAAAGAAGATTCTCAACGAAGAAGTAGACAAGCGTTTGGCGGATGCCAACTTCCAGTGTGTGAAGTGCCACGTTAATCTCGGCAAGGAGAAAGTGCCCAAAGCGCATCTCGACGCCGTCGGAAAATAGACCGTGACAGAAGTGCCGGATACAAACCAAAACATCAGAGCCGACCGAGACGGAGGGCGGCAGGCGACAGGCGTCCCGCGGGTCGTTGGCCGCGTGTTGCTGCTCGTCGGCATCACAGGTTTGCTGTTCATCCTTGCGGCAGGGGGCCCTGCGCCGTCTGTCCCCGCCGCGCCGTCCATCGAGCCGACGGCCGCCGCGCCAACGCAGGGCGGGGAAGCATCAAACTTTTCACACTCGATTCCGCAGCACGCGTCGCTTGCGTGCAACTCCTGCCATCAACGCCCGGACAATTCGGCTCGCCCGCGCCTGCCCGGTCACAAGGCTTGCACGGACTGTCATATCCAGCAGTTCACGACCTCGGGCAGTCCGCTCTGCATGAACTGTCATACTAGCGTCGAGTCTGCAAACCCGCCGCTAAAAGACTTCCCCGGCCTGACCGGCTTCAATATGCGCTTCGACCACGCGCAGCACTCGCAGGGAAGCGCTCGACCCGAACAGGGTTGCGCGTCGTGCCATCTGCCCGCGCGGCGCGGCGTTGCGCTCTCGATTCCTTCGGGCGCGGGCGCACACGAAAACTGCTATCGCTGCCACACGCCGAACGCGCAAGGCTCTTCCGGGGGCGACATCTCTTCTTGCAGCACATGCCACGCGCAGGGCGGCTACGCGCGCACGCCGACAGGCTCGCGCGCCTACAGCGTCAGTTTCAGCCACGCCTCGCACGGCGCACGCCAGGGCTTGCGCTGCGACGAGTGCCATCAGGTGCGCGCGGGCGCGGGACAGGCGCGGCAGGTCGCGTCGCCGCGTCCCACACAGCACTTCGGCTCGGGACGCGCGCAGAGCTGCATGACCTGTCACAATAACCGGCGTGCGTTCGGCGGCGACGACTTCGCAGACTGTAAGCGTTGTCACAAGGGACAGACCTTCCGCTTCTGAACCTGTTCGCCCGGAGATGTTGAAGAAAATGCGTTGCAGAGGAAGACGCTTTAAAGAAGGCGCGCGGGAAAAAGGTTTGACAAGGTTTTGTTGTCCCGTCTATCATTCCGACATCCCCGGACGGAATCAATGAAGATTAGCCACAGAGACACAGAACAAGAAAGGAACCGTCAGACATTCTTTCATTCTTAAACTCTGTGTCTCTGTGGCAAGACTTGAGATGCGCTTTTAATTTCTAGGCCATGGCAAGCAGGTTTCATCTCTCCCGCCAAGCTCTTTTGACATCAAGGCAGATCGAGTTAAATTCCAGGGACAACCAATCATGAAACTTTTCATCGTATCGGTCGCGCTTATCTGTTTCGCGTGCATCATCGGCTGCAACTCGTCGTCGCTCAAGTCCGGCTCGGCGTCGCTTGTGGCCGAAGGCGCGCAAGCGCCGAAAGACGTGTACAAGCTCTCGACCGACTCCAAGAAGGACAAGGCCAAGAGCCTCGCCGTCACCTTCAGCCACGTCAATCACACAACGAAGAACTACAATATTGACGGCACGAAGCCCATCGGTTGCGTCGAGTGTCACCACACAGACCAGCCCGCCGCTGAGGCCGCAAAGCATCCGCCGCTCAAGTCGGGCAATCCCGCCGACCGAACCGTGACGCTCACGGCAGAGACGGTCAAAGACCCGAAGACGCCCGAGGTGCAGACATGCCGCGCGTGCCACGCGCAGGAGGGCGACAAGCCGAAGTTGCTCGCAGAGGCTCCGCAGGTCACATATGAGGGCGACACCGACCCGACCGTCCTCACCAACGAGGAGGCGTTCCACCGCAACTGTAACGGCTGTCACGATCAGGCGGTCGAAAAGAGGAAAGGGATCAACGCGCCTACGACCAACGACTGCATCAAGTGTCATACAGGCAAGTAAGCGCCGCCCCGGATTTGTTTACCCGAACGCCCGCCAGTCCGTGTGACTCGGCGGGCGTTCGCGTGTATCATCGGCCCGCAAAATTTTTTATCAACGGCCCGCAAAATCTTTCACAGGAGTCATCCCGTATGCGAAAGCTCTTTCTGTTATCCATGCTCGCCGCCCTCGCGCTCCTCGACGGATGCGGCGGGGGGCAGCCCTCCGGCAACGCAACGCGTCAGAACGCCAACGCGACGACGAGCACGACGAACGCGTCTACAAGCGTGGCGCACGGCGTCGGCGGCGCGAACGCTTCCGACTTAGGTATCACTCCCTCACATGGTGGGGGCGCGGCTGCGCCGGCCGCAGACGCGACGACCGAGCGCAAGCTTGTCGATACGACGGAGTTGGACGCGCGCATCAAGACGGCTTCGGAGAAGGCTAAAGCCCCCGGCGCGAAAGACGCAGAGAAGAAGGCGGCTGCCGACGCGTATCTCGCGCGCGGCAACGTCTACTGGTCAGCCGGAAAGCCGCAACTCTACAAGTACGCGCTCGCTGACTTCCGTCAGACACTCAAATACGACCCCGATAACGACGAGGCTCGGAAGAAGATCGACACCATCGTGGGCATCTATCAGGGCATGGGCCGGGCCGTTCCCGAAGTCAGCCCCGAGCCATAAGGGAATCTCAAGCGTTAGTTGAGAGGCTTGTCCGAAGCCCGCCGGTTCAAACTGAATTGTCAGTCGAACCGGCGGGCTTCGGGCAAGCCTCTCAACGTGTGGATGCTTTACCGAATCAACCGATCTTGATGCCGATTGATTCGAGGAACTTGGTGGGACGGTCGCCGCCGATCATGGCGAAGATGTAGTCGTTTGGGATCGTCGCCTTGACCTCTTCAGTGCGTGCGTTCTGCAAGACCACCTCGTCGTCGCGAATCTCCTTGATGGATGTGCCGAAGAAGACTTTGATCCTGCCTTCGTCGATGCAGTCGTAGACCTGTAGCTTGTTGCCGAACTTCAGGTCGTTCTTCATGTCGGAGCGGATAACGAGCGTCACGTCGTTGATCTCGTCTGCCGGGCGGAAGGTGATGCGGTCGCCCTGCCGCGTTGCGACTAAATCCACCGCCGCCTCGATGGCGGAGTTGCCCGCGCCGACGACGATGACGCGCTTGCCTTTGTAATCCTCCGGGTCGGTCAGCTTGTACATAACCTTGTCGGAAGCCTTCCCGTCGCGCGTGACCTTCGACTCCTCGCCCGCTACTTTCAGCTTCATCGGCGTCCCGCGATTTCCAAGCGCGAGCACGACGCGGCGCGCGTTGTACGTGACCCTTGTCTTCTCCACTCCCTGTTCGGTCTGAACGACGAAGTAGTCGCCGTCCTCCGCCTTCTTCACAGACTTGCAGCTCTCCAGCTCGTTGACCCGAACGCCCGTCTCGCGCATCGCGCGCGTCCACTCTTCCAGAATTGCTTCGCGCTGTTGACCCGCTCCTTCGGGGCGGACTCCACCGCGCGGCTCCATCGTCTCGGGCTTGAAGAAGACGTACTTGTTGGCCGGGTATGCTTCGATGGTCGCGAGCACTCTGTCCTGCTCGATGCCGACGTAGGAGAGGCCGAGCTGCTGCGCCGTGATGGCCGCGGAAAGCCCCGCGGGGCCGATGCCGATGATGGCGACATCGACGTTCGATTTAGGCTCGGGCGGCGTGCCGTTGCGAAGTTCCTCAAGGATAAACTTGATGCAGTCTGAGCCTTCGTTCGTCGCGTTCTTGATGAGCGGCGTGCCCGATACGTCGCCGATGATGAAGCAGCCCGGTACGTTCGTCATAAACTTCGCGTCGCGGTTCGGAACCTTGCGCGGCGGAATCTTCTTCGTCGTATTGACGACGATGCAAGCCTTCGGATTGACGGGACACTCGACCTGACACGCGGTGTCTTCCATGCACTGGTCGCGTGCGATGGGAGTGGAGACGCCGCCCGCGATGGCGAGCACGTCATGCGGGCAGGCGTCCACGCATGCGTGGCAGCCGATGCAGCGCTCGGTGATGACGACGGGGTGCGGGTAGCTCGGCCCGTCCGGGTCGTACTGTTCGAGTTGTTCCTGTGTGAGCTTGATCCTGCCGTCATCCTCTTCGGCCTTCAACGGGAGCGGCTCTTCGAGTAGGAGCCGCGCGCGTCTAGAGTCGCGCAGCGCGAATGAGAGGCCGACTACGACCAGACAAAAACCAGCCCCGACCCAACCCCACCATGGCAGGCCGCCGAAGAAGCTTTTGCTCGGGTCTTTTGTGACGAGGTTGATCGGCACCAACAGAGACCAGAGCGCAAGGATGACGAACAGTTGTGATTTCTTCATGATCTTCGCGTGTGCGAGATGTCTTCATGCGCCGCCCGTTCGGGGCGCTCAATGTTGCGGCTGCGTCGTTGCGTCGCCGACTTGTAAGTCGGGCGAAGCCGCCGAAAGATCGTTCAGGAGCGCGCGCCCCCACTCGCGCCGCGCCTGTAGATGCTGCACGTGACAAGAGATGCAGTTGGGGCGGTCTGCGGCGAGAACCTTCTCAAACTTGCCGCCCCGGTCGCCGTTATGGCAGATGCCGCAGGTCGTGCGGGGCGTCACGCGGTCGATGGGGCTAAAAGCCTTATGGCAGGACGAGCACGAAATCTCGCCATCGCGTGACGCCTCAAGGTTAGCAACGGCCTTGACGCGATGTATGTGTAGGGCGTGGAACTCGGCGCTGCGCCGAAGGTCGTCGGGGTCGCGGCCCGGGCCTGTGATGAGAGCGCCGCGGACGCTCGT
Organism: Acidobacteriota bacterium; assembly: GCA_032162705.1. GTDB lineage: Bacteria > Acidobacteriota > Blastocatellia > Pyrinomonadales > Pyrinomonadaceae > QHXN01. The sequence goes on from JAVRON010000121.1 coordinate 6,221, forward strand.
CACAAGCTTCTGCACCGAAGCAGACTTCTGCTGCCACTCTTCATCGGTCAGCCCCATCCAACTCCACTTGCCATCTACAACCGGATAGCCATATGTGCCGCCGTGCGGTGTGTGAACTACTTGGCCGTTGAAGGTCTTCTTGTTCGAGTCGCTGTGGCACGTCGTGCAGGTCTGTAGGCTCGCAACCGCCGGGCGGAACTCGGTGCCCTGATGCTCGACGTGGCAGTCTGTACAGCCTATCCCGGCGCGCTCGTGTGGATTGGTGATGGCGGCCTTGAAGCCCGCAGCCTGATGACAGGAGGCGCAGTTCGCATCCATGCTCGACCTCAAAGTGTGGCAGGCGGTGCAACTGCTCGCGTTGGCCTGTTTGGCGATGGGCGGCTGAGAGCGTGGCGTCATCCCTGCGTGCGCAGAGGAGATAGGCGCGGGCGTGTAGCCTTCTGCGTAAACGTAGGCGGCGACGACCGAGAGCACGGCGATGAAGGCTGTGCCCCAGACGAAGATCGAGAAGGGCCAGGGGCGGACGAGGTCGCGCGTCGGCGTCCAGTTGAAGCGCGCCTTACCAAGTACACGCATCGGTTTCTGCGGACGCAAGGGTGAGACGCGCTGCATCTTGCCCGCCTCGCGCTTGCGCTTCTCCCAGAAGACGTTGAGAGCCTGCGCCATCTCGGTCGTCTCCTCGGTTGGTGGCTGCGCCGTTGGCGGTGGTGCTTGCGGCTTATCTAATCGACCTTCAACGTCAGCGACGTTCGTCGCCACTTCGAGTGAGACGCTGATGCTCAGGGCATCTCCGGCGCGTGAGATGCCGAGCGAGAAAGGCCCGATCTGGATAACATCGCCGTCGGCCAAAACCTCGCCGGACTCGGTGGCGACGATGCGCCCGTTCAAGGTCGTGCCGCTCGAATTGCTGAAGTTGTAGATGTAATAGCGGCCACCGGCCAGTGTAATCCCTGCGTGCAGGCGTGAGACCATCGGATGATTGAGCACTACCTCGCAGTTGGGGAGGCGACCGATCTTCAGCCCGTCCGTGACGAGCGTCACCGGATCGACGTTCAAGTCCTCGCGGTTGATGATGAATTTGCTGGCCTGAGTCTGCATATGAATTGAAGTTCAGCGCACGGTGAAGAGGACGACCTGTACAATGTGAACGAACATCAGCGCCAGCATCAGCGAGGTCGCGACAACGTGCGGCGCGAGCCAGAGCTTCAGTAGCTGGTGCAGGTAGATGAGCGAGTCAACGCGGCGGAGCGTCACCGTCGCTTCGACGGCTTCGAGCAGTAGCCGTCGCGATTCAGGGTCGAGACTTCGAGCCTCGGCCTCATACGCCTCGCGCGCCGCGGCGAGCAGTTCCGTCAACTCCTCACGCTTGAGATATTGACGCACGAGATAGCGGAGCGAAAAGACTTTGCCGCGCACTTTCCGGCGTATGAAATCACGCAAGGATTCGTTGCTGCGCTGGCCGATATCGGCGAGCGTCTCGCGCAACTCGTCGCGCCGCGCGCGCAGGTCTTCGACGAGCAGAGGCTCGCCCTCGATGCTCGTCATGATGCGCGGGGCGATGAGGTAGACGAGGATGCCGAAGATGCCCGTGACGATAACCGCGTCGAACGAGATCATCAGCAGCGACGTGAGCAGTCCGCCGGTCGTCCGCCCGCCATGCAGCAGGAGCGCCAGCCCCGCCGCCACACCGAGATAGACGTGCATCAGCATCCAGTAACGCAGAGCACCCGCGCGCCGCCGGTAGACCTGCTTTCGCAAAGGGTAGGTCATCACGGCGGCGACCCCGACGAGTCCGATAAGCCCCGTTATCCAGCGAACCGTCAGCCACGTGCCGCCGAGTCGCGTGTCTATGCCGAAGCGTTCGAGTGCCCAGACGACGCCAGCAGTCAAAGTCACGATAAGCAGAACGCCGAAGACGTGCCAGAGGAGCGCGAGCGGGTCGCGCTTGTGTATGTTGCGTCCGATGGCGTGCGTCTGGTCGCGGAAGACGAGGCCGATGCGCGTGTTGACCTCAGAGAAATATTCGCGTGGGTTGACGCGCACGAGCGCGCCCGTCGGGCAGTTCTCCTGGCACGAGAAGGCTTGTGTCTTAGCGCCCGGCGGATTGAGCGGCGTCCCCGCACAGAGGTTGCACTTGGTCGCGAGCAGGTTGTCGGTCGCCGTCACGGGCTGCGGCGGGGTCGCGGGCGCGAGACTCAGCCAGCCGCGAAATTTTTGTCCCCACGTCAGAGGCTTCGGCACTTCGGGCTTGCGCGGGATCATGGTGATGGCGTTGTACGGGCATTGGGTTGCACAGTCGCCGCAGCCGATGCAGGTCTTCGGGTCGATGTCGATCTGGCCGTTCTCGAAGCGACCGATAGCGCCCGTGGGACATCCCGTCAGGCACTCCGGGTCTTGACAGTGCATGCAGACGGACGGGACTAAAATCTGCTGGCTTGAGACGCCGCCGTAGTTCTTCGGGCGTTCGATGTGGATGCCGCGGCGGAGCAGGCGCGACTGCCCGTGAACCTGATGACAGGCCATCGAGCAGTTGCCGCAACGCACACACTTGTCCATGTCCATCACGAGCAGGTTCGTGCCGTCCACGACGCCCGTGGCGATCTCGCGCTCGGTGGCGGAGACTAAAGCCTTGTCAAGTCCTGTGGTCACACGCACGTCGTCGTCTGCGAGTGAGAATTCGGAGAAGGTGTTGACGAGTGTGTCGCGCAGCTCGCGGTCGGCACGAAGCGGAGGCATCGCGACTTCCAACACCTCCGTCCGTTGCAGGACGACCGCCGTGTAAGCCCAGCGTCCTTCGCCTCCGACACCTTCGAGGCCGAGGCAGTTGCCCGCGCCGAGGAAGTCCACGCCCACGTCGTCGGTCAGCCCTTCGACGAGCAGGTCGCCCATCACAGCGCCGTAGCCCAAGCCCCGCACGCGCCGCACCCAGCCGTTCTTGACGAAGATGACGCGGTCTATACTGTCGCCCTCGCGGAAGAGGACGTGATGCTTGGCATAGACCATGAAGCGCGCGGACTTGCCGAGCTTGTCGATCAGCGCGGGGCTGAAAGCCTCGCCCGTCGCCTGCCTTACGTCGATGAGTGTTCGACTCAGCCCGTGCTTGCGATAGTTGGCGTCGAGCATCTGCCCGAACTTCGGGAGCTTGCGTAGAAGTCGCAGCGCCGGTCGCGTCACTTCGAGCACCTGCGCCTTCGAGTTCGGCGGGACGCTGATCGTCGCGTTACGCGGGACGCCCGCGAGGATGGACATCTCGCCGAAGCTGACGCCGGGGGGGATTTCGCCGACCTTGCGATTCTCCTCGGTCTCCCGGTCGCGCACGTAGACATCCAGATTGCCGTCTACGGTGATGTAGAAAGTGTTCCCGCCCCAGTCGCCTTCGCGTATGACCTCTTCGCCCGAGTCGTACTCGTAGAGATGGACGTACGGGCCCACCTTCTTGCCGTTGTAGTTCCGGCCGTATGCGATGACTTCAAGGTCTAGCTCATGCTCGAAGTGTCCGTCGTGCTTTTCGAGCAGGTCTGAGATAATGTCGACGCTCCGGATGGCATCGAGGACAGTCTTGTGCTTCTTAATCTCTTTGGGCATGGTCTCTGGCTACAGAGCAGGTTCAAAGGGAGCGACAAAGGCTCCGCCACGAAGGCGACTTTAGAAATGACTACTTGCGAAAAGAGTCGGCATTATAGCATCGGGCAGCGAGTTGAAAAGCAACAAAATTATCCGCCCGGGCCGCAAGGCAATCTGACAAGCCCGGAATGCATGAAGGCGAACAGTGTCGCCTTCATCCTCATGAATGAATCGCGCGCCTGAGTCCCGCCGGAGCGCGTAAAAATCAGTTGCATTCAACCGAATACGGCGTTAATCTCGCGCTCGTGGACGAGCGTCTTCACTCTTCGGCTCTCACGACAAGCACACTTTTTCCGAGCCGCCACAAGGCAGCTTGCCCGTGTAAAACTTGTGCGTGGCCTATAGGAGCGCGAGCATGCTTTCAAACAGGTTCACTGCAATTTTTCTTACCGAATCATCGGGCACCATTGGAGATATCACCTCGTCGCTCGAAGCGGGTTCTTTCGCCGTGAGGCTCGACAACGACCGGGGTGCGGCGGGCGGAGTAGGCATATCGCCGGCAATTGCGGGGCAGCAAAGCGCCAGCAACAGGATGGATGCGCTGAGAGACTTTCGCATGTTTCTGCTTCCTTAGTGGAGAAATTTATCGGGCTAACCGTTACCCCTCGCTGGGTTGATAGCGGTTTTTCGGCGTCCGCCATTTTTTTGCAGACACGCAGAAGGGCTTGCCTCACATGAATTTAGCAGATATAGAGCTTAAGAAACTAGAAGCGCCCACGCTGACCGCCAACGAGCGCGTCTTGCTGCGCTGCCGCATGGCCGCCGATCAAATCGACAGCGGACAATATGAGGTCGCGCGTGAGACTCTGGGCGAGTGGTGGGGCGGCACGGGTCAGCGTCCTCACGTCGAAGGGCTGGACGAGAAGGTGGCAGCCGAAGTGTTGTTGCAGGTCGGCGCGCTTTCGGGCTGGATAGGTGGGAGCAGGCAAGAGGCGGGCGCGCAGGAAGCTGCCAAAGACCTTATCAGTGAGAGCCTCACCGTATTCGAGTCTTTAGGAGATTCTGAGCGGGTTGCCATCGCGCACAGCGAGCTAGCCCTTTGTTACTGGCGTGCGGGTGGATATGACGAGGCGCGCGTGCTGTTCACGGGTGCGTTCGAGAATCTCAAGGAGACAATAGGGAGGGCGAAAGTCCTCTTGCGGCTGGCGACCGTCGAGTTTTCGGCGGGCCGACACAATGACGCCCTCGCTCTCTTGAAGGGTAATGCTCACACCTTTGACGAGCAAATGAGTCACGCCTTACGAGGCAGTTTCCATAATCAACTGGCTCTCGTCTTGAAACAATTAGGAACAGAGGAGGGACGCCCCGACTATCTGGATAGAGCCATCATCGAGTTCACCGCAGCCATACACCACTACGAGCAGGCAGGTCATGAGCGTTACCGCGCTTATTGCGAAAATAACCTTGCCAATCTGCTCCGAAAGTTAGGTCATTACGGGAAGGCTCACGAACAACTCGACCGCGCCGGAGCGGCTTTCTCAAAACATATTGACGCGGGGTTGCTCGCGCAGGTGAACGAGACTCGCGCGCAGGTTTTCATCGATGAGAAGAAGTACAGGGAAGCAGAGCGGATCATCGCGCTCTCTGTCCGGACGCTGGAGAAGGGCTGCGGGTCAGCCGTCCTCGCCGACGCGTTGACGACTCAGGGCGTCGTGTGGGCCAGGCTGGGGGACAATGATAAGTCAATCGAAGTGCTGAACCGGGCTTTGAGGGTGGCGGAGGAAGCAGGCGCTCTTTCAAACGCGGGGCGTGCGGCATTGACGCTGATCGAGGAGCACGGAGCCGGTCGCGTGCTGACGCAGGGGGAGCTTTCAAGGCTCTACAGTCATGCTGAAGAGTTGTTAAAGGGCACGCAGGATGCGGAAGACACGGGGCGGCTGCGAGCGTGTGCGCGCGTGGTCATGGGGAGGCTGGCAGGTTTGCAGGTCGGGGATAAGAACTTTACCCTCTACGAAGCGGTTTACGAGTTGGAGGCCAAGTATTTCGAGCAGGCGTTGGAGGAGGCCGGAGGAAGCGTGACGCGTGCGGCCAAGCTTTTGGGCATTCGTCACCAGTCGTTCATCGCCATGCTTAACTTGCGCCACCAGAAGTTGCTACCAAAGCGTAGACAGTTGGAAAAGCGTCTGCACAGCAGCACCCTCAAAGAGTCGAAATGACTTTTCACTGGTTCGTACTGAAGCGTCGTCATCATTAAATCATCAGGTGAGGCAAAAGTCGGTTCGAGCGGCGGCGCGTCCCGTTTGCAGCTCGAACCGACTTTCGCCTTCGTTCGCCTTCATTACTGGCTGTCGGGCTTCCGCCACGAATCTCGCTTTTCTTTCTAACTTTTGGAACCCTGCGGCTGGGCTGCGCGTGTATATCCAGTGGGTTTTGCTGGGGTAAGTGTATAATTTCGGCGTGCGCCGCCCCGGTCGAACTTGAGAGCGGGAGTTGACGCTTCGTAGAATACCCGAGTTCCGAGATAAAAAAAGTAAAAAGCCCTCCTTTCACGGATGAGCGCGATCTCCTACACGAATGAGCTAATGTTTTCCGTCGCGGCGGCGGGCGCGTCCGTGCAGGCCGGGGAACTGGTCGGGGAGATGACGGATCACCGGCTGCTTGAGGCGACGAAGGCGGGGAACGACGCGGCTTTCGCCGAGCTGGTGCGGCGCTATCGGAATCAGATAACAAACTATGTCTACCGGATGACGAACGACTACGACCTCGGGGTCGATCTGGCGCAGGAGACCTTCATGCGGGTCTATGCGGCAGCAGAGCGCTACCAGACGAGCTACGCGTTCTCGACTTATATCTACCGCATCGCCACGAATCTGGCGATAAGCGAGTTGCGCCGACGGAAGCGGCGGCGTCTGGTCTCGCTCACAAGTTTTTTTCAAGAGCGCGAGTCGCCATCGGACACAAGTGAGCTTGAGATACCGGACAAAGCGCAGCTTCAGGATGTGACCGTGGTCGAAGACGAGAGGCGGGCCGCGGTCGCGCGCGCGATTGCGACGCTGCCTGAGAAGTACCGGGCACCGCTTGTGCTGCGCGACGTGGAGGAGCGGAGCTATGAGGAGATTGCGCGCATCCTCGGGATGAACGAGGGCACTGTGAAGTCGCGTATCAACCGAGCGCGGGCGTTCCTGCGCGACAAGTTGCGAATGTACCTGTAACGGAATCGTGCTGCGTATCTGTAAGGAAGAGTGTTTTATGACAGACTGCAAAGCATGCCTGGGTGAGATTGAGGAGGCGACTGAGGCGGGCGTCCTGAGTCGCGGTGCGCGCTCTCACGTCGAGTCTTGCAACGCTTGTGGTGACATCTTGCGCGAGCGTGAGTCTCTGCGCCGTCTCGTCGGTGGACTCCGAAAGATCGAAGCCCCTCCGGACTTCGAGTTCCGCTTGCGCGCTCGCATGGCCGAGACGAAGGCGGCGGGAAGGCGTGGGCCCTTTGGCGGTCTTCAAGCTCTCTACAGCCTCGCGCCGGTCGCAGCCGCGGCGTGCTTTCTAATCGTTTCCGCTTCGCTCTATCTCTGGACGGCACCGCGAACCAGTCCCGTCCCCGCGTCGAACGACGTTGTCAACGAGAAGGCACAGAACTCCGGGAACGTACAGAGTAATGAGTTGCGAAGGCAGGAGACTCCTGCGCCCAGTGTATTCATGTCTGAAGGTGTGAACGGTGGAGCGCACAGTCGGTTAGCATCAAACCCGCAAACAGTCATCCTCAGACCGCACGGCGGAGTGCGCCCGGCGATGGAGGTCTTGCCGAGGTTGAATGAAGGCATGGCCGCGGCGTCGAATACACTCACCGCCGGTTTGAATTCAGCGCCGGTCATTACTGCGCGGACTTGGAAGATTTCGGTGGGCACGAACGCAGAGCCGCTGCGCATGATTGTCAGAGACGAGCATGGGGCGGAGCGCGTCGTACCCATGCGGACTGTGAGCTTTGGCTCTCAGGAGTTGATCGCGCGTGAGGGTGCGCGCCAGCGGACGGCAGTGGCGGATGACGAGGGGGTCTGGTAGTCGCTCGATGAATTCCACTTACTACATACAGAGGTCGTGTGCGCCGCGCCGTCAAATGGTCAACGGCGTCGGTCTCCTGCTGTGCCTTCTTATCTTGTGCCCTGTCGTGGTGGGTGGAAGACAGGCGGCGGCTCCGCTCGTGCCGCAGATTCGCGCGACGACTCCAGCGCCGAAGCCGATGCCGCCGGGCGCACGCCGCATCAACACGACTGGCAAAGCTCAAAGCACGCCGCGCGCGGCGCAGGCTCCGGCCTTGGCTCCGGCTCCGGCCATGCCCGGCGCTCCCGCGCAGACAGCGCCCCCGCGCAGGCTTATCAATCGTGTGCCGTTGCCCCCGCGCCAGGTCGTCACGGTCGTACATCGCCTGAGCGGATGGAAACTCCTCGCATGGCTTGCGTCGAGCGGCCCGCCCGCGCTCGAACTCGACGAGTTGCCGTCGATGGCCGACTTCCATACCAACATCGTCGCCGGATACATCTACGAGGACGGGCGCAGCGTTGTGGCACGCCTCCAACGGGCCGAGGTCGAACTCGACTCTTTCCCCATGCCACCGGCGACGCCTGCCATCTTCGCCTCGACCGGCGTCGAAGGAAATGCAGAGCCTGAATACATGCTCGTCACAGCGGACGGCAAGCGCGTCGAAGCAAGGTTCGTCGGGCTTGACTCGTCCACCGGACTGACCCTGCTCGAAGCGAATGAACCGCTGATGCCAGGCGTGCCCGCCGGAGACCAGGGAGACACGGAAGACCCGACCGTCGGACAGCGCGTCAGACTCTACGCGCCCGCCCCCGCGAATGATCCCACGCCGGTCGCGAGAAACGCGCCGCAGGCGGACACGAGCTTCATCTACATGAGCATCGACGAGAAGGAGGGAATGCTGACGGAAGTCAGACGCGGCCCTTCGGGCAAAGCGTTCAGCGTCGTGGCAAGGGCCAGCGTCTCGCCTGAGTGGACTGGCGCGGTCGCGGCCAACGAGTCGGGCGAAGTCGTCGGCATCGTGTCGCAGAGCCTGAAAGGCGAAACGCAGATCGTGCCGCTGGCGACGGTCAGAAGCGCGTGCGACCGCGTGCTCAAGCTGCGCGGGAGCGCGCCTCAACCCTGGCTCGGCGTGCGCGGCGACGCGGCGTTCCAGTCACCGCTTGCGGCCTGGGTCAACCTCGGGTGGAAGCCTGAGCTTGCGTTGCCGCACATAGAGAAGCATCAGGGAGTCTTTCTGACGGCGGTCGCGCCGGAGACTCCGGCGGCTCTCGCAGGTCTTCGCCCCGGCGACCTCATCTCGCGTGTGGGCCCGCGCGACGTGCGAAGCGTCGAAGACCTCTCGCAGACTTTGAAGGAAGCGGGCGTCGGCTCGACCGTCGATCTCACAATCTGGCGCGCGCTTGAGCCGGAGCCCTTGAAGCTGTCGGTCGAGTTGCAGGGCACGAAGAATCCCGCGCTGGCGACCGCCGAGGCGGAAGAGCGTGCGTTGCGCGCGACCCTGCTCGGCGTGCAGCAGGAGATGAGAGGATTGCAGGCCGCCCGCCAGAGACTTCTGAGCGACCCCGGCGCGGCAAACGGTTCCGATTTGTCTCGCCTGACCGCACGGCTGAGCGCGACCGAAGTGCGTCTCGTAAAATTACGCGAACAGGTCGCGTCAATCGAAGCGAAGGTTAGTGCCGCGCGCACCTATACGGGCGAGGCGACGAGGCGGCAGCCGCTCGCGCAGCCGGAAATCTATGCCGCCACGTCACACCTGCAAAAGCTAGGCATGAGCGCCATCGGCCTGACACCACGCAGCGCTGCACGTCTCGGCGCACAGGGCGGCCTGCTCGTCATCTCGGTGCGACCCGAGAGCCAGGCCGCCACGAGCGGCGTCCGCGCTGGAGACGTAATCGAGACAGTCAACGGCACGCCTTTCATGCGCCTCGAACTGCGCCGCCTACTCTCCGCCACAGACCCGGCTCCTCTCTCGTTCGGCGTCGTCCGTGAAGGACAGCGGCTGACTGTTAATTTCCCCCTGCCCGGCGGAACCGAGCCTTTGCGTTAAGCACACGGCGCGTCCTCGCCAGTTACATCCTCAGGCCCCGAGCGCTTTTTCCAAACCGGCGCGCATCTGTGCTACTCTTATCCCGCCGCTCGTTTCAAGAAAAATACAGGAAGCTCTTAACCGGGAATGCTGCAAGAGGCCGTCGAGTTCTACCATCAGCTACTCGAACAGGATGAGGTCGCCGAGTCCTCGCGACAGATGCTCGACGAGGGATTTGAGCGCGCCAAGCTCATCTTCGGCGGACGCCGCCTCTCGCCTTATCTCCGCCCGCACTTCGTCACCGAAGACGACTTCGCGCGCATCACACGCGTCTGCGAGACGGTCTGGGGCGCGATCCAGAAGGTGAAGGACGCCGCCGTCGAAGACGAGCGAATCGTAGACGAACTGGGATTGACCCGTATCGAGCGCGAGCTTGTCCGAATCGACCCCGGCTATCGCGCGGTCTCTCCCACGGCTCGCCTCGATTCGTTCCTGACCGCGGAGGCATTTAGTTTTGTCGAGCTGAACGGCGAGAGTCCCGCAGGCATTGCCTATGCCGACGCCGCCTACGAAATATTCTCCGGCTTGCCTGTCATGCGGCTCTTCGCCGAACGCTACCGTCTTCGCACTTTCAAGGGTCGGCCTCTCATGCTCGAAACGCTTCTGGAAGCCTACCGCGAATATGCGGGCGCGACTGCAAAAGTCACGCCGTCCATCGCCATCGTTGACTTGAAGAATCTGCCGACGCAGAAAGAGTTCGAGCTTTTCAAGGAATTCTTTGAAGCAGAAGGGTATCCTTCCATCATCTGCTCGCCCGACGAGCTTGAGTTCACAGACGGTAGACTACGCTGCGGCGACTTTGAGATCGACATCGTCTACAAGCGTCTGCTCGTCAACGAGTATCTGCCGATCATCGACAAGTATCCGGCGCTCCTCGAAGCCTGTCGCGCGGGCGCGGTCTGCCTCGTCAACAACTTTCGCTCGAAGATGATTCACAAGAAAGCGATCTTCGCCGTACTCACCGACGAATGTCACGCACACCTCTTCACGGCTGCGGAACAGGAGGCCGTTCGCCTGCACGTCCCCTGGACGCGGAAGGTGCGCGAGGGGAAGACCGAGAAGCACGGTGCTTCAGTAGACCTGCTCGAATTCATCAGACAACATCGCGACCGCCTCGTCCTCAAGCCCAACGACGACTACGGCGGGCACGGCATCTACATCGGTTGGAGTAATGACCAGAGCGCTTGGGACGAGGCGTTGGAAGCGGCACTCGCCAACGGCGACTATCTCGTGCAGGAGCGCGTCCCCACTGCGCGCGAGACCTTCCCTGCGCTCGCGGAGGACGGCTCGATTGTTTTCGCAGAGCAGCTTGTAGACCTCGACCCGCTGCTTTTTAACGGCAAAGTCGGCTCGGCCTTCACGCGCCTCTCGTTTACCGAGCTGGCGAACGTCTCTTCGGGCGGCGGGATGGTGCCGACCTTCATCATCAGCGAGAAGAGTTAGCGTGTTGAGAGGTGCGGGCTATTTTCGAGTTCGACAGCGAAGGAGTTTTTAAGCGATGAACTTTGTTAACAGCGAGGAGCCGCATGAGGAGCGGAGGCAGCACGAGCGCTCGCGCCTCATCATCGACGTGTTCTTCAACGGCTCTGACCTGACCGGAGTCGCCAGCACGAAGGACATCAGTCCGGGCGGCCTCTACATGAACACGCAATCAGAGATTCCCGAAGGCGCGCTGCTAACGCTTCGCATCCCCGTCGAGGGGCGCGACATCATTTGCAACGGCGAAGTCGTCTACAGCAATGCCGGGCGCGGCGTCGGCGTGACCTTCCAGGGGCTTTCGGGCGAAGACCGCGCACACCTCGAAGGCGCGCTCGCGAACCTCTAGCGCCCGAACCGCTCTTGACACGGTAGGGAGAACTTCCGAGATGACGCCAGAACATTACACACTAGGGATCGAGGAAGAGTTTCAAATCGTTGACCCGCAGACACGCGAGTTGCGCTCGCACGTCTCCGCCATGCTCGAAGAGGGCAAGATGATGCTCGGCGAGCAGGTGAAGCCGGAGATGATTCAGGCGCAGATCGAGGTTGGCACAGGCATCTGCCGTAACATTCAGGAGGCGCGCAACGACATCACGCGCCTGCGCTCGATTGTCTCTTCGCTCGCGCACAAGAACGGCCTCCGCATCGTCGCCGCCTCGACCCATCCCATCTCTCAGTGGAGCGAGCAGTTGATTTACGACGACCCGCACTACAAGCTTCTCATCGAGGAGCTTCAGATGGTCGCGCGCTCGCTCCTCATCTTCGGCATGCACGTCCACGTCGGCATCCCCGACCGCGAGCGGCAGATTCACATCATGAACGCGGCGCGATATTTCCTGCCCCACGTCCTTGCGCTCTCCACTTCGTCGCCCTTCTGGCTCGGCATCAACACGGGGCTTAAGTCTTACCGCTCCGAAGTCTTCAAGAAGTTTCCGCGCACAGATATCCCCGACCACTTCAGCTCTTACGCTTCATTCGAGAGTTACATCAAACTGCTCACCGATACCAACTCGATCAGCAGCCCGAAGAAGATTTGGTGGGACGTGCGCCCGCATCCCTTTTTCCCGACGCTCGAATTCCGCATCTGCGACATCCCCACGCGCGTCGATGACACTATCGCCATCACGGCTCTCTTTCAGGGTATCGTCGCGCGGCTCGACAAGCTTATCGAGAAGAACCTCGGCTTCCGCCTCTACCGGCGCATGCTCATTCAGGAGAACAAGTGGCGCGCGGTGCGCTACGGCCTCGACGGCAAGATGATCGACTTCGGCAAACAGAAAGAGGTTCCCACACGCGATCTCATCCGCGAACTCCTCGACTTCGTAGACCCCGTGCTCAACGAGCTTGGTTCACGCAAAGAGGTCGAACACATCCACACAATCCTTGAGCGCGGAACCTCAGCCGACGACCAGCTCCGCGTCTTCCGCGAAACCGGCGACCTCAAGGCGGTCGTCGATCATCTGATGGAGCGCACAGTCGAGAACGTACCCACGGACTGGGTGGGCGACGTGAACCAACCGCAAGTTTGACAACCATCAACACGCAAGTCTGACAACATCATCCGCAAGGCTGACGGCAGAGCTAGGCGACGCCGAAGGCAGAGCCACGCAGCGAGCGTCAGCCCAGCATCATCTTTAGTCCGGCTATCACGAGCACGACCGCAAGAACGCGCCGCAGCACTGTGGTCGCCAGACGACGCCTGCCCAATTCAGTCCCGATGACACCACCCGCCAACGCCGCCGCGCCCCACAGATAGATCGAAGCGGGCAGATTATTCACGCTCGCCAGATGACCCGCGAGGCCCGCGATTGAGTTAACGAGAATGAACGCCGCCGCGACGCCTGACGCCTGTCGAGTCTGCGCCCAACCCGCCAGCAGCAACAGTGGACTGAGAAAGATTCCCCCGCCGACCCCCGTGATGCCCGAGAGTAGTCCGATGCCTGCACCGACCATGACTGCCAGGTAGACGGGCACGGTCTTGACTTCAGCGTCGGCGGTCTGCGACTTCGACGCGTGCGCCCAGAGCCTGTAGGCCGCGAACAGAAGGACGACGCCGACGACTCGCAGATAAATCAGGTTCGGCAGCGTGAGCGCGCCGCCAAGAAATGCGAAGGGAATCGAGCTGAGCGCGAACGGCAGAAAGATGCGCCAAGAGAAGAAGCCCGCACGGTAAAACCTTATCGTCGCGATGGTGGCGACGAGGATGTTTAAGGTGAGCGCGGTCGGCTTCATCACGGCGGGCGCGAGGCCGAAGAGCGCCATCGTCGCAAGGTAGCCGGACGCGCCCGCGTGACCGACCGAAGAATAGAGCGCCGCCATCAGAAAGATTGCGACGGCCAAAAGGGTGATGGTAGTTAGCACGAGAGGCAGGATGCTACCCGATGACGCGCAAAGGCAAGCCGCTCGGGGCCCGGGCCGCTAACAGCAGGGCCGCTAACCTTCAGGCTGTTTGTGTTCAAGAGCGAGGCGTAGGAAGTTCTCGAAGAGAATGCGTCCGTCGCGCGACTCGTTCGGATGTGCCCAGAGCGTGCGGCTGCTCGCCTCTTCGCGCAGCAGACGCTTGCGCTCCTCGGGCGCGAGGTTCGGGTCGATGCGTTGAAGGTTGCGCGTCAAATCCTGAAAAGATTTTTCGAGGTGGAATTGAACGGTATAGATAAGCTGCCCGTCGGCGCGCTTGACCATCATCTGATTGCGGCAGAGGTAAGACGTGGCGATGAGACTGAAGCCCTCCGGCACGCGTTCGAGCTGGAGGCCGTGGTTCTGCCAGACGCGAAGGTTGCGTCCCTCGGCAGTGTATTCCTGCCAGACTCCCTCGCGCTCGGGCAGACCTTGAAAGATGGGGTCTTCGGGCGCGGTGATACGTATGAAGCGATATTGATACTCGAAGTTGCGTCCGCCGCGCTGCTCGCCCGGCTCCATGTTGTCGAGCGTGACGCAGCGGACGCCGAAGCAGATGCCGATAAGCTGGTGGCCGCCGCAGATGCCGAGGATGGGGGTCGTCGTCCGCTCCGCGAAGCGTGCGAAGCGGCGGATTACCTCCGGGTTGTAATAGTCGAAATCGGAAAGCGTCCCGCTCAGGACGATGGCCTGCGGACGGAACTCTTCCGCCGCCTCGACCACTTCCGAGAGATGTGCGACGCGTATCTCCGGCTCCTGCACGAGCCGCTTGATGTTGTTGACGATGTTGTCGAGCGCGAGGCCCGAGATGTACCTCTCGCGCTCAAGCTTCGCCGCGGCGGTCGTGCCCCACTCTCGCCGCGCAAGCTCTGAGAGGTCTGACTCGTCGCGCAGAAGGTCGTTGACGACGAGCACGCGAATCGCGGGGATGCGCTTCTCAATCGGCTCGAAAGGACAGTAAGGGCGCTGGCTGTAAGGGAAGGGGAGCGAGTCCGGGTGCTCCTGTTGCGACATGTGCTCGATTATCTCTGGCGTCATCGATTTGGAAACTTAAAACCCCCTCATCCGATTCTTTAGATGCGCTGCGGGCGCTGCCGGGTGTTCTGGTTGAATTGGGGGATGGCCGTCCCCGCGCCGGCCTCGGCTATCTCCCGCCGGGCCTCCTTCACGGTCGCG
>JAVRON010000122.1:0-7334 GCA_032162705.1 Acidobacteriota bacterium
ATTTGTGAGCCGGGAACTTCGTTCCGCGCGGCGCGTCTCGCGCCCGCCGCTGCGCTGACGAAGGCGATTCCTCCAGCCTTACTGCTGCCCCGCGGGGGTGGCGCGCTTCGGCTCGCTCTCCTGTACCTCGAAGCCGATGACCTCCATCCCCTCGATGTTCTTGATGGTCTTCCTCAGCCGCTCGCCGAATCCGGGGCTGAAGAGCTGATCGCCGCGCTGGATGAAGACGAACTTCTCGATTGAGCCGCCCTTGGCCGCGACGACCTCGACGCCCTGCCAGCTCAGCGCCGTCAGGTTCTGCAACTGCTGGCCCGAGAGGTCGCCGATTCCACGGCGGATGCCCGGCACGAGGCCGCCCGTGAAGGCGACGTGCGCGTCCCTGAAGCCGGGGCCGAAGAATGGGATGAGCGATGAGCCGAGCATCGCCATGCCGTCGGTGATGTTAAAGAGCTTCGCCTTCCGCCCGTTCACCTTCGCATCGCCGTCGAAGAAGGCCGTCACCGCAGGCAGCGGCAGCGGCGCGAGCGTCGCCGGGCCTTCCTCGTAATAGTCGAGCGTCTCGTCGTAAGCGAGCGGGATTTTCGCCTCCGCGTTCGACCCGTCGGGGCGCGAGTTCTGAAGCGAGGCAGCAACATCCTTCTGCTCGTTCTGGCTGTTCAAACCTTTGGTCTGAGCGTTGGTAGCCGCTTCGACCTGATGACCCTGCTTTTTATCCGCCGAATCTTTTTTACCGTAGGCCCACTCGACCTCGGCCTGGATCGAGGCGAGCGGAATGGACATCTTCTTCTCGCCCTTGTTCGTGACTGAGAGTTGGATGACGTAGAAGCTATCGGCCACGCCCTTGCCGAAGAGCGTCGTCGCCGACTTCTCGTCGAGCACCGTGTACCTGTATTCGAGGTTCTCGTCCTGCTTCGTCCCGACCTCCTTCGTGGCGATGTAGGTCTTCCGTTCTTCGGCGGGCGGCGGGGATTTCGACTCTGCCGCCGCGACGCTGGCTGAGGCGTTCATCAAGACCGCGTCGCCCACGCTGCGCCCGCTCGATCCGTTCGCCGCCGTCATCGACTGCGCGCCCGTCTTCGCGTCCGGCTTCGGCTCTCCGCCCTTCCTGACCGTAACGGTCGTGCTGGCTAAACGCAACGGCTCGCTGTTGCGGTAGTAGCGGTTGAACTCGAAGTACACGTCGATGAGCTTGTCGTCGATATAAAGAACCTTCGTCTGCTCGATGCGCAGGTCTGTGTTGCGCGGCACGAGCGCGACCTTGACGCTCTTCTCGACCGTCTCTCGCCACTGTTTCCAGACAGCGAACTTGGGCGAACCCTTCAGGTCGTCGCACCTCTTGTCTTCTATCTTCTGCTGGACGACGGCCTGCGGGTTGTCCTTGAGCGCCTCGACGAGCGCCTGGCGCGCCAGCGGCTCGTAGCAGAGCAGGTAGTCTTCGGCGGAGACGGGCGGCGCTTCGTAGTTGCCGAAGTTCTTGCCCTCTATCTTCAGACGACCGATGCCGTAGGCGCGCTGGAGGAAGACGATGGTCGTCGAGCTTATCTCCGGTTGGACGGTGTCGGCGTCGGCGTCGGACTTGGCCTTGGCTTTGGCCTTCATCGCCGCCGTCCTGACTGTGCCGTCCTTCAGGTCAGCGCCTTCCGCCGTGTCGCTCTCCTCCGGAACCTTCTCTATGTCCGACGAAGCGACGACTGCCCGCGGGTTGTCGCGGTCGTAGATGCTGACGCTTACGTCATTGACCTCGAACTTGTCGGGCGCCCAGAAGTCGGCCTCAATGCGTGTGGGCGTGACGCGGCGGATGGTGATGTCCGCCGCGCCTGCGGGGGTGAGACTAAGCGAGATGAGCCTCGGGTCGGTCTCGAAAAGTTTGTTGCCCTCCTTGTGCTTGACGACCAGCGCGTACTTCCTCAGCCCGCCGTCGGGCGGGTAGGCGAACTGCTCGTGCTCGATGCCGATGTGCTCCGGCTTCGCCGGGGCCGAGGCTGACGCATCCTTCGCCTTTGCCATGACGGGGCTGTTACCCGAAGTGCCGGCAGACTTGGCGTCTGATGCTTTCGGCGTTCTCTTCTTCACGCTCTTGCCGCCGCCCGACGCCGATACGGACGCGCCGCATAACAGCAGGCAGAGCGTCGATAGGGCGATGACGGCGCACAGGCCCCTAAGAGCGCGGGGCGAGATGGCAAAGGCTCTCTGTGATAAGCCGAGGTAACGGGATGGGTTGAGGCGTTTGACCAAGGGGTTCGCGGCTTTCATGATTTTTCTCCTCTTACACTTCGTGATGGGGGCAGGCATATCCCGCCTCGGCGGCGCGAGCGCTTGGACGGGATTGCCTTCACAACTTAACGTGCCGAATCAGTCCGCGAACTATCACGTTCGCCCTGACTGGAATTGATTCCTACCTTTATATGAAAGGTTACGGCGATTTATTTCGCGGCACGCGTTTTTTTTGTTCCGTCCGGCGAGCGTCCGGGCATTCCGAGACCGGACGCCGCTCGCGCCCGCCGCGTCGTCCGGCGTCGAGGGCTGAAAGGAAAAGACGAGCGCCGCGCGGGGTTTGTGCCGCGCGGCGCTCGGTGAGTCTCTAGGGTTGTACCAATTCCGCAGCCGGAGAGGTGGGGTCAGTACGCGGCGACCGCGCCGTTCGTCTTCACGCCCGCGGCCTCCTGCGCGATCTTGACGCCGACCGAAGCACCGAGGCGTGTCGCGCCGGCCTCGACCATCGCCCGCGCATCCGTGATTCCTTTAACGCCGCCCGCCGCCTTCACTCCCAAGTCGGGCCCCACTGTGCGGCGCATCAAAGCCACGTCCGCCACGGTCGCGCCCGACTTGGCGAATCCCGTCGAGGTCTTCACGAAGTCAGCGCCCGCGCGCTTGGCCGCAAGGCACGCGCGCACCTTCTCGTCGTCGGTCAGGAGAGCCGTCTCGATGATCGTCTTCACAAGCACGCCGTGCTCATGCGCCGCCTCAACGACCGCACGTATGTCGTACTCGACGGCACAGTCGTCGCCGCTCTTGAGCGCGCCGATGTTGATGACCATGTCGATCTCGCGCGCGCCGTCGAAGATCGCGCGCCGCGTCTCGTAAGCCTTCACGTCGGCGAGCGTCGCGCCCAGAGGAAAACCGACCACCGTACAGACGGGCACGCCCGACCCGCGCAGCCAGCACGCAGAAGCCTTGACCCATACCGGATTCACGCACACGCTCGCGAAGTGGTACTGCGCCGCTTCCTCGCAGAGCCTCTGGATATCGGCCTCGCTCGCCTCGGGCTTCAAAAGCGTGTGGTCAACCAGACTCGCCCAATCGCGCGCCGTCGGAGCCTCGCCCAGCACCACGCCGATGCGCGCCGCGCCCGCGTCCAACACCCTCTGCATCCGCTCCGGGCAACGATTAAGACATGCGCTCCCGCACCCGCACGCCCCATCCGACTCCACACCCTCGCCGTTCAAACGAGCGACGATTGCCTCCGTGATCTGTTCGACGAGGCGCTCAAAATCTCCGTTGTGTGAATAAGCCATACTCAAATCCTAACACCTGTACTGCCGCTCGACGGCCTCGATCTTGGCGACGCGGCGCTTGTGTCGGTCTTCGGTGATTTCGGTCGAGAGCCAGACGCTGACGATCTCGCGCATCTGCTTTGAATCTATCGTTCCGCTCCCGAGCGTGAGAACGTTGGCGTCGTTGTGCTCGCGGGAGTTGCGCGCGACTTTGGGGTCGTAGCAGGCGGCGGCTCGCACGCCCGGCACTTTGTTGGCGGTCATGCAGGAGCCGACGCCCGCGCCGTCGATGATGATGCCGAGGTCTGCCTCGCCTTCCGAGACGGCGCGTGCGACCGCGTGCGCGAAGTCCGGATAGTCAACGGCCTCGGTCGAGTTTGTGCCGAAGTCTCGGACGCGGTGGCCCAGCTCGACGAGGAAGCCTTTCAACTCTTCCTTCAAGGGGAAGCCGCCGTGGTCTGCGCCGACGGCGACTATTCTTTCCGTGCGTGTCCCGCGGCGCGGGATGCGACGGACCAGCTCGATGCGTCGTTCGCGGATGATGTCGGCGGCCAGTGGCGTCAGGCGCGCGCCCTCCGCGACTCTCAGGCGCGACCCTTCGGCGAGTCCGCGCACGTCGTCTTCGGTGATGATCGTCTTGGAAGACTCGTCGCGTGCGTACTCCTTCTCCGGCGCAGCCACCGGGGTTTCAGAGGCGACGTTGACGATGCGTGCGAGTGGCGGCGCGTCGGCGACTTCTCTCGGCGTCGTCGCGTCGGCGCGGCTGCCCTGTGTCACGGACGGGGCCGTCTCTCCGCCGTTCTCTTCCGCCGGGGCCGCGTTCTCCAAAACCTCTCGCACGAGGGCGCGCACGCGGTCGCGTGTGGATTGCGTGGATTGATCGTCTGGCATACAGAAGCTGTCGGAAAAAATCTTTCAGCGTTCGGCACTCAGCTTTCAGCTTTTTCTTACTCGCGGGCGACACTCACCAACTTTTGGCTTGAACTTTCCGGATAAGCTGAGAGCTGAGTGCTGAACGCTGACGGCTGAGTGCTTTCTCATTTGACCTCGCGTGTAAAGCTCTCATAGTATGTCGCACCACGACGGCCCGGCGCAAACAGTTGGGCCGCGGCGTCCAGGTCAGCGCGGGGAAATTTAAATTTACAGTTTCTTAATTACACAGGAGGCCGAGCCAGTGTCTTCATCCGCAGTTGCAGCGTCGGAGTTCAGCAATCCCAATCTCGAACCACTCTTCACAGCCGAGCAGATACAGACGCGCGTCTCGGAACTGGGCGCTGAGATCGCGCGCGACTACGCCGGGCAGACTCCGCTTCTCATCGGCGTGCTCAAGGGCGCGTGTATCTTCCTGAGCGACCTTGTGCGCGCCATCGACATGCGGCTCGGCGTCGAGTTCATGGCGATTTCAAGCTACGGGTCGGGGATGCGCTCGTCCGGCGAGGTGAAGATCGTGAAAGATTTGGACGTGCCGGTGGACGGGCGCGACATCCTCATCGTCGAAGACATCGTGGACACGGGGCTGACGCTCTCGTTCCTGATCGGGAGCCTGCATCAGCGCGGCGCGAGGAGCGTCCGTCTGGCCGCGCTCTTAGACAAATGGGAGCGGCGCACGAGCGAGGTTCCGATAGACTACTGCGGCTTTCGCATCCCGGATGCCTTCGTCGTCGGCTACGGCCTCGACTTCGCCGAGCGCTATCGCAACCTGCCTTACATCGCCGTCATCAAAGACCCTTCGCAGGGTTAGACGCCGCGCCTTTTTGCGTCGGCTGTTTGAAAGCTTCCTCCGCCTATCAGAAATTTTTTTATAACCTCACGCCCACCGCAGACGTATGCACAACTGCGCTCGCCGCCGAAGGCGCGACCGACTCCCGCACGTTCAACTTTCCTACAAACCGGAGCTTGAAAGATGAGAACAACGCTCAAGATAACCTTTACAGCCCTTTTAATCTGTTCGCTCTTTTTCCAGAACCACACCGCATCCCGCGCGCAGGCGACCGCGACGCCGCGAGCCGCCGCGAGCACTACTTCGACGACGACAGCGCCGGACTTATCGAGCCTTGACGGAGAGTGGCAGGGCGTTCTGCAAGCGGGCGGGGCCACGTACCATCTCTTGCTGAAGCTGGCGCAGAGTCCCTCGGGG
The DNA here is from genome assembly GCA_032162705.1 of Acidobacteriota bacterium. GTDB lineage: Bacteria > Acidobacteriota > Blastocatellia > Pyrinomonadales > Pyrinomonadaceae > QHXN01. Next base: position 5,632 of record JAVRON010000122.1, read on the forward strand.
CAGTTGAGCGCGACGCTCGATAGTCCAGACCAGAGCCTTACCAGTCTCCCGCTCGACGGCGTCTCATACGCCGACCGCATCCTGCACTTCGAGCTGGCGGCGGCGACGCACGCCACCTTCGAGGGCGTGCTCAGTCGAGACGGGACGGAGATCAGAGGCTTCTGGAATCAAGGCTCTGAACTCCCGCTCTTCTTCAAGAGGTCGGGCACGCCTGCCAAAGCGACCACCGCCACTTCCACCGCCGCCACGCCGAATCCGCGCGGACGCGTGCAACTGCAACCGTGCGGCATGCCGGACTTGAAGGACGCGCTGTGCGGGCAGTATGAAGTGTTTGAGAATCGCGCCGCGAAGACGGGACGGAAGATACGGCTTAACCTGTTGGTGCTGCCCGCGCTTGCTGACAAGCCCGCGCCCGACCCTATCTTCTACCTCGCGGGCGGCCCCGGCGCGGCGGCGACCACTTACGCAGGCGTCTCCTTCATGCTCCGTATGCACCAGAAGCGCGACGTGGTGCTGCTCGACCAGCGTGGGACGGGCGAGTCGAACCCTCTGCGCTGCGAGTTCCACGCCGACAAGAACGACATGCGCGACTACTTCACAGAGGCATGGACGCCGGAGAAAGTGCGCGCCTGCCGCACAGAGCTTGAAAGAAAGGCAGACCTTCGGCTCTACACGACGACCATCGCGATGGCCGACCTCGACGAGGTGCGCGAGGCACTCGGCTATGACAAGGTGAACGTCTACGGCGGCTCGTACGGCTCGACCACCGCGCTCGCATACCTGCACTTCTACCCGCAGCACGTCCGCACGGTCACGGTTCTGGGCGTCGCGCCGCTCGACTTCAAGCTGCCGCTCTCGTTCGGTCGTGGCGTTGACCACGCGCTCGAACGTCTCTTCGCAGACTGCGAAGCGGACGCGAAGTGCCACACTGCTTTCCCAGACCTGCGCAAAGAGTTCGCCGGAGTAGTTGAACGACTCGACAAGGGGCCTGTGACTTTCGACACGCTGAATCCCTTCACGGGGCAGAAGCAGCAGGCGACGATGACGCGTGGCGCCTTCGCCGAGCACGTCCGACTGATGCTCTACCAGCCGAACGTCCTGAGCGTGATGCCCGCGCTGATACACGAGATGTACGGACAGAACTTCGCGCGCTTCGGAGCCATCGGCTTCCAGCTCGCGCGCTCGCTCGACGAAGCGATAGCGCGCGGGATGCAGCTCTCCGTCATCTGCGCCGAGGACATCCCCTTCATCAAAGAGTCCGACCTCAAGTCTGCGTTCGGCGGAACCTTCTATGGCGAGACGCGCGCGCGCATCTACACCGCGGCGTGCGAGGGTTGGCCCCGCGGCGAAGTCCCCACGAAGTTCATGGAGCCTATCAAGTCCGACACGCCTGTGCTGATGCTCTCGGGCGAACTCGACCCCGTGACCCCGCCCGACTTCGCCACGGCGCTACTGAAGACACTTCCACACGCGCGGCAGGTCTTGATGCACAACGCCACGCACAACAGCTACGACTGCGCCGAGCGGCTCGCACGCGAATTCATCGACCGCGGCACGGCCGAGGGCCTCGATACCTCCTGCGTCGAGCAGATCAAGCGGCTGCCCTTCATCACCTCGCTCCCGCCGCTACCGCTGCCGAAATAGAGTCCGACGCTCAAACACATGCGCCATAAACGTCGCGCGGCGAGTCGTTAAAGAAGACG
>JAVRON010000123.1:0-16838 GCA_032162705.1 Acidobacteriota bacterium
AGAGTGGTTGATGGAGAGTTAGACTAAATCGTTGTCAATAAAAGGAATGAATGGGTAGGTTGGTGTGTTGCAAAAAGAGGGGCTTTGCCAAAAAGAGAGACGCCGGCGAAGTTGGAAGGCAAGGGTATGCCTTCCAAAAACCCGCCGGCGGTCTTTTCGGGTGTCTGAGAAGTATGACCTGTTTTGTGAGACGCTGTCTACTTCTTGGGAACGACAGAGTCTTTTAAGCCCTTGCTGAGACGGAACTTCAGTGCCGTCTTGGCAGGAATCTGGATTGTCTCACCCGTCTGAGGGTTACGACCTTCGCGAGCCTTGCGCTCGGAGAGAACCATTTTGCCGAAGCCCGGGAGCACGAATTCGCCGTTGTTCTTGACCTCGTTAGAGGCCAGGTTCGACAACTCCTCGAAAATCTCCTTGACCTGTGTCCGTTTCAGGTCGAATTTTTCGGCAAAGTGGTTGACCACTTCGGACTGTGACATGCGCTTCTTGCCTGCTTTCGTCGCCATTTGGTGCTGCCTTACCTCCTGAAAATTGGGGAAGAAATCAAAAAGCTTGCGTCAGGACATATATCACACAGGACGGCCTTGCGTCTCAAAAAAAAGCCACTTTTCGCCATTTTTCTAAAAAAAATTAATCCCGATGTCCGTCCGGGTTCACGAAGACTCCGACATGACAACTCCGTCACTAAAAACTTTTGCCGGTCACGTGGTAAGAGTGAAGCGAGGCACAAAGCGGCTAAATGACACTAACAGTTTGGATTACGTGTGATGTCGTCTCGTCTGGGACGGCTCGATGCGAGAGCTGGAACTGTTATTCTCAAGGCAAAGAACGGCGCTTTTACTCCAAAGGCCGCTTCTCTTTCCCACTATCGAATTTTTACCTGAACCCCTCTCCGAAGTTTTACACGGAAATGTTTTGCCTCCCGAGGGAGAAGGGAATAAACTGTCCGCAAAGAAAAATTTTATCCACAAACTAAGGGGAGCGAGCTTTGACTCCGATGCGAGAGGGAATCGTGCAGACTGTCCAGACGAAGCCCTTCGAGGGGCAGCGGCCGGGCACGTCGGGTCTGCGCAAGAAGACGCGCGTCTTCATGCAGCCCGGCTACCTTGAGAACTTCGTCCAGTCGGCCTTTGACGCAGTCCGCATGGACGCCGCGGGCGGCTTCGATCAAGAGACTCTCGTGGTCGGAGGCGACGGGCGATTCTATAATCGCGAGGCTATCCAGATCATCATCCGCATGGCCGCCGCCAACGGCTTTGGCCGCCTACTGGTCGGGCGCGACGGCATCCTCTCGACGCCAGCCGTCTCAGCCGTCATCCGACGCCGCGGCGCTATGGGTGGCCTCGTACTTTCGGCCAGCCACAATCCCGGCGGCATTGATGAAGACTTCGGCATCAAGTACAACACGCGCAACGGCGGCCCCGCGCCCGAGTCCGTCACCGAGCGCATCTACGCCGAGACGCAGACCATCACACGTTACCTCACGCTCCAACACACGGACATAGACCTCAAACGCGTGGGAAGCGTTCGCGTCGGCGAGACCCAAGTCTTGGTCATCGACCCACTCGAAGACTACACGGCAGTCATGGAGAAGCTTTTCGACTTTGAACGGCTGCGTACGTTCTTTGGGGGCGGCTTCCGCGTGCTCTTCGACGCGATGAGTGCCGTCACGGGCCCTTACGCGCGGCACATTCTCGAAGAGCGCCTGGGCGCTCCGGCAGGTACGGTCATTAATGGAGAGCCGCTGCCGGACTTTGGCGGACACCACCCCGACCCGAATCTAGTCCACGCCTCCGAACTGGTCGCGCGGATGAGCGGCGACGGCGCACCGGATTTCGGAGCGGCCTGCGACGGCGACGGCGACCGCAATCTGATTTTGGGACGCGACTTCTTCGTCACGCCCGGCGACTCTCTGGCCGTCATCGCCGAGCATGCGCGCGAGTGCATCCCCGGATACTCGGAAGGCCTGGCGGGCGTGGCGCGTTCGATGCCGACGAGCACGGCGGTTGACCGTGTCGCCGAAGGGTTGGGGATTCGCTGTTACGAGACGCCGACGGGATGGAAGTTCTTCGGCAATCTTCTGGATGCGGGGCTTGCGACCGTTTGCGGTGAAGAGAGCTTCGGCACAGGCTCGAACCACGTGCGCGAGAAGGATGGGTTGTGGGCCGTTCTGTGCTGGCTCTCGATTCTAGCGGTCAGTCGGAAGTCGGTTGAGGAAGTCGTGCGCGAACACTGGCGCAAGTTCGGGCGGAGCTACTATCAGCGCCACGATTACGAAGCGCTCGACGCGGCGGCAGCCGCCGAGATGATGGCGGCGCTCGGTCAAAGTCTTCCGACACTCAAGGGGACGCCGCTCGCCGATAGTCGTATCGAGCGCGCCGACGATTTCGGCTACGTTGACCCCGTTGACGGCAGCACGACCGAGCGTCAGGGCGTTCGGCTCTTTCTCGAAGACGGCTCGCGCGCCGTCCTTCGACTCTCGGGCACGGGCACGGCTGGCGCGACGCTCCGAATTTACGTCGAGCGCTTCCGCCGGGACGGCGGACAGGCCGACTTAGAAGAAGTCCTCGCGCCGCTCACACGCGGCGTCAGGGAGCTGCTTCGCCTGCGCGAGCGTTTCGGCACGGACGAGCCGACGGTCATCACTTAGTGTTTCCGCCGAGTCGTCGCTGCTTTAATATTCGGGTTGAGTGTGAGCAAGGGGAATTCACCGCAGAGGCGCTGAGTGTGCCGAGGTTACGCAGAGGCTTGAAGATTTGAGATTTCAAAATTTGAGATTTCAAATCTGGAATTACGAATCCCTCTGCGTCAACTCTGTAACGTTCGGCGACTCTGCGGTGATTCTTTTGTCCCACATTGTTCAAGTAAGGCGCACAAAGGCCGGGCGGTCGTCGTAGTATCATCGACGCAAAATTATGGAAAGTCATTCGGTCTCAGTGAACGCGCAGACGCTTCAGATGTCTTCGCGGCGACGCATGGCGGTGACGGCGGGCGTCATCACGGGAATGTTCCTGGCGGCGCTGGAGGCGACGGTGGTCGGCACGGCGATGCCCACGGTCATCGCTTCGCTCGGCGGCCTGAGCCATTACAGTTGGGTCTTCTCAGCCTACCTTATCACCTCGACCATCACCGTCCCGGTCTGGGGCAAACTCTCCGACCTCTACGGGCGCAGGCTCTTTTTCCAACTCGGTATCGCCGTCTTCCTGCTCGGCTCGGTGCTGTCAGGGATATCGTCTTCGATGACGCAGCTCATCGCCTTCCGCGCCTTGCAGGGGTTGGGCGCGGGCGCGCTCGTACCGCTCGGGATGACGATCATCGGGGACGTGTACACGGTCGAAGAGCGCGCGCGCATGCAGGCATTTTTCAGCGGCGTATGGGGGCTGGCGAGTGTGGTGGGCCCCATCGTCGGCGGGTTTATCACCGACCAGCTTTCGTGGCGCTGGGTCTTTTACATCAACGTCCCTTTCGGCATCCTCGCCGCGCTCATCATGCAGCTTGCGCTAAGGGAGCCGAAGCGAACGGGGCGACCGTCAATCGACTACGCGGGCGCGGCGCTCCTGATGTCGTCCATCACGCTCCTCATGCTCGCGCTCGTTGAGGGCAGCGCGACGCTCGAAACGTTTGCATCGGCGCGCAATCTCTCGCTTCTGGCGGGAGCGGGATTGTTGGCCGCACTCTTTTTGCGAGTCGAGCGGCGCGCGCGCGACCCTATCGTCCCGCTCGGACTGTTTCGCAATCGCGTCGTGGCCGTCTCAGTGTCGGTAGGTTTTCTGGCGGGCGTGGCAATGTTCGGGGCGATCTCCTTCGTGCCGCTGTTCGCACAGGGCGCGCTGGGTGCGACGGCGACCCAGGCCGGGTCTCTTCTGACGCCGCTCATGTTGAGCTGGGTCGGACTCTCGGTCATCGGCGGGCGTCTGCTGCTGAGAGTCGGCTACAGGCCGACGACGCTGGCCGGGCTTCTGATCCTGACGCTCGGCTTCGCGCTGCTCTCGAACTTCCAGCGCTCGACGCCGCGCGCGTGGCTCTACGTCGATCTATCGCTTATCGGCGCGGGACTCGGCCTGACGATGCTGACGCTGCTCATCGCCGTACAGCAGTCGGTCGCGCGCGCGCAGCTTGGGATAGCGACCTCGCTCAACCAGTTCTCGCGCTCAATCGGCGGCGCGGTCGGCGTGGCGATCATGGGCGCGGTGCTCACCGCCGGACTCGCCTCGCACCTGCAAGGGTTCGCGCGCACGGGCGTGGGCCCGTTAACGCCGGAGCGCGCCGCGGAACTCGCCTCGAACCCGAACGCGCTCATCGAGCCACAGGCGCGCGCGGCGCTCCCGCCCGAAGTGCTCGGCCAACTTCAGGATTCGATGGCCGCGGCCATCCACAGCGTCTTCTGGACGGCGACGGCGCTTTCGGGTCTCGCCCTGCTTGTCGCCTTCTGGCTCCCGCGCGTCGGCGACCGTAGCGTTGCGCCCCCGACCGAAGAGACCTGCTGCGCCGAGACGGGCGAGCGCATGGTCATGGCCGAGTTCACGACCCTCGAACCCGAAGAGGAGCCTGTGGCCTTGAAAGGCAGTTAGCGAAAACGCTTGCCGATTTAGGGACAAGCTCTCGTATGCGAAGACCTATATCACTGTTTACTTGAATGTAGAGTGAGATGAGTTTAACCCCAGAGACACAGAGGACACGGAGGAAGCACAGAGAGTTGAATCCCTCTGTGCCATCTCTGTGCTCTCTGTGTCTCTGTAGTAAACCTCCTCATCATATCCACTCAAGTGAACGGTGATATAAAGAAGTTTTGAGGAGTGGGAATGTCAGCTAGGAAAGCGTGTAAGTAAATGGCTGCTTGAGTAGCGGATGAAAAAAATCGGGGCGGCAGGATTCGAACCTGCGACCTCTCGGCCCCAAACCGAGCGCACTACCAGGCTGTGCAACGCCCCGCTGTCAAGGATGCAATGAGAAATCGCCTCATTGGTCTGTCGGCATTCTATCGACCCGTTTATCCGCGGGTCAAGCCGGGCGTCGTGAAACGCGAGCGCAGATGGCCGATTGCCTTTGCGAGGGCGCGCGCACGGTGGCTGATAAATTGTTTGACCTCGTCGGGTAATTCTCCGAAGGTCTGTTCGTGTCCTGTGGGGATGAAGAGTGGGTCATAGCCGAAGCCGCCCGTCCCGCGCGGCGTGTGTGCGATGCGTCCCTCGCACGTGCCTTCGAAGGTGTCGATGGCGTCGGTCAAAGGGTCTTTGATGGCGATGACGCAGACGAAGCGCGCTCGTCGTTCGTCGTCGCGTGTGGCCGCAAGCTCGCCGAGGAGTTTACGGATGCGTTCGGCGTAGGTGGCGTGCGGGCCTGCGTAGCGCGCGGAGTAGACGCCCGGTCTGCCGTCGAGAGCATCAACGCAGAGGCCGGAGTCGTCGGAGAGCGTCAACATCCCGCTCAGCGCGGAGTAGTGAAGCGCCTTGAGCGTCGCGTTCTCGGCGAAGGTCTCTCCGGTCTCTTCGGCCTCGGGGAACTGGCCGAGTTCTGAGAGAAAACGCAGACGCACGGGGAGGTCTGCGAGGAGATGCGAAAGCTCTCTGACCTTGCCCGCGTTGTTCGTGGCGACAAGAAGCTCTGAAGGCTTGGCGTTAAGAAGTTCTGAAGTTTCGGCCATGTCGATTCGAGTTCGGGCGTTCTTGCCTGCTCGCGGGTCTGCGCCGTGCCGGTCGGTGAAATAACTTTGCCCCTCGCGGCTTTCGTGTTAAGAATCGTTCGGGGTGCTCGGCCCCGCAAGGTTTTCACGCTCTCGAAACACATTCTAGAATCACCCGCGCAGTTTGGCACGGGCGGGGAGAGTTTCGGACGAGCGGCACACAAGAGTGAACGAACAGTCCCAACAGCTCATACTTCCCGATGAACTCCCGCCGGAGCATGAACTCGCCGTGTGGCTGCGCGCACTCCAGAGTTTCTTCAGCACGGCCAATCATCCCTTGAGCGAGTCGGAGCGCGCCGCCATCGGCGAACGCAGCTTCAAGTGCGAGACGCTCGTCGTCCGCGACGCGCTCCTGCGATGTCTGCACCTGCTGGGGAACGTCGCGCGGGGCGAGTCGGCGACGGGCCTTGCGCGCGACGCGGAGGCAGCCGATACAGCGTCTGCGGCTTCCGTCCCAGCGGATAACGCGACGGGCTTCGCCGGTGCGAGTGACTCGCTGGGCGAACTGTCGGACGTGTTCAAAGACGCGTGCAGGCTTAGCGAAGCGCTGCTCGAATCACCCTCGGTCGGCTTCGGCGCATGGTCGAGTTTGGGGAGCGTCCTCGAACGCGAGCTAAGACGTTCGGAGGCTGTTCACCTGATTTTAGCCGCGGGTCAGGGTGCGGACGCCGCCCGTTTGCAAGAGCCACTCGTCACGCTCGCGCACGGTCTGACCCCGGACGATTTCGGCGAAGACATGCTCGAAATCTTCCACGCCTTCGCGCGCCTGCTCGCACTCCTGCGTCCGGTCGAACTCTCGCTCAGGGGCGACGCACAGCTTAAGCGCCTGCTTCCCATCTTCACGCTCATACACGAAGAGACGAATGCACTGCTCGACTTCATCGAGGGACGTGCGCTGCGGGTCGAAGGGTTGGAGCACAAGGTCAGTGAACTCCTCGACGGCACGGCCTACGCGGTGAGGATGGAGCTGCGCAAGGCTTTCGGGCATGAGCTGATCGGGTTCTGCTCCGTACGCCAGCCGCCGCAAATCTTCGCGAAGGTCGAGAACAGCGCAGGACTTTTGCGCGACTGCTATCAGCAGTCGGTCGTTGCTCTTGCGCAGAGCTTCAACCCCGAAGTAGACGGCGGCGGGTTGTTCCGCTCATTCGAGACGAAGCTCGAACAGTCGCTCACACTCCGCCACGAACTCTGGCAACTCATCCTGCTCATGCGCCGCGCTTCCGCAGAGGGCGAAGCCTTCCCGCGTGCGCGCGTGCTCGAAGGGCTGAAAGCCTTCGCTGAGGGCAGCCAGCGCTACTTGATGTACAAGGACTGGGAGGTGCTCGACCGATTCATCGAAGAGGTCGATTCGGCGCACGGCACGAGCGAGTTTTCGCGCACGCTTCACCGCTTTGAAGCGTTTCTTGAAACACTCTTCGGCCAGGTCAACATGCGCGCAGTCCTCTCCGCACTCCCCTTTGACCCGAACTCCGTCGGGGCATAGACCATCATCTTACTCAAAGCCGTGCAGGTTTGATTAACTACAAGGTCAGCACGTTAACTTTCAAAGTCAGCGGGGTGCGAAGCGCGTAACAATTTCGCCGAACAGTCCGAACGCGGAGCGCGTCTTCTTCTCGAAACCGCCGTCGGCAAGGCGCGTCTCGGAGACACTGTAACCGCGCCGCGCAAGCGTTTCTTCGAGCGTGCCCGCGCCCGATTTGCCCGCCCGCTCTCCACCGCCGCCGCGCGCGAAGTATGAGAGGACAGAGCGTGCGGCGTCGCGGTCGTCAGTCAGAGTCAGCGCGAACGCGGGCGCGTCGAAAAAGTTCTGCGGCATGGCCTTAAGCGCAGAGGCGTTCTGGAGAGTCCGATTCTCAAGACGCGCGTTCAAGCAGCGCCGCACGTCATCTTCCGAACCCATCAGCAAATAGTCACCGGCGAAACCCGCCGCGCCGCGTTCCGCGTCAATCGAGATAAGAAGTTCCGCATCGCCCACACGCTCTGCTCTCACGCCGCGACCGAGGTGCGCGAGCGCCTGCTTGCGCAGCACTTCACGGTCGCGCACGGACGCGACCAGAACCTTGCCTTCGCTCGACGCATCGAGCTTCGCGGTCGCCACCTCTCTGCCACATGCGCGTAGGAACTCGCGTGGCTCCTCGATGCCGTAAGGCTTGAGCAGCGCTTCAAGCGCCAGCGTGATGATGGTCGCGCGCGACACGTCAACCTGTGTTGAGAGGACTGCGCCGAGACCTCGCCACGCGGCCTCGTAACTATGAAAGTGATATTGCGTCAACGCGTACGTCTCGGGCGGGAGCACCGCGGCTGTGCCACCTTCGGCGGCGTCGTCGGCTGGCGCGAGCGGAATCTGAAGGCGTGCGGCCATGTCGCCGGGCAGCGTCAAAAAGTAATGGTCTTCGATGCTCCCCTGCGTGACGCGTGAACTCCATCCGACGCTGCCGAGCGTTTGATTGATTAGTTGCGGCAGCATTGTCGCCAGCAGGCTCTGGACGTGCGACTCGCCGGACATTCCGCCGACGAAGGCGGGCGCGAAGACCTCGACCGCCTTCGCAGCGCTCCCGCGCGGCGCATAGCCGAAGGTCAGCGCCCTCTCCGCGCCGACGCGCGCACGCATCTCCTTCAACTGCTCGTCGCCCGAAAGGCTCTGGCGCGCGCCGCGCCTCACGTCGAGGCATGCCTGCACCGCAGACTCGTCGTTACCTACGACGGCCACACTCCCGTAGACCGCGGCCACGACTTTACGACGCGCGCCCGTCGGCTCAGTCCAGATGTAAAGGGCAGCGCCGTCAACCTCTCTGCGCTCGACGGCCTGCGCGCTTAAAGAGCGGCGTGCGAAATCTCCGACGAGTTTCTCGACCGCCCCCTTCACGCGCCACTCGCTTGTGTGCGTCTCGGCGACGAGCGCCGCGCGCGGCGAGAACTTGAGCGTAGTGTCCGACTCCTCTGCCGCCTGGAATCCGAGGACGGTGACTGCAACCTGCGAACGCGAAATAATTATCGCGTCGCCTGACCCGAGACCTGTGAAGGAGATCAAGCGCGGCAGCCAACCGCCCCAGCCCTGTTTCATCTCGACGCCTGCGGGTGGAGCCAGCTCGCGCCAGGCGTCGGTCGAGGTGACGGCGTTGAAGATTTCCGGCAGGCTGTCGGCTTCGATGTAGACGATTGAATCCGCGGGCACATACGCCGCCATGTCAACGGGCTGTGGCCGCGTAAACCACAACCAGGCGAAGATGACCAGAGCCAGCAGCACTATGGCGACGAGCGCCCTGCGGATGTTGACCATACGCTCCATCCTAACTTTCGTCCTGAGCGTGAAGCAAGAACAAACGGCTGACCGAACCAATCCGCAACGCTTGCTCAAGAGTCCGGAATTTCTGGAAAGGCATAGCTGGAAATTCCAGGAAAGTCATATAAACTTTGAAATGCTAGAAGTTAAACCTTGCAAAATAGTGATTGACAGAGTTTGGCGATGTATTTTATAGTCTTCGTGGGAGTTGTTCCGAGCAGACTCTGCCTACATGGTGGGGAACTCTTCGGGACGCTTCAGACGGAAAGGACGGCGAAGAGTAGAGGCGACTGGAAAGACCTCGACTCGCCGTCATTGAAACTCAACCGAGAAGGGCACACCACGCGCGAGCGTGGGCCGCAAAGCCGACGGGAGTCGAACGCTTCGGAGCTTCGACTTGGCCGGGTTACCGAAGGGAGATTCTTTGAGTCGCAGCGGAGCCACTTCGACGCTCACGCGCCCTGCCGCGACGCACTCCCGCCTTCGGACGCCTCCAGCGTCAGAGCCTTTATCAGCTTTAACCCCTCTCCTCCGTCGGGCGCACGCTTCGCCGACGCGCCCAACCGGCACCGCCGTAGACCCACAAGAGATGAACTCCGACACATCGAACACGCACGCGCCGCAATGGCGCACGACACACGCAAGAGTGCGACGTGCCCGCGCGCGCCTCCGCCAACTACATCGCATGAGACAGGGAAAGTCTTCGAGGAACGGATAGACTATGTTTAGAAAAAAACTCGGCAACAAGGGCCTGGTCGGCCTGGACATAGGTTCTAGCTCGGTCAAGGCCGTCGAGTTGCAGGGCAAGCCCGGCGCGCTCTCGCTCGTCAACCTCGGCTTCCAGGGGCTGCCGCCCGACACGGTTGTCGATGGACAGATCATGGAACTGAACGACGTATCGGGCGTCATCTCTGATGTCTTCGCAAGTCACCAGTTCAAGACCGACCGCGTGGCGGCGGGTGTCTCGGGCAGTTCCGTCATCGTCAAGAACATCATCGTCCCGCAGATGACGCGACAGGAACTCGAAGAGTCAATCGACTGGCACGCCGAGGAGCATATCCCGTTCGAGATTTCCGACGTGAGCCTCGACTATCAGATCGTCGGCTCGGGCGAGGACTCGCTTCACGTGCTGATGGCCGCATGCAAGCGCGACTTCGTCGCCAACCTCAAGCAGGCCATCCAGCTCGCAGGCAAGCAGCCCGCGGTCATCGATGTCGATGCCTTCGCGCTTCAGAACTGCTACGAGATCAACTACCAGCCCGCCGAGAATCTGGCCGTGGCTCTTCTCAACGTCGGCGCTTCGACGATGAACATCAATATCCTCCGCGGCGTCCGCAGCGTGTTTACGCGCGACGTGTCGGTCGGCGGCAACCAGTACACGTCCCTCCTTCAGAAGGAGCTTGGCCTCACCTACGAACAGGCCGAAGCGGTCAAGCGCGGCGGCGCACCTCCTTCGCACGTCGAGGCGGGCCAGATCGACGCCGCGCTCGAATCGGTCTCCGACATGCTCGCGCTCGAAATCTCGAAGACCTTCGACTTCTACCGCGCGACCGCAGACGACAGCGAAGGAACCGTGCAGAAGATTCTGATCTCGGGTGGCGGGTCGAAGCTCCGGGGGCTGACCGAGTTCCTGTCGAATCGCTTTGAGCTGCCGGTCGAGCGGCTTGACCCTTTCCGCCAGATCAATGTGGATGCGCGCCGGTTCGACCCCGACTACATGCGCGAAGTTTTGCCCGAGATGGCGGTTGCCGTCGGGCTGGCCCTGAGAGGAGTGGATGCTTAGATGATTAAGGTTAACCTGTTGGACTCTGTCACGGAGCGCTCCGCGAGCGCGGCGGTCGTCGAGGAGCAGGTCTCCAATCCGAAGGTGCGCGTCTGGCTGATCGCGGTCGGGGTCTTCGCCGTGCTGGGGCTTGTCATGCTCATCGACTTCTTCGGTGCGGCCTCGGCACATGAGAACGCGCAGGCGGAGCTGACAAGACAGCAGCAGATCGCCGAGCAGATGGCCGCCATCAATCGCGAGCAGGCCGAGCTTGAGAAGAAGATCAACGACATCAACACGCGTATCGATGCCATCAAGAAGCTGCGCGCCTCTCAGCAGGGGCCCGTCGCGCTCCTCTCGGACATCAACACGCGTATCCCGTCAGACCCCGGCTTCCGCCTCGAATCCATCGAGCAGAAGAACGGCGAGCTGACCATCACGGGTCAATCGCCGAACGAGTACGCGGTCACGCAGTTCGGGCGCAGCCTCGAATTCTCAAGCGGCCTCTTCCAGAACGTCAGCATCGCGGCGGAGCGCAAGGACGCAGAGATTAATCAAGCGGACTACTCTCCCGCCGAAGGGCCGCTCGACCTGACCATCAAGCCACAGGTCTTCAAGTTCGAGATCAAGTGCAAGTACAGCCCCGTCTTGCCGCAGCCCGCGGCGAAGCAGTCCGCGTCAGGCAACCAGACTGCGCCCGCTGGCGCTGCACCCGCTAATCAGGTCGCACAGAAGTAGCCGCCCTCGCGCCGCGCACCCGAACTAGTCCCGGAAGGAAACGATCAATGCTCAAACTCGAAGCTCTACAAGAGAAACCCTGGTATATAAATCTCGCCGTATTTAGCGGCGTCGCTCTCCTCCTCTACGGTGCCTTCTGGTATTTCGTCACCTCGGGGACGCGTGCCGAGACGAAAGAGATCGAGGCGCAGGTCGAGCAGCTTCAGCGTGCCAACGCGGGCGCGCAGATCGCCTCGCAGCGGCTGAGCGAGTTCAAGGCCAACTACGAGCGGGCACAGGCCGACTACGAAGACCTCAAGGCACTGCTGCCCGAGCAGCGCGAGCTGACGACCGTTTTGCAGAACGTTCAGGATCGTGCCAGGGATCGGCTCACGCTGCTCCGCTTCACGCCGAAGGAGGAAGTGCAGCAGGACTTGTACACGGGCAAGCCGGTCGAGGTCGAGGTCTCCGGGGCCTATAACAACCTCGGACAGTTCTTCGCGCAGATGGCCTCCTACCAGCGCATCGTCTCGATCACGGACTTCAAGGTCACGAAGATGAAGGACGCGAAGTTACAGTCGCAGGACGCGAAGCAAATGACGACCATCAACGCGCAGTTCCTCCTGACGGCCTACTACGTCTCGCCCGAGAAGCTCCAGCCGGCGGCGGCAGCGAATCAGGCGAAGGCTGCCGCGCCGGCAGCCGACCCGGCAGCCAAGGCCGCACCCGTGGCCGTACCCGCGAAGTGAGAAAGCGGGCCTCGCCGAAGCTAAGCCCGCAGGAAGCCACAGCCGGAACGCAGGAAGAGTTTATGACAGACAGGAAAAGACACATGCGCAGAACCATCAAGGGATTCCTAACCGTCGCGCTCGTCGCCTACTCGGCGACAGCCGCCACGGCGCAGACCGCCAGCACCACCTACCACGGCGCGCAGCGCGACCCGTTCAGCAAGTTCAAGCCTGCGGTCAGGCGCAAGATCGAGAAGAAGGTGCCGACGCCCGTCGCCGCACCACCGATTCAGGCGCGCATCGAGAGTTATAAGGCGAAGAAGCTTGCGGCGATGAATCTCCAGCAAGCCGCGCCGAAGCCGACGACGGCCCTGACGCTCGCAGAGGTTCAGGTCATCGGCATCTTTCGCACGCCGCGCGGCTACGCCGCCATGGTCGAAGCCACGCCGATCAATCTCTCCTACGTCGTCTATCCCGGCGAGACCTTCTACGACGGCATGCTCGTCGCCATCGAAGAGTCAAGACTCGTCTTCCGTCGGCAGACGCGCTGGACAGACGGTCGTACAGAAGTGGCCGTTGAGACCAAGTCGCTGCGTGTTGCCAACGCCGTCATGGACTCTTTGACCTCGCAGAAGAGCGCGGCCCCCGCCGCTACTGAATCCGTCAAACCGGAAGTCACCACTCTGGTCGAAGCGGTGAAGGCGGCGCTGCTCGCCGCCAGTTCGCAGCAGCAGCAGCAGGGAAGCCAGGAAGCGATAAACGGCCAGGCCAACGGAAAGCCCTGACCCTGCTCACTCACGCCCGCCCGCAGTTAGAAACCTCGTCCCGCCTGATTTTAAGTGGAGGTAAAGAACCCAAGCAGGCCGCACCCCGCGGCGACTTTTTGACAACATGACCGGCGGCGGCCCGCATTGTGCGGCGCGTGCTTGAAGAGTAGGCGGCCCCTCCACGGGGGCCCAACAACCCACTCAAACGAGCGTTAGCGCGTGGCGGAAGGTTTGCCGGTGATGCTCCCTGAAGGATAAAGAAAATGGCTTACACCAAAACGCTCTCCAAAACCACGGGCAGAGGCGCGCTCGTCCTCTTGCTCGTGTGTACGCTCGGTATCTCGGCGCTCGCCAACAGACCCTCCGGCGCTGGCGTCGAGCGACTCCCCATCGCCACGTCGGTTCACGCGTTTGTCTCGGGCACGTCCACGCTGGTCACCATCACGGGCACGGCCCCCATGGCCTATGCGGTGCGACGCCCTGAACAGCGTCTGCTCGTCGTCGAGCTTCCGGGCGTTGACGGCTCGCAGCTCGCTTCCGCTTACAGCATCACTTCGACGCTCGTCGAGGGCATGACTGTCAAACACACGCTGCGCGACGGCGTGTCGCTCTCCAGTCTCCAGATCGCCCTGCTTGCGCCCGTGCGCGAGCGCTCACGTCTCGAAGGCAATCAGCTCGTCGTTGAGTTGATGCCCTACGACGCGAAAGACTCGGCGAAAGATGCCGGGACGCTCGACGCAGACTCGGCGGCGCAGTCCCGCCCCACGCCGACGCCGACAGGCTCGAACACGACGACGCAGGCGTCACAGGGCGCGCAATATGGTCAGGCCGGATTCGTCGGCGAGCCGATCAGCGTCAACGTCGTCAACTCCGACATACGCGACATACTCAACTACGTCACCGAGCAGTACGGCGTGAACTTCGTCGTTGACTCTTCGGTGAAGTCCGTGCCCGTGACGATCAACGTGACGGACGTGCCCTGGAATTTCGCGCTCGACTCGATCCTGCGGGCGAACCGTCTCGGCATCGAGGTCAACGGCAACATCCTGCGCGTCGCCACGATCAATGTGCTCAAGGAAGAGGCACAGATGCGCGCCGAAGAGGAGAGCGCGCGCGCCTCTCTCAAAGATGCGCAGCTTCAAAACGAGCCGCTCGTCACCGAGATCATTCGTCTTAACTATGCGCGCGCCGGCGGCACGCTGGCCGGGTTCGCAGGCTCCTCCGCTGACTTCGCGGGCGGCAAGACCGCGCAGAGCTTTGCGGGCGCGGGCGGAGACACTTCCGGCAGCAGCGGCGAACAGGGCATCCTACCCATCATCGCCCGCCGCCTCTCACGCCGCGGCGGCATCGAGGTTGATGGCCGCTCAAACACGCTCATCGTGACGGACGTGAAGGTGAACATCGACGCCATCCGCCGCCTAGTCCTCCTGCTCGACCAGCCGGAGCCGCAGGTCGAGATCGAGACGCGCATCGTCATCGCCAACCGCAACTTCTCGCGTGACCTCGGCATGCAGCTCAACGCCATCGTCCTCTCATCGCGCGGCGGCAACATCGGCTTCGGCACCGCGCCGGGCTCGCCTGCCCTCTCCGGGCAGAGCACCATCGGCCCGCGCCTCGGCGGCGTCCCGCAGGGCATCCAGAATCCGAGCGGCACGCTCGGCGCAAACAATCCCAACACCGTCATCGGTCTGACCACGGGACTCATCGGCACGGCGCAGATCAGCGCGCTCATCACCGCCGCCGAGTCGAAGGGGCAGGCGAAGATCATCGCCACACCGCGCGTGACGGCGCTTAATAATCGCTCGGCGCAGATCGAATCAGGGTCGCAGATTCCGGTCGTCACGCCGCAGCAGGGCAGTGGCGGCGGCGCGACCGTCTTCACCACGACCTTCGTCTCCGTCCCTTTGCGTCTCTCGGTCACGCCGCAGATCACCGACGCCGGGACGGTCATCCTCCACGTTACGATGGAGAACAACAGCGTCAACCTGACGCTCACCAACGCGCTCGGCACGCCGGGCATTGACACGCAGCGCATGTCCACGGAAGTGCTCGTGCCCGACGGCGGCACAACGGTTGTGGGCGGCGTCCTGAATGACCGCGAGAGCGAGACGCAGAACCGCACTCCGGGACTCGGCACCCTGCCCATCCTCGGCAATCTCTTCAAGCGCAAGGCCATCTCGCGCAACACGGACGAGATACTCTTCTTCATCACGCCGCGCATCTACAGGCCGGACTATCAGGGCCACCGCGTCGAGTCTGAACCGGCCAGCACCACGCGCTCCACCAGCCTGCCGCAGCCCGTGCCGCTCGGCAATCCTTCGACGAATACCCCCATCGCCTCGCCCTCGCAGCAGCTACAGCAGCAGCAGGTGCCCGCACCCGGCTACAACCAGCCGTCACAGCCTGCCGCCACAAACGTCGCGCCGCCCGCCGGCGTGAACCCGCGCCCGTAAAGGAGGGCTGAAGAGATGTTCAAGCAGGCACTCACAGACATAGTCGAACGCACGGAGGGCGCGACCGGCGCACTCATCATGGGTATGGACGGCATCGCGGTGGAGCGATTCTTTCTGCCCGAAGGCGCGGACACGAACATGGACGTGGCCGCGGCTGAAGTCACCTCGCTCGTCCGCAGCGCACTACGCGCGGGCGTTAACACCGGCCTCGGGTCGCTGCAAGAGTTGTTCATCAACTTCGAGCAGGTTCGTATCCTCGCGCGCATGTTCTCGCCCGAGTATTTCATCGTGCTCGCAATCCGCCCCGACGGAAACCTAGGCCGGGGCCGCTACGAGCTACGCAAGACCGAACTCCTCCTCGCGCGCGAGTTCGTGCTCTGAGAAGAGGAATAGACAGTAGAGAGTAGACAGTAGACAGCCCACACAGTTGGAGGCAGCGTAGCGTTAACGGCCACGCTGCCTCCAATGTTTTTTACTGACTACTGACTACTGTCTACTATCTACTGTCTACTCTCTTTCAACACGCGGGGAGCTTGACGAAGTTCATGCCTCGGAGGATGACGCGCTGGCGGCGTTGGACGCGGCGGAGGTTCTTCTGCGGGTTGAAGATGTTGAGCGGGCTTGGGATCATCGCGGAGAGGAAGGCGGCCTCGTTCGGTGTAAGGTTGGCGGCTGGTTTGTGAAAGTAGGTTTGCGCGGCGGCCTCCGCACCGTAGATGCCGTCGCCCCATTCGATGACGTTGAGATAGATTTCAAGGATGCGGCACTTCGGGAGCGAACGCTCAAGGAAGTATGTGATGGCGGCCTCTTTGACCTTGCGCGCCGCCGTGCGCTCGGACGAGAGATAGAGGTTCTTCGCGAGTTGTTGCGAGATGGTCGAGCCGCCGCGCTTGAACTTGCTCAGGTCTGGAATCCAGTCAGACTCGTCATTGTCGCCCTCCTGCTTCGCCTCCTTCTCCGAATCTTTCTGCGCATCGTCCCATGCGCGCTGGATGGCCTCGTAGTCGAACCCGTGATGTGTGACGAAGTTCGTGTCCTCGCCCGCGAGCACCGCGCGCTGGAGGCTCGGGGAGATGCGTGCGAGCGGAACCCATTGCTGCACGCGGCGCGGCTCGCGCCCCTGCTCACGCGCCTCCTTCAGACGCGTCTCGATCATACTCGTCGTCTCGGGATTCTTCGTTTGCAGCTCGGACACGCGTGGGAACGTCACGACCTCATAAACGACGAACAGGGTAAAGAGGGCGACGACGATCAGCGCGGCGGTCTTGAAGATTCTCCACATGCGGAATCAAATTATAAGCTCAGGCTTTAAAGTTCAAGGTCGTGGCAAAGAGCCGAGCCGCCAGAGGCGGCGGAAGAGTGTAGCCCACGGCGTCAGCCGTGGGAACTTGCGACAAAATAACAGAGAAGCCCCGGAGGGGGGTAAGAAGTTAGAGCTTAAGTGC
>JAVRON010000124.1:0-72873 GCA_032162705.1 Acidobacteriota bacterium
GCCTCCAGCCTCCAGCCTCCAGCCTCTAGCCTCTAGCCTCTAGCCTCCAGCCCCTAGCCTCTAGCCCCTTTCCATTGCGGCGGATTGCCGTACAAGCCGTGTATCGTATCGTTCCGCGCGGCGTACATTCTGTCGCGCCCGTCTTTTGCTAAGTTTTTGACATCCCTCGACTTCCCTCCCGCGGCATGCTCATTGCCATTTCCTTTCTGTTCTGCCTTTCGGCGGACATTCATCAAACGAACAAAATGGGTAACTTCTAACCAAGAGGAGGGAAAATCGTAATGAGAAGAAGTTTGCTTAACCTCGCCGGATGCTGCGCGCTCGTCGCAGGACTTGCAGCCGTGGCATTCGCGCAGGACACGCAGAACCAGCAGCCAGTGCAGACTACGACTACGACACAGACCACGCAGGCCATCCAGAACGCCGACGGCACGTGGACGGTCATCCAGTATCCGGCCAACAAGGAGGTCGTCGTTGACTTCACTCCGTCGCAGACCTTCTCGACCGCGAAGGGTCGCGCTAAGATTATGCGGATGAGCGACCACACGATGGTCACGCTCGACGTGTCGGGTCTTCCGGCCGATGCCGCGGGGATGAACCTCTACGCCGTCGATCCGTTCGGCAAGGCCACGCTGCTCGGGCCCGTCGCCTTCAATAACGGCGTGGCGACGCAGAGCTTCAAGACGCCGCTTGACCGCTTCATGCTCGTGCTCTCGCCCGATGCAGACCTGACGACGTTCGAGCCGACGACAAACGTTGCCTTCCGCAGCGCCGTGCCGCAGGGCTTCGCCGTCGTGCCGCTCAACAGCCCGCAGGGCGAGCGCGTCGCCGCCACTTCGACCGCGGGCGCAACCAGCGCCTACACCGCGCCGATGCTGGGCATCCCGCGCTACAACCGCGGCTCGACCAGCGAGGTCAAGGTCAAGCTGATGGGCGCGCTCACCGGCTCGCGCGTCAACTTCAGTCTTGAGCCACGCAAGGACGGCCCGACCACCGTGGTCGCGCGCTTTCACGAGTTGAAGGAGGCTCCCGGCGGTCAGGTCTACGTGCTGTGGGCCGTCTCGCCCGACAACAAATACGTCAAGCTCGGCCAGATCGTGAACACGGGCGGACGCAACGAGGCCGAGATCAAGTCCGAGACGACGCTTCCCGACTTCGGCCTTCTCATCACGCTTGAGAACGAGGTCTCGAACCCGGCTGGCGTGGTCGTCGGCACAGTCATGCCATAAGGCAAGTCAACACACGCCTCGCGAGGCGTCCGACAGAGAGGAGCCGGGAGCGAGCCTACCGCCCGTCTAAGCGGCGAGGGCATCGCCCCGGCTTTCTCCTTTAACTGTTCTGCCGCTTTTCGCGCGCTTGACACAGTTCCGACATAAAACTGTTGACTTCTCAGCGAATCACGGCATAATCGTCGAAGGCCGACGGGAACCCCGACCCCGTCCGCACCGTCAAGAAGTTCCTCTGGGATTCTCCCGTTGAACCCCTCCTTTAAAGAGCTGAACAAGACTTAGGCTCGAAGCCTTTCCTTGAGAAGAAAGCCCCCGAGATGTTGAAACGCAAGCTTCCCCCGTGGCTGGCGCTCCTGGCCCTTTTCTTCTTCGTCGCCGCACAGGCGCGCGCCGAAGAATCGCTCCCCGAACTCATCCGCCGCGTCAAACCCTCGGTCGTCTCTGTCATCACATACAACTCGAAGGGAGAGGTCGCGCTGACGGGCAGCGGCTTCTTCGTCCGTCCCGGACAGGTCTTAACGAACCTGCACGTCATCGAGGGCGCGCACCACGCAGAGATACGCACCTTCGATGGTAAGGGCAAGACCTACGCGGTCGCGGGACTCGCTGGGCTGGACGAGGATGGAGACCTCGCGCTCTTAAGCGTCGAGATGCCCGCCGAGCGCGCGAGCGTGGTCGAGACGAGCGCGTCCGTCCCCGAAGAGGGCGAGAGGATTTTCGTCATCGGGAACCCTCTGCGGCTTGAAGGCTCGGTCGCCGACGGCATCGTCTCGGCGGTGCGCGAGGTTCCTTCACTGGGTCACATCGTGCAGATCACCGCGCCCATCTCGCACGGCAACTCGGGCAGCCCCGTCTTCAATATGCGCGGACAGGTCGTCGGCATCGTCACCATCCGCGTGATGAACGGGCAGAACATCAACCTCGCGCTCGGCTCTTCGCGCTTCGACAACGCGCGCGGGAATGGTCGTCTCATCAGCTTCGACGAGCTGGCCGAGCGCTCGCAGGACGAGCAGAGGCCGGACACTATCGCCGACTGGTGGTATCGCAACGGGCTGAACTCGCTCTGGCTCGGCAACTACGACAGCGCGCTCGGCTACTTCGAGACGGCGGTGAACAAGAACCCCGAGCGCGCCGACGCATGGATACAAGTCGGCTTCTGCAAGGTCAAGCAGGGCAAGAATCAGGACGCCATCCACGCCTTCGAGCAGGCGCTCAAGCTCAAGCCCAACTCCTACGAGGCTCTGAACAAGCTCGGCGACGCGTACTACTACGCGGGCAACTACTCGAAGGCTCTCGATTCCTACAAGCGTGCCGTTAGCCTTCGCCCGGACATGGCCGAAGCCTACTATAATCTCGGCTCGGTCTATCTCGAAGTGTGCGACCGCGCCGCCGCGCTCGCACAGTGCAACCTGCTCAAGCCCATCGACGCGGCGCTTCACCAGAAGCTGCTGCGCGAGATCGGGCGCTGAGAATAAAGGCAAAAGTAAAAAGGCGAAAGACAAAAGTGAGAGCGTTCAAGCTGCCTTCACTTTTACCTTTCGCCTTTTTACTTTTGCCTTCTCTTATTCCCCTGTGTGCTGGGTGAAGATACCCTTGTCGATGCTCTGCGGGTTGCCGATGACGACGAACTGGAGGTTGCGCATGTATTTGTTGGCGACGCGCTTGACCTCTTGCGGGGTAACGGCGCGCAGGCGCTCAATGAAGGCGGCGGAGTTGCGCCAGCCGCCACCGATCAACTCGTATTGCGCCAGCTCGCCGGCCTGCGCCGCGTTCGTCTCCTGCCCCATGTAGTAGCGCGTGAGAAATTGCTGCGCCGTGGACTTGATCTCGTCGGGGTTGATCTCCTGCGTCTGGAGCTTACCGATCTCGTCGAGCATGACATGCACGGCCTGGTTGGCGTCAACGGCCGTGACATAGATGCCGCCGGTGTTCGCGCCCTGGCTGCCGAGAAAAGCATCGGGCGCGTAAGAGAGGTTGCGGCGCACGCGCACCTCGACGTAGACGCGATTCTGCAAGATGGCCGAGGCGATACGCATCGGGTAGATGTCGTCGGATGTCATCGGCGGCGCGGCGAAGATGCCCTGCACGTAGTTGGTCGGAAGCTCGCGCGCCGTGACGCCGAGGGTCGGCGCATTGAAGGAGAGCTGCGGCACGGGGTCGGCGCTGTAGTTGCCGCGCGGGAGTTTGCCGAACGACGCTTCGACCTTCTGACGTATCTGCTGCGGGTCTACGTCGCCGACGACGACGAGCAGGAGCCGCGAGGTCTGCATCGCCTGCTGGTGGAAGCGCTTCACATCGTCGAGCGTCAGACGGCTGACGGAGGCGACTGAGCCGCGCGGGTCGTTCAGGTACGGGTGGCCCGCGTAGGCGACTCTCGACTGAAGGACTTGAAGGTAAGAGTCGGGCGTGTCCTCGTTGTCGGAGAGCGAGACGAGCGTGCGGTTCTTCACACGCTGGAAGTCTTCGGCGAGAAAGCTCGGGTGCATCGCCGAGTCTGCAAAGACTTCCCATGAACGGTCGAAGTAGCGTCGCGTGCTGCCGAGCGTCAGCACGGAATAGTCGTAGTTGACGCCGAAGCTCAAGCCCGTGCCCGTGCGCGCGAGTTCGCGCCGCATCTGCTCGCGCGGGAAGTTCTGGCTGGCTTCAGTCGCAACGTCGAGCATCAGCGCTTCGACGCCTGCGTTCTCCGCCGTCACGTTGCGCGCCCCGCCGCGTATGAACAGTCCCGCGACGACCGATTGACTGCCCTCGCGCCGCTTGACCAGAACCTTCAGCCCATTAACCTCGAACTCTGTGACGAGCCGCAGGCTGTCGGCCACCTCGCGCGAAGCGGCGATGTCGGCATGTGCGTTAGCGGCGGCGGCGGCGGGCGCGCTCACGGCGGGCGGCTGTGAAGCGGCAGGCGGCTGTGAACTAGTATGGCCTTCCGATGACTGCGCACGCGCCGGAGCGCCGAGCGAAAATAGAAAGAGTGCGCAGGCCAGAGGCCACGCCGCCACCCTTTGCCCGAAGTTAAAAATCGTCCTCATCTTCCGTCCCTTCAAAACTGCGCTCATCATTAAACTCTTGCTCAACACTCAACGGCCCTTCAGACTCAACGGCCCGCCGCCTTCGACAGCGGCGCACTGTTGCCAAGGAGGTCGCCCTCGGTCAGCCCCGAAGTCTTCAGAGACTCGTCCGACATCATGGCGAGACCGACATGCGGTTTGCCCTGAACGTAGGTCGTGACGTAGCGGCTGATGTCCGCGCGCGAGGTGGCGCGCAGGCGTTTGAGATAGCCGCGGAAATAGTCAAGCCCCGTCGAGGCCCACCAGAAGCTGATCGTATGCGAATACTCCGAGAGCTTCTCGCGCGAGTAGAGGTCGTCGGCTTCAAGCAGTGCCTTCGCGCTCTCAAGCTCCTCGTCGGTGAAGTAGTTGGGGTCGTTGAAGTGCGCGATCTCGTTGTAGACCGCAGCCACGGCGGCGCGCGCCTTGTCGGGCGTGGTCTGGAGAATAAGCGTGATGGGGCCCGTATTGCGCTGCGTGTAGTAGCCGAAGCCGACGGCGGTCGCCAGCCCCGTGTCTGTAAGAGCGCGCTGGAAGCGAGAGTTCGGCTGGCGCAGGATAAACGAGAAGACATCGGCTGCGTAGGTCGCCGCGTCGTCCTTGCCGATTGAAGGGCCCTGCCAGCCCAACTCGACCACCACGTTCGTGACGGGCTTCGTGATGATGTTGGCCTCGCTTTTGGGGAGCGGCGGATGCTCGACGAGCGGGAATTCTGCGAACGGGTCACGCTCGCGGCGTGCCCAGTCGCCGAACAAATCCTCGACCATCTTGAAGGCTTCGGGCGGCGTCACGTCGCCGGTGATGACGATGGCCGAGTTGTTCGGCACGTAGTAGCGCGACTGGATAAGTCGCATCATGTCGGTCGTCGCGGCGCGCACGGTCTGGCGGTTCCCGCCGGGGTCTTTGCGGCTCGGGTATTTGTAGAAGAGGCGATTGTTCATCTGCTCGCCGATCTCGCCGTAAGGGTTCGACTCGTGGCGGTCTAACTCGCCGACGACGACCTCGCGCTCCTGTGCGAACTGCTGCTCGTCGAAGGTCTGGAACCGCGCCTGGTCGCGCATGAAGCGCATGGCGACGGGGAAGTTCGGCGTCGTCGTCGTGAAGTAATAGTCAACGACCTCTTCGTGCGTCTCGCCGTTGTAGACGATGCCGAGCTGGTCAATCGTCTGGAGGTAATCGGTCTTCATCCCACGCTCGCGGCTCACCTTGAAGAACATATGTTCGTAGAGGTGCGAGAGTCCGTTCAGCTCGGGCGGCTCGGTGAAAGAGCCGTTGCGCACGGCCAGCTCGCACGTGACGAGCGGAACCGAGTGGTCTTCCAGGACGATGACTTCAAGCCCGTTCGCGAGCACCTTGTTGACGAACGGCGCGGCCTCTGCGAGCGGCGAGGCGGGCGTCGGAGCGGACGCGGGCTTCTGCTGCGGCGCGCGGCGCTGGACGGTCGCGGCAGCCTTGCGTTGCGGCGCGGCGGCGGCGGCGGCGGGCGCGACTCCTGCGAGCGAACCCGCCAGCAGAGACGAGACGAGCGCGAAGACAAAAAGATTACGTCTGAGCAGTGTTGACTTCATAAGACCTTCAAGTATTTCAAACAAGACCTTCAAGTATTTCAACGTGGCTTCGAGCGCGGATGACACTCCAGTAGAGGCGAGAACAATCGCTTGCCGGCTCCGACGCCTACCCGATTCGAGTTCGCAGTTTTGAGGCGATGATAGCACGCAGGGTTGCTCACGAGGAAAGGAGAAGGGCGAAAGGCGAAAGGCGAAAGTCAGGAGAGAGCTTCGCTCTGATTTTTATAAATCTGAACCACGCCGCAGGCATGTCCACACTTTCTCCTTTCGCCCTTCGCCTTTATCATTCCCCTGCTCTTTCCAATCTACCCTCGCGGAGTGTTTTGAATGAAGAGGACTTCGCTTGCGCTCGCGTGCCTGCTTCTGCTGCTGGCCGCGTCGTCATACGTTCCGCGCCCGGAGGCGCAAGGCGAGATCGAACGCTCGCTCGCCGAAGAGATCGCGCGGATCAAAGCCATCGACCATCACGCGCACCCCTTGCGCGCCACGCTTGAGGGCGAAGAGGACAAGGAGTTCGATGCGCTCGCCCCGGACGTGCTTGAGCCTGCGCCGCTGCCTCTCAGGCTGCGCCCCGACAACACGGAGTTCGTCGGCGCGTGGAGAGAGTTCTGGGGCTACCATTACGAAGACATGTCTGAGGCGCACGCGCGCGAAGTCTCGGAGGCGCGGCGTCGTGCGATGCGCGAGCACGGCGACGAGTACCCCGCGTGGGTGCTCGACCGTTTGAACATCGAAGTGATGTTCGCCAATCGCGTGGCGATGGGGCGCGGACTTACGGCGCGACGCTTCCGTTGGGTCTCGTTCGTGGATGCGCTGATGCTCCCCTTAAGCTCGGAGCGCGTGCGAAAGCAGACGCCCGACTACGCAGCCTTCTACCCCGGCGAGGACGCGCTGCTCCGTCGCTATCTTTCCGAGTTGAAGTTGAAGGCCGTGCCCGCCACCTTGCGCGAATACCTCGCGCGAGTCGTCACGCCGACCTTAGAGCGACAGAAGCGAGAGGGCGTGGTCGCCGTCAAGTTCGAGGCCGCGTACCTGCGCGCGCTCGACTTTGCCGACGCGCCGGAGGCCGAGGCCGCGCGTACGTACGCTCGATACGCGCGCGTTGGAGCGCCCGACGCCGCCGAGTACAGGCCGCTTCAAGACTTTCTCTTCCGCTTCATCGCACGCGAGGCGGGGCGGCTCGGCCTCGCCGTCCACATACACACTGGTTCTGGCGTCGGCGGCTATTACGGCGTGGCCGGCGGCAACCCCGCTCTGCTCGAACCGGTCTTTAACGACCCCGGTTTGCGTAAGACCAACTTCGTCCTTATCCACGGCGGCTGGCCTTTCGCAGACCAGGCCGCCGCGCTGCTCTTGAAGCCGAACGTGTATGCGGACTTCTCCGCACAAACCTTCCTGCGCACGCCTCGGGCGCTCTCGGCGACCTTGCGCGGCTGGCTCGAAATCGCGCCGGAGAAAGTTATGTTCGGGACGGACGCCTTCGCGCTCACGCCCGAGGTCGGCTGGGAAGAGGTCGGCTGGCTCTCAAACAGGACAGCGCGCGAGGCGCTCGCCCTCGCGCTCACGGGCATGCTCCGCGACGGCGAGATCACGCGCCCGCGCGCCTCGGAACTTGCGCGCATGGTTCTGAGGGAGAACGCCGCGCGACTCTACGATATAAAATAGTCTGGAGTCTGGAGTCAAAGGCAAGAACCTGTCTTGACTCCATTCAGACTTCAGACTTCAGACTCATTACTTATTCGCGTCGAGAATGCGGCTGCCGCGCTCAGAGGCAAGCGCGAAGTTGGGGAGGACGCGGAAGACTGTGAGACAGACGGCGACGCGGTCGCCGACGCGCAGGGCAGAGGCGTTCGTTTCGGGTTTCGGGGGCGGCTTCGGGCGCGTGACGAAGATGGGGACGCCGGGCCGCTTCTCCGGCGTGTTGATCGTGACATCGTAGAGCGGCGGCTCGTCCCCCGCGGGGTGGCGCGCGATGATGTCGAGACGGACGGTCAGGCGCTCGTACGCGCCGACGAAGTGCTTCTCCTCGATGACGCCGTTGGTCAGGTGGCGGCAGCCCTCGGGCAGATCGCCCAACGGACTCAACTGCACGTCTTCGGGGCGGAAGACGAGCTTGACCGACTGCCCTTCGCGGAAGCGCGCGGCCTCTTCGCTCGCCTCTATCGAGGCCATGCCCAACTCGACGCGCCCGTCGATCCCGACGACGCCGAGCAGGAGGTTCGCCGCGCCGAGAAACGTCGCCACGTACTCGGTCTCGGGCCGGTTATAAACTTCCTCGGGTGTTCCGATCTGTTCGAGATGTCCCGCGTGCAGGACGGCGATGCGGTCGCCAAGCTCCAGAGCCTCCTCCTGATCGTGCGTGATGAAGACGGCGGGCACGTTCACCTCTCTGAGCAGAGCGCGAATCTCGCGGCGCAGGCGCACGCGCGTCTGTGCGTCGAGCGCGCCGAACGGCTCATCAAAGAGTAAGACCTGCGGCTCGTATGCGAGCGTGCGCGCAATCGCCACTCTCTGTTGCTGCCCGCCCGAGAGCTGTGTTGGAAACTTCTTGCGGTGCTCTTCGAGGTGGACGAGCTTCAACAGGCGCGCGACCTTCTCTTTGACTTCGCGGCGCGAGCGACCGCGTATCCGCAGGCCATAGCCGACGTTCTCTTCGACGGTCATGCGCGGGAAGAGCGCGTAGGATTGGAAGATGACGCCGACGCCTCGCTCGCGCGCAGGCAGGTCGGTCACGTCGCGCCCGTGGAGGATGACTTGGCCCGAGTCGGGCTGCTCTAATCCGGCGATGATGCGAAGGATCGTCGTCTTGCCGCTGCCCGAAGCTCCCAAAAGCACCAGCGCCTCGCCCACGCCCACGTCGAAGCTCACGTCTTCGAGCACACGCGTCCGCTTGAAGCTCTTGCTCACGCCGCGCACACTCGCCGCCGCGATGAACTCCGCAGGCTCACCATCTTGCGACGCAGACCCCTCGCTCATCGCAGACCCTTCGCTCGTCGCCGCCTTGTCGCTTGCCGCAGACTCGTCGCTCATCGCAGGCTCGTCGCTCATCGCCGCCTTGTCGCTTGTCGCTCGTCGCGCGGCTGCTCCCGTGCCGCGCCCTGCGTCTGCGTTGTCGTCAATCTTTTCAGGCAGCATCGGGAAAGTCTACCTCACTTGGCTTCGAGCCAGTCGCGCGCGAAGAAGAGGATGCTGAAGATGGTGAAGGAGAAGAGCGCGAGGACGATGGCGACGGCGTTGGCGGCCTCGACCTGTCCCTCGTTGAACTTGGCGAAGATATAGAGCGGCGCGGTCTGCGTGCTCCCGGCGAGATTGCCCGAGACGAGAATCGTCGAGCCGAACTCGCCGATGGCGCGCGCAAACGTCAGAAGCGCCCCCGTCACAATCGCGCCGCGCAAAGAGGGCAAAGTCACGTGCCGGAAGGTCTGCCAGCGCGTCGCGCCGATGGTGGCCGAAGCCTCTTCGAGCGAGCGATCCATCGTCTCGAAGACAGACATCAGCACGCCGAAGGCGAGCGGGAAGGTCACGAAGATGTTGGCGAGGATGATCGCGTACGGCGTAAACATGACCTGATGATCTTCCGAGAGGAACTTGCCGATCATCCCATACTTCCCCCACAGCAGGAGCAGTGCGAAGCCCGCCACGGCCGTCGGTATCGCGGTCGGCAACGAGATCGTCACGATGATGGCGGTGCGCCCCCAGAACATATAGCGCGAGAGCACATAGGCCGCGAGCAGCCCGAACAGCACGTTAAAGACGGTCGCGTAGAAGCTCGTCACCATCGAGAGCTTCAACGCAAAGACGGCGTCCGAGGCGGTCAGCGCCGCCCAGAAGCTCGCCAGCCCGTTGCTCGTCCCGAAGATGAAGATTGACGCGAGCGGCAGCAGCACCAACGGCAGCATCAAGAGGATGACCATACCGAGGCTGAACGGCTTCGTCACGTCGAAGCCGCGCACATGTCGCATCGCCGAGATTGCTGAACTCATAAGCTCACCCGTGATAAGTGATGAGTGATAAGTGATAAGAAATTGCTCTCATTGCTTATCGCTTTTGTGCTTGACGTGCTGCGAAAGACCAAAAATCATCCGACCAATGTTATCAAGCTCGGGGTTGAGTTCGCGGTAATCCTTTTCGCCCAGGAAACCCAGACGATGAGCAATTAAAAGCTCGGTCGCGAGTTCACTGGCGGAGCCTTGAGCATTCGAGAGGAAGTATGCGAACTCCCTCGGAGATTCGCGGGCTGCTCCCTCCGCGATGTTTGCGGGAATGGAGACAGCCGCCCGCCGTATCTGAGGCGTAAGGCCGAACTTTTCCTCCTTCGGGAATGTCTCGGTCATCCGGTAAACGGCAGTTACAAATTCGACCGCTCTGCTCCACACTTCCAGCTTTTCGTGAGGTCTCACCTTCCACCACCTTTCTTATCACTTATCACTCATCACTTATCACTTTTTCTTCACCTGCTTGCGCCAGACGCCGTCGATGACTTCGGGGTAGGCGTGTTGCCAGCCGCCGAACAACTCATCGACGGTGAAGGGCAGCTCAATGTGTGCGAACTCCTTGTGAGCATCGTTGAACTCGTCGTGCGTGATGGAGCGAAAGTGGTACTTGACGAACGCCTGCTGCGCCTCGTCGCTCCAGAGGTATTGCATGAAGGCATCGATGAGCGGGCGCTCGTCTGTCGTGACGTTTTTGTCGATGACGACGGCCGGGTGCTCGCTGAAGATGGTCGAGCGCGGCACGACGATCTCGATGTCCGAGCCTGCCTGTTTCATCATCAGACCTTCGAGTTCGTACGTGATGAGCGCGTCGCCGTAGCCGGTTTCAAACGTCGTACGTGCCTCGCGCGCCGAGCCTGGCGTCGAGATGACACGGCCCCAGACCGACTTCAGCAGTTGGAGAGAGCGCGCCTGATCGACGCCGCCCGACTCGGCCTGCGACTTCTTTAGCTCCGAGCCGTAGATGGCGAGGATCGACCACTGCGCGCCGCCCGAGCCGTCGGGGTCTGGATGGATGAGACGCACTCCGGGCTTGGCGAGGTCTGCGAAATCATGTATGCCCTTCGGGTTCCCTTTGCGCACGAGAATGACGAAGGGCGTCTTATTAACGACGCTGCCGAAGGGCGTCGCCTTCCAGTTCGACGTGACCAGACCTTTCTGCGCCAGTCGCTCTACGTCGCGCTCGATGGAGAAGATGCCGACGTGCGCGCCGACGCCCTGAAGGATTTGGTTCGTGATCGTTTCCGACCCGGCGTAGGATGAGGTGAACTTCACGTCCTCGCCGTGCTCCTGCTTCCACTTCGCGGCGAAGCCGGGCAGGATGGCCTTGTCCATCACCTCCTTCATCACAGAGAAAGCGTAGAGCGTGATGTTGCGCTCGCCGCCCTTGTGCGAGGTTGTCCCAGACTTGGGCAGGCAGGCGGCGGCCAGAAGCAGCAGCGTCGAAACCAGAAGCGCGGCGGCGGCGCGCGCCCCCCGCTTCGTTTTGTGCCGCTTCGTTTCGCGCCGCTTCGCTTCAGGGTATAGCCTTCCCTGTACGGTGTCTCTCATACTTAAAACTCCCGCGCCCGTCGTCGGCCTTTTTGACCGCTCAGACTTTTTAAAATTTCGGCATCTATAGCACACTTGGCCTCTTTTCCGGAAGCCCTTCCGGCGCGGGCCGTAGCAGGTTGGTTCCGCACTTTCGTGCCACCCGCATTCTGTGCGATGCTGTCGGGGAGAGGGCCAAAGCGGGCCGCAGTGGTTCGTCGGACGATTCATTTTTCGGAGATTGAAAATGACGAGAAAGCTTTTTATCCAAACAGCCCTGGGGCTTATGGCCGCCGCCCTCCTGCTCGCCGCGTGCAAGGCGAGCGACACGGCCGGGAACTCGCGCGCCGAAGGCTCTGCCGCGTCTCAGACCGACGCGAAGCAGGCGCAGGCTCCTGCGGAGACCGCGCGGCGCGTGACCGTCGCCGAATTGCAGAAGATGTTGGAGGACGGCGAGGCCGTCGTCTACGACACGCGCCCGAAAGGCTCTTACGACCGCGAGCACATCAAGGGGGCGCTGTCGATGCCCTCCGGCGAAGTGGACTCGCGCGTCGCCGAACTGCCGAAGGATAAGACGATTGTCTTCTACTGCACTTGACCGAACGAGCACACGAGCGCCGGTGCGGTGTTCACACTCAAGTCGAAGGGAATCAATAACGCCGCCGCGCTTCTCGGCGGCATGGACGCGTGGAAGAGTCAGGGGCTGCCGATGGAAGGCGGCGAACAGTAGTCAGTAGTCAGTAGTCAGTAGGCAGTAGACATTAGGCGTGAGCCGCCGGAGGCGGCGGCAGAATGTAGCCCAGGGCGCAAGCCCTGGGCACGCGAGCACGTAATAGTGAAATAGCCCCGGAGGGGCGACAGAAGTCCGAGACTGAGAGTCTTGCTGCTCAGACTTCTGTCGCCCCTCCGGGGCTTGATGTTTCTTTGGTCGGTTCCCACGGCTCGCGCCGTGGGCTACATTCTGCCGCCGCCTCCGGCGGCTCACCGCTTACTGTCTTCTTTCTACTGTCTACTGTCTACTTCCCACTGCTTTTCTATTGCCTTGTCGCGGCGTGCTGTGTAACACTCCGCCCGTTCAATTCGCCGCCGTGGTCAGCTAAGAGGCGGCGCGTTCCTGTCTACAAGCGCAATTCAAGAATCTGTCGAGTTGGAGGCCGAACTTTGCTTCGAGGACTCTTTCGCACCAAAAATCTTGACGACATCCTCGCTGCGGTGGGCGGCCCGCAGTTCGCCTTAAAGCGCACGCTCGGCGCGTTCAACATCACGCTCTTAGGCATTGGCGCGATCATCGGCGCGGGAATTTTCGCGACCGTCGGCACAGCCGCCGCGGGCGACGCGGTGCGACCGGGCGCGGGCCCTTCGCTGATGCTCTCGTTCGTGATTACGGCGGTCGTCTGCGGGTTCACGGCGCTCTGCTACGCGGAGATGGCCTCGATGGTGCCGATCTCGGGTTCGGCCTATACCTACTCTTACGCGACGATGGGCGAGCTAGTCGCTTGGATCATCGGCTGGGACTTGATTATCGAGTACGCGGTCGGCAACGTCGCGGTCGCCATCAGTTGGGCGAACTACTTCCGCACGCTGATGGAGGGCTTCGGCGTCAACATCCCTTCGTGGCTCTCGACCGACTATCGCACGGCGGCGCGGCTCGCCGAGAACAACCCGGCACAGTACGCGATAGACTTCGGCGGCGCACCGCACCTGTTCGGCCACGCCGTCATCGTCAACGTTTTTGCCTTCCTCATCGTCGCGCTCATCACGGTCGTGCTCGTCTGGGGCATACGCGAGTCGGCGGGCTTCAATGCGGGGATGGTGATGGTCAAGATCGTCGTGCTGCTCTTCTTCATCGGCGTCGCGCTCTACTACGTCTCGCCCTCGACGATGGTCAAGAACTGGCATCCGTTCCAACCGAACGGCTGGCACGGGACGTTCACGGGCGCTGCGCTTGTCTTCTTCGCATACATCGGCTTCGACGCCGTCTCGACCGTCGCGGAAGAGTGTAAGAACCCGGCGCGCGACCTGCCCATCGGCATCATCGCGTCGCTCATCGTCTGCACGATTCTCTACGTCGTCGTGGGCGCGGTCTTCACAGGCATCATCCCTTACCCGGAACTCGTGCAGAAGCTGGCGAACGAGCAGGCCGAGCCTCTGACGATGGCACTCAACCACGCCGCGCCCGCCGGCGTGCAGTGGCCTTCGACGGTCGTCGCCTTCGGCTCGGTCGTCGCGCACACGGCGGTGCTTTTAGTCTTCCAGCTCGGACAGCCGCGCATCTTCTTCTCGATGGCGAGGGACGGGCTGCTGCCTTCGGTCTTCGCCAGCGTCCACCCGCGTTTCAAGACGCCGCACGTGACGACGATTCTGACGGGCGTGCTCGTCGGCGGCTTCGCGGCCTTCATGAGCATCGACGAGATGGTTGACCTGACCAACATCGGGACGCTCTTTGCCTTCGTCCTCGTCTGCGTCGGCATCCCCATCCTGCGTATGAAAGACCCGAACCGCACGCGCCCGTTCCGTGTGCCGCTCGGCGCTTGGCTGCTGCCGCTGCTCGGCGCGGTCTCGTGCGTCTTCTTGATGTACTACCTGCCGCCCGCTTCGTGGTGGCGCTTTATCGGCTGGCTCGTGCTCGGGATTTCCATCTACCTCTCTTACGGCTACACGCGTAGCGGCGTCGGGCAGACGCTCGGTCGTCCCTCACGGACGCCGATGGGCTTGAAGGTCTCGGCGGTCGGATTCCTTTTGACGGCCATCGGACTCTTCACCATTCCGCACGACCTGGGCCCCGGCTCGCTCGCCGCCGCCGCGTCGGACGTGGCCTCAGAGCACCACACGCGCGCGCTCTACGGCCTCCTGCTTATCGCCGTCGGACTCGTCCTCGGCATCGCGGGCTGGTTCGTGAGCGGCTCGCGCGCAGAGGGCACGCCCGACACTCTCAAATGATGTGGACGCCGTCGAGTGACGGGAAAGCTATCGAGTGATGGACGAGCGCTCTCGTATTCATTAAGGTATCTGCATGAAGACTCTCGCACTCTAAGGTATCGGCATGAAGATTCTCGTCCTCGGCGCGGGGCGAATGGGACTCGGCGCGGCTTACGACCTCGCGCACAACTCGGAGGGCGTCGAGTCGGTCACCGTCGCCGACGTTGACGAGACGCGCGCACGCGCCGTCGCAGAGACTCTAAAGAGCGAGCGCGTCCGTCCCGCGCACGTCGATGTCGAAGACCACGCGCGCACAATCGAGTTGATGCGCGGCCACGACGCGGCGATAAGCTGCGTCACATACTTCCACAACCTCTCGCTTGCACGCGCGGCCATCGAGGCGCGCACGAACTTCTGCGACCTCGGCGGCAACAACACGATCGTAGACGCGGAACTCGCGCTCGACGAGCAGGCGCGCGCCGCGAGGATAAACATCATCCCCGACTGCGGCCTCGCGCCCGGCATGGTCTCCGTGCTCGCCGCACACGGCGCACAACGCTTCCGGCGTCTCGACGAGCTACACATACGCGTCGGCGGCCTGCCACAAACGCCCCGCCCGCCGCTCGACTACCAGATCGTCTTCTCGGTCGAAGGACTCATCAACGAATACGTCGAGCGTGCGCGCGTCATACGCGGCGGCCATATCGTCGAGGTCGATTCGATGACCGAACTGGAAGCGCTCGACTTTCCCGCCCCCTTCGGTCGCATGGAGGCTTTCCAGACTTCGGGCGGCACTTCGACGCTGCCCGAAACCTTCGCGGGCCGCATACGCGAACTCGACTACAAGACCATACGCTACCCCGGCCACTGCGAACGCTTCCGCCTCCTCATCGACCTCGGCCTCGCCTCAAGCGACCCGGTCGAGCTTGACGGCGCACGCGTCGCACCGCGACGGCTCCTCAGCGTGATGCTCAACAGACATCTGCCCGCGGACGAGCCTGACGTGGTGCTGGTACGCCTTGAGTTCGTCGGCCAACTCGCCGACACCGCACGCGCTTCAGAGCAAGCGACAGACAACCCGACGGCAAGCGACTCCGGGCAGGCAACAGGTAACTCAAGGCAGGCAACAGGTAACTCAAGGCAGGCGACAGACAACCAGACGACGGACGACTCGGAGCAATCGACGCGGCTGCGCTACGACATCATCGACCGCTTCGACGAACGCACCGGCCTCTCCGCAATGCAGCGCATGACCGCATTTCCCGCCTCGATCATCGCGCAGATGATGGCGCAAGGCTTGACGACCGAGAAGGGCGCTCTCCCGCAGGAGCACTCCGTCCCACCCGCGCGATTCGTCGAAGAGCTGTCCGCGCGCAACATCAGAATCGACGAAAGCACTCTTTAAACTCGGAGGGACAGACGAAAATGAACGCACTTCCGATCATCGTCGGCGCGCTGTGTGTGATGGCGATTGCGTATCGTTACTACTCGGCCTTTCTCGCCGCGAAGGTTCTGGTGCTCGACGCTTCTGCGCCCGTGCCGTCTGAGACGATGTACGACGGGCATAATTACTACCCGACGAACAAGTGGGTTCTCTTCGGACACCACTTCGCGGCCATCTCGGGCGCGGGGCCTCTGATCGGGCCCGTGCTCGCCGCGCAGTTCGGTTTTCTGCCCGGACTCCTCTGGCTCGTCATCGGCGTCTGTCTGGGCGGGGCCGTCCACGACTTCATGATTCTGGTCGCGAGCGTCAGGCGCAAGGGCAAGTCGCTCGCAGAGATTGCGCGCACCGAGATCAGCCCGCTCTCGGGACTCGTCGCCGCCGTAGCGATTCTTTTCATCGTCGTGATCGCACTCGCGGGCCTCGGCCTCGTCGTCGTCAACGCTCTGGCCGAGTCGCCCTGGGGCACTTTCACCGTCGGCTTCACCATCCCTCTGGCGCTGCTGATGGGACTCTACATGTACCGCTTCCGCGTGGGGAGGATTCGCGAGGCGAGCGCCATCGGAGTGGCGGGACTGCTCTTCGCGGTCGTTGTCGGCGGGTGGGTGGCCGACTCTTCTTGGGCACAGTCTTTCACCTTCTCGAAAGGTACGATCACGCTGCTGATGGCCGGCTACGGCTTCATCGCGTCGGTGCTGCCCGTCTGGA
This sequence comes from Acidobacteriota bacterium, assembly GCA_032162705.1. GTDB lineage: Bacteria > Acidobacteriota > Blastocatellia > Pyrinomonadales > Pyrinomonadaceae > QHXN01. The sequence goes on from JAVRON010000124.1 coordinate 16,435, forward strand.
TGCTTCTGTGCCCGCGCGATTACCTCTCGTCGTATCTGAAGATCGGCACGGTGGCGGTGCTTATCCTCGGCGTCATCCTCGTCCACCCTAACTTGAACATGCCCGCCTTCACGCCCTTTGTCCACGGCGGTGGGCCCGTCATTCCGGGCAAGGTCTACCCCTTCGTCTTCATCACCATCGCGTGCGGCGCGATCAGCGGCTTTCACGCTCTCATCTCTTCGGGCACGACGCCGAAGATGATCTCGAACGAGCGCGACACGCGTGTGATCGGCTACGGCGGGATGCTGATGGAGGGCGTCGTCGGCGTCGTCGCTTTGATAGCGGCCACGTCGCTCTTCCCCGGCGACTACTTCGCCATCAACACCGCGCAGGGCACTCCCGCGCAGTCAGCGCACTACGTGCAGATGGTCGAGACACACACCGCCGAAGGCTTCGACTTACAGCCGAAAGAGATTGACAGGCTTGAGGCCGAGTCGGGCGAGAAGAATCTTCGGGGCAGGACGGGCGGCGCGGTGACGCTCGCGCTCGGCATCGCGAAAATCTTTGGAGGGATACCGGGGCTGGCAGGGCTGATGAAGTATTGGTATCACTTCGCCATCATGTTTGAGGCGCTCTTTATCCTGACGACCATCGACACGGGCACGCGTGTGGCGCGCTTCCTCGTCGGTGAGTTCGCCGGAAGGTTTTACCAAAAATTTGAGAACCCGAACTGGCTACCCGGCTCGCTCGCGACGACCGCGCTCGTCGTCGCGGGCTGGGCCGCCTTTATCCGTTCAGGCTCGATCTCGACGATCTGGCCCATGTTCGGCATCGCCAACCAACTGCTCGCGGCGGTCGCGCTCTGCGTCGCCACGACCGTCATCATCAACTCGGGCCGCGCGCGCTATGCCTGGACGACCATCATGCCGCTCTCGTTCGTCGCCACGACGACGCTCGTCGCGGGCTGGCAGTCCATCACCGACAACTTCTGGCCGCTCGCGCAACGCCCCGAGACCGCCGCGCAAGGCTACATCAACACCGCGCTGACGGCCGTGCTGATGGCCGCCTCCATCGTCATCCTCTTCGACTCTGTGCGCCGCTGGACGCGCGGACGCCGCAGCCCGTCCGTTGAGCCGCAGCCCGTCGCCCAAACCCCTTAAGCAGCGTCACGGCTTTGAACTTTGGACTTTTTTCAGCCATAATGCCCCTCTTTTAGTGAGACCAAAAAACGGGTCTGTGCGGATAAGGAGCACGTCCTCTCGTGCGACTGGAGAGCAGTCGCATGCGTCGTGCCGCACGCGCAGTCTCGCGCTCCCGAAGGCGCGTTTTCACTCGCCACTCTTTAGAAGAACAGAGAAAGGAATCGTTCAACTTGTCTACTATGTTATTGCCGACTCTTTCAAAGGGGCCGCGCGCACACGCCTTCGCGCGTGGGGCCTGGGCACGGGATATCCGGCGCGGAGCGCTCCGCGCGTTAACGGCTTTCACGGCGCTGGCCGCCTTTGCGACTTCCGTCATGGCACAGGCGCACAGCACGAGCGCGGGCAGTGGCGCGCAGAAGGCCAATCTCCCCGGTGGCGAGGCCAACCTTTTGCTGCCCGACCTCTCGACGGTCAAGTTCTTCGGCTTTGACGGCCACACCCTACTGCTCTTCGGCCTCATCGTCTGCGCGCTCGGGCTGGCCTTCGGGCTGATGAGCTTTACGCAGCTCAAGAACCTGCCCGTCCATCGCTCGATGCGCGAAATCTCCGAGCTGATCTACGAGACGTGCAAGACCTACCTCATCACGCAGGGCAAGTTCATTATGATTCTGTGGCTCTTCATCGGAGCCATCGCCGCCGTCTACTTCGGCTTCCTCACCGAGACGCTCAACACGACGACCGGCGCAGTCGAGCACGGCTTCCCGGCCTTCAAGGTCATCGTCATTCTCATCTTCAGTCTGATCGGCATCGCGGGCAGCTACGGGGTCGCATGGTTCGGCATCCGCGTCAACACCTTCGCCAACTCGCGCACGGCCTTCGCCTCGCTCGGCGGCAAGCCCTATCCGATCTACGCCATCCCTTTGAAGGCGGGCATGTCCATCGGCATGATGCTCATCTCGGTCGAGCTGCTCATCATGCTCTGCATCCTTCTCTTCATCCCGCGCGATTACGCGGGCCCCTGCTTTATCGGCTTTGCCATCGGCGAGTCTTTGGGCGCGGCGGCACTCCGCATCGCGGGCGGCATCTTTACGAAGATCGCCGACATCGGTTCTGACCTGATGAAGATCGTCTTTAAGATCAAGGAAGACGACGCGCGCAACCCCGGAGTGATCGCCGACTGCACGGGCGACAACGCGGGCGACTCGGTCGGCCCGAGCGCGGACGGCTTTGAGACTTACGGCGTGACGGGCGTCGCGCTCATCACCTTTATCCTGCTGGCGGTGCGCGGCGATGTGACGCAGGTGCAACTGCTCGTCTGGATTTTCGTGATGCGCGTGATGATGGTTATCGCCTCGGCGCTCGCGTACTTCGTGAACGAAGCCGCGGCCCGGTCGCGCTACGCAAAGGCCGACGTGATGAACTTTGAGAAGCCTCTGACCTCGCTCGTCTGGCTCACCTCGATCATCTCGGTCGTGCTCACATACATCGTCTCGTACCTGATGATTCCGGTGCTGGGCCCGAATGGTGGCGACACTTCGCTCTGGTGGAAGCTCGCGACGATCATCACCTGCGGGACGCTCGCGGGCGCGGTCATCCCGGAACTCGTCAAGGTCTTCACCTCGACCGAGTCGGCACACGTCAAGGAGGTCGTCATCTCCTCGCGCGAGGGCGGCCCGAGCTTGAACATTCTTTCGGGACTCGTCGCGGGCAACTTCTCCGCCTACTGGATCGGCATCGCCATCACAGCCCTGATGGGCATCGCCTACGTCTTCAGCACGTATGGATTGGGCGCGCTGATGGCCGCACCGGCGGTCTTCGCCTTCGGCCTTGTCGCCTTCGGCTTCCTCGGCATGGGGCCCGTGACGATTGCCGTCGATTCCTACGGGCCTGTGACGGACAACGCGCAATCGGTTTACGAGCTGTCGCTCATCGAGCAAGTGCCGGGCATCACCGAAGAGGTCAAGCGCGACTACAACGTCACGGTCAACTTCGAGCGCGCCAAGCATCTCCTCGAAGAGAACGACGGCGCGGGCAACACCTTTAAGGCGACGGCAAAGCCCGTGCTCATCGGCACGGCGGTTGTTGGTGCGACGACGATGATCTTCTCGATCATCCAGATTTTGCGCGGCGAGGCCATCGCGGGCGCGACGCGCGCATCCCTGAGCGAGGCGCAGGGGCTTGCGACCTTCTACGAGAACTTGTCGCTCTTAAATCCGCTCTTCCTGCTCGGGCTGATCATGGGCGGCTCGATCATCTACTGGTTCACCGGCGCTTCGATTCAGGCGGTGACGACGGGAGCTTATCGCGCCGTCGAATTCATCAAGGCCAACATCAAGCTGGGCGACGAGGTCGAGAAGGCTTCGGTCGAAGACTCGAAGAAGGTCGTCGAAATCTGCACGCAGTACGCGCAGAAGGGGATGTTCAATATCTTCCTGACCGTCTTCTTCGCATCGCTCGCGTTCGCCTTCGTCGATCCATACTTCTTTATCGGCTACCTGATTTCCATCGCGCTCTTCGGGCTGTATCAGGCCATCTTCATGGCGAACGCGGGCGGCGCGTGGGACAACGCCAAGAAGATCGTCGAGGTTGAACTCAAGGAGAAGGGCAGCGCCCTGCATGACGCGTGCGTGGTGGGCGACACCGTGGGCGACCCCTTCAAGGACACGTCGTCGGTGGCGATGAACCCGGTCATCAAGTTCACGACGCTCTTCGGCCTGCTCGCCGTCGAGCTTGCCTTAAGCGTCTTCCGCAGCCGCGGCGACCATGTGCTCAACTACGTGCTGGCCGCGATCTTCTTTCTCATCTCGGCCTTCTTCGTCTGGCGCTCGTTCTACGGAATGCGCATCGTCGGAAGCGAGAAGCTTCCGACGGCAGGCGAGATGGGCGTTGACCGCGAAGGGATAGCCGCCCGCTGACGGTAAAGTCAGATAGACGAGACCGCAATTTCGAGGAGAACTTTGTGAACACTTACGCCAAAGCAGACACACTGGTGGGCGCGTTCGTCGCGCCGCTCGACTGGATGAGGTCGGTCGCGCTCGTCGTGGGTTTCAGTCTTTTGACGGCGCTCGCGGCGCAGGTCGTCATCCCGCTGCCGTGGACGCCCGTACCCCTGACGGGGCAGACGTTCGCGGTGCTCTTGACGGGGGCGCTGCTCGGCTCGCGTCTGGGCGCGCTCGCGTTGGTCGCATATCTCGTCGAGGGCGCGTCGGGGCTTCCCTTCTTCCGAGGCGGCGCGGGCGGAGTGCAGCACCTCTTAGGCGCGACCGCAGGCTATCTCTTCGCCTTCCCCGCCGCGGCCTTCGTCACGGGCTACCTGGCCGAGCGCGGATGGGACAGGCGATTCATGACGGCGGCGGCGGCGATGGCGCTCGGCTCGTTCGTCATCCTCGCGGGTGGGTGGGCATGGCTCGCCGTTCTTACGGGCAGCGCCGCTGAAGGTTTCCGGCTCGGCGTCGGATGGTTTCTCGTCGGCGACCTCGTTAAGATCGCGCTGGCCGCCGCAACGCTCCCCGCCGGTTGGAGCCTTCTGCGCCGCAATCGATCAGAAGACGTTTAAGAGCGCCCGCGTCAAGCGCGCAGGCCGCAAGCAAACACGCCGTCATTAGAGACGGCGGATAGACGCCAAGAGCCACGGCCCTTGAAAGGGCCGTGGCTCTCGTTTTTTTTACGCGCACGCGTCTGCTTTTTTACGCGTGTGCCCCGGCGCGAATTGAAACAACCTCGGCGGCGAAACTATAATCTCAGTTGTTTTCGGGCACGCATGTGCTCCGGCCCGGCTTCCCGGCGCGGCCACGGAAACCGTCACCTCTGGCTCACGCCGAAAGGACGAAACATGAAACGCCTTGCCCCGTCGCTGCTGGCCTTCATCCTTCTGTCCGCCCCGACGCACGCGGCGCGGGCCGCAAACACGCACGCCCCTGCGCGACTGCCTTTCGTTAGCTCTGCGCGACTGCTTTTCGCCATGACCCCGTCGATCCGGCAGGGACGAAACACGCGCCGCAAGCACACGAGCGGCGCGACTTCGCGACCCAGGGCCACGGCCACATCCGCGGGCAAGCCTGTGAGCACATCGGCGGGCGCGGGCAGCAGCCGTCCCGTCCAAACAACGACGCCCACTGTTCGGCTCGACGATACGGTTACGAACGAACCGTTGACGAGACCTGCGGGTAAGACGGACGACGAACTGGCAGCCGAAGCCTTCAACTCGGCGCTCAACGAGGCGCTGCGCAAACCACTCGCGGGCGAGACACGCGTGCGCGGGGTTTTGACGCGCATCGAGTGCGTCCCTGAAGGGCTTGTCTTCATCGTCAAAGCGGGCGACGGCCAGCTTCGCCTGTCGAGCGGCAGCTTCAAAGAGATTCACATCCTCGCCTTCACGCCCGACGCGGGCAAAGAGATGTCCTGCGGCCCGCGCAAACGCGAGAGCCAAGTCGTAGTCACCTACCGCGCCACGCCGGACGCTGCCGCCAAGACCGACGGCTCACTCGTCGCGCTAGAGTTCGTCCCCGTCAGCTTTCAACTGAAGAAGGAAGAGAAGTAGCCGGTAGACAGTAGTCAGTAGTCAGTAGACAGTAGGCTCCGCTCGGCGTGCGTTGACGTTGACTTGCTGACGAGTCAACAATAAAGGTTTTTCTACTGTCTACTGTCTACTGTCTACTGTCTACTGTCTACTTCTCTTCCCCGGAAAAATTTGTGGAATGAATCCGTTGGTGGTAAAGATAGCGTACTCCTGAGAGGGGAGACGTGCAGCGTGTCAACACTCCCTAAACCCCCGGCGACGGAAGCAGAGTTGAGGCAGGCGGAACTGATCGGCTGCGTCGCCACTGGAGACCAGCAGGCGCTCGCCACGCTCTACGACACGACGAGCCGCACGGTCTACGGTCTCCTTCTACGCATCCTCGCCGACCCCTCGGCGGCTGAGGAAGTCTTGCTCGATGTGTACGCGCAGGTGTGGCGTCAGGCGGGCGCTTACAGCCGTGAGCGCGGCACTCCGCTGGCATGGCTAACGACCATCGCGCGCAGCCGTGCCATTGACCGCCTGCGGCGCACGCGCCAGCAACAGCAGCGGACGGGGCCCCTCGAAGAGGGGCTACGCATGGCGGCGGGCGGCGAGAGCGTTTTGGAAGGGGTGAGGGCGGGCGAGGTGCGCGAGGTGTTGCGCGCCGCTCTGGACGCGCTCGTGCCCGAGCAGCGCGAGGTGATCGAGCTGGCTTACTACGGCGGGATGAGCCACAGCGAGATCGCCTCGGCGCGGGGGCTTCCGCTCGGGACGGTGAAGACACGCACGCGGCTCGGGATGATGCGGCTGCGCGAGATGTTGAAGCCTGCATGGGAAGGGATTCTATGAGCCACACGACGACCGATGAAGAGATGACGGGCCAAGCCGCGCTCTATGCCCTGGGCGCGCTCGATTCGTCGGAGGCACGAGCCTTCGAGGAGCATTTGAAGGAAGGCTGCGCGACTTGCGCGGCGGAGTTGCGCGAGTTCGAGAGCGTCGCCTCAGACCTCGGGCTGGCTGCGCCGCAGGCTGAGCCGCCCGCGAACGTCCGCGCCCGCCTGCTCGCACTCGTCTCTGAAAGGGAAGGCGCGGGCGCGTCGGGCGAATCAGGAACGGAGACAGCGTGCGCCTCGAACTTGACTGGGGACGCTACGAGCGACGGCTCGAACTTGTCCGACATCGCTCCGGCTGACGGCCCGAACCTGCGCCGCGACACGGCAGCGGGCTTTCTCGTCGTGCGCGCGGGCGAGGGCAAATGGTTCGAGACGAAGGATGCGGGTATCTCTTACAAGCTGCTCTTCGCGGATCGCGAGCGCGGCACCTTCACCACACTCGTCAGGATGGAGGCGGGCGCGCGCATCCCACGTCACCGACACCTCGGCGTCGAGCAGTGTCTCGTCCTCGAAGGCGACGTGCGCTCAGGCGTAGTCGAGATGCTGGCGGGCGACTTCAACTGCTCGCTGCCGGGCAGCGTCCACGACGAGTTACGGACGGAGAAGGGCGCGCTCCTCCTCATCGTCTCGCCCGAGCATTACGAGGTCGTCGCGCCGTAAGGCAAAGCTTCTGCTCGAAGTTTGGAAGCGTTCCGCCCCGCCGCGTGTCGCGTGTTATAATTCGCCTTCAGTCCGAAATCCCAACAGGCCGCTCGTACCAAAATTTTATCGGGAGGGTTTTAACCAATGGCTACCGAACTCAAGCGCGAAGGCTCTGCACTCGGGCGCATCGAGGAGCTTCTGGGCGAGGACGGGCGCGCGCTGCTCGAATTCAACTCGCCGAAGATCGCGCGTGACCTGCTGCACACGCCGGGCCCCGATTTCGTTGACCGCGTGTGGTCGCACTCCGACCGCAGCCCGCAGGTCTTGCGCTCGCTCCAGAGTCTTTTTGATTACGGGCGGCTCTCGGGCACAGGCTACCTCTCGATCCTTCCGGTCGATCAAGGGATAGAGCATTCGGCGGGCGCATCGTTTGCGCCGAACCCGATCTACTTCGACCCCGAGAACATCGTCCGCCTCGCCATCGAAGGCGGCTGCAACGCGGTCGCCTCCACGTTCGGCGTGCTCGGCGTCGTCGCGCGCAAGTACGCGCACAAGATTCCCTTCATCGTCAAGATCAACCACAACGAGCTTTTGACCTACCCGAACAAGTTCGACCAGATCATGTTCGGCTCCGTCGAAGAGGCGCACCAGATGGGCGCGGTCGCCGTCGGCGCAACCATCTACTTCGGCTCTGAAGAGTCGGGTCGCCAGATCGTCGAGGTCGCCGAGGCGTTCTCGCTCGCACACGAGCTTGGGATGGCGACCGTCCTCTGGTGCTACCTGCGCAACCCTGCGTTCAAGTCGAAGGAGGGCGACATGCACACCGCCGCCGACCTGACGGGACAGGCCAACCACCTCGGCGTCACCATCCAGGCCGACATCATCAAGCAGAAGCTGCCCGAGCGTAACGGCGGCTACAACCTCTTGAACGTCGAGAGCGCATACGGCAAGACGAACCCGAAGATTTATACAGACCTGACGAGCGATAACCCCGTCGATCTCGTCCGCTATCAGGTCTTGAACTGCTTCATGGGTCGCTGCGGCCTCATCAACTCGGGCGGCGAATCGAAGGGGCAGACTGATATGGCCGAGGCCGTCCGCACCGCCGTCATCAACAAACGCGGCGGCGGCATGGGACTCATCTCGGGACGCAAAGCCTTCCAGCGTCCGATGCAGGAGGGCATCGCGCTCTTAAACGCCATTCAGGACGTGTACCTCGCCGAAGAGATCACGGTGGCTTGAAGGAAGTAGACAGTAGTCAGTAGTCAGTAGTCAGTAGAAGAGCTATCACTATCCAATCGTCAAAGTCTCTGCGGCTGCGTCCGCGACGCGGAGCGCTACTGACTACTTCCTTCTGTCTCCTGAATCTGCCGGGCTGCGCGCCATCGTAGATATGAAGGTGCGTAGCCTGAATCTTTTTAGCGGGGCGAAAGGATTGTCACTGTCGAATCCACAGACGGACGCGGAAGACGCAGGACTCCTGCACGCCACAGCGCGCGGGGACGAAGGCGCGTTCGCACAGGTCTATGACCGCTATAGCCCCATCCTTTTCGGCCTCCTGCTCCGTATATTACGTAGCCGCTCTGAAGCGGAGGACGTTTTGCAGGAAGTCTTCCTGCAAGTCTGGCAGCAGGCGCGCTCCTTCGACGCCGCGCGGGGACGTGCTTTCACATGGCTGGTGACGCTCGCACGCAGCCGCGCCATTGACCGCCTGCGCTCAGTCGATTCGCGCGAGCGTGCGGCGCAACGCTCGGCTGAAGACGCGCCGCCCGCGTCTGAAGGGCAGGAGTGGGCGGATACGGCGGCGATACGCGCCGAGCGTGCGGAGGCCGTGCAGGGCGCGCTCGCGGAGTTGCCCGAGGAGCAGAGGCAGGTGCTCGTGCTCGCCTATCTTGAAGGGATGTCGCAATCCGAGATCGCAGTCGCGAAGAATCAGCCGCTCGGCACGGTGAAGACGCGCACGCGCTCGGGACTGAAGAAGCTGAGCGAGGCGTTGAGCGCAAGGCTCGGTCGGAGCGCGACCTCACAATGATGTTGGAGTGCGGCCACACAATGATGGAAGTGATAGTCGTCGGACAGTAGCGGCAGGATGAAATTTACGGATGTGAAATTTACAAGTTCATAGGGGTGACATTTACGAGGGGGATTTTCGAGGTGGAGGGTTTCAGTTAAGTTAAAAGCACCGGGCGGCAGGCTTCGACCAGAGGCGGGCCCGGCATCTCAAGAGTGAGCGTGCGCGGAAGTCACGGAAGTTTTTTGATGCGGCACGAAGACTACAAACAGTTGCTGGCGCTGGAAGCGTTGGGCGCGCTCGACGAGGGCGAACGTCGCACGCTCGAAGAGCACTTGCCGTCGTGTGCAGAGTGCCGCGCAGAGTTGCGTGAGTTGAGCGACGCATCGGCTTCGCTCGCCTACACGGTCGCGCCGGTCATGCCGCCGACGGCGTTGCGCGTGCGTGTGCTTGAAAGCGTACGCGCTGTAGTAGACCCCTCGAAAGCGTTGGTAGACCCTTCGGAGGCGTTCGACGCCGCACGCAACACCCCGGCTGCAATAGGGGAGAGCACACGACGCTCTGCCGCGACGGAGACGGACGCGCGCCGACTCCTCGGGCGCTTCAGCCTGTGGCAACTTTTGACGGGGCGGCCTTCGCTCGGCTTCGGGGCGGCCTTTGCCGCACTCGCCATCGTCATACTCGGCGTCGCCACCCTCTCTTTGTGGGGGCGCGCGGCGGCGCTGGGCCGTGAGGTGGCGCGTCTGTCCGAGAAGCTGACCAACGCGCAGAGCGAGTTGGGCGCGCAGCGTGAACAGCTCGCGAGTGCGCGCGACGTGGACGAGTTTCTTGCCACGCCCGGCGCGCGCATCGCGCAACTGGCGGGCAAGCCGGCTGCGCCACAGGCACGTGCGATGCTCGCCTACGACCGCTCGACGGGGCGTGCCGTGATGATCGCCTCGGGGTTGCCGCCCGCGCCCGCCGGGCACGCCTACCAGCTCTGGCTCATTGCCGACAACAAGCCCTTGCCCGGCGGCACCTTCAAGACGGATGCGGAAGGCCGTGCGCGCATGAGCGACCGACTGCCCGCGGGCATCAACAGTCCCACCTTCGCCGTCACGCTCGAACGCGACGGCGGCGAGAGCGCGCCGAAGGGCGACATGTATCTGCTCGGTTCAGCATCGTAGGAGGGATGAGGGATGAGTTTAAGACAAACTCTTATTCATCACTCATCCCCCATCCCTCCGCCCTCATCCCTTGACTTCATCCCTCTCCTCCTTCCGCCGTTCTGCGTTCGACATCTCGTCTGCTAAACTGTCCGGCAAAGAAAAGACCCGAAAGATCGAAGGAGCAAGGTGGCTGTGGCGGATAATAAACCGAAGGTGTCGAATGAAATTTCAGAGGGGACGGGGCAGTTCGACGCCCGCTTCGTCCTCTGGCGCATGTTCTGCGCCGAAAACAATGTCGCGGTCGAGACTCTCCCCAGCGACCTCACCGGCGAAACCAAAGACAAGTGGGAACAGCTCAAGAACGAGCAGCTTAAAAAGCCCACGGAGAAGTGATGAGTGATAAGTGATAAGAAAGTCAAAGCACGGCTGCTGTTCTTTCTTATCACTTATCACTCATCACTTATCACTTATCGGAGGTTTTCCGAGATGCCTCTGGGTGTGCGCTCGGCCAGCCTGGCCGAAGTTCTGGACAGACGGACGCGGGAGGGCGCGGAGGAGTTGACCGAGCGCCTCGGCGGCGGAGACCTACGCTGCTACGCGTGCGGCCATCGCTGTCTGATCCGCGAGGGCAAGCGCGGCATCTGCAAGGTTCGCTTCAACGAGCACGGTCGCCTGCTGGTGCCCTCAAACTACGTCGCCGCGCTCGCCTGCGACCCCACCGAAAAGAAGCCCTTCTTCCACCTCCTGCCCGGCTCCGACACGCTCACCTTCGGCATGCTCGGCTGCGACCTGCACTGCGCCTACTGCTTCACCGGTGATACGGTCGTTGTTACTGACCGCGGCCCGATGCTATTCACCGAAGTTTTTAATCTGGCGCGGCGCGTCGAGCAGCGAACGGATGCGGAAGTTGCTTTCCCTGAGAACCTGAGGGCGGTGGCTGCTTCCGGGGCACTACGTCGCGTGCGCGCGGTCTTCAAACACACGTATCGCGGCAGGCTCGCGCTGATCCGACCCTACTATCTGCCCGCACTGCGCTGCACGCTCGATCATCGCGTCTATGCGACATCTGATGTCAACATTGCGCCCGCGCCAATGCAGGCGCAACACCTCACAACCAAGCATCTTCTGGCAATCCCGCGGCACTACGATTTCTCTTCGGCGCAGACGATTGACGTGGCGCAAGCGTTAAGCGGCCATCAGGTCACTTACCGTGTGCCGTGGAGACTGTCCGCTGCGTTGCGCGGAGAGATTGTGGCTGCCACGGGGCGCGGCGAAACGTCCCGCGAGATTGGGATGCGTCTGGGCAAAGACCCCTCTTACGTCCGGCACATGCGGAGCAAGATGGCGCGCGGGCGCGCTCAGGATGAGTACACCGGCAGTGCGCTTATCGAAAACGCGACAGTGCGATTCCCGAATGAGCACCGGCCAGGCATTCCGCTTTCGCTCCCGCTCAATGAAGACGTGGCCCGGCTGCTCGGCTTTTATTGCGCGGAAGGCTCAGTGTGCAGCGATAAGACACGCCCGAACAGTCACGTGCTCAACTTCAGCTTCGCGCATGCGGAGACGGCGCTCGTCGAGGAAGTGAGCTGCCTGCTTGAAAAATGGCTGCGGGTGAAAGCGGCACAGGTGCGCCGCACGACCACGCTTGCCGTGACGGTCAACAAGTCGTCCGCGGCGCTTCTTTTCCAGATGCTGGCGGGCAGGCGATCCGGCGAGAAGCGTGTGCCGCAAATGTTGTTCGACGCGCACCGCCCCGTTGTGCAGGCATTCCTCGACGCTTGCGTGACTGGCGACGGACACCGATACCCGAACGGCAAGATCAGCGTGACGACGATCTCCCGGCAACTGGCTTACGGCATCGCATGGCTGGCGCTGAAACTGGGGCATCTGCCTTCCATCTATGATACGGCGGTGGCGGAAGAAGGGCGCATTCAAAATCGTCAGGTCAAACGCGCGCCTCATCAATACACCGTCGTGTGGTATGAGCGCAGTCCGCTGGTGCGGAGGGTAAGAGAGACGGAAGATTTTTATCTCGTTCCCTTGCGTGAAGTGTCTGTCGTTGATTACGACGGCGATGTATACAACATGGAAGTAGAAGAAGAGCACAACTACCTGGCCGGCTTCTTCCTTGTCTCAAACTGTCAAAATTGGTTGACCTCGCAGGCGTTGCGAGACGATGCGGCGGGCACGGCTCCGCGCGCGATTTCGTCGGACGGGCTGGTCGAGGCGGCGCGCGAGTGCGGGGCGCGCGTGGTAGGGTCGAGTTATAACGAGCCGCTGATTACCGCCGAGTGGGCGGTTGAAGTTTTTCAGAAGGCGAAGCCCGAAGGCTTCAGGACGGCGTTCATCTCGAACGGGAACGCGACGCCGCAGGTTCTGGATTATCTACGGCCCTGGACAGACTGTTACAAGATCGACCTGAAGACGATGAGCGACCGCGGCTACCGCGCGTTGGGCGGGGTCTTGGAGAACATCCTTGAGACCGTCCGGATGGTTCACGAGCGCGGCTTCTGGGAAGAGATCGTGACGCTCGTCGTGCCGGGCTTCAACGACTCGGAAGATGAGCTGCGCGCGGCGGCTGAGTTCATCGCCTCGGTCTCGCCCGACATCCCCTGGCACGTGACGGCGTTCCATCAGGACTACCGGATGACCGAGAACGCAAACACGACAGCCGAACAGTTGGTGCGCGCCTGTGAGATAGGACGCGAGGTGGGACTGCGTTTCGTCTACGCGGGAAACCTGCCCGGACGCGTCGGGCGTTGGGAGAACACATACTGCCCCGCGTGCGACTATCTTCTCGTCGCACGCCACGGCTACCTTATACGCAAGATGCGTCTCGGCGCAGACGGCCTCTGTCCCGCGTGTGGCGAAAAAATTCCGGGCGTCTGGGCGTGAGAAGCAGGGATGGGGGATAAAGTGAAGACAGTCTTCGCTTCATCCCTCATCCCTTTTCCTTCATCCCTATCTCTATCACATGGCGTTGCCCTTCGCGGCGTAACTGCCTTGATGGAAGGCCGCCTTCCACTGGCTGGCGCGATTTGTCCAGATCGTGCTGTGGTACATCTCGGTCATGTGCCCCTTCACATCGGGGCCCTTGACCTTGTAGGTCACGAGCGTGGCGTCAGAGTCGAGCTTCGTCTCTTTGAAGTCCGAGAGCACGTACTTCGAGGCGTCGAACTCCGTGATGCCCTTGGCCGAACCGGCCCTGTCCATAATGCCTTCCGGCTCGACTTCCATCGCGTCGGGCAAGAGGAAGTTAGTGAAAGCGTCGGCGTTCTTAGCCTTGATGGCATCCCAGACCGCCTTCTCCGCGTCGGTGGCGGTGGCCGGGGCGGCGGGCGAAGAGGCGGGCGAGGCCGACGCGTTGGCGTTCATGTTCGCGTGCGACGCGTTCGCGTTGGCCGCGGAAGCGTTGGCGTTGGCGTTGCCGCCCTGACCCGCCGGCATCTCCTTAGCCTCGGACTCCTGATGAAATACGGCGAGCCACTTGCCGCCACGACTGACCCATGCGGAAGCGTTGTGCGACGGTTTGCCTGAGCTTGGCTTCCCGCCGAAAGTGCTCTTCTCAGTCGAGGTGTAGATGAGGATGGCGAGGTCTGCATCCACCTTAATGAAGCGGATGTCGGAGAAGGTGTATTCGGTCAGGTCGTACTTCTTGATGCTGTCAAGCGTCTGCGCTTTGGTCTCGACGCCTCTCTCCGAGACGATGACGAAGTCGTCGGCCAGATTGGCGGCGAAGGCGTCCCAGTTCTTCGCCTTTATCGCATCCCAGATTTGCCGCTCCTTGGCCTCGATGTCGGCCTGGCTGACGCCTTGCGGCGTTGGGGCGGGCGTCGCCGAGACGTTTGAGTTCGCCGTGGCGTTGGCGTTCTCGTTAGTGTTGGTCGTAGTGGTTGCGCAGGCGGACGCCGCAATAAGCAGCGCGGCCAGCACGATGACTTTCTTCATGGGAAGCAACTCCGGGGAAAGACTGGTAGAGCGTCTGGCTTCTTACGCCAAATGCGGCGAAGAGTCAAGGGAGGGCAGCAGTGTGAGGGATGAGGGATGAATCAGAAATGATGAATGCGGAGTGATGAATGATGAATAAGAAGCAAGCTGTCTCTTATTCATCATTCATCACTCCGCATTCATCGTTCAGCACTTCTTTCATCCCTCACACTGCTGCCCTCATCTCTCTCTTCGGCGGCGCGCTTGCGCGGGAAGCGTAGACGCCAGGGCATGACGACCGACTCAAGGATGACCTTGCGTGACATCTTCGACTGCCCCTCGCGCCGGTCGGTGAAGATGATGGGTACTTCGGCGACGTTAAGCCCCTCGCGGTGCGCGTGATAGACGGCCTCGACGAGAAAGGCGTAGCCTTCCGCCGCGATGCGCCCTTCGAGCAGGCGGTTAAGGGCCCTCTGCGTGTAGCAGCGGAAGCCGCTCGTCGTGTCGCGCACACGGAGTCCGGTGATGCGGCAGACGTAGCTGTTGGCGAAGCGGCTGAGCGCGCGGCGTCTGAGCGGCCAGTTCGCCACACCGCCGCCCTCGCAGTAGCGCGAGCCGATGACCACGTCCGCACCATTGCGGCTCGCCTCGACGAGCGCGGGAATCCTGCGCGGGTCGTGCGAGAAGTCTGCGTCGAGCTGCACGAGTCGCGCGTACTCGCCTTCGATTGCTCTGCGATAACCGTCCAGAAGGCTGCGCCCGTAGCCGCGCGCGCCCTTTCGGCGCATGACGGAGAAGCGCGGGTTCACGCCGAACAATTCTTCGGCGTACGCGGCGGTTCCGTCCGGCGAGTTGTCATCGAGCAACATCACGTCCGCCAGGGGTGCGACTTCCAGAAGCTCCGCGACGAGCGCACGGACGTTCTCGCGCTCGTTGTAGGTCGGGACGACGATGAGCGTGTGGTCTGTGTTCATCTTCAAAAAGGGGGACGCCCGCAGCGGCTTCGTCCGGTCGGGCCGCCGGTCTCATTCCTTCACACGGTAGTCGGTCTCACTCCTTCATACGGTAGAGGTAGATCGAGCCGCCGAAAATCTTCTCGGGCGTACGTCGGCGATACTCCTCGAAGTAGTTGACGCGCTCGTCCTCTTTCATCTCGACCCCGTTGTCGAACTCGCCCGGCACGGTCGAGCCGTTCAAGAGGCTCGCGCCGATGGCGACGTATCGCGGCGTGTCCCGCTTCTCGCCCGACGGTACGAAGACATCCACCGCCTCGACGCCGTAGAGTTCGAGGACGGGCCAGTTCAAAAGCGCCGCCCCGGCCCGGACTTCACCGCGAGCGCGCAAGTATAGCGCGAGGTCGCGCACGTCGTCGCCCCACTCGACGTTCGAGTCCGACAGATACCACCAGTGCGGCTGCGCGTACGCGAGCTGATTCATGTAGCTCATGTGATCCGGGTAGGCGCGCACGGCCTCGACTGCGACCCAGCAGAAGACGGCGGAAGTTACCGCCGCGACGAGCGCCAGACGACGCGCTCTCTGTCGCCGCAGCAGGTCGTCGAGGAAAGCGCCCGCGAGCATAAAGTAGAAAGGATAGGCCGGCAGGTAATAGCGCACGCCGATGTTGATCGTCGAGAGCATCAGCAGGAAAGTGAAGAACGCGAGCGGCAGGACGAGCACGAGCACGCGCCCCTCCCTCTTGCGCCTCAGACGTACGAGCGCCCACACGACTCCCGCGAGCGACAGCAGAAGAATCGGCAGCGGGGTCTTCAGAGCGAACGCAACGGGGAAGTAGTACCACCAGCCACGGCGTCTGTACTGCCCGAGCAGCCCCGCGTTGTGCCCAGACTTCGCGTGGCCGAGCTGCCACCCGATACCGGAGACGAAGTCCGCCGGGAAGACGACCTGAAGCGCGTAGTAACCCGCTTCGAGCGGCGCGCGCAAAGCCCCTTCGCCCATGTTCATCGGCAAGACCGAACGCGCGAGCGCCTGGTCGAGCGGCTCGGGCGCGGCATGGTGAAAGAAGTATCCGGCGTTGACCGCGAAGACGGCGGCGAGCGCAAGCGCACACGCGTGCCCGGCGACCGACGCGCGCTTCAGACCTCTGCGCGGCGCGAAGATGAAGAGCGCGGCGAACACTACGCAGAGCACGGGCCCCAGCGCGACCATCGAAAACTTCGTCACTGCTCCCAACCCCGCCGCAAGCCCTACGTACACGGCGCGAAGCGGCTCCGGCGCTTTCAGGTATTCGTAGAGCGCGAACGCGAAGAGCAGGAAGGCGAGCGCCGAAGGGATGTCCGTCTGTACGACGCGTCCGTGCGCGAGCACCGTCGGCTCCAAGCTATAGAGCGCCAACGCGAAGAGCGCCGCGCGCGCGCCCCACAGCCTCCGCGCGAAGATGAAGACGAGCGCGCCGAGCAGCAACGCGACGGCGATGAGCGGCACACGCGCCCAGAACGAGAGGCGCTCGAACTGCTCTGCGTTTCCATGCCAGAAGTCTGAAAACTTGTCGAGGAAATAACCGTAGTCGTGCGGCGCTGCGTCGATGGGCGGCGCGTGCGCGCCTGTCAGCAACAGCGGCGCGGCGGCAAGCGTCTTCGCGAAAGGCGGATGCTCCTGTACGGGGCGATAGTCGCCCGTCGTCAGGTGGTAGAAGCCCGCGGGTATCAAAACCCACTCGTCCACCGTGATGCTCTTACGACCTATGACCGTGAGCATCTGCAAGGCCATCAGCGCGAGCAGCAGCACGCAGACGACAGCCGCATGCCGGCTCAGGAAGTCAGGCGCTGCCGCCCGCTCCGCCTCTCTCTTCTCTCCATCGAGTTTTATCATGTATGGCTTCGGCGAGGCCGAACGGCTCTCAAAAGCGCGGTATTATGGATGATTAGCGACGTTTACGCCACCCGCGGAGAACCGCAACCGCGAGCGATAGCGAACGGGTCTTTGAAGAAATGATGAATAGATGAATGATGAATATGACCGCGTGGCGATATTCATCGCTCATCATTCATCATTCATCATTTCTTTGTGGCATACTTACTATAACCCCGGACAGCACACCAAAGAGTTTGACGGAGGCTCCGCATTGAAATCAACAGCACGCACTCTTCTGTCGTTCTTACTCCTCGTCGGAATCATCTTTAGCTGCTCGACGCACGCGCAGACGCACGCGCAAGCGCGCGCCGGACGGAAGCCCGAGCGCACGTCGCTCGTCGAGCGCGTCGGCTCGACCGGCATCCTTCAGCTTGAGGCAGAGAGCTTCCGCGGCCTCTCTCCGCGCCAGAAGATTCTGGCCTACTATCTTTCTCAAGCCTCCATCGCCGTCGATCCGATCATCTACGACCAGATGTCGCGCTTCGGACTCAGGCAGAAGCGCATACTCGAAGCCGTCGTCTCGCACCCGCGCGGCGTGCGCCCCGCCACACTTAAAAAGATCAACGACTACACGAAACTCTTCTGGGCGAACACGGGCAATCACAACGGCTATACGGCGCAAAAGTTTCTCCCCGAGTTCACCTACACAGAGCTTGAGCAGGCGGGCTTGCAGGCCGTCAAGAATGGTGAACTGCTGTTGACGCCCGACGAGTTCAGAAAAGAGTTGAGCGAGCTGCGGCCCGCGTTCTTCGACCCGAAGTTCGAGCCGATGTCCACGGCCAAGAGTCCCGAAGGCGGGCTAGACATCATTCAGGCCAGCGCAAACAACTTCTACGGCCCCAATGTGACGCTCGCCGACCTCAAAAATTTTCAGGAGCGCTACCCCTTGAACGCGCGCGTCGTGAAGACGGCTGACGGCACACTCGTCGAGCAGGTCTATCGCGCGGGCACGCCCGACGGCACAGTTCCGCCCGGCCTCTACGCCGAATATCTCAACAAGGCCATCGGCTTTTTGCAGAAGGCTCGTCCTTACGCCGAACCCGGTCAGGCCGATGTGATCGACAAGCTCATACGCTTCTACCAGACGGGCGAGTACCGCGACTGGATCGCTGTCGGCGAGGCATGGGTGCAGAACCGCGTGACGGTTGATTTCTCGAACGGCTTCGTCGAAGTCTATCGCGACGCGCGCGGCGTCAAGGGCGCGATTCAAGGCTTCGTCACCATCACGGACGAGGCGCTCAATCACATCATGACCCGCATCGCAGACAACGCGCAGTATTTTGAAGACCGCGCGCCGTGGAAGGACGAGTATAAGAAGCAGGGCGTCAAGGCCCCCGTGGCGATGGCCGTCGAGCCTGTGGCCGAGAACGGCGACTTCGGCATCTCGACGGTCGGCGACAACCTTCCGAACGAGAACGAGATTCATGAGAAGTACGGTACGAAGAACTTCTTCTTTACCGGCTCGACCCGCGCCTTCGCGCGCGCCACGGGCACGACCGCGCTCGAAGAGTTCGCCTCTTCACCCGAAGAGATTCGCCTCGTGAAGGCGCACGGCGAAGAGGCCGAGAATCTTTTGACCGCGCTCCACGAAGTCATCGGCCACGGCTCGGGCAAGCTCAATCCACGTCTCACGCACGAGCCGCAGTTCTACCTGAAGGAGTATTACTCGACGCTCGAAGAGGCGCGCGCGGACTTGATGGCGCTGTGGAATATCTCCGACCCGAAGCTTCGTGAGTTGGGACTCGTCTCAAGTCCCGAAGTGATGAAGGCGATGTACTACTCTGCGGCGCGCGTCATGCTCACGCAGTTGCGCTCGACGACCGAAGGCGACCAGATCGAGGAAGACCACCAGCGCGACCGGCAGCTCATCGCCGCCTACATCATGGACAAGACGGGCGCGATTCGCGTCGTCGAGCGCGGGGGCAAGCACTATGTCGAAGTCACGGACTTTGACAAGATGCGCGAAGGCGTCGGGATGCTTCTGGCCGAGCTGATGCGGATTAAGGCCGAGGGCGACTACGACGCCATCAAGGCGCTCATAGACAAGTACGGCGTTCACTTCGACCCGAAGCTTCGCGATGAAGTCGTTGCCCGCTACAAGAAGCTCGGCCTGCCGACCTACTTCGCGGGCATCAATCCTGACCTCACGCCGACTACGGGCGCGGACGGGAAAGTCACGAGCGTCCGTATCTCATACCCGCGCGACTTCATGCGCCAGCGCCTCGCATACAGCGCCATGTACGAGCCGACGCTGCTCGCCGCGGGCAAAAGGTGGATGCCGCCGCCGCCACGTCCCAGGCCGCGTTGACGTGCCCGAGTGGCTGACGAGCGATAACGACAGAGGGCGCTGACTCCGAAAAGAGTCAGCGCCCTCTGTCGTTTCACTCGAACTGCTTCGAGTCTCGTTTAATCTTCGGCGGGACGCGGCCCCGCGTCGAGTCCGCGCACGCTCACCTGATTGATGACGCGCACCTTGAGGTCATCTTCGACGCGCACCTGGCACGACAGACGGACGTTCTCGGCGAGACCCGTCTCCGCCGCCAGACGGTTGCGCTCAGGCTCCTGCATCTCGCCGGGGTCGCCTTCGAGCACCTCGACGCGGCAGGTCGTACACTTCGCGTTACCGCCGCAGCGATGCAGTATGTCTATGCCCGCGTCTTCGATTGCGAGCACGAGCTTTCGGCCCGCCTCCGCGGCGAACTCACGCGTCTCCGTGGCGGTCTCCGCTTTAATCTTCGGCATGTCTTCAATGGCTCCTCGTGTTGGAAGGCCGGGACGGCAAAAACCCGGACGAACTACGGACGGAAAAGAACGGTCACAACGCGCTCGTGGGGACGGCGGTGTGCCGGTAGTCTTTACAACTACTCGACAAGCCTTCCCCCGCTCGCGCGCCGTACCTCTTGTTTGCTTCCGGCGACTAGGCCGTGAACGATGTGCCGCAGCCGCAGCCGCCCGTCGCGTTCGGGTTCTTGAAGGTAAAGCCCGAACCCATCACGTTCGTCACGTAGTCGATCTCGACGCCGTTCAAATACTGCGCGCTGAACATATCGACGAACATGCGTACGCCATGCGACTCAATGATGTGGTCGTTCGGCTTCGACTCTTCCTCGATGTTCAGGCTGTACTGAAAGCCCGAGCAGCCGCCCGGAACCACACGCACGCGCAAGCCCGCCGTCTCCGGCAAGCCTTCCTCGCTCACCATGAACTTCCTGATCTCCACGGCAGCCGGCTCCGTCACGCCCAGCACCATCGTCGGAACTTGTGTTTGTGTTGATGACATTCTTCTCTCTCCTTATTTCTATTCTGATTTCAGTTTTTGATTTGCGATTGAATAAAGCCGTGCTCCCTTATTTTCAACTTGCGATGCGGAACACCGAAATCGCAAATCAAAAATCTGAAATCGCAAATCCTTACGTCGCCTTCTTGCCCAGGACGACTAGCTCGGGCTTCATCGCCTCGATAGAAACCTGCCGTGCGACTTCTTCGGCGACATGGCGGAAGCTTGCGGCCTGCGGCGAGTCCGGGTCGCTCACGACGACGGGGATGCCGTTGTCTCCACCCTCGCGCACCTTCATCCCCAAAGGCACCGCGCCGAGGAACGGCACGCCGTACTCGCTCGCGAGACGCTGGCCTCCGCCCTCGCCGAAGATGTTGTAGCGCGTGCCCGTATCGGGCGCGATGAAGTAGCTCATGTTCTCGACCACGCCGAGGACGGGGACATTCACCGCCTCGAACATGCGAAGTGCGCGCCGCACGTCGGCGAGCGCAACCTCCTGCGGCGTCGTCACCAGCACCGCGCCCTGCACGGGCACGAGTTGCGCCAGTGAGAGTTGAACGTCGCCCGTGCCCGGCGGCATGTCTACGATCAGGTAATCAAGCTCGCCCCACTCCACGTCCTGTAGAAACTGTCGGACGAGGCTGTGCAGAATGGGCCCGCGCACGATCATCGGCTCGTCGCCCGGCTTCAACACGGCCATCGACATCAGGCGTATGCCGTGCGCTTCGAGCGGCACGAGCTTGTTGACGTTGACGCGCGGCTGCATGTGCCCGACGCCGAGCATCAGCGGCACGTTGGGCCCGTACACGTCCGCGTCCATCAACCCGACGCGCGCCCCGTCGCGCGCGAGGCTCACGGCTAGGTTGACGGCCACCGTCGATTTGCCCACGCCGCCCTTGCCGGAACTCACAGCGATGATGTTGCGCACGCCCGCCACAGACAGCTTCTCGCCGAAGCCACGCCCTTTCGGAACCTCCGCATCCATCGTCACGCTGACTGTCGTGACGCCCGGAAGTGCTGCGACGACCTCGCGCGACTGCTCCTGCAACTGCTCGCGCACGGGGCACGCAGGGGTCGTCAGCACGACGCGGAAACTCACCGCCCCGCCCTCGATCTTCAAATCCTTGATAAAGCCGAGGCGCACGATGTCCTTATGCAGGTCTGGGTCGTTCACCTGCGACAGCGCACCGTAAACGTCGGCTTCGGTCACTTGTGCCATTTGCAATCCGGGTGATAAGTGATGAGTGATAAGTGATAAGAAAAAGAAAAAGCGTTTGTCTTTTCTTATCACTTATCACTCATCACTTATCACGTCCTTTCGGTCTGAGAACTCTGTACGCGCAGCGCGACGCGCCGCCCGCGATGCGCGACTCGCGGAAGACTTCCGCCCCCAATAGCTCTCGGTAGACGGTCAACTCCTGATCGCAGAGCTGCCGGTACTCGCGCGCCAGATCGGCCTGCGGGCAGTTCCACTCCGTCAGCAGGTACGACCCATCGCCGAGGCGTTCGGCCTCTGCTTCGTAGCCTGTCTCGCGCAGCAATTCCGTGAGCCGACGAATGCGCGCGTCGAAACTCAAGCCCGCAAGCTTCGGGCGGAACTCCGTGACGACCTCCGAGGCGCAGCCGCAGAAGACCGCATTCAGCCCGCGCTCGCCCCAGACCTCTCCGATCTGTCTCAAGACAGACTTGGCGAACAGGTCGTAGCGCTTCGGGAAAAGCTCTTCGGCCTTGAGCGTCAGACGAAAGACGTGCGCCGGTCGCCCACGGTCGCCGCGCGCCGCCGCGTGCTCAACGTAGCCATCACGCTCCAGCACATCGAGGTGCTTGCGGACACACTGCTTCGTCAAGCCGAGCGCCTCGGCCAGATCGTCCGCGCCCGTCGCCCCGCGCGCGCGCAACTGCTGCACGATCTCCTCGCGCGACGCCCCGAGTCCGTTTTTAAGAGTGGCTACCACGACAGTTTCATGCTACTTTTGAGGCGGATACTTTGTCAACCGCCGGGTTGGTAAAAGATAGGTCGGATAGTTTTTGCCTGACTTTCTCAACGCTTTTGGCAAGCATGCGCTTTGATAAACTCCTTCTTCGATTGTTACCGGGCGCGGCCACGCTGCCTAAAACGTCTTTCACATGTCACTTAAAATCTTATGAGCGCTGATCCCACACGCCGTTTCTCAAGCCGCGTCGAAGACTATATCAAGTACAGGCCGAGCTACCCGCAGGCGTTCGTCCGTCTGCTCGAAGACGAGTGCGCGTTGACGCCCGCGTCCGTCGTTGCCGACGTAGGCTCGGGGACGGGGATACTCTCCGAGTTGTTCCTGCGAAACGGCAATCGCGTCTACGGCGTCGAGCCGAACCGGGAGATGCGCGAAGCGGGCGAGCGCCTGCTCGCCGCTTACAGTAACTTCGTGAGCGTCGATGGCAGCGCGGAGGCGACGACACTCGAAGACCGGAGCATCGACTTCGTCACCGCCGGTCAGGCTTTCCACTGGTTCGATCCTTCGGGCGCGCGCCGAGAGTTCACGCGTGTGCTGCGGCGCGGCTGCTGGGCCGTGCTCGTCTGGAACGACCGCCGCACTGATGGCACGCCCTTCCTCGAAGACTACGAGCGGCTGCTCCTCGAATACGGCACGGACTATCAAGAGGTAAGCTGCAAGTACGCCGAGGACGAGTCCATCAACACACTCTTCGGCCCGGGCAAGGTCAGCCTGAAGACCTTCGACAACGAGCAGGTCTTCGACTTCGACGGCCTGAGAGGGCGACTCACATCCTCGTCCTACACGCCCGCGCCCGGCCACCCGAACTTCGCGCCGCTGATGCGCGAGCTTGAAGCTCTCTTCCGACGGCACGAGCGCGGCGGGCGCGTCGTCGTCACATACGACACGAAGGTCTTCTACGGACGGCTCTAAAGAGAAGGTAAAGGGCAAAAGGCAAAAGGCAAAAGTGAAAGACGACGAACGGCGTGGCTCTCGTCTTCAGCTTTTGAATTTTTGCCTTTCACCTTTTGCCCTTTGCCTTTTGCCTTCCGCCCGAGCGGCCTTGCCTTTTGTCTCTTGCCTTCATAGCATAGCTGCGGTCTTCCCCTTTTGAAACTTGTCCGTCCCGCGCGACACCGACCGCCGCGCGTGAGCGCCACTTGAACTCCATGCCGAAAACATTCCGAGCCGGCGAAAAGGGTCGCACGTCTGCGCCGCCCCTGCTGCTTTCATTCCGCGCGACCATTGCGCTGCTTTCACTGTGCGCGCTTATTGTCGCCGCCGCGCCGCTCGCGCCTGTGTCTGCGGCGGGTGCGTCGAAGCAGAAGAGCACTCCGGCGGCGTCGAAGCCCGCGCGCAAGACAGAGGGACAGGCGGAGGCGTCGAAGACACGTCCCGGCGTCGGGCGCGTGCCCGAGGAGACACTGCTGCAAATCATGCAGGCGGAGGACGAGCGGCGCTGGGACGAGTCAGACCTGGGCAAGTTGTTGACGGACGCGAATTCTGCCGTGCGGCGTCGTGCGGCGCTCGCGGCCGGTCGCATCGGGGACGAGGGGGCGGTCGTCCCGCTCGGCACGCTTCTGGGTGGCGACCGCGACGAATCGGTGCGCGTGATGGCCGCCTTCGCGCTCGGAGAGATCGAGGCGGAGTCGGGCGCGGGCGCGTTGCTCGATGCGCTGCGCCTCTCTAAGTCGGCAGAGGTTCGCGCGCGCGCAGTCGAGGCGCTCGGCAAGATCGCCGCGGCGCTTCCGGAAGCGCGTGCCGAAGTGAAGAAGCGAGTCGGCGATGCGATTACTAATGCGCTCGCCGCCGAGAACAGACTGCCGAAGCCGAACCGCTCGCTCGTCCTGCTTGGACTGACGGCGATGCTGCGCGCGAAGCCCGAAGGCGGCGCACGCACGGTCGCACTCTTTCTCTCTTCGACGGACGCGCGTGTGCGCGGTGATGCGGCGAACGCGCTGGCGCGTCTGCGCGCGAAGGAGTCGCTCGAACGTCTGCGTGTGATGCTTGCGACCGACGCAGACCCCGTGGCACGCGCCAACGCCGCACGCGCGCTCGGCGCGGCTGAGGATGCCGCCAGCTTCGACGTGATCGCCGCGCACGCTTCGACCGACACGGACGCGCGTGTCCGCGTCAGCGCCGTGCGCGCACTCTCGCAACTGAAGGATGAGCGCGCCGCCGGGGCGGTCGTCAAACGCGGTGGGGAGTTGTTCGTAGCCTACAAGTCGGCGCGCGCGGGTGGGGACGCAAGGGCCTCGGAGGTGAACGAGCTTTTGGAGATCGCGACGGCGCTCGGGCGCGTGCTCCAGAACTCGAACGACGAGCGCGCCGTCACGCTGCTGCGTGCGTTGCGCGAAGGCGGCGTGATTGCGCCGGAGGTCGAGACCGGACTCGCGCGTGTCGCGCCCGGTCAGTATTTGCGTGACCGCGCGGTGATGGACTTCGTCTCGCACGTCGCCTCTACAAAAGACGCGGGGGTGACGTGGCAGAAGGTCTCCGCGATTGCACAGGGCTTAGGCGAGATGGCGGGCATCACGAGCGCACAGGTCGGCAACAGCGTCGTGAGCTTACAGGCCGACGCGCAGATCGCGCTGCGCTCGCTCGTCCAGAGTCCGAACACGCCGCCGCTCGCCTTGCCCGACACCTTGCGCGCGCTCGCGGCCTTCAAGCCGACAGACCTCTCGACGGTTGCGCGCGACTCTCTACGAACGGGTGACGTGATTGCGCGCGCCACCGCCGCGGACATCCTCTCGGAACTTCCGCCCGACGCAGACACCGCGCACGCACTCGTCGAAGCTCTGCCGCGTGCGCTGCAAGACGAAGTGGACGACGCGGCGCTCTCCGTCCTCGGTGCGCTCTCGAAGCAGCAGGGCGCGGAGGCGGACGGCGCTATCAAGACGGCGCTTGAAACGACGACCGACTACCTCGTGCGACGGCGCGCCGCAGACATCCTGCGCGAGCGCGCGGGCGGAGCCGTACCCGCGCGCCGGGTCGAGACCGTCAACACGCGCAACCATCGCGAAGACTACGAGCGCGCCGCCGCACGCATCGGCAAGAGCGTGCGCGCCGTCGTCGCCACCGACAAGGGCGCGTTCACTATCGAGCTTCTTCCCGAAGATGCGCCGCTCACCGTTGACAACTTCGTGCGGCTGGCGCGGCAAAACTACTTCAACGGCGTCGCGTTTCACCGCGTCGTGCCGAACTTCGTCGTGCAGGGCGGCGACCCGCGCGGCGACGGCAACGGCGGCCCCGGCTACCAGATTCGCTGCGAGGTCAATATGGTGCCGTACGGGCGCGGCGCGGTCGGCATGGCGCTCTCGGGTAAGGACACGGGCGGCTCGCAGTGGTTCGTCACACACTCGCCGCAGCCGCATCTGGACGGCGGCTACACGGTCTTTGGTCGCGTCGTCGAAGGCATGGACGTGGTTGACGCAATCGCGCGCGGCGACCGCATCCGCAGCGTCACGATTACGGAGACGCGCGGCGGTCAGAAGACAAGAAGCTAAAATTAAGTCTGGACTTTGTAAGTCTGGAGTCTGGAGTCTGAAGTTTGAGGGCGGTTGTGGGAGAACGAGATTCGGGCGATGGTGGGTGCAAGGTGTTGAGGCTATCGATGAAGCAACGCGGCGTGACGAAAGACGGATGGGTGAGTTTCCGCCATCTCGTCTTGTTGCTCGCCATGCTGTTGCTCGTCATGCTGTTGCTCATCGCGATGTGCGCGGCGGCGGCGGCTCCCTTCAACTCGCGTGCGCGGCAGAACGATCCGGCGCAGCAAGCGAAGGGCGAGACGGCGGGCGCGCACACGCTCTACCGCATCGTCCTTAATCTCGATTTCGACGCGCGCAGCTACACGGGCAGAGAGCGTGTGCGCTGGGTGAACCGCGACGATGGGGCCGCGTCCGTCGTCTTCTTTCACCTCTATCCGAACCTGCGCGCGGAGGACGAGCGCGCGGGCGCGCAGACAACGGCTGACACTTCAGCGCCCGAGGAGCCGCGCCTTGAAGTCTCGGAGGTGCGCGCCGCGCCGAGCGGCCAGACGCTCGCCTTTACGTCTGAAGATGACGGCGCGACCTTGCGCGTGCAGTTGCGCGAGGCGGTCGCCGCGGGCGCGTTCGCCGAGATTGAACTCTCCTTCAAGGGCAACATCCCGGAGATCGACGCCGACGAGACGAGCCTGCCCGCGCACGTCGTCCAGCAGGTCGGCGCGGCGATGCACGACACGCGCGAGATACGCCGCGCGCGCGACACGAACTTCGTCTCGCGCGGCGTAATGCTTCTAGGGAGCTTCTACCCGGTGCTCGCGGCGCGCGCGGGCAACGACTGGCAACGCAAGGTCGAGCCGAGCATCGGCGATAGTATATTCACGGATGTCGCCGACTACGACGTGACGGCAAACACGCTCGGCGAGATCGCTCTGTTCGCCTCCTGCGATGAGATGGGCAATCTGGAGACGAGCCGCAACAGCAGCCGCATCTTCAGGGGCGAGAATTTGCGCGGCTTCAGCCTTGTCGCGGGCCGCACGCTGCGTTCGGAAGAGCACGCGGTTGCGGGGTTTCGCGTCCGCTCGGTGTTTACGCCGGAGCACGAAAAGGTCGGTCGTCGTGTGCTCGCGGTCGCGGCTGGTGCTGCGCGCACCTTCGACACGCGCTTCGGCACGCTGCCCTTAAAGACCGTCACGGTCACGGAGGCTCCACTGGTGGCCGGACTCGGCAGCGCGGAGTTCGCGGGGCTTGCGGTCATCGCCAGCGCCTTCTACGTTGACTTCGACTCGCCCGCGATACGCGCCCTGCCCGAGCTTGTGCGAGAGCAGCGTGCGAGCGTCGAAGACAGCCTTGAGTTCGCCGCCGCGCAAGGCGTCGCGCAGCAATGGTGGGGCGAGGCGGTCGGCAACGACCCCGCGCGCCAGCCCATCCTTCATGAAGCGCTCGCGCAGTGGTCTGCGCTTCTCTACGTGCAGGACGTGCGAGGCGCAGAGAGCGCACGACAGGTGCAGGAGGATCAGCTTCGAGGCGTCTATCAGGTTTACCGAACCTTCGGCGGCGAGGACATGAACGCCGACCGCGCCGCGCGAGAGTACAAAAACTCCTTCCAGTACGCGGCCATCGTCGCGAGCAAGGGCGCGCTGATGTTCGTCGAGCTGCGGCAACTCCTCGGCGAAGAGAATTTCTTCAAGGCGTTGCGCAGCTACTACGAGACGAACAAGCTTGAGGTCGCCGAGACGGAAGACCTGCGCGCAGCCTTCGCCGCCGTCGCCCAATCCCAGCAGCGACGCATGGTCACGCGCACCTTCAACCGCTGGCTCTCCGAACGGCACGGCGACGAAGACATCGCCCCGCCCAACCCGCAACTCCTCGCCGCGCTCGGCCTCACCCCCGAACAGCAACAGGCCGCACGCGACCGCAACGCCTTCTCCCGCCTCGGTCGCTTCTTCTGGCGACAGATGACGCGCATCCGCTGACCTTCAACCCTGCTTGTTCGCTAAAGCCGTAAGCCTTTACGGTTTACGGCGAACCTCATCCCGCCTCCCTGAGCCTCTGCGGAACGATTTTGGAACGATGCGGCTGCGCCGCGATCTCCGTCGCCGCCAACAGCCCCTCGTCCGTCGGGTGGACGTAGCGTTCCGTCTGCTTGGTGTTGGAGTGTCCCATCAGCCGGGCGATCTTCTTCAGGTTCACGTCCGCGTCGCCGAGGCGGGAGCCGTATTCGTGCCGCAAATCGTGGAAGCGAAAGTCCTCAATCCCGGCGCGCACGCACGCCTTGCGGAAGAAGTGCCCCACCGTCGCGCGCTTGAGTCGGCGACCCTGTTCGTCCATGAAAAGGTAGTTGCCCTGCGCCGACTCG
Organism: Acidobacteriota bacterium; assembly: GCA_032162705.1. Taxonomy (GTDB): domain Bacteria; phylum Acidobacteriota; class Blastocatellia; order Pyrinomonadales; family Pyrinomonadaceae; genus QHXN01. Next base: position 44,637 of record JAVRON010000124.1, read on the forward strand.
TAGCACAAATATCGGCGGTTATGAGGCTGCTATTTAAGTCCGACATCAGGTGCGAACGAAGCGTAAGTAAGACCAGAAATTCGATGTCTCCAAAAGAAAATTCAGAGCGACAAGGACGAATTTTTTGATGCGGGCGAGAGCCGTTTTTAAAGGGTTCGTTTCACGTCACAATGGTGGTGCTGTAATCTTCAATATTGATTGTTTCGGCGGTGCATTTCTGACGCGGAGGATTGAGTTGAGTTTGTATAATCAACCGCGCATAGAATCAGAATTAGAAGCCGGAGAGATTAAGAGAACTGGCGGCACGTAAGGTCAGCGAAGGAAGTATCTTCCTGAACGATAGGAAGGCATCCGTGCCGTCAGAGCTAGGTCGTTAAATGCTCAGACGTGTTCGGGCCTATGCGCTAGAATACAGTCGTCAGCAGAGCGGAATTCGTCGCGCTAAGGCGTTCTTCGATATGCGGAAGGAGTTCACTACAGACCTTCTGATAGCGTGTACAAATGATTTCCGAGCCTTCCGAGAATGTCCGCGTTATTGTTCTACTCGCGTACCTTCAATCAATGCTTTGTCGTCATCTCCTAAGCTAATCTAGACGCGCACACCGTGAAGATTTAACATAGCAGCATCTGCCAAGATGGAGGTTCGAACTTATGAGCACGACGGTCGAGGAATTCTTACGTGAGGCGCAGAAACTCACGCCGGAGGAGCGGCGCGAGTTGGCCGAGGCGCTGTTAAAAGAGGGCAAGCATCTCGCCGACAGGCGCGACGAAGAAGAGGAACGCACGATGGGCGGAGAGATCCGCCAGCGTCGGCTGGAATGGCTCAAAGCGCACCGCGCCGAGTACGGTGGACAGCACGTTGCGCTGGACGGCGCTGCGTTGGTGGCGGCGGGACGGAGCTACCACGAGGCTAAAGAGAATGCGCTCTCCGCGGGCAAGTCGGACGTGTTTATCACCTACCTGCCGAAGCCTGACGAAGTGGCGGAATGGGGCGGCTGGTGATGGCCTACCAACTGTCCTTCTCCCAAGCCCTGAACTACGACGCCGGCCACGTACTCGAAACTGAGTCCGGCGTGCTGACTGTCGGTCTCGACGCTCGGAAAGGTGTAGAGGTCTGAGTCGTAGAAGCTGACGTTCGAGAAGTTGATGAGCGACTCGTGCGCGCTGCGGTAGTGCCACTTCAGACGAGTCATCGGCGCGCCCGATCCGGCGAACTCTTCGAGTATGCTCTCGCTGTCCTCGAATAAGGGCGTTCCGTCTTCGCCCAAGGGCGCGGCGACCGTGCCGCTCATCACGGAGAAGAAGTTGGTGGGCGGAAGTTGCTTCGGGTCGCCGACTACGACGAGCTGCCGCCCGCGTGCGATGGCCCCGACGGCGTCCTCGGCGGGCAGTTGACTCGCCTCGTCGAAGATAACGAGGTCGAAGCCCGGCGCTTTGCCATCGAGTAACTGCGCCGCCGTGAGCGGACTCATCAGGAAGACGGGCTTGATGGCGCGGATCGCGGCGTATGACTTCTGAAAGGTCGTGCGTAGCGGACTCAGTCCACGCTGCCGCGTGAGCTGCGGTCGGAGGAAGCGAAGGCACTCGACAGACTCCGGGGCGCGAAGCCCTGCCTGCACGCGGTCGCGCAAAAGCCGCACGAGTTCGGCCCGGTTCTCGACGAGTACTCGCTCGTCCAGTGCGCGAAACTCTGCGACGCGCTGCTCGTGCGTGAGCGTGTTGAGGCGTCGGAGCGACTCGCGCTGCTCGACGACGAGGCCGAGCCAGCGTTGCAGGAATGCACGGCGGAACGAGGCAGCTAAATAGAATGTTTTCTCAAATAACAAAAGAGGGCACCCAAACATCTAGTCTTGGGTGCCCTTTAGTTTAATTCAGCCCTTACTATATCCGCATAAAGGGCTGATGGTGGCGGCTACTGCACAACGGCACAGATGGCATACGCCGTGAGTATCAGCGAAGCATCGTTCGGATGTGCACTATTCATGGCACTGACGCTCCAGCCAGTCATTCCGCTGAAGATAGAGCTGAAGACCTGTGACCTGCCCCCATTGTGCGTGCCATTCGTTGAGCTAGAGTCTCATCGTTTCCGGTTCCACTTGTTGCTGCTCGTAATCTTGTCGAAACTCGACCGGCGTTCGATAACCCAAGCTGCTATGCGGACGTTCTTCATTATAGAAGCGTCGCCACCTCTCGGTCACCACCCGTGCCTCGCGCAAGTTGTGGAACCATTCCATGTTCAGACACTCGTCGCGTAAGCGCCCGTGGAAACTCTCACCCCGGGCATTTTGCCACGGACTGCCTGGCTCAATGTAGAGCGTCTGTGTGCCCTTTGCCGCCAACCATTCTTTGACTCTGTGAGCTACCAGTTCCGGGTCATTGTCCGAGCGCAGGTAAGCGGGCACACCGCGCTCTCGCATGACCCGGTCGAGGATGGCGACCACGGCCTTCGACTTGATAGAACTGCGCGTCTCTACACGCAGGCTCTCTCTCGTGAACTCGTCAACAATCGTCAACATCTTCAAGCGCTCTCCATTCGCACACCAGTCGTGCACGAAGTCATACGTCCAGACTTCATTCGGTCGCGAGGCCGTCTGCGGCGCGCCCACCCTTGGCTGTGCCTGATAGCGGCGGCGCGGCCTCCTGCGCGGCAAGCTCAGACCCAGATTGCGCCAGAGCCGAAAGACCCGCTTGTGGTTGATACGTTGATCGTCGCGCGCCAGCAAAGCATGAGCGCGCCGATAGCCGTAGCGCGGATGGCGTGCCGCTATCGCTCGCAACTGATCCTGTAGTTCAAGGTCAGATCGAGGACGCGCTTCGTAACCGGCGCTCGTGCGCGAGATGTTCGCCAGCTCACACGAGCGCCGCTGCGATAGCTTATGAGCGCACAACACGCCGACGACCTCACGCCGGGCTTGTGCGCTCACCACTTTTTTGCCAGCACCTCTTTCATCGCGTCGATCTCGATGTCGCGCTCGGCTAGAAGTCGCTTGAGACGAGAGTTCTCCTTCTCCAGTTCGCGCAGTCGCCTAGCGTCGGGCACTTCCATCCCGCCGAACTTCTGCCGCCACTTGTAGAAGGTGGTCTCGGCGATGGAGTGCGAACGACAGACGGCGGAAATGGTCTGATCGCCACGCTCGGCTTCTCGCAGGATGTTGATGATCTGCTCTTCGGTGAAGCTGCTTTCTTTCAAGGTTGCATCTCGTCCGTGAGTTGGGAGATTCTAGCCTAACCGGTGGCACTCATCGCAGGGTTCATGTCACATTGAAGCGCGCGTTTCCACGTTCGGTTGTGCATCGCACTCTGGGGCGTGATCGGCCTTGTACACTTACCCATTTAAGTCCGTTTGATAATATGCGTTAGGCAGGATAGTATTTGTGGTGTCCGGGATAAAGTCTTGAGGGCTGAGGCCTCACCATGTCAAACGGCCTTACTCTCTCTAATCAAAACGACAACAATGGGCACTGTTTTCTTCGGCCACTGCGCCCGTCAAATCGTAAGGCTACTGTAAGTGAAGGATAGTTACTGATGAAGCTCTCACGTTTACTCACGGGTCTAAGCCTTCTGTTCCTTATCTCGAATGTATGCAAAGCTCAGTTCTTAACCCTTCTGGGAAGCTTTAGCTACTCCCTGAACTCCATCAACCAAGTCTTCGACATCAGCCCCGACGGTAAGATCGCGGTGGCGATGAGGAACGACCCGTCCACCGTCCAGCCCGCGTTCCTGACCACCTTTAACCCGCTCACTGGCGCGCAGTTCGTTGACACCCTCGCCGCCAACACCGGCGACCCGCAGAACCCGTTGGCGAGCGCGGCGCTGTCGCAGGCCGAGCGCGACCAGTTGGCGTCCAATCTCTCGACCGGCGCGAAGACTCGTGTGCAGGTCTTACGGGCCGTTGCGGAGAACGCTGAAACCGTCAGCAGTTCAACAAGGCTTTCGTGCTGATGCAGTATTTCGGTTACCTCAGAAGAAACCCGAACGACGCGCCGGACTCGGACTTCTCCGGCTACAACTTCTGGCTCACGAAGCTGAACCAGTTTGGCGGCAACTTCGTCTCTGCCGAGATGGTCAAGGCATTTATTTCATCGCTGGAGTACCAGCAAAGGTTCGGGAAATAGTCCGCCGGAAAATCATGGCTTCGGAAATTGCACATAGCTCTCGACGCGGGGGAGGCTGCTTCATGGCAGGTAAAACGATTCGCTCACTTCTACTGGCGGCCAGCTTTCTGCTGGTTGCAATCCCCGCGTTCGGTCAGTGCGGCGCGCCGAGCTTCAGCGCGGGGGTCAACGTCGAGGTCGGCATGAGGCCGTTCGACATCGCCTCGGGCGATTTTAACGGGGACGGCAAAACCGACCTGGTCATTTCAAGCTCACAATCGAACTCCATCTTCCTCCTGTCGGGCAGCTCGACGGGCGTGCCGACGGTCACCAACGTGAACTTCGTGCCGGGGCATATCGCCGTCGCCGACTTCAACCACGACGGCAAGCTCGACCTGGCCGTCACCCACGGCACCTTCAGCACCACGTTCATCGCCGTCCTGCTGGGGGACGGCACCGGGGCGTTCAGCCAGGCGTCTGACACGCAGATCCAGAGCGCGGAGCGACTCCTCGCCGCAGACTTCAACAACGACGGCAACCCCGATCTCTTCCTCGGCAACAGCAGCACCAACACCACGCAGGTGTTGCTGGGTAACGGAGTGGGCGGCTTCGGGTCGCCCATCTCCGTCGTAGTTGGCAACAACACGCAGGCCGCCGCAGGGGACTTCAACAATGATGGGAAGCCGGACTTAGTCCTAGTTAACGGCTTCGTCTCTATCGCGCTGGGGGACGGGGCGGGACACTTCACCGTCACAAGCTCATTCACGGGCAGCGCCAGGTACGCCGGCGTCGCGGACTTTAACGGCGACGGCAAGCTCGACGTTGTGACGGCGGGGCAGTCGGACGGCGTTTCGGTGTTGCTGGGCAACGGGGCGGGAAGCATCTTGACGGCGAAGAGCGTCAGTACGGGGTTCTCGGCAGCGGCGGTTGCCGTCGGCGATTTCAACGGCGACGGCAAGCCGGATATCACGGCTGTCGGCCATAGCACCGTCGCGATCATTCCCGGCGACGGCAACGGCGGGTTCGGCTCCGCGACGAACTACGTCCTTAACCAATCGCCGATAGGTGTCGCGGTCGGCGATCTCGACGGAGACGGCAAGCTCGACGTGGCGACGGCCAACGTCCCCCCGGACGGCTCGTTCCCCAACCTCAACGGCTCGACTAACGACACGGCCACCATCCTCCTCGGCGACGGCACGGGGAAGCTCCGCTACGCGTCCGTGCTGACGACCAACGGGAATCCTTTCGCGGTCGCCACCGGCGACCTCAACGGCGACGGGAAGCCCGACCTCGTTACGGCGAACATCACCGACAATAACGTCTCCGTACTGCTCGGCGACGGTGCGGGCGGCTTCGGCGCGCCCTCCACCTTCGCCGTCGGAACGCAGCCACGCTCCGTCGCCCTCACCGACCTGAACGGCGACGGCAAGCCAGATCTTGTCACGGCGAATACCAGTGCCAACACCGTCTCTATCTTGCCCGGCGACGGCGCGGGCGGTTTCGGCGCGCCGACCCAGTTAAGCGTCCCCGGCTTCAGCCCGGACTACGTCGCCATCGGGGACTTCAACAACGACGGCGCGCCCGACCTTGCCGTCGCCTACGGGAATTCCGGCAGCGTCTCCGTCATGCTGGGTAACGGCGCGGGCGGCTTCGGCCCGGCCACGAACTTCGCGGTGCCTTCGGGCGGACAACAAGTCGTCGTCAACGACTTCAACGACGATGGCAAAGCCGACCTCGTCGTCGCGACTATCAGCGGCGTTGCAGTCCTACTCGGCGACGGCAACGGCCGCTTCGGCGCGGTCAACACTCTCCAGACCACCGCCACCGCCTCGTCCGTCGCGGTCGGCGATTTCAATGGCGACGGCAAGGCCGACCTCATCACAGCCGTCTCGAACAATAACGTCGTGCTGGTTTACTTGGGCGACGGTCAGGGCGGGTTCGCAACACCTTTAAGCTTCCGCGCGGGCGTCTTGCCGGTTTCTTTGGCGTTGGCGGACTACAACGGAGATGGCAACGCTGACGTTGCCGCTGCCAACAGTATCGGCACCATCTCGGTTCTGCTCGGCGACGGTGCGGGCGGCTTCTCTTCCCCAGTCTCCTACGTAACTCCCGGCCCCGTCCCGCGGATGATCACTAGCGCAGACTTTAACTCGGACGGGCGGCCCGACTTGGCCGTGGCTAACCAAGGCGGAAACGTCGTCCCCACATCTAATCCGCCGCCCGGCAACGTCTCTGTTCTCTTCAACAGGTGCTCTGCGGCCCCGCTGGCAGTCCCTGCGCTGTCCGTCGGCGACGTGTCGATCACGGAGGGCGATTCCGGCACCACCAGCGCCACCTTCAACGTCACCCTCTCAGCTGCGAGCAGCAAGACCGTCGCGGTGAGTTTCTACACCGCCGGGCAGGACGCCATCAAAGATGTGGACTACAAGTCCACCTTAGGTCGGCTCTCTTTCGCGCCGGGCGTGACGAGCCAGACGGTCACTGTCCCCGTAATAGGGGATACGCTCGACGAGTTCGATGAAAGTTTCCTCGTCATTCTTGCGCACCCCCTCGGCGCGAACGTAAATAAGGGCCAGGGGCGCGGGACTATTCTCGACGACGACCCACCGCCCTCGGCTTCCATCGACGACGTGACCCTGAACGAGGGGAACGCGGGCACGAAGCAGGCCACCTTTACCGTCTCGCTCTCCGCCCCCAGCGGGAAGCCGGTCAGCATCTCGTTTGCGACCGCCGACGGGTCGGCGAACTCCGGCACTGACTATCAAGCGAGCGTCGGGATGCTGACCTTTAACCCCGGTCAGACCTCGCGGACGCTCAGCGTGCCTATCAACGGCGACACGACCGTCGAGCCGGACGAAACGTTTTTCGTCAACCTCACCGGCCCGGTCAACGTAACGCTCACACGGGCACAAGGCGTCGGCACGATAGTCAACGACGACACTTCCGTGCAATTCAGCGCGGGGGCGTTACAAGTCAACGAGGCCGCCGGTGTCATTCAGGTGACGGTGACGCGCTCAGGGCTGCTCTCTGTCTCTTCCTCCGTCAACTACTCTACCTCCGATGGCACGGCCTCTGAGAAGTCCGACTACAACCTCGTGCTCGGCACGCTGCGGTTCGCGCCGGGCGAGACGAGCAAGGTTATCACCGTCTTCATCACCGACGATTCGCTGGTAGAAAATTCTGAAACCTTCAACATCGCCTTGAGTGGTTCAGTCGGCTGCACTCTCGGCTCGCCTTCGGCGGCGGTCGTTACCATCAACAGCGACGACACGGCCAACGGCATGAACCCGGTTGACGGCTCTCAGCTCTACGTCCGGCAGCACTACCGCGACTTCCTCAGCCGCGACCCGGACGCCTCGGGATTCGCTTTCTGGACGAACGAGATCGAGCAGTGCGGGGCGGACGCTCAATGCCGCGAGGTGAAGCGCATCAACGTCAGTGCAGCCTTCTTCCTCTCCATCGAGTTTCAGGAGACCGGCTACCTCGTCGAGCGCATGTACAAGACCTCTTACGGCGACGCCGTGGGCACGATCCCGGACGGACAGGGCGGGATGAAACAAATTTCGGTGCCCGTCGTACGGCTGCGCGAGTTTCTGTCCGACACGCAGGAGATCGCGAGTAGGCCCGCGCAGGTCGTCGTCGGGCAGGGGAACTGGCAGCAGCAGCTCGAAGACAACAAGAACACCTTCGCGATGGAATTCGTCCAGCGGCAGCGCTTCACAGGCGCTTTCCCTTTGACGATGACGCCGGCGCAGTTCGTGGATAAGCTCATCTCGAACGCCCGCATATCGGTCGCCCAGGCGACGCGCGATCAACTCATCGCACAACTGGCGGCCGCCTCTGACGTGGCCGCCGGTCGCGCCTCGGTTCTGAGGCAGGTGGCCGAGAACCCTTTGTTGCAGCAGGCTGAGGTTAATCGCGCATTTGTCCTGATGCAGTATTACGGTTACCTCCGTCGTAATCCGGACGATTCACCCGACGCGGATTTTCGCGGTTGGGATTTCTGGCTCACGAAGCTGAACCAGTTTAGCGGCAACTTCGTCTCTGCCGAGATGGTTAAGGCCTTCATCTCATCCATTGAGTACCGGCAGAGGTTTGGTCAGCCTTGAGGGGTTTAATGGCTGCCCATCGGGAAAATTTGCGGGGACTCAGGCATGAGCACAAGACGCATCAGGCGTGAACAGGCGCGACTGAGAATGCGACATTAACATTTGAGAACCGCTGCAACTCGCGTCAAATGTTAGTGCCTGCACTCACGGCGAAGTAAGCGCACTAGTCGGCGGCGGCGGGCAAGGAGGAGGGATCATCATCCCGCTCACTTAGGAGATTCGTACTACTGTGACGGGCGTATGTGCATCTAATGTGCCGGTGCGCGGGCGTCCGGCACATATGAATGTGACGCCGATTCGTGGGAGTTGACGAATAAGGAGGGAATGCCGATGGCTGTGAGCAAGCGTCTGGTGATGAGCGGGGCGCGTCTGGCTGTGCCCGAGCCGCGCACGCGCGCGGAGGTCGAGCGGAGCCTCGATCAGTTGAGCCATGTGATGGACGGGCTGTTCCGCATCCCCGGCACCGGCTGGCGCGTGGGGCTTGATGCAATCGTCGGACTCATCCCGGGGGTGGGCGACTTTGCGACGACGGCGGTCTCGCTCTACATCCTCGCCGCGGGCGTGCGCTATCGCGTGCCCAAGGTCACTCTGTTGCGGATGGGGGCGAACATCGCGGTCGATTATCTGGTCGGCTCGATCCCCGTCGTCGGCGATCTGTTCGACGCGGCCTGGAAGTCGAATCAGATGAACGTCGAGTTGCTGAAGCGCCGTGCGTCCGTCAGTGCGGAAGAGGCCACAAGTGGACGCGCGAGCGACTGGCTCTTCCTCGCCGTCATTGTCCTCGTCCTGCTCGTCCTGCTCGTCGGCTCGGTCGCCTTCAGCCTGTGGCTGCTCATGCAGGTCTTCGGGCTGTTTCGTTAAAGAGCCTTTAGTCGGAAAAGAAGAGGGGCGTCACGCAAGACATGCGTGCCGCCCCGCTTCATCTATCTTAAACCGCCGGTCTTCGCAGCCCACTCCTCTAGCCCACGGCCACACGGTTCGCTGCCAGCACGCGTTCGAGCGCGGGGCCGATGACCTTCAGCCCGTACTCGCCCGCCGCGAAGCCGCGCAAGTGTCCTTCGGCGTCGAAGAGATAGTAAGCGGGCACAAAGCCCTGCTCGTTCTGGAACGCGTCGCGCAGGCGGTGCTGGTTATCGACCGCGCAAGGCTCTGTAATGTTATACGCGGCGATTGCCTCGCGCACCGCCTCTGCGTCCATGTCCGCCTCGTAGCGCGGCATGTGGACGGCGACGACGCGCAACCCTTCGGCTGCACGTCCGTCGCGCCACTCGGCAACGCGCGGCAGATTCTCCTTACACAATCCACAGCTCACAGACCAGAAGTGGACAAGCGTGGGATGGCCCTTCGCCTCCGCGGCGGCGTGCGCGCCCGTCGCGTTGAACCACTCGGTCGCTCCCTCGAACAAGGGCAGCTCCGTCCCGATTCTCATTGGCATAACTGAAACCTCGGTGATAAGTGATGAGTGATGAGTGATGAGAAGTAATAAGAGGAAGCATCCGCTTTTTCTTATCACTTCTCATCACTCATTACTCATCACCGTTCTTCAGACCTTGAGCGTCTCCTGACCCGGACGCCACTCGGCCTGGCAGAGTCCGCCGGTCTGGAGCGCCTGGATGACGCGCAGCGTCTCGTCCGCCGAACGTCCGACGTTCAGGTCGTGGATGACGGCGTAGCGCAGAGTCCCTTCGGGGTCGATGACGAAGAGGCCGCGCAGCGCGACGCCCTTGTCCTCGATGAGCACGCCGTAGTCACGCGCAACCTGCTTGGTGATGTCCGAGGCGAGCGGGTACTTCAAGCCCTCGACGCCGCCCTTATCGCGCGGCGTCTTGAGCCACGCGCGGTGAGAGTGAACCGAGTCGGTCGAGATGCCGATCACCTCCGCGCCTATCCCAAGAAAATCCTCGTAGCGGTCGCTGAAGGTCGTCAACTCCGTCGGGCAGACGAAGGTGAAGTCGAGCGGGTAGAAGAGCATCACGACCCACTGCCCTTTGTGATCGGAGAGCTTCACGTTCTCGTTCAGCTTCTCGATATTCTTCGTTGACGGCATCTCGAAATCCGGTGCCGGTTGTCCGACTTTTGCTTCTGCCATAATCTGTATGATTCCTCCGTTGGTATTCAAAAAACTTATTCCGTGAGCGTGGCCCTCGTTTGGGCCCTGTGCCCGTTTGCTGTCTCTCGCAAAGCGCGCGCACCTTTAGCCTTTACCCTGACAGGCGGGGCAGAGGCCCACAAGCGTCAGGTGAATCGACTCGGGCTTAAAGCGCGAGCGGCGAGCGGCGGCGCGTATGAGTTGCGATGTTTCCGCGAGGTCGAAATCGACGAGCTTGCCGCAGCGCGAGCAGACGGCGTGGTCGTGGCGTGCCGTCTCGCGGTCGTAGCGGCTCGAACCCTTGCCGAAGTTGATCTCGCGCAGAAGCCCCGTCTCCTTCAGATACTTCAAGGAGTTGTAGACGGTGGCGAAGCTGATCGAAGGCAGGCGACGACGTGCCGCCTCGAAAATCTCGCCCGCCGTCAGGTGGTCGCCCGACTCCGCAACCACACGGAGCACGGCCTGCCGCTGCGGCGTCAGCGCCCTCTGAGCGCCACCCTGATCTCCTTTACCACCCGCCATAAATTTTCCTGTCGTTGAACTGGAATTAGAATAATTCTAAATTACTAAATTGTCAAGTGCGATGGGAGAGAGTAGTCAGTAGACAGTAGTCAGTAGTCAGTAGTCAGTAGTCAGTAGTCAGTAGTCAGTAGATAGTAGAAAAACCTTTGCAGTCGAGTCGTCGGAATGTCAGCGTCAACGCTGCCGAGCGGAGCCTACTGACTACTGTCTACTGTCTACTGACTACTGTCTACTCTCTACTCTCTTCTAAAGTTTAGGATGATGTTCGACGAAATCGAGGAGCGCGGAAACATAGTCGGGGAAGCGCGGGCAGCGGACGCCGTGTGGTTCGAGAAGCGTCCGGGCGAGGGCGGTGTCGTAGGTCTGTTTGAGGAAGAAATAGGGAACGCCGACGCGCGGCAGCTTCGTGACCTTTTCGTTGAAGGGCAGGCTGAGCGTCGTTTTGACGAGCGGCGCGGGGATCGTGAAAAGCGATTCACGGCCCGCGAGGTTGCGCGAGATCACGTCGAATAGCTCCTCGGTCGTGAGCGGCGCGGGGTCTGCAAGCTGGACGGTCGCGCCCACGCCCGAGTCGTCGGCGGCGAGCGCGGCCATCGCCTCGACGACGAAATCGACGGGGACGACGTTGAGTCGCACCTCCGGGTTGCCGATGTTTGCGAGCGAGAGCGCGCCGGGCCACATCCTCAGATAGTGGATAAGGTAGTAGACGCCGTCGTACTTCGCCGTCTCGCCCGTGCGCGAGTCGCCGCAGACGACCGCGGGGCGGTGGATGGTGACGGGCAACTCCGCTTTGAGCGCTTCCACTTCAAGCTCGGCCAGATACTTCGTCTCCTCGTAGTGATTGCGAAAGCCAGCCGCGTGGCGCAACTCGCTTTCGAGAATGCGTCCCGTGCGGCGACCCGCCACGTAGCAGGTCGAGACGTAGTGGTAGCGTCTAAGACTGGCGAGCCTGCGCGCGAAGCCGTTGACGTTGCGCGTGCCCTCGACGTTGACGCGCATGGCGATGTCCTGTCGGACGGCGAGGTCGTACAGGGCGGCGAGGTGAAACACAACGGTCGCCTCGCGCCGCGCCTCTGCTAAATCTTCCGCCGACAACCCGAGGTCTTCGCGCGTGATGTCGCCCTCCATCACGCGGAAGCCGTCGCGCGGCGTGCCCGTCTTCTCGGAGATGCGCTCGATGTCTTCAAGAGCGCGCCCGACGAAGCCGGGCTGCACGAGCAGGAGGAAGCGCGCGCCCTCTCGCGCGAGACGCTCGACCAGCCGCCCGGCGATGAAGCCGGGAAAGCCCGTCAGGAAGATCGTCTCGTCACGGAGCATTCTGGGTTGGACTGCTTATAAAAGGTAACGCACCAGCTTGCACTGATCGACCAGACCCACGACTCTTGCCCGTCGGGCAAGAGTTTTATCATCATCCGTCAAAAGGATGCATTTCTCTCGACGGGCCAACTCGATTAGTCCGGCGTCCGTAGGGCCTATTTGATTTACGCTTTCACATCCTTCGTCGCTACCATATATTTCAATGAGGCCGAGCAATCTTTCGTCCATTTTCTTTCTGGCAAGATAATCTACTGACGACAGCCAAAACTCCCTCGACGGTAGTTTGGATACATTGCGTAGTCTTGTGAGTTCCGCAATCACATGCGACGTTATAAGAATTTTCTGGATTCTATTGAATAATTCGAGGAGCTTTCTCTCAGCTATCGGATCATGTTTCAGATATTCTGCCGCCCCGAATATGTTTTCAAATCCTGAATAACGATGTGTTGGTGAATTCCGGACGAAGACAAGCGCTAAAGCGTTAAAAAGCGGCCCCGTATCGACGACGACTTTTCTGAGGTCAATGGGAGGATTGCCCTTAGCCATCGGAAATCTCACTCGGCGAAGACAGGTGCTGTGTATACGTAAGGCGGCACATCATACTGCGACGATAATTTCTTTCTCAGTTCTTTCAATAAACCGATAAAACCTTCTACCGTTTTCAATAAGGCTTCGCCAGCCTTAATGGTCTTTTTGCTACGCTCATGGATACCGGGGCTATCGAGGATGGCTAAAAAGACTTCTCTGTACTCGCGCCAGAAGGACGACACCATAATGTAACTTGAGAATTCACCCCCATCATTTACGATGTATTCAGTTAGAAAGTCCTTTTTATAGTTCGTAGAACCGTCCGGGAAAATATCTCTTAATTTAATATGGTGTTTTGAGAGAGAGTCTTCCGACGTGGCTTCATCATACATCTTTTGCAACTCCGGGCTTTCCCTGATTAACTGATAAAGCTCTTTGCATGCGGTCAAGAGTTCCTCTCTTTTTTCCTCATGCTCTTGCGTCAACTTTTCCACAGCGGGGTAAAACTCAAAAATCTGTTCCAGATTAGCCATAGCCTCATAACCGATAATACTCTGAACTGGCCGCACCGCCTCCAGACTCCCTAACCCGAATCGCCATGTCCAGTCCTTCTTCTCCAAATATTTTTTCTCAACCTCTAACGCACGAATCAGGGGATTGATAACAGTATCGAACCACGCACGCACGATGTTCGGGCCGACCTTTGCGCTCTTTTTTCCGGCTTGGACTTTACTCGCCATGAGACTCTTCACCTTCCAATCTCATATATCCGCTTCATTGTTACGAATACCATCCGCACACGCAAGTTCGACAAGCGTGCGGATGCCTGTGCCGCTCGCGCCTTTGGGGGCGTAGGGCGTTGCGGCGTCGTACCAGGCCGTGCCGGCGATGTCGAGATGTACCCAGGGCGTCTCTCCTGCGAACTTCGAGAGCAGGAGCGCGGCAGCCGTGGCGTCGGGGCGTCCACCGTAGTTCTTGAAGTCGGCGATCATGCTCTCTATTCTTTTCTTGTAGTCGTCTGAGACGGGCATGCGCCACGCAGGCTCGCCCGCACGCGCCGAGGCGGCGAGCACACGGTTCGCCCACTCGTCCGTATTCGAGAAAAGCCCTGTGCGGTGCGAGCCGAGTGCGATGATGATCGACCCGGTGAGCGTCGCGAGGTCAACGATACGCGTCGCGCCGAGGTGCTTCGCGTAGGCGATGCCATCGACGAGGACGAGACGGCCTTCGGCGTCCGTGTCCACGCACTCGATGGTCTGACCCGCGAAGGTGCGGACGATGTCGCCGGGCTTGATGGCCTTGCCCGAGGGCATGTTCTCGGCGGCGGGCACGACCGCGACCACACGTCGCTTCGGTTTAAGCAAAGCGATTGCGCGCAGAGCGCCGAGCGCCGCCGCGCCGCCCGCCATGTCGGACTTCATCTCGTACATTTCAAGCCCGTGCTTGATCGAGATGCCGCCCGTGTCGAACGTGATGCCCTTGCCGACGAAGGCCCACAACTCGTCGTCTTCCGTAGCCCCCTCAGGCTCGTAGCGCAGGACGATGAGCGCGGGTTCCTCGTCCGACCCCTGCCCGACGCCGATCAGGCCGCCCATCCCTTGCGCGCGAATCTCTTCCGCAGTCAGCGACTCGACTTTGAGTCCGACCTCCGCAGCCATCTCCGCCGCCCTGCGCGCGAACTCACGCGGCGGCAGACTCAAGCCCGGCTCGTCTGCGAGCGTGCGCGCCCAGTTCGCCGACTCGGCGACGACGCGTGCCCTCGCCAGCTCTCCGCGCAGCTCAAGAACTTCGCCCGCGCCGACAAACGTCACGCGTTCGAGCTTCCGAACGTCATCCTCATCTATCTTCTGATAGAAATCGTTCCTGTAAAGCCCGAGATGCGCGCCCTCTGCGAGCGCACGAACCGCCTCGCGTGCGTGCCCGCCGACCGACTGCGGCACGACGAAACAGAGCGTGCGTGCGCGTGACGAACGCGCCGCGCGCACGGCCAACGCCGCCGCGCGCCTGAGCGTCGCCGGGTCAAAGTCGGCGTGCGAGCCAAGCCCGACGAGAAGCACGCGGCGAACCCCGCCACGTGTGGCGTTCGACTCGCCGCCGCTCACGTTCGACTCACTGCTGCTGCCCACGTTCGACTCGCCGCCGAAGTCTTCCGCGCTCGCGGCGTGAATCAGAAGTGAAGTCTCCTCTTCGCCCTTGAACTCGCCTTCAGCGACGGCGCGCTCACAGACATCACGCAAGCTTCCGCCGAAACTTTCGGCAGCGGGCAGGCGCGGTGTGTCCGTGAAGACGCAGACGGCGAGCGTCTCCGACGCGGGAATTGATAAAGGAACGGTGGCACTGAGTTCGACTAAGAGGCTAAGCTGTCTGCTCATCGTGAGTTACTTTTTGAAGCTGTGTTTGTTTCGTCCGACGCGCGCCGAGTATAATTCAAACTCACGATACGGCCTAACCACTCCCGAAAATTCGCGTGCGTGAAGTGACAAACGGGAGGCCGTCCGCCCGGACGATTGCGCCGCAGACCGACGGTCGCATACGCCGTCTCGACAAACCGGAGGGTTTGCCACCGTAGACACAGAGACACAGAAGGATTAAGAATTTGAAAACTGAAATCCGAAATTTAATCTCCGTGTCTCTGTGGCAAATCTTGAACTGCTCTCTGAGTTTCGACGCCTGAAGCTTTATGTACGACGAAGAAGAGTTGCACTCATCCGAAGCGAGAAGGCGCGCCGTCGAGCTTTTCAGGCGCGCATACGAGGCGCAGCTCGAAAAGAACTACGACGAGGCGGTCGAGCTTTATCGCCGCTCCATCGAGACCTACCCGACCGCCGAGGCGCACACCTTCCTCGGCTGGGTCTACAGCTTCGACGGGCGCTACAGTGAGGCCATCGACGAATGCCTTGAGGCCATCCGCGTGGACGCGAGTTTCGGCAATCCCTACAACGACATCGGCAGCTACCTCATCGCGCAGGGCGACCTCTGGACGTGCGTCCGCTGGTTCCGCCGCGCGCTCCGCGCCACGCGCTACGAGTCCTACGCCTTCCCGCACTTCAACCTCGGGCGCGTCTACGAGGAGAGGGGCCGGCCCCTCGACGCCGCGCGCCACTATGGTCTCGCACTCGACGAGCAACCCGGCTTCACGCAGGCAGTCACGGCGCTTCGACGCATGCAGGCGCGGCTGAATTGAGAACATGTCTCCGGCGCGGGACGTGGAAAGATTGGGAGAATAATCCGACGAGCAAGTAGGCCGCTGTAATTTAATCCGACGAGCGTCGTGGGAATACTGCGTCTCGGAATTACCCGCCTGCGGAAACCCTCCTCTTGATTAAGAAAGCGATGTCGGTATGGCTATTGCTCTTCTTCCCTCACTGAGGAGAAAGCCACATGAGAAGAGCCGCCTGCCTGAAGTCATTATTGGCCGTTGCCGCACTGGCGTTATCAGTTACGGCGACCGCGCGGCAAAATCCCACGCAACCGTCTTGGAGGCCGCCCCCCACCCGCAAAGCAAAAACGCCCTTCGCCCCGAAACCGCACGGTGGGCACAACATCTTCAAAGGTGAGGCCGAGGTTTGGCTCGCGGACGCCATCGAGAAGGTTGAGGGCGGGATGTTCACGCCCGTTGACGAAAAGGCCGTGGCCGATTACGTGTCGCGGGTCGGTAATAACCTCGCCTCGTATTCCGCCTCACCGACGAGACAGTACACATTCATCGTCACCGACGACTGGTCGCCCGAAGCCATGACCGCCGGAGGCGGGCGCATCTACCTCAGCCTTGGGATGCTCAAACGGGTCGAGAGCGAAGACGAGTTGGCGGGCGTGTTGGCGCACGAGATTGGGCACGATGCCTTCGGGCACGCGGCCAAGACCGTAACCCGACAGATGTTCTGGATGACCGGAGAAGGAAAAGTCGAAACGCCCGCTGAGGTCGAGTCAGCGCTCACGAAATTATTGGCCGAATACGAGCAGAAACCCATAGCGGCTGTCGGCGAGAGCCTGTTAGGGTTCGCCCGTTTCGACGAGTTGGAAGCCGACCGCGCCGCCTTCTACAACACATACAAGGCGGGCTATAACCCTTACGCCTTAGCCAGCGTGTTAAAGCGTATGGGACGGGAAGAAAAACGCGAGATGGGTAAGAGTCAATATCGGTTGAATCAATTCCTCGTTCTTCTTTTCGGCAGTCACCCGCCTTCAGCGCAGCGCGCGGCGGCTCTTTCGTGGGAGTCGAATTTCGTAAGAATGCCGGCCAAAGATTCCCGCTACGCGAGCGCGGCATTCGACGCGATGAAGTCGCGGGTCATGAATATGTCAAAAACGAATTGAGGCGCATCCACACGAGGCCGTCCTCTGAAACATCGCGCCTCTCAATTTCGGAACACATTTCCGATAATTGCAGCAAGTATTCTAGGCGCGGAATGTTCGAGCCTTCGAGTTCTTCGAGTGGAAAATCTGGGCTGTGCGTGCGAATCTTTGCTATCAA
This sequence comes from Acidobacteriota bacterium, assembly GCA_032162705.1. Taxonomy (GTDB): domain Bacteria; phylum Acidobacteriota; class Blastocatellia; order Pyrinomonadales; family Pyrinomonadaceae; genus QHXN01. The sequence continues at coordinate 61,770 of JAVRON010000124.1, forward strand.
ATCTGCTCTGGTCATAATCCTGTTATCTCACTCACATCAGTTCGCGGATGGCTTCGAGCCTCCTGAGCAGGGATACAATCTGCCCTCCCTTGAGGAGCGATTCCCGGTGCCCGTCGCAAAACCTCTCGCCTCTCACGCAGTAGGTCAGCATCGTCTTAACCTGCTCCAGGCTCGCTTGCTTGATGAACTCGGCGTCTGCGAGCATCCGCCCCGCCTCCTCGGGCTTGTAACCAAAATCCATCCATCCGCGCTGTCCTATCAGCTTGAAAAACTCCTCCACGTCCTCGTCGTAGACGGGGAACGGAAAACTGAGGCTGCCGTCAGTGTTCCTTTCTAAGCTGCCCCACTTTGCGAACTCGCGGCCCGGCTTCTCGAACAGGGGCAGGAATTGGAGCAGGGCGTCAATGTCCTCTCTGGTTATTTCGTGTTGATTCATCGTCGTTCCTTCCAAGCATGGACAGCGCAACGACCGTCACAAACGTCACTCAAATATAGTAACGTCACTCAAATATAGTAAGGATAAATATTAGCCGAGTGCTCGGGTGCGGTAAGCGTTCAGCGCCGGGCAGAGGTATACAGAATTATCTTTCATACCTCAGATGCCAGAAACCATTCAAAAATGGTTACTCGCCGTTCGATTGTTTGAAGTTTTCCCCGACGTTTTCAGGTATTTGAATCTTGCGGCGGTTGGCATCGACGGCGACGTAGATGACCTCAGCCTCCGTGACCTTGATGCGTTCCGATGTGCCGCCATAGCGTTCGGCCTCGACGACGACGCGCACCGTGATCGAGGTCGTGCCGATGCGTTCGGTCGTGGCGTAGAAGCTAACGAGGTCGCCGACAAAGACCGGCTGGTGAAAGATGACTTCGCGCATGGCGACGGTAACGAAGCGCTCGACGCCCGTGCGGCGGTGCGCCTCGACCGCGCCCGCGATGTCGATGTAGCTGAGTATGATTCCGCCGAAGATGGTGCCCTGCGGGTTCGTGTCGCGCGGCATCATCGTGATGCGTATGGCGGGGTCGCCGTATGAGTTCATCATCTGGTTTTGGTGCGAGCTGTTGGGGCGACTCGACTTTCGGCACGGCCAACAAGCCCTTCCCGGCCTCTCTCGATTTAGAGTTGATTGGGTTCCCTTTCGTCGAGGATGGACGCGCGCTGTGTTGCCTGTCAAGCGTCGCGACCGACACGACCGAGCACGCCGGTTTTCCGCGCCGGAGGGCGTACAACGATGAGGCCGGAGGTAACATCCAAGCGCTTGTCTTATTAGCAGAAACGCCCCTCCCGGCGCGCTTCTTCACCCGGAAGGTTGTCAGAGAGGGACGTGTCGGCGTATCGTTTCAGCAGGAAAAATCAGACGATGAAGAGACTTTTTAACTACACGCTTTTACTGCTCGTGTTGCTCGCGCTCGCTGGCAACGCGACGCTCTCGGCACAGCAGCGCGGCGGTGGACGCAGGACGCCCGCGCCGCCCAGGCCCGCGCCGGCCAAGCCGACTCCCAGTCCACAGCCGACGCCAACGCCCGCCGCGACCATCGCCGAGACGCCGCTCCAGCCCGGCCAGCGCGCACGCTTCGACGTGAACAACTATCGCATCATCGCCGAACTCAATCCTACGCAGCACCTCCTGACCGCCAGCGCCGATGTCACGTTCACGCCGCTCGACAACACGCGCTCAGTGGTCTTCGAGCTGAACGGCTCGCTCAAGGTCGAGTCGGTCGAGCGCAACGGAAAGACTTTGACGAACGTCGTGCAGGATCAGGCGGGACTCGAAACCATCGGGCCCTTCGTCCGCATAGACCTCGGCGAAGTCCTCCCCGCCGGGCAGCCCGTCACGCTTCGGTTCCGCTGGAGCGGCGCGCTCGTCACGCCCGAGGGCGGGCCCCTCTTGACGAAGCGTCTGGCATATGTTGGCCCCGACATGTCTTACCTTCTGTACGCCGCGCGCTGGTTCCCCTTCCACGAGTACGCCGCCGACCGCGCGACCTCCGACATCACGATCAGCGTGCCCGCCGACTACAGCGTCGCGGGTTCGAGCGACGAGCCAGTCGCCGAAGTCTCCGGCGCGCAGTTCCTGCCGCCCGCCGCAGACACGGGAGCGCGCACCGCGCCCGCACGCACGACTGTGCAAACGCCGGGTCTTCGCAGCTATCATTTCGTTACGCGCCAGCCCTCTCTCGTCGGCAGCTTTGCCGTCGGTCGCTTCATCACGCGCACGCTCAAGATGGGCGGCTACGAGCTTTCCTTCTACGTCCAGCCCGGCAGCGAGGGCTTCGTCGAGCCATACGCGCAACTCGTCGGCGAGGCGCTTCAGTTCTACACGCAGAAGTACGGGAAGCCCGCGTTCGGCACGCACCTCTCAATCGTGCAGATCGACGACGCGAGCCTCGACGCATACGCCGCGCCCGGCATCGAGTTCCTCTCACCGCGCTTCTTCACGCCGGGACGACAGGCGTCTCTGGATGAGAGAGTCCTGCGCGAGATGGCGTATCAGTGGTGGGGCCTGACCGTCGGCCTGAAGTCCTTCGACGACGCGTGGCTCTCGCAAGGCTTGGCCGAGTGGAGTTCTTTCGCCTTCCGCGAGACGAAGATGACGGGCGGGCAGCTCGACACGGCGCAGCGCGACATGCTTGAGCGCGCTCTCATGTTCGAGCAGTCCGCTTCGGTCGCCCGCGCGCCATCGACTTTAGACGACCAGTCGGCGGCCTATCAGGCCGTTGTCTTCTACAAGGGCGCGATGGTCTTTCGCATGCTGCGCGAGACGATTCGCCCCTCGAAGTTCGACCAGTTGCTCAGCCGCTACCTCGGCGAGTTCCGCGGGCGCAACGCCTCCATCGACGACTTCGAGAAGCTTGCGACCGCCGTCAACGGCGAGAGCATGCGCTACTTCTTCGCGCGCTGGGTCGAGGGCACGGGCGTCCCCGAATTTACTGTTGACTACCAGATCATCCGCACACGCGCGGGCAAGTTTCGCGCGCGCGGGACGATCAAGCAGAACGTCGAGAATTTGCGCATGCCCGTCGAGCTACAGCTCCGTGCCGAGGGCGACGACGCGGAGACTACCGTCTACGTCGCAGACCGCAGCGAGGATTTCGACTTCGAGACGAAGGGCAAGCCGCTCGAAGTCATCATCGACCCGAACAACAAGATGCTGCGCACTTCGGAAGACCTGCGCATCTCCATCGTCGCGCGCCGCGGGCTGGAACTGTTCCGCGACGGGCAGTACCTCGAAGCGCAGCGACAGTTGGAAGAGGCTCTGAAGCTCGACAAGTCGAACTCATGGGTCTACTACAATCTCGGCCTTATCTTTCTTGAGCAGCGCAACTACCAGCAGGCGCTCGATAACTTTCAGGCCGCGCTCGACGGCAATCAGAAGCCTGCGTGGATCGCTGCCTGGGCACGCATCAAGCGCGGCAACGCCTACGACGGGATGGGCGACCGCGCACGCGCCGTACACGAGTACAGGCAGGCGGTCGATTCCGGCATCGACTTCGACAACGCGCAACGCGCCGCGCAGGACTACCTGAAGACTCCCTACGACCCGAAGGCCGTGCAGCAGCAGGCCGCCTCCGGCGTGAGCGAGTGACGGCAACATCATCCCGGCTTCGCATGTAGAGGCAGGATAGACGAAGCGTCGGCAATGAAAAGCCGCCGCCTGCTCCGAAGAGTAGGCGGCGGCTTTTCGTGCGTAGCGGCGGGGCACGCTTTGCGGGGTGAGATTCAGAACGGCTTGAACTTCGCCAGAATCTTGTCTATGTCAAAGGTGAAGCCGAAGTTTCCCCTCACCTCCTTCTCACGCACCAACTCTGTGCGGTTGGCGAATGAGAGGGAGATCGGCAACTTCATGCCGTCGAGGAACGGAATGGTCAGCTTTATCTGGCCGACGGCGATGTCGCCCTTCGTGTTCGGCAAGACCGTGCCATCGAGCGCCGTCACGTTCTCCAGCGCGCGTTCGTATTTGCCCGCGAAGGAGAAGATGAAGTTGCCGACGCCGCTAACCTTGAAGGGCTTGTCGAGCTGCCCTGAGAACTCGAAGTCGCGGACACGGTTCGTCCCGGCAGCGGGGCGCGAGTTGAAGATCGTGAACGAGGCGTTCGCCGTCAGGTCGGCCTTGCCGCCGAAGATGCCCGTCTCGGCGATAAAGCGGAAGTTAGACAGGTCGGGCGCATTGACCCCGCGATTGTTCGTGTACTCGAACGTGATGACCTTGCCCTTCGCAATCTCGTCGAGGAGTTTATTCCTCGCGCTTAAATACCCGCTGAAGCCCTCCGCGAAGTGGTCTATGATATCGCGCGTTTCGGTCGTGAGTTGTTTATCTACGGGGAACTTGTCCAACTGACTTTTGAATGTCGCCTCCACGTCCCCCGCCGCCGCTGCGGTGATGAGGGCGCGCGTCTCCTGAAACCAGGATTGCAGGGCCGGGTCTTTAAACCTGATCGCCCTGTCCAACGGGTTCGCGCCTGCCTCGGCTCCCGTCACCTCGGTAAGCGCCTGCATTGTCTGGGCGATAGTGCCGGTGAGGTTGACCCCCTCCTCGGCGAGGAACCGGGCCAGTGCTTCCTGGTGGCTACGGTGGCGCGGGTCTCTCTCGTTGATGAACTCGTAACGCACCGAGTAGGCCGAGACCTGCTGCTTGTCCGCGGTAAAGACGCCCGGCGTCTGGCCGCGGTCGGTGTTGAACGAGACGGAGAAGGAAGTCTTCTTCAGGAAGCGCGTCGTCGGGTCTTTCTCATCCTCAAAGTAACTCTCGTCGAAGGTCTTGTTGTTGAGCAGCTTGATGATGCCGATGGGGTTGCCGCGGAAGGTAACGGTCGTCCCGCTCTGGCTCTGGACAAGCGCGCCGTTCGAGACGGCAAAGCCGAGCACGCTTGGCGCGCCGCCCTTGACGACGAGCGAGGTGGTGCCGGAGTTCGACGGCCCGCCCTCCACCTGCTTGTCGGTGCGTGCCTCTTCGGCCTCGACGAGAAACTTCCCGCGCTCCTCGCGCCCGATTAGTTTCGCGGCGATGATCTGCTGGAACTCGAATCCTTGAAGCCCCCTAATGGCGATAGTCGCGTTGGGTCTAGGGGCCGAGGTCGTGATGTCTGGGTCGCTCGTGGGGGTGCCGACTTTCCTCATCCGAACAAGCTCGACAACACGGCAGACCGCCCTCTCGTACTCCGAGAATTGGTTGGTGCCAGGGCTATTCACCTCGACGCACGGGCCGAGTTTATCCTGCTTCTGCGCCGCCACGCCGCCGGAGGCTATCGCCCCGGCCGTACTCTGCGGATTGGCTGCGGGCTGTAACAGCGACACGCCTGCTGCTGCCGCTGCCAGCCCTCCGGATGTGCCCTGCCCTCCGGACGAACCTTGGCCGCCGGGAGTCGCCTGCCCGCTGCCCGCAGTCCCGCCCGCATCTTGCGGCGTGCCTGTGCCGGCACTGGCGTCAACGGCATGGTCGTCACCTGGCGTGGCCGTCGTGGGCGGGGCGGCGAGGCCGGAGAGCAGCGTGTCCGTGACGGCCTTGATTTCTGCTTCTTTGTTCGTAATGTCCTTTTCGATCTGCGGGACGCGCTCCGGAAGCGCGCTACGGATGGATTCGAGGTAGGCGGCCAACGCAGCCTTCTGCGCCTGGAGCTTGTCGCGCAGGCTGAGGCGCAATGCGGCCACGTCGTGGCGGTGCTGCGCCTCATAATTCGGCGGAGGCGTCGTTTGCTCCAGTCGCCGAATGGTGGCCCTGAGTTGTTCCACCTCCGCGTCTGTGGGAACCCCCGCCTGCCTGCCTTGCGCGTCGAGCGCACCGGTTAGCAACAGGGCGACGAAGATGAATACACTTAACTTTTTGAGTCTCATTTTTCGCCTCTGCGTAGGTGGTCGCACCACTAGACGACATCGAACGTCAGGAAGGCAGCCGTCACCTTGGAGTTAAGCTGCGGTATCAGCGTTCCGAAGCTGGTCGGGCCCTTACTGCCTGTGACGATCAGTTTGTAGAGTCCGCCGCCCGAAGCGTTCGGGAAGTGAAAGACCAGTGTGAGGGTACTAGGATCGTGTTTTGACTGGTCGAGTTTTACCGTCAGCGCGCCGGACTGCGGTCCCGTGCTCGGTATCACGCCCGTCTGGCCGTCCAGGTCGAAATTGACAAGCAGAGGTGGGGTTGTCGACTTCACCGTCACAGTAATCGTTTCGCCATTCTCGCCCGCGAAAAAGAGTTCGTCCTCATCTATGATCGTCACGGTTTGCTTTCTCCTGCTAGTGTTAGCTATTCGGGCCGCGAGGGGCACGGCGGGGGCAGTTCGCCGCGTCTGCATCGGCCCGTTTGTTAGAGACTGCGCCGCCGGTCACTAGGGTGCTTCAACGGGCCGGCTCGCTTTCCTCGGTCGCGGGGTGATGTGCGGAGTTAGGCTCTCATACAGTTATGAGCGGCCGGGGATTTTCATTTCATCTTTTTTTGCGCGCGTGGGTCATAGCCGTCTCACGGAGACGTGCTTTATGATGGAAGGCAGCCCGGCATCAATCTTGCTTGAGTGTTATCCGTAATGCACCCACTGAAGCTCCATACGAAGACGACGCTTTTAGCCTCGGCCATCACGCTGGCGGTGCTGGGCGTAGTGCTGGCGCTCGTCAGCGTCCGCTTCGCCGAGCGCGTGCGACAGGAGCAGAAGGAGCTGGCGAAGTTGCAAGCCGAGCAGCTCGCCGACCACGTCAGCCAGATGCCCGCGCCGCGCGACCCAGAACAGATCGCGCGCCTCGCCACGCTCGTCCACGGCTCGCGCCCCGACGCCGTGACGGTGCGCGTCTGGGAGCGTGCGGGCGGCCTCTTCGTCGAGATCGCCGCCTCCACTAAAAGCCCACAGGCCGACGAGATTCCCGAAGAGATCAAGGCGGCGCTTCGCGGCGGAGTCGCCACCAATGTCGTCGAGGCGCGACCCGCGGGCGCAGACGATTCGCTCTATCGCGTCTTCGCGCCCGTCTGGGACGCTGCGCGCCTGAGCGGGGCCGTCGAGGTAAGCGAGCGGCTCGACAGCGCCCCGACCATAGCATGGAACTACGGGCGTGGCGCACTCTGGCTCGCGCCGCTCGCCATCCTCGCCATCACGCTCGGCGTCTTTCTCCTCTTCCGACACTTCGTCCATCGCCCCGTCGGACGCCTCCTCGACGCGATGGAGCGCGTCAAGGCGGGCGACCTCTCGGCCGAGACTCCGGAGTCTGCACGCGACGAGATCGGCACGCTCACGCGCGAGTTCAACCGCATGCTCACGCGCCTGCGCGAGATGACGACCGAGCGCGAGGCACAGAACCAGATTCTCGGCGAGCGCGTCCGAGAGGCTACCCTTGAGTTGGCCGAGCGCAACGAGCAACTCGAAGAACGCAACCTCGAACTCTACCAGACGACGCGCAAGCTGACGGAACTGGAACGGCTCGCCGCCGCCGGCCAGCTCGCAGCGCAGTTCGCGCACGAGGTCGGCACGCCCCTGAACCTCATCAGCGGCCACGTCCAGCTTCTGCTTGCCGGGCCCGCACGCGACCCCGGAGCGGAGCGCACACGGCTTGAAACCATCAGCGCGCAGATCGAGCGCATCGAACGCATCGTGCGCCGGATGCTCGACCGCACGCGCCCGGAGGCGGGCGAGTTCGTCCCGCTCGACTTGAACGTCCTGCTCCGACGCATCTTCGATGCGACGGAGCCGACGCTCGACGTATCGCATGTCAAGCTCACGGCTTCGCTCGCCGACGATTTGCCGTTGGTCGCGGGCGACGCAGACCGCCTCCAGCAGGTCTTCATCAACCTCGTCAACAACGCGCTCGACGCGATGCGTGCGGGCGGCGAGCTTCGCGTCAACACGTCCTTCGAGGCTGCTGCCGGCGGCAACGGTGACGCGGCGGGGGCAGGGAGCATCCACGTGGACTTCTCGGACACAGGCACGGGGATGAGCGAGGAGGTGCGCGCGCACATCTTCGACCCTCTCTACACGACGAAGGAGCGCGGGCGCGGGACGGGTCTCGGCCTCGTCGTCGTCCGACAGGTCGTCGGCGAACACGGTGGCCGCATCGAAGTCGAGAGCGAGACGGGTCGCGGAGCAAGCTTCCGTCTCACGTTCCCCTCCGCCGCGAGCGAAGTGAATCCTGCGGGTGAGAGGACAAGCCCTCTAACTGTTCACCTTGAAAGTAGTGCTGGTTGAATTTCACCGCAGAGGCGCTGAGAGCGCAGAGGCGGCGCTGAGGGTTGCATTGTTTTTCTCTGCGCATTCTCTGTGTACTCTGCGCCTCTGCGGTGAACAGCCCGTTACCCTAAACGCATTTTTGACGCGAACGAGCTTTCTATGAAACATATCCTCGTGGTGGACGACGACAAGGCTTCGTGCGAGTTGCTGCGTGAGATTTTCGCGGCTCAGGGGTGGGAGGCTGAGAGCGCTCTATCGCCCGAGGCCGCGCTCGCACTCGCCGCGCGCGGGCGCTTCGATCTCGTGGTCAGCGACATCAACCTGGAAGCGGCGCAGTCCGGCCTCGACATCCTGCGCCAACTTCGCGACACATGCCCCGTCGTTCTCATCACCGGCTTTGGCACACTCGACGCCGCGGTCGAGGCGTCGCGCGAAGGCGCATGGGACTTCATCTCCAAGCCCTTCAAGGTCGCGGAGGTCGTTGCCACTGCGCGGCGTGCGCTTGAGAGCGGGCTTCCGTCCGAAGGCGTTAATAGCGACACCGAAGCGACGCCGGACAAGCTTTCGTCGCGCTACGAGCGTGCGGGGCTTCTGGGGCGCGCGCCCGTGATGATCGACCTCTACAAAGAGATCGCGCGCGTCGCGCCCTCGCGCTCGACCGTGCTCGTGGTCGGCGAGTCGGGCACGGGCAAGGAGTTGGTCGCGCGCTCAATACACAAGCACAGCCCGCGCGACACGCGGACTTTTATCCCGGTCAACTGCGGCGCGTTCGCCGAGACGCTGCTTGAGTCGGAGTTGTTCGGCTACGTCCGCGGAGCTTTCACCGGCGCGACGGCTGACCGCAAGGGTCTGTGGGAGGAAGCCGAAGGCGGCACGCTCTTTCTCGACGAGGTCGGCGAGACGAGCCAGGCCATGCAGGTGAAACTTTTGCGCGCGTTGCAGGAGGGCGAGATTCGGCGCGTCGGCGCGGCGCGGGCCGTGATCGTGGACGCGCGCGTCGTGGCGGCAACCAACCGCGACCTCGAACGTGAAGTTAAGGCCGGGCGCTTCCGTGAAGATTTGTTCTACCGCCTGAGCGTTGTGACCTTGCGCGTGCCGGCGCTGCGCGAGCGTCGAAGCGACATTCCTCTGCTGGCCGAGCGGTTCCTGCGCGCGGCCTCGGAGAACGCGGGGCGCGGTCGTTTGCGACTCTCGGAAGCGACGCTGAATCGTCTCGTTGCGTATGACTGGCCGGGCAACGTCCGCGAGCTTGAGTCCGCGGTCGAGTACGCCGCGCTGCACGCGCGTGGAGCGGAGGTCGCGCCGGAGGACTTGCCGCCAAAGCTCCAGACGGCCGAGGTACGACAGGCCGCGTCGCGCTCGCCGCTCGCGGCGCTCTACGAAGATTTGCCCTCGCTCGATGAGCTGGAGCGACGATATCTCCAACACGTGCTCGAAGCGACCGGCGGCAACCGCACGCGCACCGCCGAAATCCTACGCATCGACCGCCGCACCCTTTACCGCATGGCCGAGCGCTTCCAGATCAAGCTCGACGACGAGCAATAAGAAGAGAGCCGTCGATTCAACGAGTCATTGAATCGACGGCTCTCTTCTTCATTCGGCAATCTAAAACATCGAGCAAGCTAAAAGTCGGGGGCGTCGAGGTTCTTGTCGAGCGCGACAAGCTGTCGGTGCGCGTCTTCGTATGCGCCGCGCTCGATGGCGCGCTGCACGGCGTCGAGTTCCTTGAGGGCCGAGGCGAGGGCTTCGCCGTGCGAGCCTTTGTGCTGGCGCGTTTCGAGTGCGCGCGCGGTGGCGCGGCGCGCGCGTGTGAGAGCGGCGAGCGCCGCAGCGCTCTGCCGCTTCTTCAGATAGACTTCGACCTCTGCGATGCGGTCGCCCGCCTGCTCTACGTCGGCGTCACGCGGGGTCAGGTTCGGCGAGAAGTAGACGGGCGTCGGAGCCGGGGTCGGCGGGCGCGCGCCGGTCGTGACCGTTTCGACGACGGGCGCGGAGCGTCTCAGTCCCACGCCCCAGATGAGCAGCAGCACGCACGCGACGCCGAGCAGCGCCCACCAGATCGCGCCGAACCATCCGCCCAGAGCTATGCCGTGAAATGACCGCCGCATATCTTTATCGCTCGCCTGGAACCGGCCTCGCGCTTCTTTAGGCCCGACGATACCCGCGCGGGCCCAACGCTCCTTAAAAAAAATTCACGCGCTGCTTAAAAAATTAAAGGGATGCATCGAGCGGCTGTCTCTCCACAGCGTTGCATCCCTTCTTTCACTCAGCGCGGGCGGGCCGCCCTGCCTTTTGCCGCCCGCCCGCGCTTCGTATGCCGCACATGGCACTCATCGCCCCACGAGTGCCGCCCCTCCCACACCGGGGTAACTGTGCGGATTTCAACTAACGGTTTTCAAAGAAGGAGTCGGCCTTAGCCTACTCGGAGCCGCCTCGTGGCGGGCGGATTAAGTGTTGGCGTTCGCCGCTTTGGCCTTGCGGTGGCCGCGGTGGTGACGGCGGTGATGCCTGCGGTGATGACGCCCCATCCCTGTGGATGCGGTGCCGGCGTTCGTCGTCGAGCTGTTGGTGTTCTGCTTCGCGGCGAAGACAGAGCCTGCGCCGAAGGCGATGGTCAGGACGAGTGCGGTCGTGAGTCCGAGCTTCTTCATGGTGTTTTCAGATTCTCCTTTAAGGGTTTCGTCAATGTTTCAGTTTCAGTTTCGCGAAGGCACGCCGTCACAAACAACTTGGCCCGGCAGCGCTCTCTCAAAAACTCGCAGACGCAAGCCGCAACGCTCGTGCCACCGGAACGACGGCACACCGTGTTCAAGTTTCCAAGTCTTTCACGTCGTCCTTGAACGCGCGCGTCCGCGCGAGACTGTGGCGTTTGTGCTCCGCACTCAAAACCGCCACAGCCTTTGTGAAGGCAAAAGGCAGAAGCTAGAGGCTAGAGACTGGAGGCTAGAGGCTAGTGTAGAGCAAC
>JAVRON010000125.1:0-103800 GCA_032162705.1 Acidobacteriota bacterium
TGATAAGTGATAAGAAAGGTCGCCGCTTTCTCTTTCTTATCACTTATCACTCATCACTTGTCACTGCGCTATTTACTCTTGTTCGTGGCCGAAGCTGCCTTGCCGCTGCTGTCGGTCGTGGCGCGGCGCGTGTCGAGTTCGCGGATGCGTGCGGCCTTGCCGCGCAGGTTGCGCAGGTAGTAGAGCTTGGCGCGACGGACGCGGCCACGGCGTACCAACTCGACACGACCGATGATGGGGCCATGTATGGGGAAGATGCGCTCGACGCCGACGCCGAAGCTGGTCTTGCGCACCGTGAAAGTCTCGCGCGAGCCTTCGCCCTTGCGCGCGATGCAGACACCCTCGAACGCCTGTAGGCGCTCCTTGGTCTCCGACTCCTTGATGCGGACATGCACGCGCACCGTGTCGCCCGGCGCAAACTCCGGGATGTCCGTGCGCAACTGCGCCTGCTCGATACTATCCAAACGATTCATAAGTCACCTCAAAAAAGTAGTCAGTAGTCAGTAGCCAGTAGTCAGTAGAACCCGTGTCCGGGAGGCGTCTCTTAACCTCCTGACTACTTTTTTCAAACCCGTCGAAATCAAAAACCGGAAGCTTACTTCCCTTCCTCTTCATCAATCGACGCGCGCTCGTCTTCGTCGAGCGAGACGCGCGCGAAGAGGTCTGGGCGGATGCGGCGCGTCTTCTGAAGCGCGGCCCGGCGTCGCCAGCGCGCGACCTCCGCGTGATGGCCGCCTAAGAGGACTTCCGGCACGCGCGCGCCGCGAAACTCAGGCGGGCGCGTGTAGTTCGGGAAGTCCAGCAGCCCTTCCGAGAAAGACTCGTTGACCGCAGACGTTTCGCTCCCCAGTGCTCCCGGCACGAGTCGCGTGACCGCGTCCACGAGGACGACCGCCGCAGGCTCGCCCCCCGACAGCACGTAATCCCCTATGGAGATTTCGTCCGTCGCAAGCCCCGCAGCGACGCGCTCATCAACGCCCTCGTAACGGCCACAGATGACCACCACCTGATCGGTGACAGCCAGTCCGGCGGCCAGGCCCTGCGTCAGCACACGCCCTTGCGGCGAGAGCAGCACGACGCGCTTGCCCGCCTCTCGAAGCGTCTGCGCGTCACCCTTCGTGCCTGTCAAAGATTCGACCGCCTCAAAGATCGGCTCGGGCTTCAAGACCATCCCGTCACCGCCGCCAAACGGACGGTCGTCAACGACCTTGTGCCGGTCGTGCGTCCAGCCGCGCAGGTCGTGCGCCGCTATCTCGACCAACCGGGCAGCGCGCGCGCGCCGCACGATGCCGAAGTCGAAGACCCCACGGAAGAAGTCCGGGAAGATCGTGATGATGTCAAAGCGAAGCACGATAGATTTTAGATTTTAGATTTTAGATTTTAGATTTAAAGCAGCAACATCCGTCTTTCATTTTAACGGAAAGCTGTACGTTGCGTGCCATCAAATCAAAAATCGCAAATCAAAAATCTAAAATTCCAACAACCCTTCCGGCGCGTCCACGCGAATGAGCTTGGCCGAGACATCTATCTCTACGCAGATGCTCAAGGCGAGCGGGACGAGATTCTCTCTCTCCACCTCGTCGCGTATGATGAGGACTGGCGCTTCGCCGCCGGTGTGGAGCACTTCGCGCACGGTGCCCAACGGCCTGCCTTCAATCGTCTCGACCAGACTGCCTTCGAGCTGCCAGTCGTAGAACTCGCCCTCTTCCAGCTCGACCGCTTCGGACTCGGGCACGGCCAGCTCACAACCCGCGAGCGCGGCGGCCTCTTCCGGCGAGTCGAACCCACGGAACTTCAGGACGACGCGGTCGCCGTGCGGCCAGTGGCTTTCAAGCTCAAGCCGCTCGCGGCGGCCTCCGGGGAAGACCGCGATCAACTCTTCGACCCAATCGAAGCGCTCGGGGAAGTCCGTCAAGAGGTCTGCCGCGACTTCGCCCTTAAGCCCTCGCGCCTTCGCGACTCGCGCCACGATGACCAACTCGATTGCGCTCAAGTCATCGCTCAACTCAACGTCGCCGCGCGGCCCGTCCATCTCGACACTTTCGCCCGCGCCGTTCATTCCACGATTTCGAGGACGTAGCGATGGCCCTGCTTCTGCCCCGCCGCAAAGAGCAGCGAGCGCAGAGCCTTCACCGTGCGTCCCTGTCGGCCGATGATCTTGCCCACGTCCGTCTGCGCCACGCGAATTTCGATGATGATCGTCGAGCGGTCGCGCTCGACCTCGCGCACGTCAACCGCTTCCGGCTCGCGCACGAGCTTCCTGACGATTAACTCGACGGCTTCTCTCATCGTCCTCCGAAGTCTGGAGTCTGAAGTCAAGACAAGAGCTTGAGAGCTTTCTGTCTTGACTCCAGACTTCAGACTGTCTTTAAGCAGTCGGCTGCGGCTCGGCGGCCTGAGTCTTTGCCTGCTGGCGAATCAACTGCCGGACGGTGTCGGTCGGCTGCGCGCCGTGCCCGAGCCAGTAGTTGACGCGCTCCATGTTGAGACGAATCTCAGCCGGGTCGCGGGTCGGATTGTAGAACCCGACGTTCTCGACGTAATCGCCGTCGCGCTTCGACAGTTTCTCTTTGACCACCACGCGGTACGAGGGGCTTTTCTTCGCGCCCATGCGCATCAATCTGATTGCTAACATTCAACCTCCAAAACAGTAGACAGTAGTCAGTAGTCAGTAGACAAGCGTTGGTGACGAGTAGTCAGTGATGAATCAGTCAGCGCACGCAACGCGGAGCGCTACTGTCTACTGTCTACTGTCTACTTGCGTTTCTTATGCCGTGGCTTTTTCTTTTTCCTGTGTCCGGGCGCGGCAGGAAGTCCCGCCGGGAGTCCGGCGTCTCCGCCGTCTCCGCCGCCGCCCAACATGCCGCTCATGTCGGGCATGCCCATCATGCCTGCCATGCGGCGCATCATCCGACCCTTCATCCCACCGCCGCCAGCCGCCGCGCCGCCGCCTCCGAACAACCCCGAGCGCGAGAGCTGCTGCATCATCTGCCGCATCTCGACGTACTGCTTGATGAGCTGGTTGACCTCTGTGACGGTCGAGCCTGCGCCGCGCGCGACCCTGCGGCGGCGGCTCGCATTCAGGATGCGGTGGTCTTCACGCTCCTGGCGCGTCATCGAGTCGATGATCGCCTCGGTGCGCTTCAGTTGCGCCTCCATCTCCGCCGACTGCTCCTCGTCGAGCTGCGGCATGCCGATGCCGCCCAGGAGTTGGTCGGGCAGCATCTTCATGATCTTCGAGAACGAGCCGAGCCGCTTGACCTGCCGGAGCTGGCCGCGAAAGTCGTCGAGTGTGAACTTGTTCTTCTGAAGCTTCTCTAACTGCTCCTGCGCCTCGTCCTCGTTTACTTTCGACTGCACCTCTTCGATGAGTGATAGCACATCGCCCATGCCGAGGATGCGCTGCGCGATGCGGTCGGGGTAGAAAGGCTCCAGCGCGTCGTACTTCTCGCCGACGCCGACGAACTTCACGGGCTGCCCCGTCACCTGCTTGATCGAGAGCGCCGCGCCGCCGCGCGCATCGCCGTCCATCTTCGTCAGCACCACGCCCGTGATGCCGACCTGCCGGTGAAACTCTTCGGCTGAACGCACGGCGTCCTGACCCGTCATCGCATCGGCGACGAACAGAATCTCGACGGGACGCGTCTCGGCCTTGATGCGGACAAGCTCGTCCATCAACTCGTCGTCGATATGGAGCCGCCCGGCGGTGTCAATGAGAAGCGTGTCGTAGCCGGTCTGCTGCGCGTGCTTGAAAGCCTCGCGCGCAAGCTCGACGGGGTCGTTCGACTCGGGCTTTTCAAAGATCGACTGGCCCGTGGCCTTCGCGATGACGGCGAGTTGGTGGCGTGCCGCGGGTCGGTTCACGTCGGTCGAGACTAGAAGCGGCTTGCGCTGCTGGTTCTTCGCCAGCCACATCGCAATCTTGCCCGTCGAGGTCGTCTTCCCAGACCCTTGCAGGCCGACGATCATCACGACGTTCGGGCTTGTCTTTGTAAAGACGAGCCGCGACGATGTGCCGCCGAGAAGCTCGACCAACTCGTCGAAGACGATCTTGACGACCTGCTCCGAAGGCTTCAGCTCCTGCCAGACCTGCTGCCCCGCGGCCTTCTCCTTGACCGACGCGATGAAGTCTTTGGCGACCTTGTAGTTCACGTCGGCTTCTAAGAGCGCCAGACGGATTTCGCGCAACGCGGCATCGACGTGCTCCGGCGTGAGCACGCCCTCGCCGCGCAAATTCTTCAGCGCGCGCTTCAGCTTGTCGGATAAAGACTCGAACATAGCTACACAGACACGTCGGCCAGCCTTAGCCGAAAACAAGGATGATAACGGCGTCGGTAAATGGTGTCAAGGAAAGGGAGATATCCGTTGACGGAGGCGGAATTTAAGGTCGCCCATATCGGTTAAAAACGGCAGCGTTCCCGTGTCAAATCATAAAGGTGCGCTGAAAAAATCATAAAGGCTCACTGAAAAAAACCGCGCGTGCCCGCCTAATGTGTTCGGAGCGAGCACGCGCATTTTTTGAAGTCTCACCGGCGACGCTTCCCGGTGACGCTTAACGGCCCGTGCCTTCGCGCGGCGCGAGTCCCCGGGCCGTCTCGACGAGGTGGACGAACTCCGCGCGATAGCCGCGCAGGTCTGTGCCCACGGAGGCGCGCGCGAGTTCGAGCGCGCCGTCGTAACTTGATTGTCCCTTGTAGCGCGAGTCGCGCAGGAGCATGCCGAACTCTGCGACCGCCGCGGCGAACTTGAAATTCTCCGAGGCGTTTCTGAAGCTTGTGCGGCTATCGACGACGCCCACGTTCAAGGGCTTGCTCACGTCTGCGTCCGGCTCCTTGTAGCGGAGCTTGACGGTGAGCAACTCGCCGCTGTCCGTGCCCTGCGTAGTTTGCTCGGGCTGACTATACTTCAATTCGTCAACGCCGGGGTTCTCGATCTTCTGACCGGCGGGGACGATCTCGTAGAGCGCCGTGACGGTGTGGCCCGCGCCGATCTCGCCCGCGTCCTTTTTGTCGTCTTGGAAATCGCGGGCGGCGAGCAGGCGGTTCTCGTAGCCGATAAGCCGGTAGCCCGCGACCGCGTGCGGGTTGAACTCGACCTGTATCTTCACGTCCTTTGCGATGGTCATGAGCGTGCCGCCGACCTGCTCGCCCAGAGCCTTCTGCGCCTCGGCCTGCGTGTCGATGTAGGCGTAGTTGCCGTTGCCCTTGTCGGCCAGCTTCTCCATCATCGAGTCGTTGAGGTTGCCCGTGCCGAAGCCGAGCACCGAGAGGAAGACCCCATTGCGTCGCTTCTCTTCGATGAGTTTGACGAGTTCATCATCGCCCGTTACGCCGACGTTGAAGTCGCCGTCGGTGGCGAGGACGACGCGGTTCGTGCCGCCCTGTATGAAGTTATCCTGCGCGACGCGGTAGGCGAGTCGTATGCCTGAGCCACCGTTGGTCGAGCCGCCCGCTTCGAGTTGGCCGAGAGCCGAGATGATCTCGCCCTTCCGGTCGCCGGGCGTCGAAGGCAGGACAAGCCCGCTGTTGCCCGCGTAGACGACGATGGCGACGCGGTCGCGCCCGGACAACTGCTCGGCAAGCGTCCGCAGAGACGACTTGACGAGCGGGAGCTTCTGCGGGTCATTCATCGAGCCAGACACGTCGATGAGAAAGACGAGGTTGGCGGGCGGCAAGTCTTCCTTTGAAACCTTCCGGCCCTGAAGCCCGATGTGGACGAGCTTGTGCTGAGAGTTCCAGGGGCATTCGGCGACCTCCGTCGTGACGGAGAAGGGCGCGTCGCCCGTCGGCTGTGGATAGTCGTATGAGAAGTAGTTGACCAGCTCCTCTATGCGGACGGCGTCCTTCGGCGGCATCTGGCCGTCCGAGAGAAAGCGGCGCGTGTTGCTGTACGAGGCCGTGTCCACGTCAATCGAGAAGGTCGAGAGCGGCGCGCGCGCGGCTTCGAGAAAAGGGTTCTCGTCGATCTTCGCGTAACTCTCGCCGCCGCCCGGCTCGCGCGCATCGTTGTAGCCCGCGCTTTGTTTGGCCGCCGACATATTCGCCGAGGCATTCTGGCTATACGTCACCGTTGTGTTCGTGTTCGACGTGCCGGCGTCGTGCTTCTCGGCGGTCGCGCAGGAGGCGGCGAACAGTGCGAGCGCCGCGGCGAGAATCAACAGGGAGAGTGGACGCGTCGTCGTGCGAATGGAAGCCGTTTGACTCTTCCCGTTGCCGACCGTCGTCCGTCGTTCTTCGTGACTCATATGATTCCTCCATCGGAAAAGTTTCGAGCCTTGTGTGGCTGCTATCAACGTCTGAACGAAGACGGTGGCACGGACTTGCCGTCTATTTTCAACTTTGACTTTCGGCAAACTGCGGCGGCTCAACGCTTCTTCCCCTGCGCTCCTTCAAGAACGACCGGCGAAGCCTGCGTGATGTCGTAGCTGATGCGCTGCTCGCCGAGGCGCGCGGCGAAGGCCGACTCCGTCGAGATGTTGATGCGCGCGTAGTATGTGGAAGAGGGGGCGCGCGGCGCGGGGCAATCCGCCACGGGTATATCGACGGTGACGTTGGCGCGGCCACCTCCTGAAGCGAACGGCTGGCGCACCTCGACAGGCTCGCCCGCACAGTATTTTCCCGTCGCGTCCGTGCTGAAGAAGTAGGCCCACACCCAGACGGTCGCGGGCGCGGCGTGTGCAGGGTCACGCTCAAGCGCGAGCGTGATGTGAGCCTTCCTGCCCGCGAGGTCGAGCGTGACGAGCTGCGACTTAAAAGTGACCGGCTCGTTCCCGTGCGCGGCTGAGTCGGGCCCGTTCGGCGCGGTCGGCGCGGTCGGCCCGCCGGAGAGGGCGGGCTTTGGCGGCGCGGGTGTCGCGGGCTGTGAATAGTATTTCGTGAGCAGGATCGCGCCCGTCAGCGCGATGGCGAAGGCAAGCAGACCGGCAAGTTTCTTCATCTTCGTTCCCTTCCTCTGAACGACTCTCTTATACGCCAGTTCATCCCGCGCGGTTCACGTCGCACTCGCGCGGTTCACGTCGCACTTCAGACGCCCCGCCCCTTTCCGGCTTGAACGCGCACGCTTCAGACGGCTTGCGCGCCCGCGTCGAGGCGTCGAAATCTTTCCGCGGCGAGCGTGAGGCCCATGACGAGATAGAAGACCATCACCACTTCGGAGTCGCCAAAGTTGTAATGCACAAGTCCCGCCGAGAGGAACCCGACAAGCCCGCCCAGAGCGCCGATGACGAGTCCGCGCTCGACCCATCTGCCGCCCGAAGAGTCGCTGCCCGAGGACTTGCCGTCCGAGAAGTCGCCGCCCGACGAGTCGCCACGCGCCATACGCCACAGCATGCGCCCGTAGACAAAGAGCCACGCCGCCCAAACGAGCAGCGTCGGCAGACCGCGCTCGAAGGCTATCTGCAAGGGCGTCGAGTGAAGATGCCCCCATGGCTGACGGCCATGATCGAACATGCCCCATTCGCGCCAGTGCCGCTTCAAAGAGTCCATGCCGACGCCGACGACGAGATGCCGCGGCTCGCTCAAGAGCACACGCGCGCCCTCCCGCCAAACCATCAGACGCCAGGCGGTCGAGCCTTCCTTCGTGTCGATGAAACCGACCTGCCGCTTCTGCTGCAACACGAAAAGACCCGCGAGGATGAGCGGAAGCGCGACGCCTACCGTGACCAGAAGCGTCCTCCGGCTCGCCCCGACGAGAGCGATGGTCAAGGCCGAGACGAGGAAGCCAGCCCACGAAGCGCGCGTCAACGTCATTATCAACGCCACACACATCCCCGCCAGCGCCGCCCCGACGAGCGCGCCCTTCAAGCTCACTTTACGCCGCAACGAGACGAACAATCCGAGCGCGAGCGATGCGATGAGCTGCAAGACCTCCGCGTAGGTCTGGTACTGCCCGTAGAATCCGCTCGCCCGCTCGTCGCGTCCAAACGTCCATGCTCCTATCCGCAGCCGCGCCTCCGCTGTATCGCCGCGCGGCAACGCTTCGCGCGGGACGTTGCCGGTTGGCAGCGCTTCCGCGCGATAGACGCGCACGCACGCCGCATGCTCGTCCCACTTGCACGCGGGCGTCCCGTCGGGAAACCGGTAGACGTGCTCGCGCGTAGAAGGGCGCTCGGTCTCTATGGCGCGCACGACCTCAACGGGGCTTCGCACCTCCGCGCCGTCCACCGAGAGGATCGTGTCGCCCTCCAGAAAGCCCGACGCGCGCAGAGGGCTGTCGGCTGAGAGAGCGTACATCTTCACGCCGCGTCCGCGTGCGTAGACGCCGAACGTGTGGACAAGCCCGAGCGCGCAAGACGCGACGAGCGTCAGCACAAGCGCGCGCATCACTCTGGGACTGCGCACGTTCTCGGCCACGACGTAGACGATGGTGAACAGGCTCGCCGCGCGCAACTTGCCGATTGAAACCTCCGGGTCGTAAGAAGTGAGCGCGGTCAGGAATGTCAGCACGAAGAAGCCGAGCAGCCACGCGTCAACGGGCGTGCGGAATAGTTTGGGCCGCGGTCTAACTAACAGCCTCACCACCCAGAACAGCATCGCCAGCAGCCACGCCGTCTGTGTCCCCGCAATCGAATGCGGCGCGGCCACCGCGTACAGAAAGAGGCACGCAACGGTCGCGCGCTCCAACCACCGAATGAGTGATGAGTGATGAGTGATGAGTGATGAATGACCCGTTGGTATAGATTGTTCGTTCACTGAATCCGCGCCTCTGTTGTTCGCAAATAACTCATCGCTCATCACTAAAAACTCATCACTCATCACTCATCACTTATCACTCTTTAGTATGCCTCGCCGCGCAAAAGCACGGGCAGCGTCCGCAGCATGATCTTGAGGTCGAGCCAGAGCGACCAGTTCTCGATGTAGAAGAGGTCGAGTTTGACCATCTCGTCGAACGAGAGACGATTGCGACCCGAAACCTGCCAGAGTCCAGTCATCCCCGGCTTCATGTCGAGCCGCTTGCGATGCCATAGCGCGTAGGCTTCCACCTCGTAAGGGATGGGCGGGCGCGGGCCCACGACGCTCATGTCGCCGCGCAGCACGTTCAGAAGTTGCGGCAGTTCGTCCAGACTCGTGCGCCGCAGCCAGCGCCCCGTGCGCGTCACGCGCGGGTCGTCGTGCAGCTTGTAGACGGGCCGTCGGCTGTCGCCGAGGTTCGTGTCGGGGCGGCCCTCGATGTAGCGGCGCTGGTACTCTCGGTGCTCGCTGTCGTCCGCGCCCGTCAGCATCGTGCGAAACTTGAGGAAGAGAAAGATGCGCCCGTCCATACCGACGCGTTCCTGCCGGTAGAGGACGGGCCCTTTCGAGTCGAGCTTGATGAGCAAGGCGACGACGATCCACAGCGGCGCGAGCAGGACGAGCGCGAGCAATGCGACACTGAGGTCGAAGGCACGCTTCAAGATGCGCGCGCCCTGGCCCAGAGGCTCGCGGAAGAGCGTGATGACGGGCAGCACGCCGATCTGGTCAACTTCCGTTTTGCGCGGCAGGCAGTTGAAGAGGCTCGGCGCGATGCGAAACTCGACGCCGCGTCTGCGGCCCACTCTCATCATCACCTCGAAGAGGAGGTCGCCCGAGATGGTCGGGTCTGTGATGATGACTTCGTTCGCTCCGGTCTCGCGTATCGCCTCTGGTAAGTTCGACAAGCTCGCAACGACCGGCACGCCCTCAAACTCTTCCGGCGTCTTCCCGTCTTGCGCGCCGGTATCGACCACGCCGATGACCCTGTAGCCCAGCTCACGCCGCGCAGACATCTCACGCACGCACATCGCCGCTTCCACGCCGCGCCCGACGACGAGTGTCGGGATGAGATTAATCCCGCGCCGCCGCACGCCGCTCTGCACGCCGCGAGCCGCGAGCCGCAGGACTGTGTATGCGATGAGCGCGAGCAGGAAGTCGAGCATGAAGACGCCGCGCGCGTATGAGAAGGAGCGGAACTCGAACCCGCCGCGATAGAGGAACGCCCACGCCACGATGAGGAGCGACCCGACAGCCGTCGCGCGAAAGACGCGCACGCACTCGTCGATATAAGAGAACTCGCCGCGCAGGCGGTATAGATCGTAATAGGCCGACGAGACGAGTCGCACCAAGACGACGAACCACAGCAGAGCCGCGTAAGGCTCGAAGTGCGTCTGCCACACGAAACCCTTTTCCAGACTGAACCGAACCAGCAACCCTCCGCCCTCGCGCATCTCGTAAGCCGCAACGAACGCCGCAACCGCCACGCACACATCCGCCGCCGCAAGCGCAGCCTTCACCGTGGGCACGACCCACCCCGGCGCACGCGCCGCTGCCCGCACTGCACCCGCCCTCACCTTTAAGTTTTCGGTGTGCTCAACCCTCATATGAAAGCAGTGACGAGCTATATTAACTTTCAGTTGGGTGTAATGGTGACGGCGATTCACCGCAGAGGCGCAGAGTACACGGAGGATGCGCAGAGGATTGAATAGTTTTTCTCTGCGCCCCCTCCGCGTCCTCAGCGCCTCTGCGGTGAATTACCCCTCTCCATACGCTCAACCGACAATAAGACAAACTTCACACCTCTCCATCCGGCATTCTTCACTGAAGTATCAGTCCTGCCACTTCCGCGCGCACGCCGGTCGCGCGGCGCGGGTGGCTCGCGTCCTTCTTCTCGACGCGCAGGCTCTCCAAATCCTCGCGCGTCGAGATGCGCTTGAGGCGGCCTTCGCGGACGAGCTGTTCGTCCACGGCGGCCCAAGCACCTGCGTAGACAGTCGCGGCAGGGACTCCGAGGGCGGCGGCCTCGCGGTTCATCGTGCCGCCCGCGCTGACGACGAGGTCTGCCGCCGCGACGAGGTTAGCGCCGTCGAGCGCCTCGCGCGGCGCAATCAAGTTGTCCGACGTTGAGAAGCGCGCCGCAAGGCTCTCGCGCTGCGCGTCCGTGCGAGCGAGCAGCAAGACCTTGACGCCCGCGCGCGCGATGAGTCGTGCGAGTAACTCTCCGAACAGCTCATTCTCGAAGCGATGGTAGAGCGCCTCGCTTGCGGGCGGACGAACGACGACCAGCGTGTCGCGCTCCACGTCAACACCGAACCGCTCGCGCAAATGGACGGCGAAACGCGGGTCGGGCGCGAAGTCCGCGAGGTACACGTCCTCCTTGATGCCTTCGTAGCGCAGAACCTTCGCGGCGCGCGCACCGTAACGCCTGAGCGCCTCTTCGGGGAACGCTCGCGGGACGACGACGCGCGTCGCCAGACGGAACGCGAGGTGGTTCGCAGGCTGATGCTCGTAGTCCATCAGCGTCACAACGCGCAGCCCCAACATCCGCGCCGCGATGACTTGCGAGTAGGAATTATGACTGACGGCCAGATCGAACCCGCGCCCGCGCGCCCAACGCGCCAGACCGATTGCGCGGGACGCGAGATTCCCCGCCTTGCCCGACAGCCGTCCGCCGCCGTGGCCGCCGACAATCGTTGGATTGAAACCCGCGGCCTCGGCCAGCTCGACTGTCTGCGCGAACCTGCGCGCCGTCGTCTCAAATCCGTGCCCGCGCGCACTGAACTCTCCGGCCAGCGCGCGGAAGAAAGGCACGTGCGGCGAGTTCGCCAGATCAATCCAGAGGAGCATAAAGAAGTAGACAGTAGACAGTAGACAGTAGGCAGTAGCGCTCCGCGCTGCGGGCGTTGAAAGTTTAATCCCGACTTCTTGGCAATCAAAGGTTTTCTACTGTCTACTGTCTACCGTCCACTTCCAACATTCTTGCGAGTCCGTACATCATCCAGGCTTGCGACCAGCGCATGTAGGGCGTGCGTACCGTGTAGAGCCGACGCTTCTGGTAGTAGAAGAAGCCGCGCGGGTCGTATAGCTCGCGCAACGTCCAGCCCGCGACGCGTGCGGCAAGCTCAAGCGCGTCCGGTTCGATGTCGCGTAGCTCGACGAGCGCGACCAGTGCCGCGCCCGCGGAGTGTGCGTCAGCCGGGTGCGAAGATCGATGGTAGTATTTCGGCCAACCGTCCGCAAGAAAGAACGAAGAGCGCCAGAACGCGTAGCCGCGCGTGATTGCGCGCCGGATTTCGTTGCACGTCGCAACGTCCGCTTCTAGTTGAGACTCGCAAGCACGGAGTATGCGCGCGAGCGAGGTCAGCACAAAGGCCGTGTGGAAATTGTCCGACCAGGACTGGTAAGAGTCCGCGCCGTAGGCCCAGGAGCCGTCCTCGCGCTGGCCTCGGACGACGTGGCGCGCGGCGCGCAGAGCATAGTCAGTCCAATGTCTCGGGCCTGTGATTGCGCCGACCGAAGCCAGCGCCTCGCCCGCGAGCAAGGAAGCGTTGAAGACGCGCGTGCGGTCGAGCGGCGTGTAGCTGAAACAGACTTCCTCGTCCGACTCGTCGCTGCGATTGAGGTCTTCGAGAATAAACCGGCACGCACGCGTCGCCGCCGTCAGATACTTCCAGACATCGCTTGAGAGCGTGTCCTCTTCACGAGAGGTATTGAGCGTGGTGATCGCCTCGGTGAGCGCGCGGACGGCAAAGGCCGTCGGCACGACGGTGGGCGTACCCTTCGGCGCGTAGAAGGCACGCCCCTGCCAGTCGAAATTGTAGCCCCACGCCGCGCCGCTCGGCGTCTCCATTTTCGCGTCGAGCAGGTCGTCGAGCAGAGAGCGCGCTTCTCGCTCATCCTCTTCTTTCCGCGTCACGCGGAAGCGCGAGAGCGCGGCGAGCGCGAACAGCGCCGTGCCCTTCGCGTTTCTTCCCACGGGGACGCGCGCAGGGCGGCGCAGGTTGACGGGCGAGCGTTTGAAGACTTGCGTCCATACGAGACGCGCGAGGCGCGAGCGGCGGAGCGGCGTGGACTGAAACAGCGAGCTATTGAGCGCGTCGAAAGGATCGTGCCCGGCGTAGTCGCGCGCGCGGCACCACGCACGCAATGCTTCATAGACGCTCCCGAACTCTTCGTGCATTGCCGCCAAGATACAACACAGCGGCGCGTGCGGAAAATATATCGAGTCGGAATTTAGAGAGCATTTTAAATTGCCACAGAGACACAGAGACACAGAGATTATGAATCATAGAATTCCTTATAGTCTTTTGTAGTTCCTTTTATCTCTGTGTCTCTGTGTCTCTGTGGCTACTCTGCTGGTTTTGAAATGTACCTTCACTCTTCGTCGCGGAAGCCAACGCGCTCGCGGACGGCGTAGATGGTCTTCGACTGCGACTCGTGGTAGGTGCGGACGAGCATCTCCGCGAGCAGTCCCATGAGGATGAACTGGACGCCGACGGCGAACATGACGATGGCGACGCTGAAGAGCGGATTGCGTATGAAGGATTCGCCGCCGAGCTTGCGCAACAAGGCCCACAGAAACGCGACGGCTGAGATGAGAAACGCGCCGAAGCCGAACATGCCGAAGACGTAGATAGGCTTCGTGTGATAAGAGGCCATGAACTTGATGGTCATCAAATCGAGCATCACCTTGAAGGTGCGCGACAATCCGTACTTCGACTTGCCCATCGTGCGCGGGTGATGACGAACGGGAATCTCCGTGACGCGCGCGCCGACCCAACTCGCATAGATGGGGATGAAGCGGTGCATCTCGCCGTAGAGCTTGACCTCTTTGAGGAATTCGCGGCGATAAGCCTTGAGCGAGCAGCCGTAATCGTGAAGATGCACGCCGCCGATCAGCGAGATGATGCGGTTGGCGATCATCGAGGGGATTTTGCGCGTGACCATCTTGTCCTGCCGCTCCTTGCGCCAGCCCGAGACCACGTCGAAGCCCTCGTCGAGCTTTGCCAGCAGGCGCTCGATGTCAGCCGGGTCGTTCTGGAGGTCTGCGTCCAAAGGGATCAAGACCTTACCGTGCGCGGCGTCGATGCCTGCGGCCATCGCGGCGGTCTGGCCGTAGTTGCGGCGGAGTGCGATAACCCTCACGCGCGGGTCGCGCGCGGCCAGCTCGCGCAGGACTTCGAGGCTGCCGTCCGTCGAGCCGTCGTCTACGTAGATGATCTCGGCGGTGCGCCCCAGACGGTAAAGCGCTTCGTCGATCTGCGCGTGCAGCGGGCGCAGGTTCGGCTCCTCGTTCAAGACGGGCAGGAAGAGCGAAAGCTCCGGCGCTTCGCCCGGCTCGGGCGTCGTGGCCGCGAGCGTCGCATCATCAACCGCGACCGCCGCGCCGTCGCCCGCCTCCACGCCCGCGCGTGGACGGATGGCGGTCTCTTCTTCGTCGTAAATCTTCATCGAGCGAATCTCCCCGCCGTGCTCCATTCTCGAAGACCGTTCGTTACAGTGATGATACGGCGATTATTAAGACGCCTTCTCCTCAATCCAACGGTTCACTAAAGCTTCTGCCGGGACACCCTTCTTTCTCGCGATAGCGTCCACCTTTCGATAAAGCTCGCCATCGAGGGAAATTAAATAAGTCCTCTTCTTTACGTCCGCCTCGAACTCCACGCCGCTCATGTACTCTTCATAGTCCGCACTGTCATGCGTATCCCAAAACTCGGCGGCCTGCTCCAAACTGTCGAAATGTTCCGGCAGCGGAGAGCGCCTCTTCGTTGTCTCCGTCTTACTTTTTGCCATAACTTCTCCTCTCCTTCAGGCTCGCGTCGCGTGCGGAGATTACCAGTGCACCTCCGCGGCCTTTGTGGATAAAGAAAACGGCCAGATAACGCCCGCCGTCCGTTTGGCCGAGCGCGCGATATAAATTCTCACCTGCCACGTCGCCTCTTTCGATGCGTTGAAAGCGCGGATGATTGTTGAAGACCTCTTCCACCTCATCAGCGCTAACGCCGTGCTTTCTTTCAATCTTTTCAACGAACTGCGTAAGCCAGACGATGTTGTTAATATTCATCCGGGTGTAACTCGTTCCTGCCTGCCATGCCCACGCCTTCGCATAACATCTCTTCTATTCTACAACGTGGTGCGAAACCATTCGATGAAGCGACGGATGCCTTCTTCAATCGGCGTCTGCGGGTCGTAGCCGAGGAGACGGCGAGCTTTCGAGATGTCTGCGAAGGTCTGGGGCACGTCGCCGGGCTGCGTGGGACGGCGTTCGATGATAGCCTCGCGTCCCAGCTCACGCTCAAGCAGTCCGATCAGTTCGCGAAGCTCCACAGTGCGCGACTCACCGAGGTTGATGACTTCGTAGGGGGTCGTCTCGTAGTCAATCGACGCGCGCACGCCAGCGATGATGTCGTCAATGAAGGTGTAGTCGCGTCGCGTCGTGCCGTCGCCGAAGACGGGGATAGGTTTGCCTTCAGAGATGAGCCGCGCGAACTTGTGTATGGCGAGGTCTGGGCGCTGGCGCGCGCCGTAGACGGTGAAGAACCGTAGGCACACCGCGCGCAGGCCGAACAGGTGCGAGTAGGTGTGACACAGAAGCTCGCCCGCCGCCTTGGTCGCCGCGTAAGGGCTGATAGGCTTTGTTACGGGGTCGTCCTCCGCGAAAGGCACCTTCTCGTTCTCGCCATAGACGGAAGAGGACGAGCCGAAGACGAACTGCTTCACATCCGTCGCGCGCGCGAGTTCGAGCAGATTGAGCGTGCCGTTGATGTTCGTCTCGGCATACAGCACAGGCTCGACGAGCGACGGCCTGACGCCCGCTCGCGCTGCGAGATGAACCACGCAGTCGAACTTCGTCCCTTCAAAAATCGGTTCGAGCGCCGCGCGGTCGCGTATGTCCGCCTCGTGCAGCGCGAAGTCTTCCCGGCTGAGGTGCGGCGCGACGTTGCGACGCTTGACCGCGGGATCGTAGAAGTCGTTGAAGTCGTCCACGACCGAGACGCGCCACGCGCCCTCCGCGAGCAGACGCCCGACCAGATGCGACCCGATGAACCCCGCACCGCCAGTGACGAGAACGTTTTTCATAAAGTAGACAGTAGTCAGTAGTCAGTAGTCAGTAGTCAGTAGTCAGTAGTCAGTAGAAAACCTTCACGGTCGAGTGGTCAGGATGAAAGCGGCAGCGCCCGTCAAGCGGAGCCTACTGACTACTGTCTACTGTCTACTTCTCCGCATATATCCAGAGATGCCAGCCCCAGCGCGAGGCGAGCCGCTTCTCGGTTGAGCGCGAGAGCAGCGGGCCGACGAGGGGGAGCCAGCGCTTGTTCAGGAAGTGGACGGCGAACTCCACGCGCGCGAAGTCTTTGAACAGCTCGCGCGCCTCGCGCTGCGAGTAGACGCGCGTCAAGGGGTTCCCCGCGCCGTCCGTGTTGCGGCTCAAAAACTCTCCCGCCGAAAGATACTGCGATGCGTCCTCTTTCAAACGCGCCGCGTGCTCGCGCAGACTCTCCACCGGCTCGCCCGTCAGACGGTGCGCGAGTCGCAAGCCAGCCTCCGTCCTTAAGAGCCGCGCCCCGACGCGCCGCAGCATGCGTATGTTGACGCGATAGTTGTAAGAGTCTCGGTGATAGAGCATCACGACGGCTCGCCCGCCGGGCGCAAGCACGCGCCGCACCTCTCTGATAGCCGCCGCCGCGTCCGGCGTGTGATGCAGAACGCCGTGCGAGTAGACAAGGTCAAAGCTACCGTCGGCGAACTCCAACGCTTCGGCGTCGGCCACGCGGAACTCGCCCGCCAAACCTTCAAGCTCAAAACGCCTGCGCGCTAGAGAGATGGCCGCCTCCGTCAGATCGACGCCCGTGTAAGCAGCGCCCGCGCGCGCGAACCGCGCCCCGTCGGTTCCAAGCCCGCAACCGATTTCAAGCACACGCAGACCCTTCGTCTTATCAAACCCGGCGGCTTCGGGGATGTGCCACTCCGTACGATAGCGGTGCTCTTCGACGGCTTCGTAGAAGCGTTGCGACCCCGGTTCCGCGTCGGCGAACTTCGTCCCGCACGGGTGCTCCTGCCAGAACGCCCGCACACGCTCCTTCAAACTCTGCTCGACTTCAACCATGAAAGACTTCGCCGACAGTTGGACAAACAGCCCGCACGCCCCTCGTACCCCATGACACCACACAGACCACTCTTCACGAGCCGCGCGAAACGAAGGAAATTACCATGCCACTCCCACGACCGACAAGCAACCGCCCAACTCCACGGCGCTGGTGCGGGCGCGTCACCTCTTCTTGACTTTGCGTTATCTCTTCTCGACTTTGAGGGGAGGCTGGCCGGTGTTGACGATGCGGTCTATCAGTTTCTTGTCGTCGGGGAGGATGCCGGATTTGACGAGGCGTGGGGTGAGGGTGCGCCATTTGGGGTCGGCGGCGGAAGAGTGGGAGCGCTTCGTCGGTTCGATTCATGTTGGCGAGGGCGACAGCGTGCCAGTAGACCATCTCGATGTTGTCGGGCACGAGTTGTTCGGCAGCGCAGTATTCGCGCAGCGCGCCTTCGTTATCTTTGCGCTCGACGGCGGCGTCGCCCGCGTTCATGTGGTTGTAGGCGCGCCCAAGGCGGACGAGCCGGCGGAGTTCTTTGAGAGGTTCAAGGCTATCGTCAACTCTGAGGTCGAAGATTCTGTCGGCCCAAGGCTTGCCGGTTGATTCGCCTTTGACGATGATGATGGCGGCGGATTGACGGCAGCGATGGTTACGAGCGTCAACATTCGTCTCATCTTTTTTGTCCTGTCGCTCTTTGGATTCGTGCGTGAGCGTCCGTCGAAGAATTCTGCGGCAACGCGCTCGAACATTCAATGAAAATAGTCGGATACAATCTCAGAACGCCCAGAAGCCCTGCACGAAGCGCGCGGCGAAGAGCGCGAGGAAGAGCAGCGACCAGATGGTGATAATCGCCTTCAAGACGGGGCGCGAGTCGGCTGAGCGCGCGAAGAGAAAGTATGCTGGAAACATGACGAGCGTGTAGCGCGGCACGCTTAAGACAAACTTCGTGCTCGTCCAAAGGAGCCAGTTGCAGGTCATCCAGACGGCGTAGGAGGTGCGAAGCCTGAGCCAGCTCCACACAGTAAGGGCCAGCCCGAGCAGTACGAAGAAGAACTCCTGCCAGCCGACCATCTGCGCGTCCGAAGGTTCGCGCGTCCAGATCGACTTCCAAGCCTCCCCGATGCCGACCCACGGCCACGTCAGACGCTTGTACCAGAACTCGCCCTGCATATTGAGAAACGCGCGCGGGTCGCCGAACACATGCCAGTTGATAAAGAGGTAGACACCGAAGCCCACGAGCGCGCCCACGACCCACAGCCACTCCCAGCGCCAGCGCCGCCCCGTGCGCCTGTACTCGTCAAGCGCCTCGAACGCGAGCGCGGGGATAAGCAGCAGCCCGTTGACACGCGTCAACGCCGCCATGCAGCCGAGTAGACCCACAACCCACCAGCGCCCCGCGCGCGCCGACAGAAAAGCTCCGAGGGCGAGCGCAAGAAAGAGGCTCTCTGTGTAGCCTATGTGCAGGAAGTAGCTCGTCGGGAAGACGAACATGAAGAAGACAGAAGCGCGAGCAACCGCGTCCTGCTCGTCGAGCCGCGCGAGCCTGTAGAGCAGAAGCCCTGCCGCGAGCGAGGCGAGCGCGGAGACGAAGAAGGCTCCGAGTAGTTCGTCTCTCAGGACGGAGGTTGCCGCGCGCACAAGCCAGGGGTAGAGCGGGTAGAAGACGATCCAGCGCGCCTCGACGCCTTCGGAGACGTAGCCCATGCGCGCGATGTCCAGATAGTGCGGCGCGTCCCAGCGGTTCCAGATCGAGAGCCAATCGTAGAAGGAGCCGAGCCGTTCGTTCTTCGAGACGACGTACGCCTGCACGCCGAACAGCAGCACGAGCGCTTTGACGCACAGCACCAATGCAACCGTCCGCGCGTCAAACAGCGACGCGAGCCGCGACGTGTGCTCCGTCGTGTGCGTCTCCGCACGCTCTCTGTGTTTGACGCCTTTCCTCATCGTCATTCCCGACCAACTTCACATCAGAGTTGTGTGTAGAGTAAGCGGCGATTCACCGCAGAGGCGCTGAGGACACGGAGATTGCACAGAGAGTTTAAGATTTCAAATTTCAGATTTCAGATTTCAGATTTGAAATTTGAAATTCTCTGTGCCCCCTCTGTGCTCTCTGTGCCTCTGAGGTGAACTCAACTCGCATCGTCTCTCAAGCTGATTAATAATGAGCTAGGCACTGCAACGCACTACCTGTCAAGAAAAGCGCGCTGCCACATCTCCAGCGTCAGCAGTTGGAGGACTTGCAGGCTGAAATCCTCGCGCCCCGAGAGGTTCGACTCGACGACTCGCCGCACCTCTTCCGCTCGGAAGAGGCCGCGCCGCCTGACAGTCTCTTCCGACAAAAGGTCTTCAACGAGCGGGCGCAAAGCCCCACGCAGCCACGAGCGTATAGGTGCGCCGAAGCCTGCCTTCTTGCGCCAGACCACCTCGCGCGGCAGCAATCGTTCGGCGGCGCGCTTCAAGATGTACTTGCGCTTGAGACCCCGCAGCTTCAGGCGCGGAGGCATGCGCGCCGTCAGCTCCAACAGCTCGTAATTCAGGAACGGCACGCGCACTTCGAGCGTCGCCGCCATCGAAGTCCTGTCCGTGTAGTCCAGATTCAGGCACGGCAGAAACGTCTTCATGTCCACGTAGAGCAGGCGATTGAGCGGCGCTGATCTGGCGCAACGCTCGAAGTAGCGCCGGTGTAGATAGTATGCGTCCGCTTCGCCTAAGCCAGCGCGCACTTCGTCGGTGTAGAGTCTCTGCTTCGCCTCGTCCGTGAAGTACGTGCCGAAGCCCATGTAGCGCGCCTCGAAGTCGAGCGCGGCGCTACGCGCAAACTTCTTCGCGTTGCGCAAAGGCGCGGTCAGACGACCGGGCCGTCCGCCCGGCAGCGCGCCTGCGACCGCACGCATCGCCGGGCGACGCAGAGCCGTCGGCAAAGAATCGAGCGCGCCCGCCAGACTCATCGCGACCTGCCGCGGATAGCCCGCAAAGACCTCGTCGCCGCCCATCCCCGAAAGCATCACCGTCAGCGTCTCGCGCGCCTCCCGCGAAACGAGATAGCTTGAGATCGCCATGTCGATGACCGGCATCTCCATGTGATAGACGAGCAGTGGCAGAAGCGCGGCCACGTCCGGCTTGAGCATCGTCTCGTGATAGTCAGTCTCTAAGAGTTCGCCGACCTTACGCGCCCAAGGCACGTCGCTCGGGATGATGTCGTAGCGCAGGTCTTCATCCTCGATGCCGATGGTGTAAGTCGAGACGCGACGCCCGCCGACGCCCGCGTGCCGCTTCATGAGCGCCGTGATGACGGACGAATCGACGCCGCCCGACAGGAACGAGCCGAGCGGCACGTCCGAGACCATCTCCATTCCGACCACGCGCTCAAGAGTTTCCGAGACGCGCTCGCGCCACCACTCTTCGCTCCGGCCCTCCTCAATCTCGTCAAACGAGATGTCCCACCATTCGCGCACCCTTGTCTCGCCGTCGCGCCATGTGAGGACGTGCGCGGGCGGGAGCCTGTGTATCCCTCGAAAGAGCGTGTGCGGGTCTGGCGTCCAGAGAAAAGTGAGCTGCTGGTTAAGCCCCTCCAGATCAAGCTCGGCGCGGACGAGTCCCGACGCGAGAATCGCTTTCGCTTCCGAGGCGAAGACGAAAGACCCGACGCCGCCTCGCTCGCCCACAGTCTCCGCGTAAAAAAGCGGCTTGATGCCGACGCGGTCGCGCGCCAGCGTAAGCTGTCGCTCGCGCGCGTCCCACACGGCGAAGGCGAACATGCCGTTGAGGTGTTCAAGCGAAGCCGTGCCCCATTCGGCGAACGCTTCGAGCAGGACTTCGGTGTCGGTGTCGGTACGGAACGCGTGTCCCAAGCCTTCGAGCCGCCGGCGCAGCTCGCGGTAATTGTAAATCTCACCGTTGAAGGTGACGACGAACCGCCCGTCCGCTGACAGCATCGGCTGATGTCCGGCGCTGCTCGTGTCGATGATCGCCAGACGCCTGTGCCCGAAAGACACGCCCCGCCCCGCTTCATCAATCGCCTCGGAAGTCCACACACCCTCGTCGTCGCGCCCGCGATGCTCAATCGCCTTCAGCATCGCGCCCACACGCCGCTCGGGCGCAAAACTAATCAGACCGGCAATGCCACACATGGTTGAAGGGAGTGATAAGTGATGAGTGATAAGTGATAAGGCAAAGACAAGCGCTCTTTCTTGTCACTTATCACTCATCACTTATCACTCTCACAGATTCTCCGGTTCGCAGCGAGTCGAGTATGCGGAAGGTTGCGCGCGTCGTGGCGGCGAGGTCTGAGAGCGAGATGGGCGCGGGCCCTCCCTTGAGCAACGCAGAGCAGACGGCGAGCACCTCTTCGCGTTGACCCTTGTCCTGCGCACGCTGTTTCGTTCGACTCTCGCGTCCGTCCCGGTAGGCAGCGGCGCTGCGAAAGTCTTCGATGACGTAGGAACGCCCCGCGCCGAAAATCTCGACGCGCTCTTTCTGTAGCGCGCGGTCGCCTTCGGCCAGGTAAGCAATCGTCCCCGTCGAGCCGTCCGCGAATTTGAGCGTGATGAAGACCGAGTCGTCGTCAACAGCCGCGCGGTCGCCGGACTTAACCGGCTCGGCGTAGACACGCTCGACCAGAGAGCCTGTCATGAACTGCACGAAGTCTACGAAGTGGCAGACCTCGCCGACTATCCGGCCACCGCCTTCGCGCGCATCTTGCGTCCAGTGCGTGCGCGGCACACGACCGGCGTTCACGCGGTACAGAATCGAGAGCGGCGCGCGCGCCTGCGCGAAGAACTCTTTCGCCTCGCGCGCATGCGGCGAGAAGCGCCGGTTAAAGCCGACCGTCAATCTGCCGCGCGACAGGTGGGCAGCTTCGAGCACGGCGTCGAGTTCTACGTCGTTTAAGGCGAGAGGCTTTTCGACCAACACGTCAAGCCCTCGCATGAGCGCACGCCGCGCCAGCTCTGCGTGCGTGTCGTGTCGTGTGGCGATGACGACGAGGTTCACGGACGCGTCCCCGAGCACCTCTTCCGCGCCCGAGACAAAACGCTCGAAGCCGTAGCGACGCCCCACGTCACGCGCCGACACACCCGAAGCGGACGCGATTGAGATGAACTCGACGCCCTCCGCCTTGAAATGCGGCAGAAGCATCCGGCGCGCATAATCGCCCGCGCCGATAAACCCGACTCGCACATGCGCCGCGCCTTCTCTTACGGCCATGTCAGTCTCAGGCAAAGCCGTTGCAGCTTCACGCGAAGCCGTTGCGACTTCGCGTGAAGCCTTCGAGGCGCGCGCGCGGTTCGAGACGTGCAGTTCAAGCTCGCGCTCCGTGTCGTAGTTGATGAGGATGCCGAGGTACGGCTCGCGCGCATCGCCCGAAATCAGACTGTATGCGCGCTCGCCCTCTTCGACGGGGAAGCGGTGCGTGACGAGCGGCTTAACATTAACGCCCCCCGCGGCGACGAGGTCGAGGAAGGCTTCGAGGTTGCGCCCCTCCGTCCAGCGCACGTACGGCAGAGGATAGTCGTGGCCGCGCTCTTCGTACTCAGGGTCGTAGCGTCCGGGCCCGTAAGACATCGAGACCTTGAGCGTCAGCTCGCGCTGAAAATAAATTTGGCGCGGCACGTTCATGCCGACCAGCCCGACGGCGACCACACGCCCGCGCAAGCGAGAAATCTCGCCCGCGAGTTCGATAGGCTCGTCCGAACGGGTCGCAGCCGTCAGGATTACGGCGTCCGCACCGCGACCCTTCGACCACTTCAACACCGCTTCTTTGACGCCCGCGCCCGACGCGCATCCGTCGTCCGCACAGAGACTCTTCGCCAGCTCGACTCTCGACGGATCGAGGTCGATGCCGAAGACGCGACAGCCGTTCGCCTTCAAGAGCTGCGCCGCGAGCTGGCCGATAAGGCCAAGGCCGATGACGACGATTGACTCGCCGAGCGTCGGCTCCGCGAGCCGCACTCCCTGAAGCGCAATCGCGCCGAGCGTTGCGAAAGCGCCGCTCTCGAAATCGACGCCTTCGGGGAGACGCACGCACAGATTCTTCGGCACGGACAGAAGCTCTGCGTGCGCGGCATAGCCCGTGCCCGCGCACGCCACGCGGTCGCCCGCGCTGAAACCCTCAACGCCTTCGCCGACTTCGATGACTACGCCCGCCGCGCTGTAGCCGAGCGCATGCGACTCGTCCAGCTTCTCGCGCACGGATTGCAGCGTGCTCAGAAGCCCTTCGCTCTTAACCTTCTCGAAGACTTTGCTGACGAGGTCTGGGCGCTCCTTCGCCTTACCCAGAAGGCTCTTGCGTCCCAGCTCGACGAAGGCGCGCTCTGTGCCCGCGCTGACGAGCGACGCCGCCGCGCGCACTATCACGCGCCCGCGTTGCGCGACCGGCGCGGGCACGTCCGCCACCACGCCCTCGCCCGTCTTCAAATTTTGGAGAAGCTGCTTCATCGCCCCGACATGGAGTTCGTCTTCTCAGAATTCAGAATTGCCACAGAGACACGGAGACACAGAGGTAAATACAAATGAATTGCCATTGCTAAGGAGTTCATTCCCCTTTTCACCTCTGTGTCTCCGTGTCTCTGTGGCTATTATCTTAATTGAGTCATCAGCCCTTGAGGTTGCGTTCGCGCCGCGCCAGTGCCTCTTCGATCAATCCACTCACCCACTCGGCGCGTGCATCCCATGTGCCGCCCTCGACGGCGCGCTGTCGTCTGAGCGGAGCCGCCGGGTCTGACTCCGCGAGCGCATCTTCGACGAGTCGGAAGAAGTCTTCGCGGCTGCGCGCGATGCGTAGGACATCGCGCATCGGCTCGTATTCTGGGAGCGGCGAGATGACGACGGGCTTGCCTGTCGCGAGGTACTCGCGCACCTTGATGGCCGACCCGTAGCTCGTAAACGCACGCTCAGTTTCCCACGGCAGAACGCACACATCAAACCCCGCGGCATAACGCGGCAGTTCTTCGTAAGCGACGGGCGGCAGGAAGTGCGTGTTCGGCAAACCTTCGACCTCGACGCCTCGCGACTTATTGCCGATAAAGACCCACTGCCAACCGGGTCGCTCTTGCGCCGCGCGCCTTATCAACTCCTGGTCGATCAGCCAAGGCTCAATCGCGCCGAAGTATCCGAGTCGCGGGCGCGGGATGCGCGCCACCTCTTCGGCGACTTCAAGACTGCCGTCGCCGACACGCGACCAGTGCTCGAAGTCAACGGCCTGCTCCAGAAGGTACGAGCGCTCGCGCCCGCTCGCGGCCTCCTCCAGAAGCTTCCGTCCCGAGTAGAGAATGATGTCTGC
This sequence comes from Acidobacteriota bacterium, assembly GCA_032162705.1. Lineage (GTDB taxonomy): Bacteria > Acidobacteriota > Blastocatellia > Pyrinomonadales > Pyrinomonadaceae > QHXN01. The sequence continues at coordinate 24,099 of JAVRON010000125.1, forward strand.
ATGCTCGATTGCGTGTTCGTGCAAGCGACGGATAGCCGCCGGGTCGGTCGCGTGATCCATCGAGTTCTCGTCGTACTTGTCCGACACATGATAGACGACCAGCGACTCGTCTAAACGCCCGATCATCTCCGCCGCGGTCGGGATGGCGATCCAGAGGATGGGACGCTGGAGGCCGCGACGGCGCGCGAGCAAGCCGATCTGCGCCGCAATCAGTCGCCGGTTCAGTGCACGCGCCGCGCGGCTCCCGTAGAAAGGCAGCGCCGCGGGCGACACGACCGTGATGCCCTCTGTCGTCGTCCGCGCGAGCTTCGCATACGAACCCAGCTTTCGCATGACGCGCGGCACAAAGTCCTTGTTCCCAAGCCCCGGCAGACCCATCGAGATCGAGTTCACAAACACGACACGGTTCCCCGCCCGCGCAAACCGCCGCATCAGATGATTCTTCGAGTGCGGGTGGTGATACCACCAGTCTTCGCCGCCGAAGCACACCAGAGATTTACCTGTCAGAATGGGCACTATCTTAGAGATTTCAATGTTTTTCTGCTGTTTTAAGCCTCTTGTGTGCCTCTCAAACACCTTGAGGTACACAGGGGGTGTACAAGAGGTGCACAAAGATTCAGAGTATACGATGATGAATGTACCGCATGGACGCAGGCTTTAGAAAATAGGCAGCGTATCCTCTTCGCGCTGCTCCCGCTCAGTGGTACGCACTCACGGGAGTGGCAGCAATCTTCATCATTTGGACGGTTTTCCGTCGTGACCCGAACGATGGGCGCGGGCTGGATTTGACCCGCTAATCGTGTCGGACTTACAGCGCTATGAAGTCTCTTCCCATCTTCCTGCTTATCCTTCTACTTGTTATTTCTGTCCTGACTCCGGCAACTCGCGTAACGGCAAGTCCAGGAAAACGATTCGCGGCAAGCGCTGGCAGATCGAGATTGACGTGCCGCGCGACCGGGCTTCCGAGTTCGAGCCGCAACTCATCAAAAAAGGGCAGACGCGCTTCGACGGCTTTGATGACAAGATCATTTCGATGTACGCCAGAGGCATGACCTGCCGCATGATTCAACATCCTGCCCAACAAGTGTCTGTTCGTCGTTAATCTCGTTGTCTGAAAAACATGTTCTGTTCTTCCATTTCTTGATTGTCCCTTTATGTTAGTTGTTGATACAGACATAAGCACCCATGCAGAAATAGATTAATTTATTTGCCCGTATGGGTAAAAGAAAAGTCATCGGATTGACCACTGAGCAACATAGAGCCGAGAAAGAACAACTGTTAAATCAAGTCTGGCAGATGTATCCAGCCGGACGCATTGATCTCTATTTCGGTGATGAAAGCACGTTTTCGATGAATCCGTGTTTGCCTTACGGTTGGTCACCGAAAGGTGAGCGGATTGAAATTTTTCCGCAGAGAGATAAAAAGGTGAATCTGTTCGGCATCTTACTTGGTGAGCGTTTCTTATATTTAGGACGGGTATTCGTCGCGCGTCCGCGGTGCTCCGAGTGTCGTGGTCAGCGACTCTTCAAAGTGGCCGAGGAGGCTGCGGACGGAGTCGTTGACGATTTTACCGACGACGCGCGGCGAGAAGTGACGCTCGACGTGTGCGTATCCGTTGTCGGAGAGAGTCTGCCAGAGTTCGCCTTCGCGGTAGAGGCGCAACGTCGCGTCCGCGAAGTCGGTGGCCGAGTCGGCAATCAGAGCCTCCTGGCCGTCGCGCAGAGAGATGCCCGCAGCGCCGATAGAGGTCGTGACCAGGGGCAGGCCGTAGGCCAGTGCCTCGCCGATCTTACCGTTGATGCCTGCGCCGAATCTAATGGGCGCGACGAAGACGCGGCTGCGCGCGAAGACGGGGTCGATGTCCGGCACATAGCCGAGCAGATGCACGCCTTCCGACTCATAGCGGGCGAACTCCGGCGGCGCATTGTCGCCGACCAGAATGAGTTCGACATGTGGAAGCGAAACCTTTACGAGCGGGAGGACTTCGCGCACGAAGAAGTGGACGGCGTCCGTGTTTGGCCGGTGGCTAAAATTACCGATGAAGAGAAGATGCTCGCGTTGCGCGAAGGGCAGGCCACGTTCGTGTGCCCGGTGAATCGTCGGGACGACGACCGTCTGGACGCCGGGAGCCATTCTCGACATAAACTCTTCGTCAGGGGCCGAGGCGCACCAGACCAGATCGCTCGCGCGCGCGAGCCGCGTCTCGATTTGCCGGTACTCTTCGGCGTCGCGCGCCATCGCGGACTGTCCCGTCAATTCGTACTCGCGGCTGAGGCGCAAGGAATGAACGTCAACCATGTCGAAGATGATCTTCGCGCGCGGCGCGGCGCGGCGCACTCCTTTCAAGAAGGCTTCGGCAATGGAGGGGCGACTGAGAATGACGGCGCGAAAATTCCTGCCCTTCAAGAGCGATGGGAAGTCGAGCGCCGAAGCCGTCTCGACGCCTTCCTTCCAGAGAAGCTTTTCGTATCCGGGCCAGACCTGCTTGCTCGACGTAATCAGGACGGGATGGCACCACTCGGAGAGTGCGCGGAGGATGAAGAGCATGCGTAAACTTCCGGCGTCGCGGTCGGGCGTCGGGATGCGGTCGTCGAAGACGGCGACCTGCGTCTCCCACTTGCGGTTCGCCGCGCGCTCGACCGCGCGTGGGTCTTCCACTTCGTGCTCTCGCTCCAGACGGTCGCGCCATTTCTCATAGAACTTTCCGCGGTTGATAAGCTGGTATCGCTTGTAGCCCGCGTGCGCGTCCGTGCCCGCCGTCGCGCCCTCGAAATGATAGAGGCGCGAGTGTGGCTGGTAGACGACCTTGTAGCCGAGCGAGCGGACGCCCATGCAGAGGTCTGTGTCTTCGTAGTAAGCGGGCGCATAGCGACGGTCGAAGCCGCCGAGACGGTCGAACAAATTTTTGCGAACCAGAAGCGACGCGCCGGAGCAGTAGTCAACCTCGCGCGCGAAGGTGAAGCGGCGGTCTTGGGGAGACTTGCCCCAGCCGTAGTGCAACGCCTCGCCGTTCGACCAGACGACACCACCCGCCTCCTGAATCCGCCCGTCCGGGTAGAGGAACATCGAGCCGACGGCCCCAGTGCGCTCGTCGCGCTCGACGGTCTCGACGAGGTGGTCGAGCCAGCCCGGCAGGACGACCGTATCGTTGTTGAGGAAGACGAGGTAGCGACCGCGCGCGGTGGCCGCACCCTGATTGCATGCGTCCACGAAGCCGAGGTTCGTGTCGTTCTCGACGACGCGCACGTATCTGCCGAAGTGCGAGAGGACTTCGCGCGTCTCGTCGGTCGAGGCGTTGTCGATGACGATGACTTCCGTACTGCGGAAATCAACTTCCCGCAGCAACGAGCGGAGGCACTGGAAGGTGAACTCGACCTTGTTGAAGACGGGGATGATGACGGACGTGTTGAAGGGACGGTCGGGTTTCGGTTCTTCCCGGTCTGTGTTCGGCCCTTCGAGGCTGCGACCCGAGGCGGCGCGCGCGAGGAAGAGAAAGTCAGTCGCGCCCCATGGTTGAAGTTGCGGCGCGCGGGGCCTCGTCTTCACATCCCATGCACGGTGGAGGTCGAAGCCGTTCGCCTCTGCGCTCCGGCCTACGCGCTCGGCGAAGTTGTACGCGCGCGCGGCGAGCCTCAGCGTCCAGCCGACGGGCGCGAACAGCATGCGCTTGAGCCGCAGCTTGAGCGAGAGCGGGAGTTTCTGGCTTAGTCTCTCTTTCATCGGGCGGGCGGCTTGCGCCGGTCTGGCGCGCGTATGCGTTAGCCTTCGGCGGAGTCGGCGCGCGTCGTCCATTCGAGCAGGGGGCGCACGACGCCCGGCATGGGCCCGACGTAGTCGCCGCGCGCCGAAGTCCCGCCGGGTTCGTCCAAGACCTGAAAAGCGACGGCGTTCTTCACGCGCACGTGCAGGATTGTAGACGGAAAGTGCGACATTATCGAAACGTGCGCGATGAGACTCCCCTCGGCGAGCAGGTTGCCGGGGACGAGGACTGCGCTCGTGTAGCGACCGCGTGCGCGCTCGCGCCTGCGCCACTCCTCGCCGGTGTCGTGCGTGCTGAAGACTTCCGTGCCCTCCTCATTGAACAACTCGAAGACGGGCGTCAGCGCGTGCCCGTCTTCGAGCACGTCGTATGTGAGTTCGATGTAGACGGGTCGCCGGATGTCCACGGCTGCCGAAGGCTCGCCCCGCTCGTCGAGGACGCGCACGCCGCGCAATCTCACTACGCCATCGCCGGGCGCGTCCGACGCTTCCGCCCACACGCGCTCGGCTCCGGCCTTCCAGCTTGAGCTGAGGTAGTGGTTGACGACCTCCTGCGGCGAGCCTTCGGCGACGACCTGGCCCGCTTCGAGGAGGACGGCGCGTTTACACAGACGCGTGATCGCGGGCAGGTTGTGCGAGACGAAGAAGATCGTGCGCCCCTGCCGACGTATCTCGTGCATCTTGTCGAGACACTTCTGCTGGAACGTCGCGTCGCCGACGGCGAGCACCTCGTCCATGATGAGTATCTCAGGCTCAAGATGCGCCGCGACCGAGAAGGCGAGCCGCACGTACATCCCCGAAGAGTAGAACTTGACCGGCGTGTCGATGAACTTCTCAAGCTCGGAGAAGGCGACGATCTCGTCGAACTTATGATCTATCTCGGTCTTCCTCATGCCGAGGATGGCTCCGTTAAGGAAGATGTTCTCGCGCCCCGTCAGGTCTGGATGAAAGCCCGTCCCGACTTCGAGCAGAGAGCCGACGCGCCCGTAGATTTCGACCCCGCCCGCGGTCGGACGCGTGATGCGCGAGAGGATTTTCAGCAGCGTCGATTTACCCGCGCCGTTTCTGCCGACGATGCCCAGAATCTCGCCCCGCCGGACTTCGAGATTCACATCCTTGAGCGCCCACAGCGTCCGGCCATCGTCAACGTTATCCCCACGCGTCAGACGACGGAAGCGCGCCGCGAGTGCCCCCGTCAGCATCTCTCGAAAGGTGTCGTAGCCCCTGTGCAGCGCCCCTATGCGGTAGCGCTTGCTCACGTTCTCGACTCGGACGAGTACAGGCTCCATCCACTCCTCAGATTACGTCGGCGAAGGTGTCTTCCAGACGGCGGAAGACGTAGAAGGCGACTGCGAGCAGCAAGGGCGCAACGACTAAGGGCACGGCGATGAGCGCCCAATCGAACTCAAGCCCGGCGAGCGACGAGCGGAAGCCTTCGAGGATGCCGGTCATCGGATTTGCGGCGATCAACCAGCGCCAGCGCGGGGGAACGACCCGCACGGGATAGATGACCGGCGAGGCGAACATCCAGACCTGTAAGACGAAGGGCAGCGTGTGGCGCAGGTCGCGGTACTTCACCGTGAGCGCCGCCGAGATCATTCCCACGCCGAGCGCGAGCGCCGCCGCCAGCATCACGAAAACCGGCAGCAGCAGCAGTCCCCACGTAACATGGACGCGGTAATAGACGGCGAGCGCGACGAGCAGCACCGAGCCGACGCCCAGATCGACCAGACCCGCGACAGCCGCCGCCGCCGGGATAAAGGCGCGCGGGAAGTAGACTTTGGTGACGAGGCTCGTGTTGCTGATGAGGCTGTTCGTCCCCGAAGAGATGGCGGTCGAGAAGAACGTCCAGAGCAGCAGCCCCGAGTAAGCAAAGAGCGGGTAAGGAATCGGGCCCGAGTCGAGTTGTGCGAACCTGTTGAAGACGAGCGTGAAGATGAGCATCGTCAGTAGCGGCTGGACGACGACCCACGCCACTCCCATCAACGTCTGCTTATAGCGCACCTTGATGTCGCGCCACGTGAGGAAGAAGAGCAGCTCGCGGTAGGCCCAGAGGTCTCCGAGGTTGAGCTGCACGCCAGAGTCTTCGGGCAGTATCCGCGCGTGCGGCAACCCCGCGAGCGCGTGCGGCAGCCCGGCGAGCGTCGTCGCCGCGCCCGCACTCTCCGGCTCCGCCGCACTGATTGTCGGCGACGAGGCCAGATTGCTCTCCGTCGTTTCCGTGGTCTTCAAACTCATCTGTCTTCTTCTGCCGGGGTCACATCGCGTGCTGCACACATCGCCCCGAACAGACTGGTAAGTCTGCCAGCCGCGACTTGAGGCGTCAAACGACCTGAACTAAGCCTGTCTGCCATTCGTGTCATTTCGTGGATAAGCTCTTTCCTTGTCTTATGTCGAACTCACGTTAATATAATGCTGGCCGAACTGAGCGCATGAGCATCACACGCAAAATCAGGCGGGCACTGCGCGGGGACGTGAGCCTCGGCGCGGCCTTGCTTGAGGTGGGCCGCCGCGGCGGGGTCGCGCTTCGCCGCCGAAGCGAGCGCGCTTCGCTCGGCAAGCGAACTGTTGACGGTGCGGGTGCGAGTGCGCGGCTCTCGCACGCCTTCGCGCAGATGAGCGGCGCGGAACTCCTTGAACATTTCCGCGTTCGCAAGACGCCGCGTCTCTTCGCTGGCTTCGACGACGTTGAGGATGCAGGCTCCGACGATGTTGATGCAGGCTCCGAAGACGTTGAGGATAAGAGTGGGCGCGTCTGTCTCGCAGACAAGTCCGCAGAGCTGACTGAAGAGGCGCGCGGGGTGTTGGCGCACCGCTGGCCGCTGCTCGGCTACGGGACGTTGGAGTTCGGCGCGTCGGTCGATTGGTTGCGCGAGCCTGTGTCGGGCGTGCGCTGGCCGCTCACATATCACGGCGACGTACAGCTTGTGCGCGGCGACGGCTCGGACGTGCGTGTGCTGTGGGAGTTGAACCGCCTCGGCCAACTGCTCACGCTCGGGCGCGCGTACGCTTTGACGGGCGACGAAGAGTTGGCCGAAGAGTTCTTCACGCAGGTCTCGGGCTGGCGCGAACAGAATCCAGTAGGCTCTGGGCCCAACTGGGCGTGCTCGATGGAGGTGGCGCTGCGTGCTCTGAATCTGCTCGCGGCGTTCCGTCTGTTCCGGCGCGCGCGCGCGTTGAATGAAGAGCGGCTGTCAGCACTCCTCTCGCTCTTCGACGCGCATGGCCGTCACATCCGTCGCAATCTGGAATTCTCTTACGTCGCCACGGGCAATCATTACCTCTCGGACATCACGGGGCTGCTCTGGCTCGGCATCTCTGTGCCGGAGTTGCGTGCGGCCAAAGCGTGGCGAGTGTTCGCGCTCACGGAGTTGCTGCGCGAGCTGGACAGGCAGGTCTTGCCGGACGGCGCTGACTGGGAATCATCGACCGGCTATCAACGCTTCGTCACCGAACTCTTTCTCTACTCCTTCCTCCTCTGCCGCGCAAATGGTATCGAGATCGAAGAGCGTCACTGGCAGCGTCTCCGCTCGATGCTCGGATACATGCGCGCGTACCTGCGCCCCGACGGGCGCGCGCCGCTCATCGGCGACACGGATGGCGGGCAGGCGCTTCCGCTCGTCCGACGCGACGCAGACGACCACGCGTACGTCCTCGCCATCGGCGCGGCACTCTTCCGCGAGCCGCGCTTCAAAATCTCTGAAGATGCTCCGGAGGAAATCTTCTGGCTTCTCGGCAACGAAGGCGTTCGCGCTTACGCGGAGCTTGAGACGACGGGCGCGCACGCCTCTGTCTCGGAAGCCTTCGAGTATGCGGGTGTGTGTGTGCTGCGCGAAGGCGATCTGTATCTATTGCTGAACGCGAGCGGGACGGGACTCGGCGGGCGCGGCGCGCACGGCCACAACGACGCGCTCGGACTTGAGGTCTCGGCCTGTGGCGCGAGCTTCATCGCAGACCCAGGCACATACGTCTATACCGCGGACGCAATCGCGCGGCAGATGTTCCGCTCGACCGCGTATCATTCGACCGTCGAGGTTGACACTGCTGAGCAGAACACGACCCCGTGGGACGCGCCCTTCTTCAACGGAGGCGAGGCGCGTGCGCGACTCTTGAGCTTCACGACGGCGGGCGCGTGCGACACGGCCTCCGCCGAGCACCACGGCTACGAGCATCTACCCGCAGGGCGCGTCACGCACCGACGCTCCGTCACATTCGACAAGCGCGAAGGTTTCTGGCTCGTCGAAGACTCGCTCGTCGGCGAGGGCGCGCACGACTTCCGCTTCACTTTCCACGTCGCGCCCGGACGCAAAGTCTCAGTGCTCGACACGCAGGCGACCGGGACTGGCGGCGACGGCACGGCCATTGAGACTTGCGACGGCTCGGTCGTAGAGACTTGCGACGGCTCGGCGGTCGAGATTGGCGACGAAGCGACGGGCGCGCGGCTCGTCGTCGCTTCGCTCGACGCGCACAGAGGCGTCCGTGTAGAGCCGCGTTGGTCTTCGCGCGGCTACGGCTCGAAGACCGAGTCGGTCGCTGCCGTCTGGACTCTGCACGCACGCGTGCCGCTCGATGTGCGCTGGGTGCTCGTGCCCGTCCGCGCTGGCGAAGACGTGGCCGCGCGTTTAGAGTTGCTGGCGCGTTTGAGAATCAAGGCGGCGAGTATGCGCGGGCTGCTTCTTTTGTAGCCAACCTCTGAAGCGTCGTGCGGCCTCCGACGGCTGAAGCTTAAAAATATGTGTGGCATCTGCGGGGTCTGGGAGTATGGGGCGGCGGAGGGGCGTGTCGGGCGCGCTCTAGTCGAGCGCATGCGCGACCGGATGCCGCACCGCGGGCCCGACTCGGCGGGCGCGGAGATTCTTGACGGTGGCCGTTTGGGTCTGGGCTTTCGACGCCTCTCGATCATAGACCTTTCGCGCGCGGGCAATCAGCCGATGCGTGGTTGCGACGAGCGCGGCGTGTGGCTCGTCTTCAACGGAGAGATTTACAACCATCAAGATTTGCGCGCGGGACTTGAGCAGCGCGGCCACGCGTACAGCTCTTTGACCGACAGCGAGACGATCATTCATCTCTACGAAGAGCGCGGCCTCGACTTCGTCAGAGAGATCGAAGGCGACTTCGCCGTCGCGCTGTGGGATGCGGAGCGCGGGCGTCTGGTGCTTGCGCGCGACCGCGTGGGCGTCAAGCCGCTCTACTTTTATCTGAAGGACGGCAGGCTCGTCTTCGCCTCGGAGATAAAAGCCATCCTCGCGCACCCTTCGGTCTCGGCGGAGGTGGACGAGGAGTCGCTCTATCACTATCTCTCTTTCCTGACCACGCCTGCGCCGCGCACGCTCTTCCGAGGCGTAGGTAAAGTCCCCGCCGGACACATGCTCGTCTTCACACGCGACGGAGGCGTCGAGACGATTCGCTACTGGGACGCGCTGCCACCGGAGACGACGGCAAACGGCGACGGCGCACGCATCATTCATGAGGAAGAGTACCGCTCGGAGATTCTTCGACTGCTGCGCGAGTCAATCAAAAAACGGATGATGTCGGACGTGCCCTTCGGCGTCTTCCTCTCAGGCGGCGTCGATTCATCCGCCAACGTGGCGCTGATGGCCGAGCAGATGTCGCGTCCCGTCGAGACCTTCACGGTTGCCTACCATGACCACGAGGAGCTAAACGAGCTGGACGCGGCGCGTGACATCGCGCGGCGCTTCGAGACGAACCACCATGAGGTCTTGATCGGCGAGCGAGAGATGAGAGACTTTCTCCCCGAACTCGTCTTTCATCAGGACGAGCCGCTGGCCGATCCAGTCTGCGTGCCGCTCTACTACGTCTCAAAGCTCGCGCGCGAGTCGGGCACAATCGTCGTGCAGGTCGGCGAAGGCTCGGACGAGTTGTTCAGCGGCTACGACAAGTATGTAAAGTACCTACGCCTCTACGAACGCTTCTGGCGTCACTCGCAGCGCGTGCCGGGCGCGGCGCGGCGTGCGGCGAGCGCACTGGCGCGTCCCTTCGTGGAGGCGGCGACGGGGAAGGCCGAGGCCGTCGAGCTGGTCAGGCGCTTCGGCGCGGGCGAGGCGCTCTTCTGGGGCGCAGCCGTCGTCTTCGACGAGACGCTGAAAGCAAAACTCGTCTCTCAGGAGATGCGCGCACGCTGCGCCGGACTCTCCTCTTACGACGTGGTGCGCGAAGACCTTGCGCGCATCGCGCATGAGCGCCCCGCGTCGGACTTCCTCGCGCGCATGACGTATCTGGAGTTGAAGCTGCGGCTGCCGGAACTACTCCTGATGCGCGTGGACAAGATCACGATGGCGACCTCGGTCGAGGCGCGCGTGCCGTTCCTCGACCACAAGCTTGTCGAATACGCGATGGGAGTGCCGCGCTCTCTGAAGGTCGAGGGGCGGAGCGGCAAGCACGTTTTAAAACGCGCGCTCGAAGAGGTTCTGCCGCGCGACGTGCTCTATCGACGCAAGCGTGGTTTTGGTGCGCCGGTCGAGGACTGGTTTCGAGGCGAGTCGGGCAAGGAGCTTGAGGCGCGCGTGATGAACTCGACGCTACGGGGCCGCGGCTACTTCGACTATGCGTTCATCGCGCGGCTCTTTGCAGAGCATCGACGCGGCGCGCGAGACTGGGGCTTTCACCTCTGGGCGCTCCTCAACCTGAGTCTCTGGTACGAGCGATGGATCGAGCCTGCATAGAGGCACGCTTGGCAGGAAGAAGAAATTCACATGGATGGACAGGATGAACAGGATAAGAAGAATTTGAGATTTGAGATTTCAAACTTGAGATTTCAAACTTGAGATTTGAGATTTCAAATCTTAAATCCCTATCTCTTTATCCTGTTCATCCTGTTCATCCTGTCCATCCATGTGAATTATTCCTCCGTCAGCCGAAAGCATTCCGTAGCGACGCGCGGCGCTCGTTTGCTTGCGCCGCTTACGCCACTCGAAGAGCGAGTGAGGCGTGATGAGACGAAGAGCTACGCGCGCGAGCGCACGTGTGGAATGAGTGCCGCGCAAAGACCGGCGCAGGAATTTGAGCGCAGCCCGTTTGTCGCCGAGTCGCAGGAGGTCTTCCGCGCCCGCGAAGTTGAGCGCGCGTTGGAAACGTTCCAGCTCGTCCGCGCGCAAGTTCAGTTGAGCGGCGGCGTTACGCTGTGCTTCGAGCCGCGCCTCGATCATCCAGACGAAGTCGCGGCTGGCGTTCGTGCCGTGGCGACGCCACGCCGAGAGCACGCGCGGGTCGAAGGCGAACTCACCTTCGGCGCTCAGGCGCAGGTAAAGCTCGTAGTCTTCGAGTCGCGCTCGCTCGTTCCAACCGTGCCGCTCGATTGCCGCGCGCCGGTACATCACGGTCGGACTCATCGGCGCGTAAGTCTCTTCGAGCAGCATCGCGCGCGCGTCGCCGTCAGCGTAAGCTGCCCAGTCAAGCGTGCAGTCGAAGACTGCGCCGCACTCGTCCAAGAGAAGAGCGTGGCCGTAGGCGAGCACCGCTCGGACGCGTCTTTCCAGGAGCGCGACGCGTGCGGCGAGAAAGTCTGGCAGCCAGAGGTCGTCCGAGCCGAGGTACGCAAAGTAACACCCGCTTGTTCTGCCAAGTCCCTCGTTGAGCGTGACGCACAAACCGCGATTCTCGCGCGCGACAAGCTCGCAGGGGAAGGGGCATTCGTCGAGGACGCGTCCGATGATCTGCGGCGAGCCGTCGCGCGAGCCGTCGTCGATAACGAGCAGATGCGCGGGCGCGTGCGTCTGTCTGAAGATTGAGCGCAGCGCCGCCTCGATGAATGGCGCGTGATTGTGCGACGGCACGACGACTGAGACGCGCGTCGTGTCGCCTGAATCTTGCCGCGCTTCGACTGAACCTTGAGAAGAGTTCTGTCCGTCCATCAGTTCAGCGCCGGTTCGCGCCCGGCTTCGATTCGAGATGAGCAAAAAGGTCGTACTCCTGGGCCCGCATCCACCGCCTTACGGCGGGGTATCAATTTACACCAGCACGCTCTTCGCGCACCTCAAAAACCGTGGCCTGCATCTATGGACGTACGGCGACGAAGAGGTGCGCGCTCCCGGCGTCCACTTCATGAAGGACAAGCGACGCGAGCTTGTCCCACTGCTGATTCGCGAAGGGCGCGCCGCACGCATAGCCGACTGCACACACTTCCTCTTCGAGTACCCGAGCGCGCTCGTGCCCGTCTGGCTCGCTCTCAAGCGCCTGCTCGGGTTCGAGTGGGTAAAGATTCTCCATGACGGGTCGCTCCCCTCGCGCTACAAGAATTTCACGCGCGCGCGCCGCATCCTCTTCCGGCTCGCTGCATTCGGCGTCACGGAGTTCGTCGCCGTCAGCGAAGAACTTGAGCGCTGGCTCAGAGATGAAGTGCGCGTCCCTTCAAAAGTCACACTCGTCAGGAGCCTCCTCCCCGTCACGCACGCGGGCGCATCCATGCAACTGCCCGCTGAGATGGAAGCGTCCCTCGTCGATTACATGCGGCGCGAAAAACGCGTCTGCTCCATCGGCGCTTTCATCCCGGACTACGGCTTTCTGCACGTGGCCGAATCAGTCGAGCGCGTGCGGCAAGAGACTGGACAAGACCTCGGACTCGTCCTTCTTGACGGAGACTTCGCCGCTGATGCCGCCTATCGCGAAGAGGTCTTGCGCGGACGGGACTGGATTACCGTGCTCCGAAACGTCGCGCACTCGCACGTCTTCCAGATTCTACGTCGGAGCGATGCGTTTGTGCGCGGCTTCCGCGCGGAAAGCTACGGCCTGTCGCGCGTCGAAGCGATCTGGTGCGGGCTGCCCGTCGTGGCGACGCGCGCGGGCGAGACGCGCGGCATGCTGCTCTACGACTTTGGCGACGTGGACTGTCTCTGCGCGCAACTAAAGCACGCGCTCTCAGGCGAACACGCGCGCGCGACAGAAGAGTGGGCCGCCCTCTACCTGCGCGAGGCAGAAGAGAACCTCGCGGCCATCACCGAGAAGCTCGGTGTTGGTGAAAGCTAGAGCGTTTCGCTGGATAGCAGCGAGGCCGCAAGCCCGACCGTGAGGGAGGGCGTCTCAACTTTCTCCGGGCGAATCTTGATGAACGCTGTACGCGCTCTCTCACGGTCGGGCTTGCGGCCTCACGTTCTACTCCCATCCACGGGCCACCCCACGCGTCGAATGCTTTAACTCTCCTGCCGCAGTCTTCTCTCAGCCCACATCCGCCGTGCGGCGAGCCGGACGTGATAAAGCGCAGCCGCCGCGATGACGAAAAAGAAGTAGTGGACGGCAAGGACGTAGCGATACTCTGTGTGGAGCGCCGACTGCACGCAGAGATAGTAGAGTGGGACTGCGAGCAGAGCGGCGAGCGCACGCCGGCGACGAGCACGCGCGAGGATGAAGAGGCCGAGTAAGTAGAGCGGCAGGAAGACCGCCGTGATGAAGAGCTTCTGCACGGCGCGCACAATGATGCGAGGGCCCCGCGTCCACCCTTCGGAGACTTCGGCTGTCGAGGCGAGCGGCGTCCTCTCAAGTCGCAGCATCGAAGCGGCGCGCCGCAGCATCACGCACGCGAACCATAATGGGTGCGCGCCTACGACTGCGAGCGCACGCTTTGTCCGCGCGTGGTCGCGCTCGATGCCGTCGGGGCTGAAGAGCGACAAAGCGTATTCGGGCCGCCCTCCCTCCTCGGCCTCCATCCGTGTGAGTTCGATGTCGGTGTCCGGCAGTCCGAACCTGCGTTCGGGGTCATAGTCCGCGATGCCCTCGACGAGCGTCTGTCCCGCGCCGAGCGAGATGGGAATGAAGTGGCCGAAGACGACGGCGTTACGCAAAGTCAGCGGCGCGATTGTGAGAACAGCACCGAAGACGAGCGCCAACGCCGGTCGCAGGCGTCCCCCACGCGCGAAGAGGAAAGGCACGAGCAGAACGAGGAAGGGCGCAAGCAGCAGCGCGTTTGCCCTCAGCCAGCACGACACGCCGACGAGCGCGCCCGCGGCGAGCGCCTTGAGTATGTCATGACCCTTACACGCACGCAGGAGCAGATACACGGCGAGTAAGACGGGCACGACCGCGAGCGTGTCCGGCAGAAGCAGCACGGAGTTCCAGCAGAATTGCGGCGCGAGTGCCACGAGCGTCCCCGCGATCACACCGACGCCGAACGTGAACAATTCCGCCGCGATAAGAAAGACGAGTGCCGCCGCCAGCGAGTCGCAGACGATCTGAAAAATCTGCACCGCCCCGTCCTCGTAGCCGAAGACTTTGTAGGCGAGCGCAAGCACCGCGGGGTAGCCGGGCGGATGGCCGAGCAAGTCTGGGTCATTCGTCTGCGAGGCGGGGTCGAAAAGGGAGGCCGCGCCGTTGCGGCCCAGCAGTCGCGCGAGGTGCTTGTAGTTCTCTGTGACCGCGGTCTGCACTTTCCCGGTCTCGAACCGCACGTCTCTCCAGCAGAGAAGACGAATGCCGAGCGCCGCGACGAACACGAGCACGAAGGCGACGGCTCTCCGGCGCATCTCCTTCGAGCGATCTTGCGAAGAGTCGCCTTCAGAATCCATCGTGCACGGCGCGGGAGTTTCCATACTCAGCTCTCGTTTCAGTCTCGACCCTCGTTGAATTTCAACTCTTGTTAACTTTCAACTCTGATTGAATTACGGCTCTTGTTAAATTTCGACTCTCGTTGAATTCTGATTTGCAGGCGCGCCCGTTATTATACAAACATACTCCCGCTTTCGTTCACGGCCTTGGGGTGCTGCTTGAAATCCATCTCAAAGAGTTGGTAGCCATCATATGCAGGTGTTATTCTGCCCCCTTCTAACCGAAGCCTCATGCTAGACGGAAGGAAGTAACGGCCTTGAAGCGAATCACACAATCTGCACTACTTCTCTTAGCTCTCATGTCTACCTCTTCGCTCTGCTTTGCTCAAACGGGCAAGACATCCGACGAGCTACCGCCTCCTCCTGCACCTGCGGTTGAGTACAACGATAGCGCGTGGAAGGTATTCACCTCGCCGGAGGGCGGCTTCTCCATCAAGATGATTGGGACTCCGCAGCCTATGACGAAGGATATTGACTCGCCATTCGGGAAACTTTCTCTTCACGGCTACGCCACAGAGACGCACGCGGGCGGCTATCTCGTCGCTTACAACGACTTCCCCAAGTATTCGGAGTCGCCTGAGTTTATCAAGGCTTTACTCGACGGCGGGCGTGATTCGCTGCTGTCGAGCGACAAGAACAGGAAGTTGTTAAGCGAGAAGGAAGTCACCCTCGTCGGGCATGTCGGGCGCGAAGTGCTGGTAGATGACGGAAAGTTTGTGACAAGGGTGAGGATGTTCCTCGTTAAAGGACGCCTTTACCAGATAGTGCTCGTGACACCACTTAACGTTACCTTCAAGACGGGACGCTCAAGTCCCAATCCTGATGAGCGGACTGCCTTCTACGAGGAAATCTCAAAGAGTTTCTTTGACTCTTTCAAGCTGATTCCTGCCAGTGGCTCTGAAGTACAGCCGACGCCAGACAACCCGCTTTCCGTCATCGCCCCTGTAGAGCAAGCCCCAAAGGCGATACCTGCTGAGCCACAGACAGAGGGTGAAGTTGACAGGCTGCTCAAGAGCCTGCGCGAGAAGGGCGAGTTGGTAATTGGCGTTTGTGAAGAGGGAGCGAAATGCCAGCCCTTGCCCGACATAGAGGGTGTCAATGTTAAGGACAAGGGTACAGTAGTAACTATCAAGGTAATTAACAAACCGCAGCCTGCGTATCCCCCGATTGCGAAGGCCGCACGCGCTCAGGGCACGGTGACTGTTCAGTTAGTGGTTGATGAAGAGGGTCAGGTGATTGCCGCACAGGCAATCAGCGGACACCCGCTGCTGCAAGCCGCTGCCGTCAAAGCCGCGCGTGAGATACGCTTCTCACCCATTCTGCTCGGCACAAAGCCGGTGAAGGTGTCCGGCGTCATCACGTACCACTTCGTATTGCAATAGAAGGAAGAGAATGAAACATCTCGCGCGCTATTTTCAGTCGTTAGCATTGCTGATAATCCTCTTCGGCTCGGTGCAGGCTGAAAGTGTGCTTTCTCCCGAAGGGAAGACGGCATTGGTAAGCGGGGCGCAGGGGAAGATACAGCTTTGGGATTTGGCAGCCGGTAGAGTGATTCGTGTCTTCAGCGGGCACACGGGTTCTGTAACCGCGCTGGCCTTCTCACCCGACGCTAAGACGTTCCTCTCAGGCGGTGAGGACGGAACAGTTAGGTTGTGGGATATAGATAAAGGCGTCGAAGTTTGGGGAATCAATTACGAGGGCGACAGGCGCTACCCGCTCTTCCGCCAGTACGGCAACGACATTCAGTACGTCGCCTTCATGCCTGACGGCAAGCAAGTGCTGATGGCGCAGCGTGACGGCACGATAAAGCTGTTGGACTCTCAAACGGGCAAAGATGTAAGAGCCTTCAAGACTGCGAAGGAATTTCTTTGGACGGCAAGCCTGTCCCCGAACGGCAAGACTGTTGTAACGACTAGCACCGCGAGAAACAGTTGGACTATTCACCTGTGGAACGTGGCGACGGGCGATGAAGTGTTGAGATTCAACGACACATCTACCGCCTCCAGCGCGGCTCTGCTACCTGACGGGAAGAGGCTGTTGTCCGGCGGCAACCATTCTTTGAGGCTGTGGGACGTTGCCACAGGAAAGTTGCTTCAAACCTTATCCAATCCGACTCTCATTGCTTCCATCAGTCTCTCGCCTGACGGGAAAGTTGCTTTAGTGGGTGCAGCCTACAAAGGCAACGGCGTGATAACTAAGTGGGACATGACTTCGGGGAAAATAGCCGGACACCTCACGAGACATACCTCAGACGTGTCGGAGATTTCATTCTCTGCGGATTCAACAACTGCCTTATCCGCTGGGTACGATAACGCCCTCATCGTGTGGGACGTGGCAAAGGGCACAATCCTTCATAAGTTCAACGAAGGAAGCGCATCATTGGCAGATGATGATGCCCCCAATTCAAAGCCGAATATGAATGTCATGGGCGGCGGCGGCGTCCTTGACGGCTTGGTCATCAGCAAACCTGCCCCCGTATACCCGCAGGAAGTTCATGAAAGGGTGTCCGGCCAAGTCGTAGTCGTAGTGCAGGTTGTCGTTGATGAAACTGGCAGAGTGATTTCGGCTAAGGC
Source organism: Acidobacteriota bacterium (assembly GCA_032162705.1). GTDB lineage: Bacteria > Acidobacteriota > Blastocatellia > Pyrinomonadales > Pyrinomonadaceae > QHXN01. The sequence continues at coordinate 40,984 of JAVRON010000125.1, forward strand.
TGTGAGCGGGCATCCACTTCTGCAAGCTTCCGCCGTCGCAGCGGCGCGTAAAGCAGTCTTTGCTCCAACACTTTTAAGCGGCAAGCCCGTTAAAGTAGCAGGCGTGCTCACTTACAAGTTTACGCCGTAGAGGTTCGGCACAACATCATCACTGATGCGCCGCTTCACGCTGTGGGGCGGCTCTCTTCGTCTCTGGCATACCGCACTAACCCCGTACCCCGTAAAGACACTTTCGCCCCCGTCAGTGGAGTTTTGTAGCACCCCCGGTAGAGAGGGCACACTCGCAGTTGACATCCCTTTCTGTGTGGTTTGGGGTTCCTGGAATAGCTATGCCGCTCGCCCAGCTTGGAAGTGTACTCGTGCCCTGATAATGCCAGTGGTTTTGTGGTGAACGTGTCCATGATGAGTGCTATGTTTGTGTTGGTATTGGAAGTCGAACGCTGATACTAGAATGAGACGGCACACGCTTGCCGCAACTGATTTATAATCTTTCTTCGGGGCAGCAAGTCTACGATTCTGAACATCCAAGCTCCGGCTGCTCTCCGGCCTGCGGTTCGGCTCACAGCGCCGGAGAGCAGCCGGTAGCCGGGCCCAACCGGAGGCGTTTATTTCAGGATGAGAATAAAAGACCCACAGCAAACCTTTCTGGCCGACGAAGAGTTGACGCTTGTCGCAACCAGCGAAGAGGCGACGCTCATCGCGCCGCGCTTCGACGACGAAGATACAGTGCTTGCGCGCCCTGTCGTGCCGCTCGGAGAGACGCGGACGGATGAAGCGTCGGCGGCTGGATTGCCCGCGTCTTCTTACACGCGAATGCCGTCTGCTGCGCCGCGCCGTCCGCGGATGCTCGCGCTCGTGCTCGTCTCGGTGCTCGCGGGCGGCCTGCTCGGCGGCGTTGCGCTCTATCTCTACCAGAATCACTCGCGCGGGAACGACGCGCCCGCGGACTCTGCGCGACAGCCGGAGCCTTCCCTGCCCGCGTCGCCGCACCCTTCGCCCGCGCCCACGACCGAAGCCGTGAACGCGCCGCCGCCCGCCGCTCCCAACGCCCAAGTGGAAGACCCGGCAGCGAATACGCCGGTGAACACCTCTGAGGCCGACGTATCCAACTCCGACGCCAAAGAGACAGACACCGGCACAGCGGGCGACGCCGAACGCGTCCCCGCCGACGCAACGCGCAATGAATCGGACGAGGGCTTGCGCGTCGGCACCCCGAAGCGCGGCAAGAAGGGCGAACACGACGCAGAGATTGAGCAACCGCGCCGCCCCGCCAACAAAGAGGGTGATGGGAGGCAACTCTCACGCAATGACGCCGCCCCTGACGGGCGCGAAGCCTCCGACCGGCGCGGAGCCTCCGACCGGCGCGAAGCGCGACGCGTCGATACCATCTTCTATCGCCCGCGCCGCACCACACGCCGCGACTCCACTCGCCGCGAAACGGCAGGCGACGCCGACCGTCTCCGCAGAATCTTCGAGGGACAACCCTGACGGAGTGATAAGTGATAAGTGATGAGAAAGACAAGAAGCCGTTTTCTTTCTTATCACTCATCACTCATCACTTATCACTTATCACTCATCACTCCCCGAATCGTTTCCTTCCCTTCATCTTTTAACCTAAACTTTACGGCGTGAAGCGCGAGCGCGTGGACAGGCTTTTGGTGGAGCGGGGTCTCGCACCCACGCGGACGCGTGCGCAGGCGCTCGTGATGGCGGGGCGTGTGCTCGTCGGCGAGCGGCGTGTCGAGAAGGCTTCGGAGTCTTTCCCGCCGGACGCTCCTTTGCGCGTGCGCGGAGACGAAGACCCCGCGTCGCGCTACGTCGGGCGCGGCGGCCTCAAGCTTGAGAAGGCTCTGCTGGAGTTCCGAATAGACCCCAGGGGCTTCGTGTGTCTCGACGTGGGAGCCTCGACGGGCGGCTTCACGGACTGCCTGCTCCAGCACGGCGCGAGCCGCGTCGTCGCGCTTGACGTGGGGCACAACCAGATCGACTGGAGCCTTCGCACGGACGTGCGCGTCGAGGTGCGCGAGGGCGTGAACGCGCGTAACCTCAGGGCGGAAGACTTCCGAGAGCGTTTCGACATGGTGACGATGGACGTGTCGTTCATCTCGGCGACGAAAATCCTGCCCGCGCTCGTGCCGCTCTTAAAGGAGGGCGGGCGCGTCGTCGTCCTCGTCAAGCCGCAGTTCGAGGTCGGCAGGGGCGAGGTTGGCAAGGGCGGTGTGGTGCGCGACCCCGCACAGCACGCGCGCGTCGTCGAAGAGGTCAACACCGCGGCGCGCTCGCTCGGTCTCGCCGTACGCGGCGTCACCGACTCGCCCATCACCGGCGCGGACGGCAACCGCGAATTCCTCGCCCTCTACGAACAGACGCGCACGACGCGGTCTGACAGTCCACTTTGAAGGCTGGCGAATTTAAGCAAGAAGAGTGAAGATCAGCGAGTTGATTCGGGGAAGGGTGAAGGCTGACGAGTTGGTCGAGAAGGCTTAACGGATGAGGAAGCTTACCGAGGCGGAGGCTGTGGCAAAGCTCAAGCAGGGCAAGGCCGCCTTTCAGACTCACATCAAATTCAACTTCGAGCACAGGGCCCTGGACTGCCGCGTGTGCCCGACGCCGGGCGTGTGCTGCACGGACGCGCACTTCGTCAACGTCCATATCACGCGACTCGAAGCCGTCGCCATCCGCGAGACGCTTGAGCGCACGCCGCGCCTGACCTTTGAAGAAAGGCACGCTGTTTATAGACGTGCGCGCGAGGCAGTCAAGCTCTATGGCCTGAGCGTCGCGGGCGACACTTTCGCGCAGACCTTCGCGTGCCCGCTCTTCGTCAAAGGCACGGGCTGTCTCGTCCACCAGCGCGCCAAGCCCGCGCCGTGCGTGCAGCACGCCTGCTACGAAAACTGGTCGGACGTGCCGCCGCAAGACCTCCAGTGGCGCGAGGAGCGACGCATCGAGCAGCTCAACGGGGAAGTCTACGGCGCGGCATGGGACTGGCTCCCGCTGCCCGTCTGGCTCACGCTCGTTGACCCCGATGCGGACGGCACGGAATTACAACGTCTCGTCCGCGTCTGGGAGTCGCGCCGCGCCCCGAAGACATCGGACGCGGGCGACGCACGCCGCGCGCAAGAGGGCCGACGGACGCCGGGCGCGCGTCCAAAAAACAGAACCTTGCCCGTCCTGCGCTCGTAAGTCGGGACGGACGGCAGGGGTTGTCGTCGCCCCGCACGTCACGCCGAAAACATCCGACACGATGGAGGTCTTATGTTCTGCCCATACTGCGGCACCGAATCGACTCAGGGCTTGAACTACTGCAACCGCTGCGGCAGTAACCTGAGCACACCCGTACAGGCCAGCGCGCCGTTTGAACATCAAGCCCCATCGGCCAGCACGTTCTGGGCCGTCGGCGTGACGATGCTGCTGCTCGTCGTCGTGGGGCTTGGCGTCCTGTTCAGCATGGTGAGGGACTTCGTCCACAGCGGGCTACCGCCGGAGGCGGTCGTCATCATCACGATGTGCGGTGTGTTGACCATCCTCGGCAGCGTCTTCATGATGACGCGCTTCTGGATGCGTCTGCTCGCGGGCAAAGCCGGGGACGCCGGGCGGTCGCTGCCCGCCGCCGGGCGTCCCACGCACACCAACGAACTCGGCACCACGCGCCCCGGCGCGCTGCCCGACGCCTTCCCCGCCAGCGTCACCGAACACACCACTCGCACGCTCGAACACGTGAAAAGAAGTAGTCAGTAGTCAGTAGTCAGTAGCGCTCCGCGCCACGGTCACAGCCGTTAACATCTGAATGATTCTCTGAAGGAGATTCTTCTACTGACTACTGTCTACTGACTACTGTCTACTTCCTACTGACTACTGACTACTGTCTACTTCTTTCCGCCTACTTCCCTTCCCTTGACCCTTCGCCACGGGCGCGGCTATCATCCGCCCAAGTTTTCGCGTCACTTTCGAAGCCCTATTTTCAATCCATCGCGGACTCTCGGCAGATGCCTGCACGGGGGTCGCGTGCGCGCCTCTGTTGACTCAAGTGGGCGCGTATTCTTTCGCCCGTGTTTCCGTATGGAAAAACTTTCAGTCCGACGCGTCGGCGTGCTCGTCAAGCCGAATCAGCCCGAGGCGCTGAAGGCCATCTGCCGCCTGGTGGAGTGGTGCGTCGGGCACGGGCTGGAGGTCTGGGGCGGCCCGCACCTCGAACGCGAGCGCATCCGGCAGGAGACGGGCTGCGCCGTCGAGGCGGTCGCGCACGCCAAGTTGGTCAAGGGCGTCGATTTCATCGTCGTGCTCGGCGGCGACGGGACGATGATCGGCGCGGCGCGCATGGTCGGCGAAGCAGAGACGCCCGTGCTCGGCGTTAACTTCGGCACGCTCGGCTACCTCGCCGAGTTCTCCGTCGAAGACATGATTCCGGCGCTCGAAGCCGTGCTGGCGGGCGACTACACGCTTGAACGCCGGCTCATGCTCGCCGCGACCGTGAGCCGTGGCGGCGAGCAGTTGATGCACGACCGCGTCCTGAACGATGTGGTCATCTCGAAGTCTGCGCTCGCACGCATCGTCGAGATCGAGACGTGGGTGGACAAGCAGTTCGTCAACTGCTTCCGCGCCGACGGGCTTATCATCTCGACGCCGACCGGCTCGACGGCCTACAACCTCTCGGCGGGCGGCCCCGTCATCTACCCTTCGATGAACGCCGTGGTGATTACGCCCATCTGCCCGCACACGCTCTCGAACCGCCCGCTCGTCGTCTCCGACGCGGTGGCGTTCGAGCTGGTCTTAAAGACTCCGAAGGAGGAGGTCGCGCTCACGCTCGACGGGCAGGTCGGCATGGCGCTCGAATACGAAGACCGCGTCACAGTGCGTAAGAGCCGCACGGGCTTCAACCTCATCCAGGCGCACACGCGCAACTACTTCGACGTTCTGCGGAACAAACTGAAATGGGGGAGGTGAGAAGAGTGATAAGTGATGAGTGATAAGTGATGAGTGGAGGCAGCGTGCTTTCACTCATCACTTATCACTCATCACTTATCACTTCTTGCAATGGCTGAAGAGAACAGGAACGAGTTAAGGACGGCAGAAGAGGAGACGGGGCGGCGGCCCTGGTGGAAGCTGTCGCTGACGGCTTGGATCATGATCGGGCTGGTGGCGGGCGGCGCGCTCGGGTACTTCAAGCCCGATTGGGGCAACGCCGTCTTCTTCCTGCGCGACATCTTTCTGAACCTCATCAAGTCGGTCATCGCGCCACTCGTCTTCTCGACTCTGGTCGTCGGCATCGCGGGCGGCGGCGACCTCAAAAAAGTCGGGCGAATGGGCGCGAAGGCGCTCATCTACTTCGAGGTCGTCACGACCGCAGCGCTCTTCATCGGTCTGGCGGTAGTGAATCTGGTCAGGCCGGGCGCGGGCGTCCAGCTCGTCGAGTCGAGCAATGCCACCTTACAGCAGATTCAGCAGACGCAGCCGAAGACGCTCGTCGAGACGCTCGTACACATCTTCCCCGCGAGCATCGTTGACTCGATGATGCGCGGCGACGTTTTGCAGATCGTCGCCTTCTCGGTGCTCTTCGCGATGGCCGTGTCGGCGATGGGCGAGAAGGGGCGGCCCATCCTTCGCGCCTGCGAGAGTCTGTCGCAGATCATGTTCAAGTTCACGAGCTACGTGATGATGTTCGCGCCCATCGGCGTCGGCGCGGCGATGGCGCACACGGTCGCCACACAGGGCCTCGGCGTGCTCAAGAATCTGGGGCTGCTCATCGGCTCGCTCTACCTTGCGCTCATCGTCTTCATCGTCGTCGTCTTCGGCGCGGTGGCGCTGATCGCGCGCGTGCCCATCGGCAAGTTCATCAGGGCCGTGAGAGAGCCTGCGACCATCGCGTTCGTGACGACGAGCAGCGAGTCTGCTCTGCCGAAAGCGATGGAGGTGATGGAGCGCCTCGGCGTTCCGCCGCGCATCGTCGGCTTCGTGATGCCGACCGGCTACAGCTTCAACCTCGACGGCACGACGCTCTATCTGGCGATGGCCTCGGTCTTCGTCGCGCAGGCCGCCGAAGGCTCCGGGTTCCCGCACATGGGCTTCGGCCAGCAGCTTGTGATGATGTTGACGCTGATGCTCACGTCGAAGGGCGTGGCGGCGGTTCCGCGCGCCTCGCTCGTCATCCTGCTGGCGACGCTCAACAGTTTTGTGCCCGGCTGGGGGCCGCTCGGCGTGGCCGTTATCTTCGGCGTCGATGAGCTGATGGACATGGGGCGCACGTCGGTCAACGTCATCGGCAACTGCCTGGCGACGGTCGTCGTGGCGCGCTGGGAGGGCGAGTTCGACGACGCGCGCGCGCGTGTCTTCGGCACGCCCGGCGAGGTCTCGCTCGACCTGAGCGAGGGCGAGCCTGCCTTCGCGCAGGCCGCAAAGATGGGCGACTAGCGGCGCGGAAGATGCGCGACCGGCGGCGCGAGACCAAGTCTTGATATTCCCGTAAAACTTCCGGGAGAAGACTGTCGGAAGCTGACCTTCCAAACGCGGAGTCAGTGTGTCATGCGTGCGTTTGAGGCCCGGCCGCGCGGGCCTCAAACGCGTCTCTTTCCCAAACGAGGACGACCAAATGATCTTCCCCATCGGCGACGACAACACGGGGCGCGTCAGCGTGCCTTACGTCAACTACCTGCTCATCGCCGCCAACATCCTCGTCTTCTGTCTCTTTCAAGGGTTCGGCAATAACGACCGCTTCACCTACGCCTGGGCGACCGTTCCCGAAGAGATCGTGACGGGGCGCGATGTGACGACGAGCGACCGCGTCGTTCGCGTGCCGCCGACGGGGCAGACGATGCAGATACCCGGCCTCCAGCCGACACCCATCTCTGTCTACCTCACGCTGCTGACCTCGATGTTCATGCACGGGGGCTGGATGCACATCTTCGGCAACATGCTCTTCCTCTGGATTTTCGGCGACAATCTCGAAGACCGGCTCGGGCATATACGGTACTTGATCTTCTATCTTATCTGCGGGGTGCTGGCCTCGCTGGCGCACGTCTTCACGACCGTGGCGTTTAGCGCGGGTGGGTCTGGGGTGCTCGTGCCGAGCCTCGGCGCATCGGGCGCAATCTCCGGTGTGCTCGGCGGCTACGTCCTTCTGTTCCCGCGCAACCGCGTCCGCGTCATCATCCTGCGCATCTTTACGACCGTGCCCGCCTACGTCGCGCTCGGCCTGTGGTTCGTGTTTCAGTTCGTCAGTGGACTCGGCATACTCGGCGGCGGCGCGCAGGAGGGCGGCGTGGCCTATGCGGCGCACATCGGCGGCTTCATTGCCGGGTTAGTCCTCGTCAAAGTTTTCACCATCGGACGTGACGCCGTGGCCGCGCCGTCCCGTTTTGGGAGCTAAGGTCGGAGAGTTTTACCGAAGGCAGCCAGCGTGCGCCGCGCGTGCGGCGGTCGAGGCCACGCCGCCTCTTCCCGGTGTTTAGAAACAAGGAGGATTTCATAATGGCAAGCAATGAGGAAGTAATCTCTACTCTGAACAACCTGATCGAGACCTGCCGCGACGGGCAGAACGGCTTTCAGACCGCCGCCGACGGCGTGAAGAACGCCGAGCTAAAACAACTCTTTCAGCAATACTCGCGGCAGCGCGCAGGGTTCGTCGGCGAGTTGCAGGGCGAGGTGCGCCGTCTCGGGGGCGACCCGGAGGATTCGGGCAGCGTCGCCGCCACGCTCCATCGCGGCTGGATCGACATCAAGGCGGCGGTGACGGGCGATGATGACAAAGCGGTCGTCAGCGAGGCTGAGCGCGGTGAAGACTCCGCGGTCTCGAACTATCGCGCCGCACTCGGCGTAGACCTGCCCGCCAACGTTCGCTCGATGGTCGAGCGCCAGTTCGCAGATGTTAAGGAGGCTCACGACCGCGTGCGCAATCTCGAAAGGGCTTCGGGCGCGGGAGCTTGATCCGGCGCGGGCGCTTTCAAGTTTCAGGCAGTAGACAAGGGAGAAAAGTTTATGAGCAAGAATACTATCAGCGGCGTGACTCTCATGCTCGCCGCATGCGCGCTGTTCGCCGTCGTCGTCGGGGCGCGCACGACGAGTGTCAGTCAGAACTCAAACATGACGCACAACGACAACATGCACGCCGGTCACGGCTCGATGAAGATGACCGCCGACCAGAAGTTCGCGATGGAGGCCGCGATGGGCGGACAGATGGAGGTCGAACTAGGAAAGCTCGCGGCGCAGAAGGGCGCGAGCGACGAGGTGCGACAGTTCGGTCAACACATGGTTGACGACCACTCGAAGGCCAACGAAGACCTGATGCAGGTCGCTTCCGGTAAGAGCATGACGCTGCCGACCGCCTTGAGTCCGAAGATGCAGATGGAGATGCAGAAGCTCTCGGCGATGTCGGGCGAGAAGTTCGACAAAGATTACGTGAAGATGATGGTCAAGGATCATAAGGAGGACGTGGCCGCGTTCCAGAAGGAGGCGAGCGGTGGCATGGACGCCGACATCAAGAGCTTCGTCACGCGCACGCTGCCCACGCTCCAGGAACATCTCCGGATGATCCAGCGCATCAGCGACAAGATGATGCTGCGCAAGAGCGGCAACCTGAAGAACATGAACTCGAATATGAACTCGAACATGTAAAAGGCCGAGGCGTTTCAGTCATGTAAAAGGCCGGGGCGTTTCAGTGCCCGGCCTTTCGTTTCGGTCACGTGCGAAAGAGAGAGGCGGCCTCCCGATGTGGAAGGCCGCCTCTCTCTTTCGCACGTGGTCGCACTTCTCTTTCGGTAGCTCGCGCGGTCGCCGCGGCGACGCTTCGCCAGGCCGCTCACCTTTTCTCGACGATGTCGTTCTTATCTCTTCTCGACGATGTCGTTCTTCAGGCTCCCGACGAAGGCGAGCAAGTCTTTCTTCTCCTGTTCGCCGACCTTGAACTTGTCGAGCGTGGCGACGAGATGTTTGGCCGCCGCGTCCCACTCCGCCTCCGTGATGCCGAGGCCAGCGTGCGAGTCCTTCATTGTCCGCCCCGTGTAGATGCACGGGCCGCCCGCCGCCGCGCAGAACTGATCGACGATGTGCTGGCGAATGCGCTTCTTCGAGTCGGTGCTGTGGCCGACGAAGAAGCGCTCGAACTGTTTGTCGGTGATGAGCTTCCCGACGAAGTCATCGACGACCGCCGCGACGGCGTTGTAGCCGCCGAGCCGCTCGTAGAGAGACTTCCCTTTCTGCGTGTCCTGTGCCGCCAACTTCGGGGCGACGCCCCATGCGAGCACGAGCGCAAGGGTGAAGACGGGGAGCAATGTTCTCAATGCCGTTCGACGCACGTTCATATTCTCCTCCTGCTGAAAACGAATTTGAGATCGCCGCTGACGAAAAGTCCGGCGGGGGTTCACGACAGGATATACGCGTGCTTGCGGCGGGTCGGATTTGTCCCGAGGCCGACGCGGTTGATGCGGCGCGCGGGCGTCGGTTAAGATTCCGCTAACGTCTAAGGAGTAAATCGAAATGGCAACGACCGAGGCAAAGCTCCCGCCCGTCAATCAGCAGGGGCTAGACATACGGCAGACTCCGCGCGAGGAGATGAGTCTCCACCCGCTCGACACCTTTCCGTACGACTACGCGGGGCGGGAGATTCGCATCCACTTCGAGCTGCCCGAGTTCACCTGCGTCTGCCCCTTCTCAGACTTCCCCGATTTCGCGACCTTTCGCATCGAGTATGTGCCCGGCGAGCGCTGCATCGAACTCAAGAGCCTGAAGCTCTACATCAACTCGTTCCGCGAGGTGAAGATTTTCCACGAGCACGTCATCAACATCATCCTCGAAGACTTCGTCCGCGCCTGCGATCCCCTAGAAGTCAACATCGAAGGCGACTTCAACATCCGCGGTAACATCAAGACGACGGTTCGGGCAAGCTACAAGAAGGAAAGTAGGCAGTAAGCAGTAAGCAGTGAGCAGTACAGTTGGAGATGGGTTTCTATCTCGGCGATTGTTAACTTCAATGTGAAAACCGAAATTGCTTTCACTGCTTACTGCTCACTGCTTACGTAAACTTATGGACACCATCTATATCATCGTCGCCGCCGTCGTCGGCTTCTGGCTTTTCTTCTTCGTCTTGAAGCGTGTGCTGTGGATGGCGATCCGGCTGGCCGTCGTGGGAGCTTTGCTGCTGGCGCTACTGGCGGGCGCGTTGGCGTGGTGGTGGTACGCGCCGCTCGAACGCGGGACGAGCAAGAATAGCAATGCCCCGGCGCGAGCGACGCGTCCGGCGCGTTAGAGGGAGTGGACAACAGGGCATGGCTGAGACCGACACCGACGCCGACGACCAGTTCGATGCGCGCGTGAGTGCGGAGCGGATGGACGAATCGACTCGGGGGCTGTGGCGGCGGCTGGGGCGTCTGCCGCGCAACGTCGTCGCCATCGGGCTGGTCAGTCTGCTCAACGACGCTTCGAGCGAGATCATCTACCCGATGCTGCCCGCCTTCCTCGCCTTAACGCTCAAGGCGTCGCCCGCGGCCATCGGCATCATCGAGGGCGTGGCCGAGTCGGTCTCAAGCCTCCTCAAACTTTTCTCCGGGTACTTCAGCGACCGTACGGGACGGCGCAAGGGTTTAGTCGTCTTCGGCTATGGGCTGGCGAGCGTGGTGCGCCCGCTCCTGGCGTTTGCGACGAGTTGGTATCAGGTGCTCGCCGTGCGCTTCACAGACCGCGTAGGCAAGGGCCTGCGCAGTGCGCCGCGCGACGCGATGATCGCCGACGCCGCGACGCCCGCCGAGCGTGGCCTCGCCTTCGGTTTCCACCGCGCGATGGATCACGGCGGCGCGGTGCTCGGGCCTCTCATCGGACTGTTGGTGCTCCGGCTGGTGGCCGAACACCCGAAGACGCCGACCGCTAACGACTACACGACCATCTTCCTCTTCGCCTCCGCGCCCGCGCTGCTCGCGATGCTCGTGCTCATCTTCGCCGTGCGCGAGACGCGAAGACGCGCCGCGTTCAAGACCGAAGGCGGGAAGTCGGAAGCCGGGAGGTCAGAAGCCGGGAGGTCGGAAGGCACAGACGCGGAGTCGGCGGCGACGAACGCACTGGTCGATGCTGCTGAGACGAACGCACCGGCGGATTCGGCGGAGGCGAACGCACCTGCCGCCGCTGTGGGCGAAGCGGCACGGCTGACGCTGCGCGGCTTCGACTCGAACTTCAAGCGGTTCCTTGTCGTGGTCGCGCTCTTCACTCTGTCGAACTCGACGGACGCCTTTCTCATCCGGCGCGCGCAGATGTCGGGCGTCTCCATTGGCGAGGGCACGCTCGTCCTCTGGTCAGCGCTGCATCTGAGCAAGGTCATCAGCTCTGTTGTCGGCGGCGACCTCTCCGACCGGCTGGGCCGCAAGACCTTGATCGTCTCGGGCTGGCTGCTGTATGCGGCGGTCTACTTCGGCTTCGCATATGTCTCGACGGCGGGCGGGGCGTGGACTCTCTTTCTAGTCTACGGCGTCTACTTCGGGCTGGCCGAGGGCGCGGAGAAGGCGCTCGTCGCAGACCTCGTCCGGCCCGAGCAGCGCGGCACGGCCTACGGGCTTTATAATCTCGCCTTCGGCGTGACGGTCTTGCCCGCCTCGCTCCTGATGGGCGCGCTCTGGGACTGGAAGGGGCCCGCCACGGCCTTCGTCACGAGCGCGGCCATCGGCTCGTCCGCCGCGCTGCTGCTCGCCGTCACAGTGCGAACAGGACAGAAGAGGCTTGTGGTTGGAGGCTAGAACTAGAGACTAGAGGCTGGGGGCTGGGGCTGGCAGTTCACTGGTTGATAAACTCGCACTCTCATACTAATGACATCTTCACTAGCCTCCAGCCCCCAGCCTCCAGCCTCTAGTCTCAAGCCTCTTGCCTTACGTTGACAGCTTATCTTCTCAGGCTGTATACCAGCCTTAGTGACACGCGTCCGACGCCTGGCGGTGTAGTCCTTCTCGCCAGTCGAGCTTCCAACGATCATCGAGCCTCAAACGTTGATTCCTCCGGAGGAGGTCTTGCCCGTCCCATGCCATTTGATAACGACATCTTCATCTCTTACGCGCACGTCGATAATGAAGCCTACGACAATCCGCAGGGGTGGATCGACCGGCTCGACAAGAAACTGCGTGTGCGCGTCAACCAACTGCTCGGCGCGGAGCCGAAGGTCTGGCGCGACAAACGCGAGCTACAGGGCAACTCGTATTTCGTCGGCGACATCGGCGACGGTATCGCTTCGACGCGCCTGCTGCTTTCGGTCATCTCGCCGCGCTATGTCAACTCCGACTGGTGCAAAGGCGAGTTGAAAGAGTTCTGCCGACGCTCGCTCGCAACCGGCGGCGCGAGCGTCGGCAACCTCTCGCGCGTTTTAAAGGTCGTCAAGACGCCTATTGACGAAAAGGAGATGCCGGAGGAGTTGCACGGACTGCTCGGCTACCACTTCTACGAGATTGACGACGCGGGCCGTCCGCGCGAGTTCCGACAAGACGAAGGGGAGAAGAAAGACCAGCGGTACTGGGACAAGCTCGAAGACCTCGCGATGGACATCGTGAAGTCCATCAAGACATTGGGAAGCGCAGACGCGCAGACGCACCCCGGCCCAAAGGCGAACGCGGGCGGCGAAGAAGAATCAGCGCTGCCGCTCGAAAAGAAAATCTATCTGGCCGAGACGACCGGGGACGTTTCCGCCGAGCGCGACCGCATCCGTCGCGAGCTTCAACAGCGCGGCTATTACGTCCTGCCCGACCGCGAGCTTCCACGCACCGCGCCCGAGTTCGAGGCGGCGGTGCGCGAAGCGCTCGCGCGTTGCGCGATGTCGATTCACCTCATCGGCGCGGTCTCCGCCCCTCCCCCTGAAGGTGAGGAGGAGCGCTCGACTGTGCGCTGGCAGCACGAGTTGGCGGCTGAGCGCGCCGCGAACGACCCGTCTTTCGCGCGCCTCATCTGGATGCCGCCCGGCCTCTCGCCGCAGGGCGCGCGCCACAGCGCCTTTGTCAAAGAACTGCACACCACTCTGGGCGCGGGCGCGGAGCTTTTACAGACCTCAATCGAAGACCTGAAGCTGCGCGTACTGGAAAAGCTCAAGCCGCCCGTGAAGGCCGTCGCCCCCGCCGCCGCTGCCGCGCAGACCGACGAGGCGAACGCCGTCCGTCAGGTCTATCTCATCTGCGACAACCGCGATATGGACGAAGTCGTGCCCATCGAAGATTACCTCTTCGATCAGGGCTTCGAGATCATCAACTCCGCGATAATGTCCGAGGGCGCGGACGTGTCGCAGGCACACCGCGAGAGCCTTCTCAACTGCGACGCGGCGCTCATCTACTACGGCAACGCCAACCAGATGTGGCTGCGCTCGAAGCTCGTTGACTTGCAGAAGGCGAAGGGGTGGGGGCGCACCAGCCCGCTCTCGGCGAAGGCCGTCTATGTCAGCGGGACGCAGACGACCGAGAAGCAGCGCTTCCGCACGCACGAAGTACCGCTCGTCATACAGAACTTCGGAGGCTTCACGCCCGACGCGATTCAGCCCTTCGTTCAGGCCGTCCGCACGGGACAACAAGGGGGTGAGTGATGACCGAAGCGTTGACGCAATTCGAGCGCACCGGCAACCCCTTTCCGGGTCTGCGCCCCTTCGAGACCGAAGAGTACAACCTCTTCTTCGGTCGCGAGGGTCAGGCCGACCAACTGCTCGCACGCCTCGGGCGCACGCGTTTCCTCGCCGTCGTCGGCACTTCAGGGAGCGGCAAGTCTTCACTCATCAAAGCGGGGCTGCTGCCCGCGCTCTACGGCGGCCTGATGGCGGGGACAGGCTCCGCCTGGCGCATCGCCGTCATGCGCCCCGGCCACGACCCTTTAGGCAATCTCGCGTGCGCGCTCTCCGCCGACGATGTAATCGGCTCGCCCGACACGGACGACAACGTGGATGCGACGATCATCGAGACGACTCTGCGCCGCAGCACGCTCGGCCTTGTCGATGCGGTGCGGCAGGCGCGTCTGCCCGCGTATGAGAACGTCCTCATCGTCGTTGACCAGTTCGAGGAGCTGTTCCGCTTCCGCTCGATGCGCGAACAGCAGCAGGGCACGGACGACGACGCCTCCGCCTTCGTCAAGCTCCTGCTCGAAGCGCCGCAGCAGCGCGACGTGTCGATCTATGTCGTCTTGACGATGCGCTCGGACTTCCTCGGCGACTGCTCGCAGTTCCAGGGACTCCCCGAAGCGATCAACGACGGCCAGTATCTTATCCCGCGCATGACGCGCGACGAGCGCCGCTCGGCCATCACGGGCCCGGCAGCAGTCGGCGACGGAGAAATCTCGCCGCCGCTCGTCAACCGTCTCTTGAACGATGTGGGCGACAATCCAGACCAACTCCCCATCCTCCAGCACGCGCTGATGCGGACTTGGGAGCACTGGGCGGCGCGCCCTCGCGATGCGGCGGAGCCGGTCGGACTCAAAGACTATGAGGCCGTCGGCACGATGTCGGACGCGCTCTCGCAACATGCCGACGAGGCTTGGGATGAGCTGCCCGACGAGCGCAGCCGCCACATCGCGGAGACTCTCTTCAAGTCTCTGACCGAGCGCGGGGCCGACAACCGCGAGATACGTCGCCCGACGCGGCTCAAAGATATTTGCGAGATCGCGGGCGCGAGCGAAGCGGAGGTGGCCGCGGTCATCGAAGTCTTCCGCCGAGAAGGGCGCTCGTTCCTGATGCCGCCCGTGGGCGTCGAGCTTAAGCCCGAGACCGTTATCGACATCTCGCACGAGAGTCTGATACGCAACTGGCAGCGCCTCAAGGACTGGGTGAAGGACGAGGCCGAGTCGGCGCGCATCTACCGACGACTCGCCGGGGCGGCTGCCGACTACGACAAGGGCAAGGGCGAGGGCGGTCTGCTCGACGAAGTGACCTTGCAGTGGTTTCTCAAGTGGCGTGACAACTACAACCCGAACCGCGCGTGGGGCATGCGCTATCACCCCGAGTATGACGACTCAATCGCCTACCTCGAAGAGAGCCGCGCGGCCAACGAGAAACGCATCGCCGACACGCAGGAGCGCGACCGGCGCGAGCTTGAGCAGGCGCGCGCCTTCGCTGAACAGCAGGCTCGCTCCGCACGCCGCCTGCGCGTCCTCCTCGCGGCGATGGCGGCGCTGTTCACACTAGCCGTCATGGCCTTTATCGCCGCCTTCGTCATGGCGAAGCGCGCCGACGTGGCGAGGCAGCACGTGGAACAGGCGCGCGCGAAGCTGCAACTGAACCGACGCGCTGTCACGCTGGTACAGAGTTATCAGATGGCTGAGGCAGAGCGGGTTATGGCGCAACTCTATGGGCTGACCCTTGACGACGAGGAGGGGCACGAGAACAGGGCCTGGGTGCTCTACAACTTCGGCGAATTGAATCGCAGGCTTGACCGCCACAATCAGGCCGCGGCCTTCTTCATGTCGGCCTTGCAGACCGAGGTGATGATTCACGGCAAGCTCGACCTCGACTCCGTCGGCATGCTTGACAGTCTCGTACATACGCTCGAAGAGGATAGGAATTACGACGCGGCAGTCGAGAAGTTGGAGCAGTTGTCAGACCTGCTCGCCGCTGTCGCCGACCAGAAGGACAAGTATTTCCGGCTGAACACAGCCAACACCTATCAAGACCTGGCAGTCCTTTACCTGAAGCGCGCCGACGCGGACTACGAAGCGGCCGTGGAGAGGAAGTCGCTTGAAGCGAACCCCGCCAACCACGACGCGGCGTTGAAACCGGCACGCGACAAAGCGAGGGCGCAATACCGGAAGGCTCTGGCCGTCTGGGAGGACGTGCTTAAAGATGATCCCGACGCGCTGGCGGATAAGTATGATGAGGCGTCCGACTTTCTGCTGAAGACGGGCGAGAGCAGGGATTTTAACGCTGAACAGGACTTGCAGCGCAAAAGTATGGCGCTGCGGAGCAAAATCGGCACGCCGCTCACGCGCAAGCCCACTGGTCCGTCTAACCCCGGCAACGACTCCAACATCAACGCGCAACTGCCGGCGGAGGGAGAAGGTTATATCGTCTTCAACCACGACACGGCAGGCGCGTACGGGCGACCTGAAATTATAAACTCAATCAAGAAGGTCGCGGCGGCTTGGGCCACGCGCCACCCCGGCCAGAACCTCGTCGTCGAAGACATCAGCCGGCAGGGCGGCGGCCCCTTTCCAACGCACGGCTCCGACCATCAGGACGGGCGCGAGGTGGACATCTGGCCGGTGACGAACAACGGCGCTGCCGAGCCGACCAACATCTACGCCCCGAACTACTCGCGCGATTTGACCACGGAGCTGATAAAGCTTATCCAGCAGACAAACCCCAACGCCGTCGTCTATTTCGACGACCCGCCGCTCGTCACTGCCGGGCTAGCCCACGCGACCCTCGACCACAACAACTACATGCACATCCTGCTCCCGTGAAACTGGAAGAGATGAGTAATACGTGATGAATGAAGCATGAAAGACAGCTTGATTCTTATTCATCCTCATCACTCCCTCTTCAGCCCCATGACAGGGACGCGTTTTTCAGGTAGCTTACTCACACCTAAGACTCAAGCGAGCAGGCACCCATTGGCGGCGCAGCAGGTGTGCCGGGGAAGCAGGAACATCTCGTCGGCGCGAAACACTGATGCAGGAACTCATCTACAGGCTCGTCACCAACACGGAAGAGATCGCGTCGGCGTGTGAACGACTCACGCAACACGCCGCGCTTGGCTTCGACACAGAGACCACTTCGCTCTCGCCCTTCGAGGGACGCTTGCGGCTCGTGCAGCTTGCCGCCGAAGGCGAGCCGGTCTGCGTCTTCGACCTCGACCTCTTCACAGGCGACGGCGACGACCACGCCAGACGTGAGCAAGCCCGAACCGCCGAGTCGCTCGCGCCCCTGCGACGCCTGCTCGCCGCCGTGCGTCCCGTCAAGATCGCGCACAACGCGAAGTTCGACGCGAAGTGGGTCGCGCACTACCTCGGCGTCGAGCTATGCGGCGAGTTCGACTCGCGCGCCGCAAACAAAAACGAGGTCGAGCGCGGCGGACTCTTCGACACGCTGCTTGCCAGCCAGCTCGTCTCGGCGGGCGAGCAGGAAGATCGCCACTCGCTCGCCTCCGTCGTCGAGCGTTACCTCGACCAGCCCGTCGATAAGACGCTGCAAGTGAGCAACTGGGGCGGCGAGCTTTCCTCCGCGCAGATCGAGTACGCCGCGCGTGACGCGCAGCTCATGCTCCCTCTGCGCGCGAAGCTCGTCGAGGCTCTGCGCGCAAACGCTCTGACGCGCACCGCGCAGCTCGAATTCGAGTGTGTCGTCCCGTTGGCCTCGCTCGAACTCGCGGGACTCTATCTCGATCAGGAGTGCTGGCGCGTCAAGCTCAAGGAGATCGAGCGGCGACGCGACGAGCTGCACGAACAGTTGCAGGACGAGATGGCCGAGGAGTCTGTGCAGCAGTCTCTCTTCGGCCCCACGCGTGCCACGCTCAACATCGACTCGCACGTCCAGCTCACGCGCGCACTCACACGCCTCGGCGTCCCCGTCCCCGACTCGACGCGCAACTGGAAGCTCGAACCGCTCGCCGCCGAGTTCCCCGTCGTTGGACGCATACTCGAATACCGCACGCTCCAGAAGACCTTGAAGTTCGGCGAGACGCTGCTCGACTCGGTTGATAAGGGCAAGCACGACACCGAAAAGACTGGACGCATCCACCCGCACTTTCACCAGATCGGCGCACCGACCGGAAGGATGAGCTGCACCGACCCTAACATCCAACAAATACCGCACGCCTTCGACATGCGCCGCTGCTTCCGCGCGCCCGCGGGCCGCCGCCTCGTCGTCGCAGATTATTCGCAGATCGAGCTTCGCATCCTCGCCGAGTTCACGAATGACGAGGGTTTTGTCGAAGCCTTCCGCTCCGGCGCAGACCTCCATCGCGTGACGGCCGCACAGGTCTTCGGCGTGGCAATCGAGCAGGTGTCGAAAGAGCAGCGCGACTTTGCCAAGCGTCTGAACTTCGGAGTGGTCTACGGCATCGGCGCGCGCCGCTTCGCACTGATGACGGGTATGTCTCAAGAGCAGTCGGAAGACCTTCTGCGCCGCTACTTCTCGACCTATCGCGGCCTCGACACGTGGCTGCGCGACGCCGCCCTCAAGGCGCTACGCGAGCGCACCGCCCCGCGCACCGTCGCGGGCCGCCTCTTCCGCTTCAACTTCGACCCCGAAGACAAACAGGCCGCCTCGCTCGCCCAGCGCGGCGGCAAGAATTCGCCGATCCAAGGATCATCAGCCGACATCATCAAGCGCGCACTCCGTCTCCTGCACGACCGTCTGAAGGGCACCAGCGCGCAGGTCGTCAACGTCGTGCATGACGAGATCGTGGTCGAGACCCGAGCGGACGAAGCATCAGAGACGGCGAAGACGGTCGAAGAAGCGATGTGCGCCGCGGGCGAAGAGTACGTCCGCGCCGTCCCCGTCAAAGTCGAGACGCATGTCGCCGACGAGTGGGTGAAGTAAAACAGTAGTCAGTAGTCAGTAGTCAGTAGTCAGTAGTCAGTAGATAGTAGAAACAGTAAGAGGCAGTGTGGATTTTAACGCCACGCTGCCTTCTGAGTTTTTAACTGACTGCTGTCTACTGTCTACTGTCTACTGTCTACTGTCTACTGTCTCTTGCTCCAGGCGAAGTAGACGGGCAGACCCGTGAGCACGAGGAGGAAGCCGATGCCGGAGGTCTGCGGTGCGAGGTAGACGAGATCGAAGATGAGGATCGTGGCGAGCAGTATGTAGACCGCCGGGATGAAGGGATAGCCGGGCGTGCGATAGGGGCGCGGGGCTGCGGGGCTTTTGTGCCGGAGGACGACGACCGCGCCGACCATCAGTACGTAGAAGACGAGGTCTGCGGGGATGATGTATTCGAGGAGCTGCGTGTAGACGTTACCGTAGGTGTATTTGATCGCGTGCGTCTGCGCGTCCACGCTCCCCGCGGCGGTGCGCGGCAGCGTCAGCAGCGCCGCCCAGATGCCTTGTACGGCGAGCGCAAACGCGGGCACGTTTCGCGCGTTGAGGTGCGTGACCCGTCGGAAGAATAGACGGTCGCAGGCCATCGCGTAGGTGACGCGCGCGCCCGCCAGTATCAGACCGTTGTTGCAGCCGAAGGTCGAGACCATGATGGCCGCCGCCATCAGAATTGTTCCCGCGGGCCCGAGCGCCGACTGCATGGTCGCCGTCGCGATGCTGTTCGGCGGCCTCTGCATCAGTGGAAGCGGCAGCGTCACAATGTAAGCAAGGTTCGCCAACAGGTAGAGGCCGACCACCATCGCGCAGCCCGCGAGCAGTGCGCGCGGCAGGTTGCGTCCGGGGTCGCGCACCTCGCTCCCCATAAACGTCACGTTGTTCCACGCCGACTGTGCGAACAGCGGGCCCGTCATCGCGCGCCCCAGAAGCATCACGAGCGCCAGCGCACCCACCGCCTCGAATCCTCCCTGCGCCCCCTGCGGCGTCCAACCGTTCGCCCAAGGGTTCCACCAATCGGAAGTGTAGGCCGCGCTCGCACGGTTCCACCCGAGCGCGAGTCCGACGATGATGAGGCCCGCGAGCGCCGCCGTTTTCGTCAACGTGAAAGTGTTCTGGATGAGCTTGCCAGTCTTCAACCCCCAGGTGTTTGTGAAGGTGAGCAGCAGGATGAGCAGGACGGCCAACAACTGCTCGGTCGAGAGCGAGACGGCATAAGCACCCGCCAGCATGCGTGGACTGATGAGGTAGTGCTCCGAAGAGACCCACGGCACAAGCACGCCCGTGAAGCGCGCAAACGCCACGGCCACCGCCGCGATTGTCCCCGTCTGAATCACCAGAAAGAGCGACCACCCGAACAGGAAGCCGAGCGCCGGCCCGTACGCTTCGCGCAGAAAGACGTACTGCCCGCCCGCACGCGGCATCATCGCCGCCAGCTCCGCACAGCACAGCGCGCCCGTGATCGTCAGCAGACCCGCCAGCGCCCACGCAACCAGAAGCCAGCCGGGCGCACCGACCAGTCGCGAAGACTCGGCGGACGTGATGAAAATCCCCGACCCGATCATCGAACCGACGACGATCATCGTCGCGTCCAAGGGCCCGAGGCCGCGCTCAAGTTGACCGGGCTGTCGCTGCTGCTCTGCGGCTTTCGCTGACATTCGCTTTACACGACGGAGAGTTGACGGACGGCTGACAAACCGGCGTATGTTGGGCCGTGTGGCGGCGAGTTGTCAATCGAAATTGTGGAATGGTGCGCGCATCAGTCCGGATGGTGCGCGTCAGTCCGGCAGGTGCGGGCCGACGATGAGTGCGAAGAGAGTGAGAGCGCCCAGGAACGCCGCGCCGACGACAAAGCCGTATGCGATCTTCGTGCCCGTCGAGATGTTCAGACCCCTGAGCCTTTCCACATCCCCGTAGGCGACGACGACGCCCACGCCCGTCTGCTTATCCACGACGACGAAGCTGTCGGCCCCTGCCTCCCTGACGTAGCCCTCCAGCGTGGACTTGTCGCTCAGCTTAACGTAGACGCGCGCCTTCTCGCCGACGCCGACGCGTCCCACGGCCTTTCTGATTCTCTCGACGCGGCGCGCCTGCTTGTTGTTGTCGTCCTGCGACCCGGCGTAAGCCGTGCCGTTCGCAAACGTTTGGAGCAGCAGCGCCGCGAGTACCGCTGACGAGAGTCTTTTGAGCATCGTTTCCTCCTGCGGAGTGGTTCGGTCGAACGATGCGCGGGGCAATCCACATGCCTTCGTGTGAAAGGATGTGAACGGGCGGCGCTCGCGCCGGCGTGTGCTCCGGCGTGAGGCCGGGACGGCGTCAACTGTAAGATGATTCCTGCGCCCGTCGAAGTTTGGCTTGCTTTGACAGTCGCACTTGAAGTTTGGCTTGCTTGACAGTCGCACTTCGACTCTCTAGTCTTGAGCGCTTGAGGGCGCGACGAAATTCGCGCCCGATGCTGTTTCACCTTTGGCAGTTTTTCGGTTTTGTTCAAGCTATGATTCAGGAAGACATCAAGCAACTCATCGAAACCCGGCAGGCGCGCGTCGGGGTTATCGGGCTAGGGTACGTGGGGCTGCCTCTGGCGGTCGAGTTCGCGCGGCGCGGCCTGCGCTCGGTCGGCTTTGAAGTGGACGCGCGCAAGGCCGAGATGATAAACCGCGGCGAGTCTTATATCGGCGACGTGTCGTCGGAGGCGCTTGCCGAGGTCGTCAAGGCGGAGCGACTGCACGCCACCATAGACTTCGAGGAACTCTCGTCCTGCGACGCCATCATCATCTGCGTGCCTACGCCTTTGAGGAAGACGAAGGAGCCGGACATCTCCTATATCCTCGCCGCCGCCGAGCAGATTCAGAAGCGGCTCCGCCGCGGCCAGCTCGTCATCCTTGAGTCAACGACCTATCCGGGAACGACCGACGAGGTCTTGCTTCCGATGTTCGAGGAGATGGGGCTGAAACTCGACTCTGACTTCCTGCTGGCCTTCTCGCCCGAGCGCGTTGACCCCGGCAACCCGCAGTTTCATACAGACAATATCCCGAAGGTGGTGGGCGGTGTGACGGACGATTCGACCGAGGTGGCAGCCGCGCTCTACCGCATCATTGTTCGAGAGGTTCACGCGGTGAGTTCGGCCCGTGTGGCCGAGGCGGCGAAGCTTCTGGAGAATACCTTCCGCGCGGTCAACATCGGCATGGCGAACGAGATGGCGCGTTTGTGCTATGCCTTAGGCATCGACACGTGGGAGGTCATCCGTGCGGCGGCGACCAAGCCTTTCGGCTTCATGGCTTTCTACCCGGGCCCCGGCATCGGCGGCCACTGCATCCCTCTAGACCCGCACTATCTTTTGTGGAAAGCGCGGCAGCACGGGTTCGACTCGCGCTTCATCGGGCTGGCCGAAGAGGTCAACTCTCGCATGCCCGACCACGTCGTCACGCTCGTGACCGACGCGCTCAACGACGAAGAGAAGTCTCTGAAAGGCTCGCGCATACTTATCCTCGGCGTCGCCTACAAGAAGGACATCGACGACGTGAGGGAAAGCCCCGCGCTCTCGATCATCGACCGCCTGCGGGCGAAGGGCGCGCTTGTCAGATACCACGACCCCTTCGTCGCGGAGGTGCGCTTCGACGACGCGCACACGCAAAGTGGGGGCGAGCCTTTGCAGTCCGTCGCGCTCACCGACGAAGAGCTGCGCGGCTCGGACTGCTCGGTCATCGTCACAGACCACACTGGGGTTGACTACGGGCGTGTGTGCGCCCTCTCGAAACTCATCGTCGATACACGCAATGCTCTGAGCCGCGACCTGCGCCGCGACAGTTGTGCTCGTGTCGTCCGCCTGTGAGCAGTCAGCGGTCAGCTATCAGCATTCTGCTTTTCGTCTTTGCTGATAGCTGACCGCCGACTGCCGAAAGCTTTAATGCTCAAAGTCATCAACGTGGTGGGAGCGCGTCCGAACTTCATGAAGGTCGCGCCCATTGTCGATGCCATGCGGCGGCGCTCGTCGGAGTTCTCTCCGCTCGTCGTTCATACGGGGCAGCACTACGACGCGCGGATGAGTGACTCCTTCTTCCGCGACCTCGGCCTTCCACTTCCCGAAGTGCATCTCGGCGTCGGCTCAGGCTCTCACGCGCAGCAGACCGCCTCGGTGATGCAGCGCTTCGAGCCGGTCTTGATGGAAGAGAGACCGGACTGGGTCTTGGTCGTCGGCGACGTGAACTCGACGCTGGCGTGCGCGCTCGTCTCGGCGAAGCTCGGCTTCGCGGTAGCTCATGTCGAAGCGGGCTTGCGCAGTCGCGACCGCACGATGCCCGAAGAGATCAACCGCGTGCTCACAGACCAGCTCGCAGACCTCCTGCTCACCCCTTCCGAGGACGCCGACCGCAACCTCCTCGCCGAAGGCATCTCACCGGAGCGCATACGCCTCGTCGGCAACGTGATGATCGACTCACTGCTCAAGCACCTGGCGCTCGCCGAAAGCTCACGCGTGCGCGAGTCGCTCAAAGTCGAGGGAGTTGATTACGCGGTCGTCACGCTCCACCGCCCGTCGAACGTCGATGACCCAATGGTGCTCGCACGCATTCTTTCGGCGCTCGAACGGATCAGCGAGCGGCTGCCCGTAATTTTCCCCGCGCATCCACGCACGCGAAAGAATCTCTTGGAGTTCGGACTGACGGGAAGAGTCGAGGCCGCGCGTGGGCTGAAGCTCGTCGAGCCTTTAGGCTATCTCGACTTCCTGCGTCTCTACAGCGGGGCGCGGATTGTGCTGACCGACTCCGGCGGCATACAGGAGGAGACGACGGCTTTGGGCATCCCATGCCTGACACTTAGGGAGAACACGGAGCGACCCGTGACGGTCGAGTTGGGAACGAACCTTGTCGTCGGCACGGACGCTGAGAAGATTGTGAGAGAAGCGACGCATGCGCTTGAACGCGCGCGTGCCGACACACCAGCACGCATACCTCCGCTCTGGGACGGCCATGCCGCCGAGCGCGTCCTCGATGCTCTGCTTGAGAGGACGAGTGCCATGCGAGCTTAAGAGGCATTTACAAATAAGCCACAGAGACACGGAGACACAGAGATTAAATTTTAGATTTCAAATTGCAGAATTTGAAATTTCAGATTTCAGATTTCAGATTTCAGATTCTTAAACCTCTGTGTCTCCGTGTCTCTGTGGCTAACCTACGATTTTCAATCAGACTTTAAGTTCTTTGTGTGAGAGCCTGACTGCGAGGCGGCGGTGAAGGCCGTGGTGCTTTCCCTGCCGCCGAACTCCTGAAACAATAGATGCGCTTCGCTTTGGTCGAGACGGACACGCTTGTTTTCGTCGGCTTCCACGCCGCGGTCTTCGTCGCGGTCGTCGTCGTCCTGCTGGCGGTGCAATGGCTTTTCGACCGTGAAGGGCGAAGGTAGAATAAGGCAGACTCCACAGGCAATCCCCTTGTTGAAGTGAAGTGTGCAAGGAGGGACGGATGGCGAGGCACGCTCTGGAGAGGCTCCCTGTAGAAGAGGTCGCGAACTGCGTGACGCACGGCGTCGGGCTGGCGTTGAGCGTGGCGGGGCTGGTCGCGCTGGTCTTACTCGCATGGACGCACGGCGATGCGTGGCACGTCTTGAGCAGCACGGTCTACGGCGCATCGCTCGTCACACTCTACCTCGCCTCGACGCTCTACCACGGCGCACGCACGCCCCGCACGAAGCACTTCTTCCAGATACTCGACCACTGCTGCATCTACCTCCTGATCGCGGGGACGTACACGCCCTTCACGCTCGTCACACTGCGCGGCGGGTGGGGATGGACGCTGTTCGGGTTGGTGTGGACGTTCGCGCTGGCTGGGATTCTCTTCCGCGTCAGATTCGGCACACGCTACCGGCCAGTGGCCGTCGCCTCTTACGTGCTGCTCGGCTGGCTGTGCGTCATCGCCGTCAAGCCGATACTCGCCACAGTGCCGATGGGCGCGCTCCTGTGGATCGTCGCCGGGGGTTTGGCCTACACGACGGGCGTCTTCTTCTTCGCCTCAAAGACGATTCCACACAATCACGCCATCTGGCATCTCTTCGTCCTAGGCGGGAGCTTCTGCCACTACATGGCCGTCCTGCTCTACGTCATGCCGTCGCGGTCTTAAAACGGCATACGGGCGAGAGACCGTTCTTTTATTTTCGTTGACCGCCTATGAACCTTTTGACGAAGAGGCGTTTCAACCGCCGCAAGCGCTCAAATGCACGAAGGGGGCACGGAGAGTTTGATTCACTCCGCGCCCCCTTCAGCTTTCAGCCGTTCGGACGGCAACCTCAACCGCCTAAGAGTCTCATCACTTTCGTCCCGTCGGGCGTGCCCAGGCCGGTGCAGGCGTCCCAGCCCGGACGCGCGCTGTATTTACCGAGCGAGCCGTCGATATCGTTATTGCCCTGCACAATATCGTGGAAAGCTCCGGCAGCGGTCGAAGCGTAAATCAAGGTGTTGATAAACCCCACCGGCTTTTTCCCCAGACTGGTTAGCCTCTGGTTAATCAGGGCTATCAAACCGGCCCACAGAGGAGCCACCGCACTCGTGCCGCCGAGGACGGTGTTCCTCCCATCAAAGCGCACCTGATAGCCGGTTGCCGGATCGGCATCTCCGGCCACGTCTGGAACGCCGCGCCCGACCTTCCCCGTCGGCGACTTCGGGACACTCGATTGCGCCTGATAGGCCGGCTTGGGAAAGACGTTGCTCACGCCGCCTCCGCCCGCGCCCCCTCTGTTGCCTTCGTTCCAAACCACTTCGCTGGAGATGGTCGAACCCGACCCGAACAACTTGGTGCCACCGCAGGCCAGAGCGAAGGGGCTTGAAGAGGGAAAGTCTGCGTGGGGCTTGCCGTCCCGATTCTCGCGCTGGTCGGAAGAGCCGTCGTCTCCCGAGGCACAGCAGATGGTGACGCCCAACGTCGCTGCGTCCTGAAAAGCCCGATCCATCCCGGTGCGGAACTGTGCGCTCGAAAAGTCCTCGGCCCCGCCCCAGCTAATCGAAACCACGGAGGGCTTACGCACATTGTCGTGGATGGCGGCGTTGACCGCATCGATGAAGCCCTGGAACGTATTCGGAGCGAAGTAGACGGCCAGCTTAGCGCCGGGAGCGACCGCGCCCGCCACCTCTATATCAAGCATCACCTCACCGTCGGCGTTGGGCGTGGGGCCGCCGGGCTTGTTCGCGCCGCCGTCAACCCCGATGGCCGAAACCTGTGGCAGAGGGATGCCAAGCCGCTGGAAATAATTCTTCAGATCGGCAGCACTAAACCCCGCGCTGGTGATCCTGCCCTGACTGTCGAAGTCGTTCAGTTCGATGATCGCGATGCACTGGCCCTTGCCGGTCAGCCCCGCCGGGAAGTTATAAAGCTTGGCGATCTGAGGCGGCGTAAAGCTGCCGTCCGGGGCGTTCTTCGGAGTGGCTTTACCATCCTTACCGCTTAGCTTTTTTTTTCCGGCCTTCGCGCCCGCCTTCTTGCTCGAACCGGCTTTCGCGCCCGCCACCTTCGGCTGCGGCATCGCCTTCGGTTGCGGCTTCATGTCGTCTAAGGTGCGGAAATGCGGAGTCGCGGCGGGACGATTGTCGAAACCGAAAACGCCGACCACGATCTCCGAGATGTCGCTCGGGACAGAGAGCGAGCCTGAACGACCGCGATAGACCCTGTTGCCGATCTTGTACTTTTGCAGGTTGGGTTTGAAGGCGGCGGAGAGCGCGGCGATTGTCCCTTCAAGCTTAACGGTGCGACGTGGGATGCTGACCTGCACGACCGTCAAATCATGGTCGTGCGCGAACGCATCAATCTTAGCCAGGTCGTCCGGGTCAGCCCCGTGTTGATCGGCAAACTCCTCACGGCTCATGTACTGGCGGTCTTCAGGAAGCTGCGCACTCATCTCCAGCATGTCGCGCTCGCGCGCGCGGACTGCGCCACGCTCGGAGCGAGGGCGGACGAGGACGGTTATCTGTATCCGCTCTTCGGAGTCGATAGCGCCAGCCGCCTTGGCCTGCTGCGGTAAGGCGACTCTTTCACTACCGGGAACAACTTGTCGTTTTTTCGTAGGGGGCATCGTAAGTTCCTTTCACAACCTTTAAGGTGTGGCTTCTTCTCTGAGGTCACTGGCCGAACCCGCGCGTAATTTCCAGAGGACGCCGCCGCGCTATGGCAAGTGATCGAGGAGGACGGTTTTTAGAGGCAGGTAGACAATATTCCTTTCCTGTGGGCGTTGCACATTCTATCCCTCGCCGTCCTTTTGTCAATTAAATCGTGGGCCCACGCTTTTACAAAAGGCGTTACATAACTTTATGTCTAAGCCTGCATTTTCATTTCAACATATCTTTTAACCGAAACGCCTCGGATGAGTCTCGTCTCTCAATCGTCAGATGAGTCTCGTCTGCCCTCCGTCGATGTGAACGGAGAGCATGTGAGACGGCGCACGTTCCCTGCCGTGTGATGTCTTGGAATCGCCGTCGGCATCGTAGAAGGGACGCACACGCAGGTATAATGGCCTTTCAAGACTTCGCGTGCGAGGGGAGGGTTCTGGAGCGATGTGGCTGGTTCAGTGGCTGAAGTCAACTTCGACGCGTAACGAGTTCAGTGTTCCCATACCTAACTTCGGGAAGGTGACGGACGCTCTCTACAGGGGCGCGCTGCCCGGCCCCCTTGGGTATCGTGCGCTCTCGACTCGGCTCGGCGTGCGACGCGTGTGCTGCATGATGGAGCACACGACGGACGAGGACAGGAGGGTTGCGCTCGACGCGGGCATCGACGAGTGGCGGCACATTCCTTTCTCCGACCGCGACGCGCCGCAACCCGAGAGCGTCCGCGAGTGGCTCGCGCACGTCCGCACGTCAGAGACACATGGCCGTCTCTTCACGCACTGCCGCGGCGGGCGACACCGCACCGGCGTGCTCGTCGCCGTATTGCGCGTGGCGGACTGCGGCTGGACGAGAGAGCAAGCGCTCGACGAGATGCTGCGCTACGGTTGGTACGATGCGCTCGGCCATCGCCCTCTGCTCGAATGGTTCCTCAAGGAGTTTGATCCGAAGGACTACGCCGCGCCGGGCGCACCCTCTGTCGGGCAAGAGCTGAAAGACCTATCGCGGAGCGCCTGAAGGTAAAGCCCCTTCGATAAAGTTGAAGCCCTCTTGATGCAGGCCGACGATCATGACTTCACTTCCGCAGGTCTGTATGCGTCGCCGAGTTCGCCGACGCGCCCGAGACGTTCGATGCGTTCGCGCAGGGCGCGCGTGAAGCAGTCGGCCTCCTCTTCGGTCGCGCCGCTGACGAGAAGTCCTTCACGAAGTTGCCGGTCAGTGATACGTCCGACATAGGAATGGAGCCAGCGCACGTCCTCGACCGTGATGCCTTCAGACGCCTCGTCCGTCCTCTGCCCCGTGTAGCTCCACTGAACAATGCCGTCTTCGACGCCGTGGATGAAGTCCGCGTTCTGCGACGAGAACCCCTCGCAGTCCCACTTCGTGCGCGTCAGCACGCTTCCCGTCTTCCCCAACGTCGCGCCCCAGTCGATGATGAGGTAGCGCGCCTCTATCGTCCCATCCGGCAGGGTGTGCTCGAAGATGGCCGTGTTCGAGCCGCGCGCCACGTCTCGCACGTCCTTGTTGTCCCAGTTCGACACGAGCATCAAGAGAATCTTCAGTCCCGCCAGCTCGCGCGTCCCCACAAAAGGATTGTCGTCCCAAGACCAGCCGTGCTCGTCGAAGAGCTTGCGCACTCCCTCTTCGTCAAGCTCGAAGCGCGCATCGTGGAAGCTGAAATCCTCCGCGACACACGTGCGCGCGCGCGTCAGATTCTCCGCGCCGTCGATGTGTCCCTCGGAGACGAAGTACGCGGCCTCCACGTGATAGCCCGCGGCCCAAGCCACGCGCACGGCGAACGTCTCGCTCTTCACTTCGTCGCCCCACTTCACGCGCCAGCGCAAGCCACGCGCGTCATGCACCGACATGCAAGGGTTCGACCCCGTCGCGTGCTCTTCGACGAAGCGGAACGGCGGTAGTGGCTCGCGTTCGCGCCCGCCCGGGCCGCCGCGAAAGTCCAGACGCTCGACCTCGCCCGGCTCGCGCCAGAGTGACAACTTCCGCGCGCGCAAGGGTCGCTCTCTGGCCGTCAAAAGCTTGTAGCGCGAGACAGCCCACCAGAAAAGATAGACGACGATCACGCCCGAGGCTGTGCCGATGGCAACGATGTAGAAGATAGTTGTGGGCTTCGGCATCTGAAGGCAGACCTGTTGAAACTGGATTGTTAGGGTCTGAATACTATATCACCCGCCGCGCCCATTGAATGGAGCTTCAGCTACTCGGCGCGCACCATGAAGCCGGATGCCGGTTAAGCATCATAATTCAACTAGCCCCTGGCTCAGAACTTGTCGAAAGCTCAGAACTTGTCTAACAGGATGAGCACGCCGATGACGATAAAGCCGACGGCCGCCACGCGCTTGATCCATTCGACGGGCAGGTAGTGGCCGAGCGTGCCGCCGACGATGACGCCGAGTGCCGAGACGCACGCGAGCGCGAGCGCCGCGCTGACGAAGACCGTCAAAGGCTTTTTCGTCTCGGCGGCCATCGTCATCGCCGCCAGTTGAGTCTTGTCGCCCATCTCCGCCAGAAAGATCGTCCCAAACGTCGTCAGAAACACTCGCCAGTCCATCTGTTCTCCCTTCCGTCCGCATGTTTGAATTTAAAAAGCGCGGCGGACTTCGATCATCCGCCGCGCCGCTCTTTAAAAATTATTCGGGCCGCCTACTCTGTGTTCATGTGGAGAATGGTGTTGACTCCGCGCGCCAGCTCCGCGCGCGTGAAAGCGGCGGCGGGCGCGAACTGCTGCGATGAAGTCATCAGCCCTCGACTGACGGCCACCTGTACGTAGCCGCGCAGGTTCCAGGGGATCGACTGCGCGTCCGTGTAGTTGAGGAACGCGCCCGCCTTCGAGTCGGCCTCGGCTTGCAGCCCTGCGGCGCGCACGAGCACGACCGCCGCGACGAGTCGCGTCGCGCAGTCGTCGGGACGGAATGAGCCGCCGCGCACGGCGTCTGGAAAGAGCGCCTGAGCACCTTCGGCGAAGTTCATCGTCGTCGTGTCATGCACGTCGAGGAATGAAGGCGTGTTGGGGACGTACTGCGGGATACGCGCGCCCGCGATCATCGCCTCGGCCAGTTCTGCGCGCGTCACCGCCGTAGTGGGTCGGAACAGTCCGTCGGCGTCGGGCCAAACGGCCAGCGCGCGCACGGCCTGTCGAATGTTGTCGAGCGTGAAGGCGTCTAACCCGGCGAGGTCAGACATCGGCGCATACTCGGCGTGTGCCGTCTCGAAGACGCCCGAGAAATCCTGCGGCGTAGCGACGACCGAGAGCGTATGCGTCACGCGCGCGCGCCATGTGCCGGGAACAGGCACATCCACAAGAGTCCGCTCGCGCTTGCCGGTGAGTCCGGGCAGGTTCAGGTAGTTCGACTCGGCGGCCTTGCGTCCCGACGGGTCGAATGAAGCGAGCGCCAGATCGTTCGTCGAAATGAAGGGCCCCCACGCCACATTGGTCGAGGCGAAGACCGCATCCGTGGGGACGCTCAATCTCACTTCAAACGTGCCGCCGGGGTAGACCGTGCCATAGAAGAGTTGCGTCGGGTCTTTGACGAAGCTCACCTGGCCGCGATTCATCACGGCGCGGAAGAGTCCGATCTGCCGCTGCGGAAACGCTGACTGCAACACGGCGGCATGCGTGTTCAGTGCGCCCGCGCCGACCTCGTGCTGATAGTAGGGCGGCAAAGGCGTCGCCGTGCGCTGCAACGTATCGCGCACCTGCGCGGGGCTTAAAGTCCTGTCGGCTTCGAGCATCAGGGCGATGGTGCCCGCGACCTCGGGCGCGCTAAACGATGTGCCCGACGCGGTCGTATAGTACGGCATCTCGGTCGCCGATAACCCTTGCGCGTCCGCAGGCAGAGCGGTCGTCCCCGTCTGGTTAATCCCCGCCGCGCGCAGAGAGACGACGTTCGTGCCGGGCGCTGAAAGCGTTGGGCGGAAGTTGCGGCTGCCGAAGTCACCGCGCGAAGAGAAGTCTGCCAGACGACCGCGCTCGTCCAGAGCGCCGACCGAGATGACCCACGGCGCGGCGGCGTAAGGGTTCAGCGTGTGCATGCCGGGCCCCGAGTTTCCGGCAGAGAAGACGACGTTCACTCCGCGCTCGACGAGCAGGCGCGTCGCGACGTTAACGGGGTCGTTCTCATCGTAGAGCGTGTTGGCCGAGAAGCTGCAATTGACGACGCGCACGTCAAGCTCCGTGTGCGCGAGCAGATAGTCGAAGCCCGCGAGCACGTTGAAGAGCGAAGCGTCGCCCGCGCTCAAGCCGACGAGCCGAGCCTTCGGCGCATAGCCCGTGTACTTGCCGCCGGAGCTTGAGCCGCTGCCCGCGATGATGCCGCCGACGAAAGTTCCGTGACCGGCGGTCTGGTCTGTGTCGGTGAGCGTCTCGACGTTCGCGGGCGCGATGAAGTCAAGCATGTTCGCGCCCTGTAAGTCTGCGAGCTTGACGTTCCTGATGACGCGGCCCGCGAGGTCTGGATGCGTCGCGTCCAGCCCTGTATCAAGGACGGCGACGTTGATGCCGTTGCCCTGGAACGTGCCCAGGCCCTTCAGGCGCTGGAGGTCTGCGTCCTGTCGCATACGCAAGAGGCCGGTCTGCGCGCGGCTGTTGTCGGCGTTCCACTGGAGCGTGCGGTTGCCGGAGATGTAACGCACCGACGCAAGCTTGCTGATCTTCTCGATCTGCCCCTTCGTCCCGGAGATGACGACCGCAGGCAGCGCGACGAAGCGCGTTCCGCCGCGAATGCCAAGCGCCTTCAGATCGGCGATGTCCGCGTCGGTCACGGGCTGGTGATAGACGACCGCCGCGTTGACGTTGCTGTCGTCCGTCATCTTATCGAGCGAGAGCGCAAGCTCCGGGTCGAAGCTCATCAAGCCGATCTTCTGCCCGGCGGCGGAGGCGACAGTCGATGCAAGTCCGTCCGCGCCAAGCATGTGAAAACCGTCAGCGCCCGTCATCGTCACGCCGTCAGCGCCCGTCATCGTGATGCCGTCAGCGCCCGTCATCGTGACGCCGTTCGTCGGAACGTTGAAGAACGTGCCGTCCGTCTTCGTAGCGATGATCTGGCTCGCGCCGTCAAAACGGATTGCGTCTGCGCCCGTCATCGTTACGCCGTCAGCGCCCGTCATCGTCACGCCGTTGGCTTCGAGCATCCTGACGCCATCGGCCCCCGTCATCGTCACGCCGTCCGCGCCCGTCATCGTCACGCCGTTCGCCTGCCGCACGACGATTGAGTTGGCCTTCCAGGTCGTTCCGTCCGCGCCGGTCATCGTCACGCCGTTCGCGCCGGTCATCGTGACGCCGTCAGCGCCCGTCATCGTGACGCCGTCGGCATGGCTTGCGACATAAGAGTTCGCGCCCGTGTAGGTCACGCCGTCAACGCCGACGACGCGAGCGCCGTCAGCGCCCGTCATCGTGACGCCGTTCGAGTAGAGAAGCTTCAGACCGTCGGCTCCGGTCATCGTCACTCCGTCAGCGTTGTAAGGGAAGATTCCGTTGGCGAGAAGAGAGAGGCCGTCGGCTCCGGTCATCGTCACGCCGGAGGTGTTGTCGTAGAAGATGCCGTCGGCTCCGGTCATCGTCACGCCGGTCGTGCCGCGCACGATGACGCCCGCCCGCGCCGGAAGGACGCAGAGCAGGAGCGTGATGACAAGCGCCGTGGCCTGTCGGAGATTCCTCGGGGCGCGTTGGCGAAACATTTTAGGGGCTTTGGGACTGCGTTTGACTTCGGCTCGCGACGTTGGGCGTGGCCCGCGTCGGGAGAAGGTTTTCGCGAGGGCTGCGCGTTTGAACCTTAAACTGACCTTAATTTTGTACATCGGCTTGAGACTTCTATTGTTACGAAAACCTTGTGATTTTCTTCTGGCTTCGTTGCCGCCCCTGTTTTCGAGCGATTCACCTTCATTTGAGCAGCTCTCGATAGTCACTTGAGCAGCTCGCGAAAGACTTTCTGCGTCTCGGCTGAAGGCTCGACGCCAAGCTCTTTTCGCAGCATTCGCCTGAGCGTCTCGAACTGTTCGCGCACAGCGACGCGGTTCCCCTGGGCTGCGTGTGCGCGCATCAGATGGCAGTACACGTCCTCTCGGAAAGGGTCTTCGCGCAGGATGCGTTGCGCAAGCGTCTGCGCGCGCGACCAGTCTTCGGCCTTCTGTGCGGTCTGGGCGAGGACTTCGAGGAGCCGCAGGTATTGCTCGCGGTAGTAGGAACGCTGCTCCTCGGCCCACTCATCGTAGCTGCCCTGCATGAACTCGCCACGGTAGAGCGCGGCGGCCTCCTCGTAAGCCGCGACGAAAGTCTCCTGCTCGCGCGTGCGGCGCGCGGCGTCGCCTTCGGAGACGAGACGGTCGAACTCCTCCGTGTCGATGCGATAGGAGAACTCCGGGTTGAGTTGATAATCGCCGTCGCGGTAGAGCAGGAAGTTCTGCTTCAAGGGCTGATTGCTGTTGAGCGCCTTGCGTATGTGCGAGATGGTCGGGTGGAAGTTCTTCTCGACCGAGCCGAAGTCGGCCTCGCCCCAGAAGGTGTCGATGATCGTGTCCTTCGAGACGCGTCGATGACGGCGCGAGGCGATGAAGCAGAGTATGTCTCGCGCGCGCCGCGTGACCCACGCGTCGGCTGCAAACGTGCGTGCGGGGTCGCGGAAGATTTCCACCGTGCCGAGCATGCTGACGGACAGGTCTGCGAGCGGCGCTTGTTCGACACGCAGGGGCGCGTGGCGCGTGGCCGCGGACATCTGCGACGCAGCCGCCGCCGGAATCTGTTCGCGCAGGTCTGCCGGTAAAAGCTCGGCTGCCTCCGACGCGGCAAAGACCTGCGGATATTGCGCGACCCAGCCGCGCAGCCAATACTCGTAGTCGTATCGCACGGCGAGGTCGAGCGCCCGCCGCAGGTGCGCGAGCGTCGCGACCTCGTCGCCCGCCGCGTGCTCGCAGACGGCGAGCATCATGGCCGCGGGGGCTTCGTTGCAGTAGAGGCCGTGTGCGCGGAAGTGTTCGAGCGCCGGGGAGAGGTCTGTGCGCGCCTCCACGGTCTTGCCCTGCGCCAGAAGCACGCGAGCACGCGCGAGCACTGCGCGCTGCCGCCCTATCTCGTCGTGCTCGCGCAAGCTGACCAGACGGTCGAGCAGGATGCGCGCTTCCGAAAGCTCGCCCGCCTGAAGGGCGAGCAAGCCCCGCTCTTCGAGCAGCTCGGTGCGCGCCACGTCGATGCCCGCCTCGTCGTAGGTGCGCTCGGCGCGGTCGTAGTATTCGAGTGCGCGCGCGAGTTCGTGCCGCTCGCGATAGAGGTTGCCGTAGAACTCGAAGAGTTCGCCGCGCAAGGCCGAGAGGTTAAAGAGCTGGCAGATTTCCATCGCGCGGTCGAGGTGCTGCTCGCTTGCCTGAAAGTCCCCGAGGTGCAGGTGGCAGCGCGCGATGTTGAGATGCGCGACCGCCTCCTGCGGCACGGGCGCAGAGCCTGTCGCCTCGTCGCGCAGCATGCGCCGGAGCCAGCGCAGCGCCTCGCCGAAGTCGCCGCGCAGGCCCGCGGGCGTGCCAAGATTGTGCGCGATGAGCCGCTCGTAGTAACGGTCGCCGCGCTCCTCAGCGTACTGGAGCGCGACGCGGAATTCACGCTCGGCTTCAGTCCACTGCCCCAGCGCGACGAGGCACAGGCCGCGCGTGTTGCCGCACTTCGCGCGCACGAGCGAGCGCTCGCCGGAAAGCTCGGTTGCGCGGTCTAGATAGGAGAAGGCCGTCTCGCAGTCGCCGCGCCGTCGCGCAATGGTCGCGAGCGAGTGGAACGCCTCGGCCTCTCCCTCGGAGTCGCCCTGCTCGTGCAGGAGCGAGGCGGCGCGGTTAAAGAGCGACTGCGCGAGGTCGTACTCGTCGCGGAGACGTGCGACCTCTGCGCGGTGCGCGAGCGCGCGCGGGTGTGCTTCGAGCGTCTGCACGGGAACGGCGTCGGCGAACGCGGCGAGCGAAGAGAGTGCTCCGGCGGAAATCCAAGCGCCGCCGCGCTCGGCAATCGTGAGTGCGGCGCGGTCGAAGTCTTCGGCTGCGAGCAGGTGGTGCATGGCCTGCTCCCATTGCTCGCGCTCAAGAAAGAAGTCTGCGAGCCGCGCGTGCTCGGCGGCGACCGTCGCGCGCCCGACCTCTGCGCGAAAGCGTCGCTGGAGGAAGCCTCGAAAGAGCGGGTGCAGGCGATACTCCTCGCCGCGCCCGTCCGAGGCGAGCGAGATAAAGACGTTGCGGCGGACGAGCGTGCGCAAGGTCGTCGATGACTGTGGATAGAGTCGGTTGCACGCTTCAGGCTCGACGCGCTCAAGCAAAGAGACGCGCAGGAGAAGATGCTGCACCTCTTCCGACTCGTCTGCGAAGACCTCTTCGGCGAAATAGTCGAAGATGTCGCGCTCACTCTGCCGGAGGATTTCGACGAGGTCGGGCGGCGCAGTCGAGTCAGAAGCGACGCCGCTACGCGCGAGCGCCTGTCGCTGCGCGACCTGATGGACGAGTTGGAGCGCGGTGATCCAGCCGTGCGTGCGCTCGCGGTATTCGACCAACTGCTCGGGCGTCAACTCAAGGTCAAAGACGCCGCGGAAAAGCTCGCGCGTCTCGTCGTCCGTGAAGAGAAGCTCCTGACGGTCGATGACGGCGAGGCTGGCCTGCGTCCGCATCCGCGCGAGTGCCAGCGGCGGCATGTCGCGCGAGATGATGACGACGTGCATGAGGTCTGGCAGGTATGCGAGCAGGCGATCAACGACGCGATGTACGGGAGTCTCGACACCGAGATGATGATAGTCGTCGAGGACGAGTATGAACTGCTGCTCGACGCGGTCGAGCACTTCGTTCAAGAGCACATCGACGGCTCGCTCGGGAGCCTGCGCCAGCTCCTTCGACGCCTCCTGCATGTAGGACATCGTGGCGTCGCCGAAGCCCGGCACGATCTGCTTGATGCCGTGCGTGATGTAGCCGAGGAAGACGAGCGCGTCGGAGTCGGCCTGGTCAAGCTGATACCAGACGAAGGGATGCGCGCCGGTGCGTATGAAGTCGGCGACGAGCGTGGTCTTGCCCGACCCGGCGGGCGCGGTGACGAGCGTGACGGCGTGCGCGAGGTTCTGCTGCAAGCGCTCCACGAGGCGCGGGCGCGGCAGGAGCGCGGGCGCGGGGCGGGGCGGCAGAAGCTTCGTGCGCAGGAAGAAGGTCGGAAGCTGCCGCGACGGCCTCGGCGGCTGTGTGTCGTGGATGCTTCCTTCCTGTCTGTGCGGCACGTTGGACATCGCTTTAGGGGAACCAGGCGCGGCTTCCGAAGATTACAGGAGCGTCGGTGCGTGCTCCGACCTCTGATTGATCTTGCGAATGCTTTTGAAATCCTTTAGCCGGGTGTGGTCGGGGAGTATAACTCATCACCGCCGGAAGTCCCGACTTGATAAAGCGGGCCGCGTCGCACGAACCATTCCGTACGACGCGAAGGATGCGAGGATAAAAAAATCCGAGGGCCGAAGCCCGCCGCTCAGGCCGTGCCCAGAGAAGATTTGCGCGAGCCTTTGACGAGCCGCAGCGAGAGCCGCCCCGTCGTCGTGCGTGTGCCGCGCGTCGAGGCCACGCGCTCGGCCTCGGCGGCGATGCCATTCGTGCGCGCGCGCGCGTCGAGTGTGGCCGCGCGGCCACGGGTTTCGACAAACGCGGCCTCGGCGCTTGCAGCCGACAGTCCGTAGCTGGCGAAGAGCCGCCGCGACTCGGCAAGCGTGAACGCCAGCACCGACTCGTCCAGCACGCACAGCGTCTGCTTTGAACGCATGCGCCAGAGCGGGGCGGGCGGCAGGCTCCGTCCCAGCAGGCACACATGCGCCTCGGGCGGCAGCAGCGGAAGCAAGCGACGGAAGAAAGGCACCACCCACTCGGCGTCGTAGACCAGATGCAGATCATCTATGACGACCAGCAGCGGCTCGTTCGACTCCAACATCTCGTAGACCAGATATTCGACCGCCAGCGGCACGTCGTCAACTGCGACGCGCGAGCCGAGGCGTTCGAGCGTCTTCTCGCCAAAGCCGGGACGCGTCGAAGCGATGCTCGCGCACAGATGACGGAGAAAGACCGGCAGCTCCGAGTCGGGCGCGTCGAGCTTGTACCACGCGACACGTCGTCCGCTGCGGCGCGCGAAGTCCGTGGCGAGCATCGTCTTGCCCGTGCCCGCGCGCCCGTGAATGATAGTTGAACTACAACCCTCCAGGCTCTCGCCGAGCAGCGCGAGCAGACGCTCGCGAGAGACGCGCGGCAACTCTAAGGGGGGCGTAATCTTTTCGGGGATGACCTGCACCATGTAGGTTCCTCTGAGTTTGCGAAGTGAGGCGTTCAACATTTCTACTCCGGGGCAAAAGGTTCCTTCTCAAACGGGCGAGGCTGCCTAGGAAGCCTCTATGCTAAAACCATGTGAAGTGTACGGCGAGAGACTTGAGGAATTCTTGAGGCTAACGGAGGAGAGCCGCGGCGGGCAGCTAAGCTGTTACCTTCGTGCAGTTTAAGGGTTGAATTTCCAACGAGCGTTTTTAACCTCGGCGGGCGGCGTATAACCTTTAACGCATCTCCAATTTCATCCTCACGCCGTCGCGCGGGCGGAGCGACATGGTGGGCAGAAGCTCGACCTTGTGTTCGGGCACGAGCCGGAGGCGGAAGCGTTGTGCGACCGTGGCGAGTATCAACACGGCCTCCATCGTCGCAAAGTAGTTGCCGATGCACTGGCGCGGGCCGCCGCCGAAGGGGAAGTATGCGTAACGGGGAAGGCGCGCGGCCTCCTCCTCGCCCCAGCGCTCGGGGCGGAAACGCTCTGGCTCCGTGTACCAGCGCGGGTCGCGTTGGACGACCCACTGGAAGGCGAAGATTTGCATGCCCTTCGGGATGCGGTATCCGCCCACCTCACACTCGCGCACGGCCTCGCGCCCGACGCCCCACAAGGGCGGGTACAGACGCATCGACTCCCTGATGACCCACTCCGCAAACTTCAGCCGCGGCATGTCCTCGGCCTTCGGCGCGCGTCCGCCCAAGACCTCTTCGAGTTCCGCCGCGAGCTTCTTCTCCACTTCCGGATTCTGAGCCAGCAAGTACCAAGTCCAAGTGAGCGCGAGCGCGGTCGTCTCGTGCCCGGCGAGAAAGCTCGTCATCAACTCATCGCGCAGTTGCCGGTCTGTCATCTGACTTCCGTCCTCGTCCTGCGCGCGCAGAAGCATCGAGAGCAGGTCGCCCGTATCTTCACCCGACGCACGCCGCTCGGCGATGATGCGATAGACGAAGCCGTCGATCTTCCGCACGGCGCGGTTGAAGCGAAGATGTCCGGGCGTGGGCAGACGGTTATCCAGAATCCACTTGAGGGTCGCCTGCGAAGCGAACGGGTGAATAATGGTTCTGAGCGCCTCGCCCATCTCGCTCTGGCCCGACACGTCGGCGCTGAAGAGAGTTCGTGCCACGATTGATTGCGTGAGCAGCATCATCTCTTCGTGCGCGTCTCTGACTTCGCCGTCGCGCCAACGCGCGAGCATCTGTTCGGTGAAGGCGACCATCGTTTCACCGTATGCGTTCACGCGGTCGTGGTGGAAGGCGGGCTGTGAGAGACGGCGCTGCCTGCGCCAGAAGTCGCCCTCGCTCGTCACCAGCCCGTTGCCGACGAGCCGTTGGAAGAACGGCGAGCGCATCGGCATCGACTTGATGAAATTCTTACTGCCCGTGGCGAGCACGTACTCGATGTGCTCCGGGTTGAAGAGAAAGTACGCGGGCACGTAGAGAAAGCGCGTCGACACTACGTCGCCGAACTCGCGCGCGCAACGCGTGACGAAGCCGAGCGCGTCGCGATTGAACTCGCGCATGTTGCCCATCACGCGCCCGCCCTTCGGGCCCTGGGGGAGGGCTGATGCGACCATCGCCTTTGCTCCTATCTTTAGCGGTAACGCAGGAAGCGTCCGCTAAATCTCGATGAACCCCTCGCCCATAAAGTGACATTGCCCGCCGACCTTGACTGCGTTGATGTTGCCGTCGCCGCTCTGCTCAATTCTAATCAGGATAAAGCTCGGGCGGCCCATCTCGATTCCCTGCTCGCTGACGATCTCTGCCGACGTGTCGCACGCGACCAGACGGTAGCGGACGAGATAACAGCCGAGCGGGCCGCTGGCTCCGCCGGTCGCAGGGTCTTCCGTGATGCCTATTCCCGGCGCGAACATGCGACTGTGGACGGTCGAGCCTTCGTGTTCGACCTCGCGTGTGAAGACGAAGACCTCGGGCGGCACGCCGTCCGGGGCGGCCTGCTCAATGAGGTCTGCGCGGGGACGTGCGCGGTGCGCGGCGTCGAGCGTGCGCAACGGCACGAAGAGAAAAGGCACGCCGCAGGAGACGACTTCCAACGGCAGCTCCGAGTCGATGTCTTCGGCGTCGAGCGAGAGCATCGCGGCGACGGCGCTCGCATCCGTCAGGCTCGGCCCGAACTTCGGGAGCGGCTGGCTCATCTCGGCGAAGACAGGCTCGCCGTCCTTGAACTCGATTCTCACCGGCACGGGGCCGACGCCCTCTTCGAGCACGATGTTCGTCTCACGCGCATCACGCCGGATTAAATGCTCGCGCGCCAGCACAAAAGAGGTGCCGATGGTGGGGTGTCCCGCCATCGGAAGCTCTTGCCCCGGCGTAAAGATGCGCACGCGCCAGTCGTGTCGAGAGTCGTCAGGGGGCAGTACGAAGGTCGTCTCCGAGAGGTTGAACTCTTTGGCAATCGCCTGCATCGTCTCGGTCGAAAGCCCGCGCCCGTTCGTGCAGACGGCCAGAGGGTTTCCCCCAAACGCGCGGTCGGTGAACACGTCAACGAGATGGTAGTGGAGTCGTCTCATCTATCCTCCGAGTGATGATTGATAAGCGAGTGATAAGTGATGCGTGATAAGTGATAAGAAATAGCAAGAGCGACCTGGTTTCTTCTTATCACTTATCACTTATCACTCATCACTTATTTTATGAGTCGAGCGCGTGCGCGAAGTCTTTAATCAAATCCGGCTCGTCTTCGATGCCGACCGAGATACGCACGAGGCTGTCGCTTAAGCCTCTGGCGCGGAGCTGCTCGGCGGTCATGTAGCCGCGCCACATGGCTGCGGGGTGGACGACGAGCGTCTCGTGACCGCCGAGGCTGGCGGCGTTGGTTGCGAGCCGTAAGCGCGAGATGAAGCGCTCGGCGGTCTCGTATCCGCCGCGTAGCTCCGCGCTCAGCATCCCCGTGAAGCCGGACATCTGCGCGTGCGCCAGCTCGAACTGCGGGTGCGATGCCAGCCCCGGATAATAGACGCGCTCGACCCGCGCGTGCATTTCGAGGAAGCGCGCGAGGGCGAGCGCGTTCGCGTTGTGCCGCTCGATGCGAAGGCCGAGGGTGCGCAGGCCGCGCAGCAGCAGCCAGCCGTCGAAGGGCGAAAGGATGGAGCCTGCCAGCAGCGAGAAGTGCCATGCGCGCTCGATGAATTCGCGCGAAGAGACGATGCAGCCGGCGGTCACGTCCGAGTGGCCGCCGAGATATTTGGTCGCGCTGTGGACGACTACGTCGATGCCGAACTCCAATGGGCGCTGGTTGACGGGCGTGGCGAAGGTGTTGTCAACCATCGTCGTGATACCGCGCCCGCGTGCGAGTTCGGAGACGGCGCGCAGGTCTGTGATCTGCATGAGCGGGTTCGTGGGCGACTCCGTGTAGATGACCTTCGTGTTTGGACGGATGGCTTCAGCGAATGCTTCCCTGTTTGTCTGATCGACGAGCGTGACCTCGACGCCGAAACGCCGGGGCATCTCCTCGAACAGAGTCATCGAGCCAGCGTAGTGGTTCGTCTGCGCGACGACGTGATCGCCCGTCTTGAGCGAGGACATGAGCGCAGTGAAGATCGCGCCCATCCCCGAAGAAGTCAAAAGCGCTGCCTCGCCGCCTTCGAGCGCGACGATGGTGGCCTCGACCTCTTTGTGCGTCGGGTTGCCGTAGCGCGTGTAGAACTCGGCGGGGCGTGTGGCCGTCGCGATCTCCGCGAAGTGCTCGGACGAGTCGGCGCTAAACGTCGTCGTCTGCCAGATCGGCGGAGTGACGGCGTGCGTGCGGTTCTCGCCCTTGCCCGCGTGTATGGCGCGCGTCTGCACGCCGTCGCCTACAGGGTCGTCTCTGTCCATCCCGTCAAGTCCTTTCGGTTGCGGAAAATCTCTCGAAGAGTCGGCGCTTCGCGCTCGCGCTCGGCGTGTTCGTCCCGTCCGCAATGATAGCTTGAGTCCGCCGGAAGCGCATTTGCAGCACCGCACTAAGCGAAGAAATCCACCGCGATTTTCAACTTGAGTGCACCGCAACGTCTATTCACCGCAGAGGCGCTGAGGACGCGGAGGTGGCGCAGAGGGATGCCACTCTCTGCGAGTCTCGGCGAACTCCGCGCCTCTGCGGTGAACAGCCACACATTACATTCAAGTGGAAAGTGCTCCGGCAAAACAACTTTTTCAATCCGCCGTATTTTTTATGCCCGCCCACGCACTGTTCTCGCAGCAGAGGCTCCCCGACACATTTCGAGTCTTTGAGACAGCCTTCCGGAGTCAAAATGATGAGCAGCAGCATTCAAGGGGTTATCGCACAAAATCACATGAGACGTTCAAACCTTTCTTCCAACACACGCACGGCGCTGGCCGCATTCGCGCTTCTGGCCTCGTTACTCGTCTTCGCCGCCGCAGACGTGGCCGCGCAGACACCGACACCAACACCGACCGCGACGCCGACGCCAAGCCCGACCGCGACGCCAAGCCCGACGCCCACGCCGGGCGCGACGCCGACGCCGACGCCGGAGATGAATGAGTTCGAGGCCAACCTGACCGGCGCTGCCATCAACGGCACCGTGCCGAAGGGCAACGCCGAATATTCGGTCGAGACCGGAGGCCGCGAGTTCCGCGTCCGCATAGAGAACGTGAACCTGCCCGCGGGCACGACGCTCAACGTACTCGTTGACGGCACGAAGGTCGGCACGCTCGCGGTCGCCGCCAGCCTCCAGCGCAGCGAGCTAAGGCTGAAGACGGAGGACGGCCAGACCGTGCCGCAGATCAACTCGCGCACGCGCGTCGTCGTCACCAACCAGACGGGCGCGACGCTTCTGGCAGGCTCGTTCTCGAACATCCCGCAGACGATTCCGAACCCGGGCCCCGCGCCGATGCCGACGCCGGGCCCCGGAGGCGAGCTTCGCATCGAGTCGCGTCTCGCAGGCGCAGCCATCGGAGGCTTGACGCCGACCGGCGTCGCAAAGTTCCGCCAGCGCAACGGCAACCGCAATCTCGAAATCGAAGTCGAGCGGGTCAACCTTCCCTCGGGCACGACTCTTAACGTGTTCATCGACGGCGTGAAGGTCGGCGAGCTTGTCATCACCTCGACGCTCGAAAACGAGTTCGAGCTTG
Source organism: Acidobacteriota bacterium (assembly GCA_032162705.1). Lineage (GTDB taxonomy): Bacteria > Acidobacteriota > Blastocatellia > Pyrinomonadales > Pyrinomonadaceae > QHXN01. The sequence continues at coordinate 82,923 of JAVRON010000125.1, forward strand.
AGACCGAGCACGGACAGGCTGTGCCCAACATCACGACGGCCTCGACCGTGGTCGTCTCGAACTCTCTGGGGCAGACCATCCTGAGCGGCGTCTTCAACACCGCCGGGCTTATCTCGCAGCAGTCCAACGACATCGACGCCACCACGTTCTTCGTCGAGCAGCAGTACAGAGACTTCCTCGGGCGCGAGGCGGACGACTCCGGCCTCGGCTTCTGGTCTTCGGAGATCGCGAAGTGCAACGGCGACGCGGCCTGCGTCCAGCGCTCGCGCGTCAACACGTCAGGAGCCTTCTTCCTCTCCATCGAATTTCAGGAGACGGGCTACATGCTCTACCGCTTCAACAAGGAGAGCTTCGGTGTGATGCCGCGCCGCAACGCTTTTCTAGTTGACATGCAGGCGGCCTCTCAGGGCGTCGTCGTCGGTCAGGCGGGCTGGGAGCAGAAGCTCGAAGACAACAAGCGCCGCGCGGCTGAAACGTGGGTCGAGCGCCCGGAGTTCCACCAGCGCTTCGACGGCTTAGGCGATGACCAGTTTGTTGACGCGCTCTTCCAGAACGCGGGCGTCCAGCCGACGCAAGCCGCACGCAGCGCACTCGTCGAAGGGCTTCGCACGCACACAGAGACCCGCGCGACTGTGCTCCGAAAGGTCTCGGACGACCCGTCGTTCCGGCAGAAGGAGCAGAACCCTGCCTTCGTCCTGATGCAGTATTTCGGCTACCTCCACCGCAACCCGGACGAGGGCGCGGATGTGGACATGAGCGGCTTCAACTTCTGGCTCAGGAAGCTCGACGACAACGGCGGCGACTTCCACCGCGCAGAGATGGTTCGCGCCTTCATCGAAGCCACCGAATACCGCAAGCGCTTCGACTGGTAGGGATGAGCAGTAGTCAGTAGCCAGTAGTCAGTAGTCAGTAGAAACGGTAAGAGGCAGCGCGGACTTTAATGTCCCGCTGCCTCTTGCTTTAAAGTCTCTGTTGCCTCTTACTTTTTTTGCCGAGAGGAATTCGACCGCCGGGCTTCTCCGACCCGCGCCTTTTGGTTAAGATGGTCGCCTGAAGATGCTTACCCCCGGAACCATTCTGCAAGGGCGCTATCGCGTCGTGCGTCAACTCGCGCGCGGCGGGATGGGAACAATCTACGAGGCCGTGGACGAACGCCTCGACACAATCGTCGCGTTGAAGGAGACTTCGGTCGGCGGAGAGGAGCTGCGCAAGCAGTTCGAGCGCGAGGCACGCCTGCTCGCGCGTCTGCATCACCCGGCGCTGCCGCGCGTCAGCGACCACTTCGAGGAGGGCGAAGGCCAGTTCCTCGTCATGCAGTTCATCGGCGGCAGCGATCTCGAAGAGATGCGACGCGCGCGACCGGGCGGCTCGTTCCCCGCCGCGCAGGTTCTCGAATGGGCCGACCAGTTGCTCGACGCGCTCGAATACCTGCACACGCAGGAGCCGCCCGTCATCCATCGCGACATCAAGCCGCAGAACCTCAAGCTCACAGAGCGCGGTCAGGTGATGCTGCTCGACTTCGGGCTGGCGAAGGGTTACGCAAGCTCGACCTCGCCGCTTGCGCCCGCCGCGAGCGTCCTCGGCTACACGCTCGTCTACGCGCCGCTCGAACAGATGCAGAGCACGGGCACAGACCCGCGTAGCGATATCTACTCACTCGCCGCGACCCTCTATCACCTGTTGACCGGCACGACGCCGCCCAACGCGCTCGCCCGGGCCGACGCCTCCGTTAACGGCGAGCCAGACCCTCTACGCTCCGCCGACGAGTTGAGCGCGCAGGTCTCTTCGGACGTGGCCGCCGTCCTACGCCAAGCGATGGCGCTCCGCCGCGACCAGCGTCTCTCCTCCGCCGCCGCAATGCGCCGTTCGCTCCGCGAAGCCGACAAGACCACGCGTCCCACGCTCGCCGCCGACGGACTAAAGACAATCGCCATGTCGCCGCGCCCGACCGACCCCAACCCGTCGGTGGCGGTGGCGACAGAAAATACCAAGCCCGCCTCCGTAACGCTGATGGCAGAACAACCGCGTTCGACTGAGCAACCGCGGACGATGGAGCAACCGCCGCTGACGGAACGGCAATCGAGACGAACGCCGCCGCTGCTGATCGGCGGACTCGCGGCGCTGCTGCTGCTCGGAGTCGTCGGCGCTGTGCTCACGCTCACAGTCTTTCGAAAGCCGGGCGTGGTGCGCAACGCACATTCCGGCGCGAAGGAGAACGGTAAGAGCGGCGCGGACGTAAGCGGCAAGGGCGGCGCGAACACTTCGGGCGAGGCAGCCGCGCCAGCCGACGACTCAAACGTAAACGACGCTAACGCGACCGGCGCGGGGAGTGTCAGCGGGAAACTCACGCTCGCGGGACACGGCGCGTGGGATGTGCAGTCGGTCGTCTTCTCGCCCGACGGCAAGCTCGTCGCGGGCGGGGGCGACGACCAGTTGGTCAGACTGTGGAACGCGCAGTCCGGGCTTCCGGGCGAGACCTCGCCCGACCTCGGCGGCAGCGTGCGCCCCATCGCGTTCTCGCCCGACGGCAAGACGCTCGTCGCCGCGCTCTTCTACCTTGCTGCCTCGAACCGTTGCGCCGTCGTCTTCCTCGACACGCAGGGCGGCAAGCTCTTCGCGGAGAAGCGCAGGGTCAACGTCCCCATCTGTCCACTCTCGGCTGCGGCGCTCTCGCCAGACGGCAAGACCCTCGCGACCGCGTCGAGCGAGGTAAGGCTCTGGGACGCACAGACGGGCGAGCTGAAGCACGCGCTCGAAGGCCACAGCGTAGTGACGGAGTCGGTCGCGTTCTCGCCGGACGGCCAGATGCTCGCGAGCGCCGGACACGTCGATGGGACAGTCCGTCTGTGGGACGTGCGCGAAGGAAAACTCAGGCAGGAGATCAAGGCGCACGAAGCCCCGACCGCTGTGGCCTTCTCGCCCGACGGTCACGTGCTCGCGACGGGCGGCTATGACGGCGCACTCAAGCTCTGGGACGCGAACGCAGGCTCGCCTCGGAAGACTCTGGAATACGCTGCTAACTCCGTCATCGTCTCTATCGCCTTCAGCCCCGACGGCAACCTCCTGGCGTGCGGCGGCAACGGCCCCGACGGCGAGCTTAAGGTGTGGGACGCGCGGACGGGCGAACTGAAGTTTGATCTCAAGGCGGGCGGCACAGTCAATTCAATCGCCTTCTCTCCAGACAGCACGCGGCTCGCCTGCGCTACGACCGACAAGACGGTCGCCATCTTCGGGCTGCGCTAAAAACAGTAGTCAGTAGTCAGTAGTCAGTAGTCAGTAGGAATACACTCTTTGCTGAGCGTCACTCACCTTTGACGGTTGACGGAGTTCGACTGAGAAGACGGTCGAAAACTACTGACTACTGTCTACTGTCTACTGTTTACTTCCTACTGGCTACTGTCTACTCTCTTATTGTATCCTCCACTGCGTCTCCTGACTTATCAATTCCATAACACGCCCACGGAGGACACGAATGCTATGCGCTCCGAAGCGAAATGCCTCGTTCTCTCGCTGCTCATCTTAGCGTTCGTCTGGCAGTCCGTGCCCGCGGGCGCGCTGGCGGGCGCTCGAACGAACCGCGCCGAGCGCGAGACGTTGAAAGGTAGTGACGCCGCGCCCGCTCTGAACAAGCTCTTTGAAGAAGAGTGGGATTGGACGATGCGCGAGAATCCGACGTTTGCCTCGACGCTCGGCGACCGGCGCTTCAACGACCGCTGGCCGGACGAGAGCCTTGAGGCCAACGAGCGCCGCCAGCAGCACCGTCTCCAGACGCTCGCACGTCTGAAGACGATTGACCGCGCGCGTCTCGCCGCGTCCGACCAGCTCAACTACGACCTCTTTCGCAAAGACCTTGAGAACGACATACAGGAGTATGGCTTTCGTCTCTACCTGATGCCCGTCAACCAGCGCGGCGGCATCCAGAGCGCCGACGAGCTGACGGAACTCCTGCGCTTCCAGACCGTCAAGGATTACGACGACTGGCTCGCGCGCCTGCGCGCCTTCCCCGCCTACGTCGATCAGACTCTGGCGCTCATGCGCGAAGGCGTGCGCGCTCGTATGCTCTGGCCCAAAGTCACCTTGCAGCGCGTGACCGCACAGCTCGACCGCCAGCTTGTCTCGCGCGCAGAGGACAGCAACTTCTACAAGCCCTTCCGCGACTTTCCTCTCGACATCCCGGAAGCAGACCGCGCGCGCCTGTCGCAGGCCGGGCGCGAGGCCGTCGCGCAGTCGGTCATCCCCGCGCTCCGGCGTCTGAAGGAATACTTCGTCTCGGAGTATCTGCCCGCCTCCTTCGACCGCGTCGGCGTCTGGCAGTGGCCGAACGGCGCGGAGGCTTATGCCTTCCTCGCGCGCCGCTACACGACGACCGACATGACGCCCGAGCAGATTCACGAAAAGGGCTTGAGCGAGGTCGCGCGCATCCGCGCAGAGATGCAGAAGGTCATGGCGCAGGTCGGATTCAAAGGCTCGCTCAAAGACTTCTTCAAGAAGCTTCGCACGGACGAACAGTTTTACTACAAGACGCCCGAAGAACTTCTCGCAGCCTATCGCGCCACGGCCAAGCGCATCGACCCGAATCTCGTCAAGGTTTTCAAGACGCTGCCGCGCATGCCCTACGGCGTCATCCCCATCCCCGACACGCTCGCGCCCGACACGACCACGGCCTACTATCAGCAAGGCTCGCCCGACGGCTCGCGCCCCGGCTACTACTACGTCAATCTCTACAAGCCCGAGACGCGCCCGAAGTGGGAGATGATGGCCTTGAGCCTGCACGAGTCCGTGCCCGGCCACCATCTTCAGATCGCGCGTGCGATGGAGTTGGGTGAGATTCCGAAGTTCCGGCGCTACGGCGGCTACACGGCCTTCATCGAGGGCTGGGGGCTTTACTCGGAATCCCTGGGCGAAGAGATGGGACTCTACGACGACCCCTACTCGAAGTTCGGCCAGTTGACCTACGAGATGTGGCGCGCCGTGCGTCTGGTCGTTGACACAGGGATGCACTACTACAAGTGGGACAGGCAGAAGGCCATCGACTACTTCCTCGACAACGCCGCCAAGACCGAGCTGGATGTGACGAACGAGATCGACCGCTACATCACAGACCCCGGCCAGGCGCTCGCATACAAGATCGGCGAGCTGAAGATCAAGGAACTACGCGCACGCTCTCGCGCCGCGCTCGGCGAACGCTTCGACGTGCGCGAGTTTCACGACGTGGTACTCGGCTCCGGCGCGCTCCCGCTCGACGTGTTGGAGCGAAACGTTGACGAGTGGATCAGCAAACAGAAAGCGCAGGCGAACGTCGGACAGAATGCGCGGAAGAAGTGACTCGTTGATATAGATGTAGGGGTAAGGCCCGTTCGTAGTTTCGTCAAACTTGTGAATAGAGTGAAAGGCAATTCACCACCGCAGACACAGAGGACACGGAGATGGCACAGAGGATTTTTTGAAATTTCAAATGTGAAATCTTTAATTACTCTGTGCCACCTCTGCGCTCTCTGTGTCTGCGGTGGTTAACCTTAACTCGCGTCACTCTCAAGACGGCGGGCAAGGACGACTCCTCCAGAACTGCCCTTGAAAGACACAGTTGAGCACTCCTCTCAATCAAGACAGCGGTTCGGTTGTCACCACGACTTTCGTCCCCGACCTGCTCTACGTCGGCGACCGCTTTGAGCGTGAGCGTGGACTGACCTGCGACCCCGCGGGCCATGTCCTCTCGCTGCCCGACGTGGGCGTGCTGCGGGAACTGAGCGGCGGCCCTTTGCGCGAGAGCGAGACATACACAATCGCCGACCCCGAGAGCGGCCGTCTCTTCGCCACGCGCTTCGTCCGCCTACGCAAACGCGCTCTGCTGCCCGGCATGGTCAACGCGCACTCGCACGCCTTCCAGCGCGTCATCCGCGGGCGCACGGAGTATCGCGGCAGCGCGCACGACGCCGACTCCTTCTGGACTTGGCGCGAGATGATGTACGCGGCCTCTGCGCGGCTCATGCCCGAAGACATCTACGACGCCTCGCGCATGGCCTTCCTTGAGATGGCCTTGGGCGGCATCACTTCGGTCGGCGAGTTTCACTACCTGCACCGCACGCCCGAGGGCAAAGAGTACGACGACCCAAACCTGCTCGCGCGCGAGGTCGTGCGCGCGGCGCGCGACGTGGGACTGAGGATCGCTCTGCTGCGCACGGCCTACGCGCGCGCGGGTTTCCAACGGGACGCGGACGAAAGACAACGTCGCTTCATCGAGCCAGACCCCGAAACCTTCATCCGCAACACCGAAGCTCTCATGCGCGACCTCGCGCCGGGCGAGATGCGCGGCGCTGCGGCGGGAGCAGGCAAGCCCCTGCCGTGCGCGTGGGTCGGCATCGCGCCGCACAGCGTGCGTGCCGTGCCCGTCGAGTACCTGCGCGAGTTGAGCGCGTTCGCCAAAGCGCGTGACCTGCCTCTGCACATGCACGTCGCCGAGCAGCCCGCTGAAGTCGAAGCCTGCCTCGCGGAGACCGGGCTTACTCCCGTCGCGTTGCTCTCTGAAGAGGGCATCCTCAGTTCGCGATTTACGGGCGTCCACGCCGTCCACATCACGCGAGAGGAGATTGCGTCGCTCGCTGCTTCGGGTGCGTGCGTGTGCGCCTGTCCGACGACCGAGCGCAATCTGGGCGACGGCGTCGTGCCCGCGGACGCGCTGCTCAATGCTGGCGTGCGCGTGTCGCTCGGCACAGACAGCCACGCGCAGATCGACCTGCTCGAAGACGCGCGCGGGCTGGAATATCATCTACGTCTGCGTGCGCTCCGGCGCAACGTCCTTGCGCCCGTGCGCGTCGAAGGCGAACAGCTTGAGAGTCGTTCTGACAAGCATGTTGAGAGTCGTTCTGACGTGACTGCGGGAGGCGTAGAAGGACGCGAGATGAACAAAAAAGATTACGGAATGTCTGCGCTCGCGACGCGGCTCTTCGAGTGCGCGACCGCGAGCGGCGCACACAGCATCGGCGCGCACGCGGGTGTGTTTGAGCTGGGCCGCGCGGCAGACTTCTTCACGGTTGACCTCGAAGACCCAACGATTGCGGGCGCATGCGCGGAAGACCTTCTACCCGCGATAGTCTTCTCGCTCTCGCGCGCAGCCGTCCGCGAAGTGGCCGTCGGCGGACGCCTCGTCATCGAGTCGGGCAGGCACGCCGCCCAAGCCGAAATCATCTCGCGCTTCGCCGCGCTTCAACGAAGACTCTGGGGAAGTCGTAAGAAAAATTAACATGGATAGACAGGATATGCAGGATAAGAGAGTTTTTGTTTTCTGATTTGAAATCAGAATTTGAAATCTCAAATCTCAAGTCTTCAGTCCTATATCCTGTTCATCCTGTCCATCCATGTTAATTCTCCGTTCTCCCGCACGGGCCTTTGCACGGAAGATATGAACGTCGAAAGCACACTGGCCGAACTCGTCCGCATCGACTCGCGGTCGTCGGTCTCGAATCTCGAACTCATCCGCCACGTCCTGCCGCGCGTCGAGGCGGCGGGCTTGTGCGCGCGCCTGTTTCCCTACACGGACGAGAGCGGCGTCAAGAAGTTTAACCTCGTGGCTGTTCATCCCGCGTCGATTGCCGACGGCGATGAGATAGAGTTGGCGCTCGTCGGCCACGCGGACACAGTACCGTTCGACCCCGCGTGGGCGGAGGCACTTGCGCTGACGGAGCGCGAAGGTAAACTCTACGGGCGCGGTGCGTGCGACACGAAGGGCTTTATCGCGGCGGCGCTCGTAGCCATTGAGGAGACGGACGTGCGAAGGCTCGCGCGCCCGTTCGCGTTTGTGTTGACGGCGGATGAAGAGGTCGGGTGTCTAGGTGCGAAGCGCCTGGCCGAGTCGCGGCCTTTCAGCGTGCGCCATGCGGTCGTGGGCGAGCCGACATCTTTGCAGCCCATGCGCGCGGGCAAGGGCTACTGCCTCGCCGACGTGACCGTCCGGGGGCGCGAGGGGCACAGCGCCTACCCGCACTTGGGCGTGTCGGCTATCACGCGTGCCGCACGACTCGTCACGCGCATCGAACAGATCGCTGAAGCGCTGAAGCGCGAAGCGCACGAAGCATTCGACCCGCCGCACACGACCATCAACGTCGGACTCATCTCCGGCGGCACTGCCAAGAACATTATCGCGGGCGTGTGCCGCTTCACGCTCGAATGGCGACCCGTGCCGGGACAGCGGGCCGAGCACGTCGCGGAACTCTTCGCACGCGAGGTCGAATCCCTGCGAATGGAGGAAGAGAGCTTCGACTGTGAGATGGTCTTGACGCGACTCGATGCGGGCATGGAAACGTCGGCGGATGCGCCGCTCGTCGTCGCGCTTGAAGAGTTGACGGGCAAGGCGGCGGGTACGATCTCGTTCGGTACGGAAGCGCCGCAGTTGGCCCAGTTGGGTGCGGACGCGGTCGTCTTCGGCCCCGGCGACATACGCGTCGCGCATCGCACGGGCGAGTTCGTCCCCGCCACGGAGTTGCGCGAGGCCGTGGGAATACTGCGCCGCACAATCGAACGCTTTTGCGCCGCGGGGCATCAATAGAACGTGCTCTAATACGTATTGCGGAAGCCCGACCGTGAGGGAGGGCGTAAGGAACGATGAACTGAAGGCAACTCTTAATTTATAGTTCATCGTTCCGAGTTCATCGTTTCACATACGCCCTCCCTTACGGTCGGGCTTCCGCCTCAAAGGCATTTATCAATGAAATTTCTGAACTACCGAAGACTTTTGCTACTCATAGGACTGTTCGCCCTCTGCGCGCTCGTGCTCGGCGGCGTAGCGCGGGCGCAGCAGCGGACGCCTTTGACGAACGCGGAGTTCTTAGCTACTGTCCGACAGCTTCCGCAGCACCCGGACTTGAAGGAGCAGCTCATCGGCGAGATACGACGACGCGGCATCGGCTTTACGCTGACCGCTGGACTGCGCGCCTTCGTCGCAACCAAGAGCGGCAACGACGAGGAGTTGCGGCGCGTGCTCGAAGAGGCTGAGCGGCGCTTTCTTAACCCGAAGGAGGCGACCCCGCTCCCTTCCATACCCGAGGCGGCTGACGTGCTGGCGAAAGCGCGTGCGGCCACGCTCGACGCCGTCGCGCAGATGCCCGACTTCGTCGTCAAGCAACTCGTCACACGCTCCTATGCGCTTGAGCAGACGCAGAACTGGAAGGTCTCAGACCGTCTGGTCGTCGGCGTAACCTATCGCGTGAGCGAGGGCGAGCAGTATCGCCTGCTCAACATCGACGGCACGTCGGCCCCCACCACAGGGGCCGAGAAGGGCGACTATAAGGAGGCGGGCGGGGCAAGCTCGACGGGCGAGTTCGTCTCCATCCTGAAGGGGCTGTTCGAGGACGACAGCCACGCGGAGTTCAAGCCGCTCGACACCGACACGCTTCGCGGACGGCGCGCGCTCGTCTACACCTATGATATCAAGAAGGTAAACTCGAAGTGGCTGCTCGACCACGGTGACTCGTCCGTCATCGCCGCGCACCGCGGCAAGGTCTGGATCGACCGCGAGAAGTTCCGTGTGCTCCGCGTCGAGAGCGCTTCCTACGACGTGCCTTCAAGCTTTGCCATTACGGCCTCGAACATCGCCGTCGATTACGACTGGGTCACGATTCCCGGTCAGGGCGAATACCTTCTGCCCTCTCGCTCCGTCATCGTGATGACGGTCGCCGAGCGCGGGCAGGTGGTGCAAAGCCGCAACGACATACGCTTCCGCAACTATCAGAAGTTCGGCACCGAACTGAAGATTCTCGACGACGACATCATCGACGAAGATGTGCCGAAGGAAGCGCCGCCGAAGCCGCCGGAGAAGAAGCCTTGAACGCTAACAGTGACTGGGAGTGTGAAGCGCCGTAGGCATGTAGAGTTTGAAGCGCCATAGGCGATAGAGGGTTTGAAGCGCCGTAGGCGCGGAAGAATGTAGCCCACGGCGTCAGCCGTGGGCAACGAGCAACAAAATAATCGAAGCCCCGGAGGGGCGAAAGAAGTTCGAGCACGACTCGTAAGCTCAGACTTCTTTCGCCCCTCCGGGGCTTCCGCTTTTAATTCTTGATTATCCCCACGGCTGACGCCATGGGCTACATTCTTCCGCCCCTGACGGGGCTACACTCTTCCGTTCTGACAGGGCTGCACTCTTCCGTTCTGACAGGGCTGCACTCTACCTGTCACCCGTCACCTGTCACTCCTTTAAAGCTTCAACTGTCCGGCCTCGACGACCGATTTGCCGTCGAGCGTGACGGTCGTGCCGGGCAGCGAAACGAAGTAGCCGTAGGGCGTCTTGTTGTCGCCGCCGGCCCACGTGTTGTTGCCGACGCCGATGGTGACGGTTCCGGCGGGAACCCAGGTGGCAATGGCGCTCGAAGCAGGCAGTTTGATGTTCGGGTTGATGCCGAAATCAACGACGGCGAAGAGGTCTTTGCCCTCGCCCGCCGCGTCGTATCTCGCCTTCATCAAATCGAAGCCCGGCCCCGAACCCGTTATCCCCGTCAGCTTGCCCGCTGCAAACGTCAACGTCAGGTTGTCAATCTCCTTGCCCTCGAAGTAGTCCTTCGCGCGCACAACCTTCCCCTCGGCGGTTCCAGCGACGGGTGTCACGTAGACCTCGCCCGCGGGCAGGAAGACGGTCTGGCCCACTGGAGTCTTCGCGTCCTCAGCCGAGATGATGCCGTCGCTCACGCCGTAGGGGCGGCCCTGCACGCGCACCTTGAGGTCTGTGCCGTTCGAGTCAGTAATGTGTATCTCGTTGCCTGAGGCGAGCGCCGCCTTGACCTGTTCGCCGCGCGTCTGGAGGTCTGTGTAATCGACGTTGACGCCACCCCAGAAGGTCTGTGCCAACTCATCAGCCGACATCCCGTAGCGCCGGGCGAGCCAGTCGGTCGGATAGAGTCCGTTGCCGACATCGACGGAACGGACGTTGTGCTTACGGAACGCCTCGACGACTGGCTCGCCCGCCTTGCCGCGTGCTTCCACGCGCTTCGGGTCGGCGTCGGCGAATAGCCCTTCGGTCATCCCGCTTTCAACGTTGATCTGCGCGTTGGCGATCTCGGCGAGCTTGAGTCCGAGCGTGTTGGTCTGCGTGTCGTACTTCTCGGGCACGTCGGTGAAGAGGCGCTTGTTCATACGGTCGGTATCGACGGAGAGGAGCGGGAACGCGCCCGCCTTGCGCACCTGAACGACGATGTCTTCGAGCAGCTCCATGTCTTGCGGCCCGCCGGAGACGAGGACGACCTCGCCCTCTTTGATGCCCGCGCTCTGCGTGACGAGTCGCCCGGCGAGCTGTTCGAGGTCTGTAGGAGCCTTCTTCGATGCCGTCGTCATCGTGCTGCCGGCATTCGCGTTCGCAGCGTTGGCGTTAGCGTTGGCATTAGCATTGGTGGCGACGGTATTGGCGGGCGGCGGGGCTGGAGCACACGCGCCCAGCGCAAGTATGGCGGCGATGCACACGAACGGGGCAAGCAGTTTCTTCATGGGAGTTGTTCCTTTCGGGAGCTGAAGAGAATATTTGTCGAACGCGGGGCGTAAGACAGAAAATGTCTGGGCCCACGCCTCTGTTACGGCGAGAGACCGGCGAACGGATTGCTCGGCGGCGAAAAGCACTGCGCTTCTATGCCAAACGCGACCGGAAGTCAAGAAGAAAGGATGAAGAGCAGTAGACGTAGACAGTAGTCAGTAGTCAGTAGTCAGTAGTCAGTAGTCAGTAGTCAGTAGTCAGTAGTCAGTAGTCAGTAGTCAGTAGTCAGTAGTCAGTAGTGCTTCGCGTTGCGATGCAGCCGCTGATGACATTGTGACGACTCGTTGAAAGGGAGTTCTTCTACTGACTACTGACTACTGTCTACTGACTACTTCTCTTCATCCATCCGCCTGCCCTGCGTACTGCGCGGTGGAAGCGCCGGAGACGTAGGGCGCGTGCTCTGTGAGCGCGTCGTCGATGAGCTTGCGCTGCTCCAGTTCGTGAATCGCGTAGGAGCCGGTGGCGGGGCTTGCGGACGCCGCGCGCCCGGCATAGAAGGGATGCTCGCATGCGGGCAGAAGACCCGACAGGCGTGGCTCGACGAACGTCCAGCCGCCGTAGTTCTTCGGCTCCTCCTGACACCAGACGAGTTGCGTCGTCTGCGTGTATGTGGCGAAGACTTCACGCAAGGCGCGTTCGGGGAACGGATAGAACTGTTCGAGCCGGACTATCGCGACGCGCGTGTCGCCGGACTTCTTGCGCGCCGCCGCAAGGTCATAGAAGACCTTGCCGCCGCACAGCACGATGCGCCGGACGGCGTTTCTGTCTGCCGCGTCCGCGTCGTCGATGACGGGGCGGAAGCCCCCTCCGGTTAGCTCTTCAATCGAAGAGACGGCTGCCGGAAGTCTGAGCAGACTCTTCGGCGTCATCACGACGAGCGGGCGCGCGGCCTTCTGTTTGACCTGTCGGCGAAGCAGGTGGAAATACTGCGCGGGGGTGGACGGGTAACAGACCTGCATGTTGTTCTCGGCGCAGAGTTGCAGGTAGCGCTCCAGACGCGCGTTCGAGTGTTCGGGCCCTTGCCCCTCATAGCCGTGCGGAAGCAGGAGGACGAGACGCGAGGGCTGCTGCCACTTGTCAACGCCGGGCGCGATGAAGGTGTCAATGATGACCTGCGCGCCGTTCGAGAAGTCGCCGAACTGTGCCTCCCACGCGACGAGCGCATCAACCGCGACGACCGTGTAGCCGTACTCGAAGCCGACCACGCCCTGCTCTGAGAGAGAGCTGTCGAAGACCTCTACGAGCGAGCGCCCATCGCGCGCCGTCATCTCGGAGAGAGGCGACCAGGGCTTCCCCGTCACCGTGTCGTACATGATGGCGTGGCGCTGACTGAACGTGCCGCGCCCCGAGTCCTGCCCCGACAGACGCACGCGCGTGCCCTCCAAACCCAGAGAGCCGAAGGCCATCAGCTCGCCGAAGGCCCAGTCCAAAGGCAGAGCGCCCTCGCCCATCTTCGCGCGGCGCGCGAGTTGGCTGACCATCTTCGGGTTGATGTGGAAACCCTCGGGCACGACCGCGATCTTGTGCGCGATCTCAAGTATGACTCCGGCGCTCACAGGAGTCTCGACGATACCGGAGCCGTCCTCCTCGGCGATGGGCGGCGGGAGTTCTTTGAGCCGGACTTTCTGCGCGACGATCTCTTTGGCGCGCGCGTGGCTCCGCTCGTAACGCTCGACGGCCTCGCGCGTCATCGCTTCGATCTCTTCCGACGTGACCACGCCGTCCGCTGTGAGTCGCTCGGCGTAGATGGCGCGGACGCCCGGATGCGCCTTCACGCGCGCGTACATCAAAGGCTGCGTGTAGCTCGGCTCGTCGCCCTCGTTATGCCCGAGACGGCGAAAGCCGATCACGTCCAGGACAACGTCCTTGTTGAACTCCTGCCGGAAGTCGAGCGCGATGCGAAGAGTGCGGAAGGCCGCTTCCGGGTCGTCGCCGTTGATGTGAAAGATTGGAAGCTGCGTCATCTTCGCCACGTCGGTCGAGTAGATGGATGAGCGGCTGGCCTCGGGCGAAGTGGTAAAGCCGATCTGGTTGTTGATGATGATGTGGATGGTTCCGCCCGTGCGATAGCCCTTGAGGTCTGCAAGCTGCAACGTCTCCATCACGATGCCCTGCCCTGCGAAGGCCGCGTCGCCGTGCAGCAGAACCGGCAACGCGCGGTCGATGACCTCTTCGCGCGGACGGCCCGAGAGCTGTAACGTGTCCTGCTTGGCACGCACCATCCCTTCGACCACGGAATCGACGAATTCGAGATGGCTCGGGTTGGGCGAGATGGTGATGCTCACACGCTTACCCGAAGCGGTCTCGCGCTCGCCCTTCGCGCCCTGATGGTATTTCACGTCGCCCTCGTCGGCGGGAAAGTCCGGGTGAACGCTCCCCTCAAATGCCGTGAAGATGCGTTCGGAGAAGTTGCCGACGACGTTCGCCAGCACGTTCAGACGCCCGCGATGCGCCATCCCCATCGTGATGTCTTCGACGCCACGCTCCGCCGAGCGCTCGACGAGCTGGTCGAGGAGTGCGATGACCGTCTCGCAGCCTTCGAGTGAGAAACGCTTCTGCCCGAGATACTTCGTATGCAGGAAGCGCTCGAACTGCTCTGCGCGGATGAGACGCACGAGCAGAGCCTTCTTCGTCTCAGCCGGAAGCGGCTCGGGGTAGACGAACTCCTGCCGGATGCGTTCGCGTATCCAGACCTTCTGCTCCTTGCTCTGGATGTGTCGATACTCTGTGCCGACCTTGCCGCAATAGGCGCGGCGCAGAATGTCGAGTGTCTCGCGCAACGAAGCGGTCTCTTTGCCGCCTAAGCCCCCCGTGATGAACTCGCGATCCAAATCCCAGATGGTCAACCCGTAAGTCTCGATGTCCAACTCCGGGTGATACTGAATCGGGAGCGCGTGCAAAGGGTCGATGTCCGCGATGAGGTGGCCGCGCACGCGATAGGCGTTGATGAGTTCGAGAACTCGCGCCTCCTTCGAGACCTCCTCGCGCGCGTCGTAGCGGCCCAGCAGCGCAGGGTTGTAGTCCTTCGCCCAACGCAAAGGCTGATAGGCTATCCCCAAGGAACGGAAGATTCGCAGGTAGAAATCGTGCTCGCCGAGCAGAAGCTCGTGGATGTGCGCGAGAAAAGCGCCGGACTCCGCGCCCTGTATGACGCGATGGTCGTAGGTCGAAGAGATGTTGACGATCTTGCTGATGCCCAAGAGCGACAGAGCCTCCGGCGTCATCGCGTGATACTCCGCCGGATACTCAATCGCGCCGGTCGCGATGATGGCCGACTGCCCCGCCATCAGGCGCGGGTTCGACGAGACGGTGCCGATGGTTCCGGGGTTCGTCAAAGAGATGGTCGTGTTCTGAAAGTCGGGTACGCCCAGCTTGCCCGTGCGCGCGCGCTTGACCACATCGTCGTAAGCCGAAAGGAACTCTGCGAAGTCGAGCGCGCCCGCGTTCTTGACGTTCGGCACGAGCAGCGTCCGCGTGCCGTCCTTCTTCTCAAGGTCGATGGCAAGGCCGAGGTTAGCCTCTGTGCGGCGCAGGCGTGCGGGACTTCCGTCCACGACCGCGAACCCGTCGTTCATCTGCGGGAAGCGTTCGAGCGCGCGCAGGATGGCAAAGGCGATGAAGTGCGTGTAGGAAGCCTTGCCGCGCTTGTGCTCCTTCAAAAACTGGTTGACGAGACTGCGGTTCTCTTCCAGAACCTTGACGGGAACCTGCCGGTTCGAGGTCGCCGTCGGAACCGTCAGAGAGGTCTCCATGTTCTCGACGATCTTCAGCGCGCCGCCGCGTATCGGCTGCGGCTCGACGTGCGCCTGCGCCGCCGCCGCAGGTCGGGGCGCTGGCTGCTGTCCCGACACAGTCTGCGCGACAGCCGGAGACGTGGACTGCGCGGTCTCCGGCGATGAAGACTGCTGCGGGGCTTGCGCCGCCGCGTGAGTCTCAGTCTCAACTGCTTGAGTCTCTGTCCCGGCTGCCTGAGTCTGTGCCCCCGCCTGTATGCCACCCGTAGTCACCGGCCAGCTTGCGTCAGCCGCAGCCGAGCCGTTGCCGCCCGACGACGTGCCTGCCGTGCCAGCACCGTCGCCCGGCGTGACGGCCTCGCCCAACAACTCTGTGAAGTACGTGCGCCAGGCTTCGTCAACGAGCGAAGGGTTGCTGCGGTAGCGATTCAGAAGTCCTTCGACGTACGTGGCGTTTGCGCCGAAGTTCTCGGCGATGATTTCCGACAAGTCGTTTCCGTTACGCTCTTCGCTCAAGGTCTTATCACCTCACGCCGATGTTAGACGCGCCCGCGCTCCGACGAGGAACTTGCGGGCGCACGCTCTGAAATCTTCCGGCTAAAATTTGCCTCATAGCCTATCACCAACCGCACGCGTTTGCACAGGAACGCGCCCGCGCAAGCGTCTGCACCGTTCGCCGATTGCAGCGGGAAAGATTGTCCCACGTTCTCACAAGAAAGATTGCCCCACGTTCTCACACGCGACTATGATGCGCCTTGAGAGAGACGCCGAAGGAGTTCAACCGCGCTCTGCTCGACTTCCTGCACAAATCTTAGACTGTTTCATGTTTGAAGAGATGAACCTGATTTTTATCTACGGCCCGCCGGGCGTGGGCAAGCTGACCGTGGCGCGGGAGCTTGCGCGCGAGACCGGCTATAAGGTCTTCCATAACCACGTGAGCATCAATTGCGCCGAGACGGTCTTCGACTTCGGCACACGTCCGTTCGGCAGCGTCATCGGCAAGATTCGCCTGGCCGTCTTCGAGGAGGCCGCGCGCGCGGGCATCTCGCTCGTCTTCACCTTCGTCTACGCCTGCCCCGAAGACACTCCGTTTGTCGAGCGCGTCTGCGAGGCGGTCGAGCGTGAGGGCGGACGCGTCCTGCTCGTCCGACTCGTCTGCGCGCGGGAAGAGCTGGAGCGCAGACTCCCGCATCCGGAGCGCGCACGCGTCGGCAAGATGGCCGCGCTCGACACACTGCGCGAGGTCACGGCGCGCTACGATATCTTCTCAACCGTGCCCAAACGCGAGAGCCTGGAGATAGACAACACAGACTTGCCGCCAGCCGAGGTTGCGCGGCTTATCATCAGTCACTATCATCTGCCGACGATTGACGAGGCGGAAGCCCGACCGTAAGGGAGGGCGTCTCGACCTCCGTCGGGCGCGATGAGGAAGACTGTACGCCCTCTCTTACGGTCGGGCTTGCGGCCTCGAACCCGCCCGCACTTTTTAAGTCTTCCTAACATGCACGAGAAGAGACTGGTCATCAAAGGCGTCGAGTGGGAGTACGTGACCGACGGTCGCGGGACTCAGACTCTCCTGCTGTTCCACGGCGCAGTCGGCGGAGCCGAGACGATGCAGTGGCTCGCCTCCGCCTTCGCGGACGAGTACCGTACCATCACGCCGACCGTCGCCGAAGTCGGCACGCTCGAAGAGGTATGCGACGCCGTGAGCGCTATCCTCGACCGCGAGCACGTCGGGCGCGCGGCGGTCTTCGGCGGCTCATTCGGCGGCCTCGTCGCGCAGGCGTTCTTTCATAGACGCCGCGCGCAGGTCGAAGACCTTATCCTGCTCTCGACCGGCGTGCCCAATAAAAAGATCGGCGCGCGCACCGCGTGGATGACGAGGGTTCTGCGGCTGCTGCCCTTCTCTCTGACGCGCGGGCTGTTGAAGCTGGAAATCTCGAAGCACCTGAACACGCCCGTCCCACCGGAGCACGCCGCGCGCATCCATGAGTTCAGGCAGCGCCTCGACGAATACTTCGATCACAAACTTACGAAGCAGACTCTCCTCTCGCGCGTCGCGCTCGGCGTAGACTTCAACCGCAACGAATCTTACGCGCCCGCCGCAGACCACACGGACTGGCCGGGGCGCGTACTCATCGTCGAGTCGAACGACGACCCGATGATTCCTCCCGAGGAGCGCCGTCGTCTGCGCGAGGCTTACCCGCGCGCCCTCGTCTGCACCTTCGCGGGCGCGGGACACATGATTCCGCTCCTGCGCCTCGAAGAGCTGGTCAGTGTCGTCAAGGCGTTTCTGAAAGAGGACTACAGCTCTCCCTCCGACATCGTCGAAGAGTGCGCCGTGACGGAAGGGCACATGGGAGGAGTGATGAGTGATGAGTGATAAGACGAAGCGCGACTGTCTTTTCTAATCGCTCATCCCTCGTCCCGGCCTCGCGTCCGTGCGTAGACTTGTCGGATAATGCCGCGTGCCTGAAGAAGAACATGGAGTGAGATGAGCAGAACATGGAGTGAGATAATGAGCGAGAGACGAAAGCCGAAAGAGAAAAGCGCGATGGAGAACAATGCGACGGAGAACGAAGTGGCTCTGAGAAGTGAAGCCACGTCGAGAAGTGAAGCCGCGTTGCGTACGTCGCGTCGGCGATTCACGAAGACGCTGGCCGCCGCCGTCATCGCCGCGCCCGCGTTGACCTCCACCTCAAAGGGGCAGACGCCCCCCGCGTCGAAGGAGCCGAAGGCCCCGCCCGGGCCCCAGCCCACACCCGCGCAGACGCAAGCCCCGCCGAAGCCCTCGCCCGTGGCCGAGGCTTACACAGAGGTCGCACGCGCGCGGTTCGGCGAACGTCTCAGCCCGGAACAGCTCGAAGCAGTCAAGCGCCACCTCGAAGGCAACGTGCGCTCTGCCGAGCGACTGCGCGCCTACAAGCTCCAGAACTCCGACGAGCCGGACTTCGTTTTCGGCGCGTGACGCACGGGACATGAGAAAATGATTCCAGTCGAAACCCTCTACGCACCCTTGAGCGAGCTGGCCGCGCAGATTCGCACGCGCCGCCTCTCGCCCGTCGAGCTGACGGAAAGCTACCTGCAAAGATTGGAGACGACGGGCAAGCGCCTGAACGCGGTCGCCTTCGTCATGCGCGAGACGGCGCTACGCGAGGCTCGACAGGCCGAAGCCGAGATCAAGCGCGGTCGCTATCGCGGCCCGCTGCACGGCATCCCCTACGGCGTCAAAGACCTCATCGCCACACGCGAAGCGCCGACCACCTGGGGCGCAACTCCCTACAAGGATCAACGCTTCGACTACGACGCGACCATCGTCACACGTCTGCGCGAAGCGGGCGCGGTGCTTCTGTGCAAGCTCGCAATGATCGAGTTGGCGGGCGGGATGGGATACAACCAGGCCGACGCCGCCTGGACGGGCGCGTGCCGCACGCCCTGGAACACGGGCTTCTGGTCGGGCGGGTCTTCTTCGGGGCCCGGCGCGGCCACGGCCTCCGCTTGCGTGGCCTTCGCCATCGGCTCCGAGACATCAGGGTCGATCATCACGCCTTCGGCCTTCTGCGGCGTCTCGGGTCTCAGGCCGACCTACGGCGCGGTCTCGCGTCACGGCGCGATGGCGCTCTCATGGACGCTCGATAAGCTAGGCCCCATGTGCCGCTCCGCGCTCGACACAGGTGTAGTGTTCTCCGTCATCGCCGGACGCGACCCGCTCGATCCGACCTCGCGCGACTCGACCGCGCCCCTGCGCTTCTCGCCCACGGGTCAACTGCTCCGACCGCTCCGGCGCGCACGGCGTCTACGTATCGGTGTGATGAAAGACTCGTATGAGAAGGCGCAGGAAGAGGTGCGCAAGAATTTTCTCGCCTCGCTCGAAGTGCTCCGACACTTCGCTGACGTGGAGATGGATGTCAAGCTGCCCGACTTTCCCTATGGCCCTGCGGTCGGGACGATTGTCGATGCAGAGGGCGCGAGCGCCTTCCGCGACCTCATCGAGTCGGGGCGCGTTAAAGAGCTGGCCTCGCCCGAAGGAAGAACCGGCGGCTACGCGGCCTCGCTCGTCACGGCCGTTGACTACCTGCACGCGATGCGTATGCGCGCGCCGATGCGAAAGGCTTGGGGCCAGATGTTCAAAAAGTTCGACGTGCTGGCCGCGCCCTCGCGCTCGACGGTCTCGTACCCCGTTGATAAGACCTTCGACAAAGCGTATCCGGGCATCGGCGCATCATCGCCCATCGGCGCGAGCAATCTCGTCGGCGTGCCGGCCATCTCCGTGCCGAACGGCACGGGGCAGAACAACCTCCCGACCGGCCTCCAGCTTGTGGGCCCCGCATGGAGCGAAAGGGATTTGCTGGAGCTGTCGGTCGCATACCAGTCAGAGACCGACTGGCACAAACGACGACCCCCGGAAATTTAATCAGGCAACTCGTTATTACTAATCCGAAATCGCCGACGCTTAATCCACTCTTTCGGATTGTGCGTCGGCTTTTGCTTCCGTCTGTCGGAGTCCTGCTGCGCCGCCCCGTCCATCTCGGCCCCACACGTTTCCAAAGCCTCCGCACGTTTCCCCACTGCCGCCGCGATTCAATAACCTTCTCGCCCGTTTGACGTTTCCGGCATCGCCTTTGCTTTATGAAAAGTCGTGCTTTGATAAAGAACTCTGATGAGAGTTCTCTTGAGAGATTAACCGAAACAGCGACGTTTGGGCGTGTGACACTGCTCAAAGTGTCACACGCCTGATGGCTCTCAACCACCGTTTCAAGGAAACTCGCCGAAAGACCTCACGCGACCGCAGATCGCCGAAGAGGTCTCGTCCGGAAGCGGACGAACGTGCGTTTTTCCTGGCCGCGTGTGTCGTACGTGCGAGAAAATTTTGCGGCCAGCTCGCACGATTTTTTAGGTGCAACCCGCGCACGGCGTTTCGACATCAAGTGATGTCAGACAAAAACTCAAGACCTTTTCTGAAGGAGATTCAGCAATATGCGTAAGCTATTCATGGCAGCATTATTCATCGCCTGTACCGCGCCGTTCACGTTCGCGCAGACGAGCGGTGACGACTACAACAAGTACGACTTCTACGTCGGCTACTCGCACGACCGCGTGGACACCGGCTTCAACGACCCAAACCAGAACTTCATCTCGAATCGTGAAGGCTTCAACGGCGTCGAGGGTTTCGTCAAGGGCAACGTCAGCCGCTACGTCGGCCTCGTCGGCGACTACTCGTTCCATCGCAAGTCCTTCAATGATAGTTTCACCATCGGCACCAGCACGACGACCTTCAACGTTGACACAGACCTCCACACGCTGATGGGCGGGGCAGAGTTCAAAGACAACAACAAGGAGACGAAGGTCAAGCCGTTTGCGCGTGTCCTCGCAGGCTTCCAGCACGCACGCGCCCACTCGTCGGTCTCGGGCATTCCCGACTTCAGCGATAGCGAGACCGGCTTTAGCGGCGTTATCGGCGGCGGCCTCGACTTCCGCGTCAGCCCGCGCGTTGACTTCCGCGCCATCCAGTTCGACTACAACCCGACCCGCCTGGGCGGCGAGATGCAGCACAACTTCCGCATCGGCGTCGGCATCATCTTCCGCTAAGAAGTCTGAGCCGCCCCGGTACGGACTAACAGAAGAAGCGGCACGC
>JAVRON010000126.1:0-13730 GCA_032162705.1 Acidobacteriota bacterium
GGGACTCGTGCTTGAGCCGTGACGCAGAACACCCGGCGGCGACTTGTCTCCGGCGGCGACGGGCGACAGATACCTGTCAATGAGTGTCTGCGTGACGCGTTCGCCCTCGCGCCGGTACAGGACAGCGCGCGCTTTGTCCGGCGTCACTTCCGAGAGACGAAACAGCCCGCCTGCGATGAGCGCGGCGGCTGACGTGTCACGATTACGGAAATGCACGCCCTCGTCCGCGAAGTCGTACCATGGCACGCCGTCTTCGGGCAGGTGATCTAAGACGAAGGCCGCGATCTTCTCGGCGGTCGTCAGCAGTCGCGCATCTTTCGTTTCATTGTATGCGACAGTGAAACCGTAAAGCGCCCACGCCGTGCCGCGCGACCAACTGGTATCGGCGGCGAAGCCCTGATGTGTGTGCGTGAAAACCTTTTCACCCGGACGCGCCTGATTCGGAAACGCGAGGTCATCAGCGCCCGCCGAGTGAAACACCTGCCTGCTATCGCCGGGATTGTAATGCACCGACTGAATCACAGAGCCGTCAGGACGAACAAGCCAGTCAGATGCTTTGAGCGCGTGTTTCAACCCGAGTTGCTTCCACTGCGGATCACCCGTCTCGCGCGTAGCCCACCACCAGATTTGCAGATTCATCATCGTGTCGATGATCGTGTCGTCACCGTTCACATTCCACGCTGCGACGAGTTCGGTCGTCGGGTTGTAGAGCTGCTTCAAACGTTCAGCCGCGCGCAAAGCCCCTGCACGATACTTCGCATCCTTTGTCTGACGGTAAGCCAGCACGGACGTGTAGAAGTTGAGAAACCCGACATCGTGATTCTCCGTCATCTCTTTACCGAGAAAGCGCGCGTTCCACAATTCAGCCCAGCGACGAAAACGCTCGTCACCTGTCTTCGCGTAAAGCTGCCACAACTCGCCCGTCCAGAAGTTTCCCGTCCAGAAAAAACCCTTTTGAGTTTTCCACTCGCCCGTTTGATTGTCGCCCTCTGTAAAGAATCCAAGACCGTTGTTTTTATCAAATTGTTCGGGCGGCGTCTGCGAGATGATGGGTTCCCACTTCTGCGCGGTGCGCGCGGCGGCCTGACGCACAAGGTCGAGCGCCTCCGCGTAAGTCTTGCTGCGCGCGGGATGAAGCGTGTCGGGCGGCGCTGATTGCGGCGCAGCGCTCTCGGAAAGGATTGAGACTTGCGCGGGCTGCGTGAGGCGTCGGCTGGTCTGCTCGACAAGTTCGATGAAACCCTCGCGCGACGAGATGGCATTCGATGGAATGGCAAGAGAACCGTTGCGAGACCTTTCCGCTGCGCTCGTCGCGCTCGTGTTTAGCGACTCGCTGCCTTCTTGATCCCACGCGGCCAGCACGTACCAACTCGCCGTGCCGTTCACCAACGCGGGCTGCACGAGAAGGTTCAGCGAATCATCCGCGATGGCTTTGCTCTCGCGCCCCGTGGCGATGATCGCCAGACCTAGATTTTGATCCGTTAAGCTTTCCGTCGCGGTCGCGCCGGTCTTGAGCACTTGATGACCCCAGGTCGCGCGCCACAGCGCAGGCGCATCCGCGGTCGGCGTAAAATCTTTCTCGTCGAGACCGTCTTTGCGCGGCAGTCCCGTGACGAGTGTTAAGCCGTTCGCGCCTTCAGCCGTGATGCGATGTTCAAAGCCGTGCTTCCCAGCCCATTGCGTAATCCGGCTGGTGAGATTTATTTTGTTTCCGCCGACCGCCCACCCTTTGTACCTCAACTCGACGATGGAGCGCACCGGGCCGTCAGCGACGATGCGCCACGAGCGTTCATCCACATCCGCCACCTTGAAGACTTTGCCGTCAACGAGCGCGGCGACGGAACCGATGCCAATCGCGTCGCCGATCTTGTAGATGTCGCGCCCGAACGGAGACTCTTCGTGATAGTCGTATTCGGGCGAGCCGAACAACTCCAGGTAGAGTCCGGGACGACGCTTGCCGTAGAGGTCTATGGCGTTCCGCTTGTCGAAGTAGATGCGCCATGCGTTCGCCTCGGACTCCCAGCCTAGCCCCTCGAAACGCGTCGTAAATTTGGCGTGCGTGCGCGCCGGATAGTCGCCGCGGATGCGCTGCATCGACGCCGCATCGCCGTAGGAGATTGTGACGACGCGCGTCTGCTTAGGCTTCAACTCGATCTGGAACGCGATCTCATCGTACTTACCGTCGCCGTCTGTGTCGTCAGCCTGCGAAGGAAGCTCGGTCGTTTGCAACGTGCGCGCGTCCTCTTCGAGCGTCGAAGCGTCCGAGGTCGTCACGACGCACGCGACCGCACGGAAGTCCGGCGCGACGCGCTTCAGCTCCGCGACGCTGACGACCACATTCTCGTGTGCGCGCGTCTCGCTGGTCGGGTTCGTCACCGCGAGCTTGACGGCTTTAATGTGCGGCGCAGACCACGCGGCGGGCACAGTGGCCGGCACGAAGAGACAGAGCCATAGCAGCTTCTGAAAGAGGCGTGCGCCCCGGGTTTTTTGCAAAATTTTCATGCGCGAATTAGAGCGAACCGCCGCCGTCAAAGCTCCCGTGCTCCAGAGTGCGTCCGGCTCCGTTAAAGAAGGCAGGAACCACGGTTGCGGCGCGCAGGACTGTGCCTCCCGCGCGCCGCTCGCACGATTCCTGCCGTTCAGGCGAGGTCATCCCCTCCCTCGCTTAGAAAGTGAACTTCAAGCCTAGCTGTATGCTGCGCGGATTGCTGGCCGCCGTCAGAGTACCGAAGGCGGCGTCCGCCAGATTGACATCCATATCGCGGAAGTTCGTCCGGTTGAAGGCGTTGAAGATGTCGGCCTGTAGTTGCAGCTTTAGCCTCTCGGTCAGGCCGATGCGCCTGCGGAAGGAGAAGTCCCAAGACTGCGAGCCGGGCCCCTCGACTGTGCCGACCCCCGCCGTGCCACGGCGCGTGTCGGGCGCGTTGGCGAACGCGGCGCGGTTGAGCCAAGCGCCCTGGCTGCGCTCTCCGTTCGGCAGGAGAACGGGCCCGCCGAGGTAGTCCGCGCGGCGGCTTCCGATGGAAGTGTTGCCCACGACGGTGAAGTATGCGCCGGACTGCAAACGCGTGATGCCGCTCAGCTCGTAGCCGCCCAGCACTGCCTTCAGGAATCCGTTCGAGTGGGCAAGTGTCGGCAGAGTGTAGGTGTAAGTAGCTGCGAAGATATGGCGGCGGTCGAACGTCGCCGGGCCGTAGCTGTATTTGCGGTTGAAAGCGTCTTCGGGGTTGTCGTTGAAGCCGCTCGCGTCGGTCAGCACTTTCGACCACGTGTAGCTGAACGTCGAGCGGAAGCGCCCCGTGCGCTTGGCGGCATAGAGCTGCATCGCGTGGTAGTTCGAGGTCGAGTCCGACAGGCGCATTCGTATCGCCGAGTAGCCCTTGTAGGGCCGCAGCGAGTTTGTGTCAACGCGCTGCGCGGAAGGAAGCGCCGCGTTGGCGGCGAGGGCAGCAAAGGTCGCCTGATTGATATCGGGCTGACGGATCAGGTGTCGCCCGAGGTTGCCGACGTACGCCGCCTCTGCGAAAAAGCCCCAGGGCAGTTCGCGCTGGACGCTCAGGCTGTAGCTCTCCGTGTAGGGCGTGTCGAGCTTGGGGTCGATAGCGTTGATGGTGTCGAAGGGTGCGACCGTTGAAGAGCCGCCCGTTATGTTGGAGATGTTCGCGTTCGAGAACTGCGCGCTCGTCACGTAAGGCGGGTTGCCCTCGGACGGGAAGATGATGTTGCCCTCGACGCGGTCGTAGTACATGCCGAACCCGCCACGGATCGCAGTCCTGTTGTCCTTGAACGGCGAGTAGGCGAAGCCGACGCGCGGCATGAAATAATTGTGTCCGTCGTAGAGGCCGCGCGGCGCTCCGGTCGGCACAGACTGCACGAGCGCGCTGTCGCCGCCGGGCACGCGCCCTAGCTCTGACGCCGGGACGCCGTTGCCGGCGCGGACAAGCCCGTTCAGACGGTTGCCTCCTCTCGTCGTGTCAATCGTGCCGTTGGCGAGTACCGTCACGGCCTGCGCCGGGTCGTAGAGCGCGGGGTCGAAGTTGGCGAGGTTGTTGGCCTGCGTGTAGATGGGCGTGCCGAACTGATAGCGCACGCCCAGTTCCAGACTGAGTTTACTGTTGACCTTCCAGTCGTCGTTGACGAAAGCCTCGACCTGCGTGAAGCGGAAGAAGCCGAGCGGGTCGCTCGATGACTCGCTGTAGGTGCGGAAGTTGCCGAGCAGCGCGTCGGCCATGGCATTACCCGTCGAACGCGTGTTGCCACTCGCGTTGAAGGTGACGTTACCGGCGTAGGTCGTGCGCCCGTTCTGGTCGATGCGGTTGCGGTAAACCAGCCCGCCGGTCTTAAAGGTGTGGCTGCCGTGAACCCACGTCACGTTGTCGCCCACCATAATGTCGGTCGTCGGCGAGACGAGCGAGCGCGCCGCCCCTGCGAAGCTGGCGAAGCCGGTGACCGCCGTGTCGGGGATGCTGTTGGAATAGACGCCGCCGCCGGGGAAGAGTTGCTGGTACTGGAACCCGTACGTCTCGCGCTTCCAGAAGTCGCCCGCGGGCGGGATGTGCTGCGACACGATGGAGACGTTGGCCTTCGCCTCGTTGATGAGCGTCGGCGTGATGAGCCACGTGTAGGCGACCTGATAGGATGTGCCCGGTCGCGAGCGCGCGCTCGGAACCGTCGGGAGTTGAGATGTGATGAACGTGCCGAACGGGTCGATGAGTTGATTCTCGTCGTGTATGTAACGACCGAAGATGCTGTGCGAAGAGTTGAAACGGTAGTCGAGCCGGATCAGGTCTTCGCGGTAGTCGAACGGGTTCGGCTGCTGGAAGGTCGCGTTGTTGGCGACCGGCGCGTTCGTGTAACTGGTCGCAAGTCCGATCATCGTGCGGTAGACATTAGCAATGGCCGCGCCGTCAGCCGTGAGCCGGCTGGTCGGGATGATGTTCCTCAGCGCCACGTTAGTGCCGCCAAAGCAGCCGGCCCTGTTCGCCGCGGTGCAGGGCTGTGTGCTGGTGGGGTCTTTCAGTAAGCCATCGTCAGCCGTACCGACGATGCCGTCCGCGCCGCGCAGGCGGAACGAAAAATCGCCATTGAGTTCCGCGAGCGTCGGCACGGTGCGTAAGACTGGAGCGGCGAGTCGGCGAATCTTCTTCCACTCCTGCCCGCCGAAGAAGAAGAACTTGTTCTTGACGATGGGGCCGCCGACGCTGTAGCCGAAGTCGTTGTAGCGTAGCGCAGGGCGGACGGGCGCGAAGAAGTTCCGCGCGTCCAGCTTGTCGTTGCGCAGGTACTCGAAGGCGGAGCCGTGGAACTGGTTACCGCCCGAGCGAGTCACGACGTTGACCTGCGCGCCGGAGTTGCGCCCGTACTCTGCGGAGAAGTTCGCCGTCTGGATTTTGACTTCCTGTATGAAGTCTATGCCGACGTTGTTGATCTGGCTGGCGTTGCTGCCCGACTGGAGATTAGTCCCGCCGTCAACGGTCATGTTGGTCATCTGGCCGCGGTTGCCGTTAATCGACTGCTGGTTGGTGGCGAGGCTGGTGCTCAGTTCCAACTGGTCGTCCGTGGTCTGCGCGACGCCGGGGATGAGCGAGAGCAGTTGGATGTAGTTGCGCCCGTTGAGCGCAAGGTTCTGCACCTGCTGGCTATCGACGACGCGCGCCACCTCGCCCGAAGTGGTGTTGACCGTCTCGCCCATGGCGGTCGAGACCTGCACGGTCTCGGAAACCTGTCCGGGTTCGAGCGCAAGGTCGATTGTGAGGCGCGCGTCCGCGGCCAAAGCCACCCCGGCCTGCTCCGCCCTCTTGAAGCCCGAACTCTCAGCCGCGACGACGTACGTCCCAACCGGCAGGTTCGTCACCGTGTAGAAGCCGTCGGCGTCTGTGGTTGCCGTCCGCAAGAGGTTCGTGGCGGCGTTCGTCACTGTGACGGTCGAGCCGGGGACGACCGCGCCCGAAGCGTCCTTGATCGTGCCCGAGATGCGACCGACACTGGTTTGTGCGCTGGCGCCCATGCCGCCGAGCAACAGGCAGAGCACAAGGCAAAAGGCTCGCGACATGGCGAAGCGGCGCGACGGGGAACTGAAGACAACCGGCATAACTCTCACCTCCGACGTTGAGATTCACGACTAGCCGCAGGCAACACTACGCCGCCGAGCATCAGCGCCGAGGCTTGCCCCAAAGAGTTCCTTGCTTCCCTTTTGATCCGTCGCCCCCGGAAGTGGGAGCGGAAGTCCCTTTCCCTTTGCCCTCAGGCCACGCGCGGGGCCGCAAAGGTTGGTGCGGCGATGAGCGCTGCCGCTCCGCGCAGGCGCGGATGCTCCTGCGCGGCCGCCACGCGTACGGGCGTGCGTGCCGCGGAGGATGTCAGCGCGCGCTCGGAGAGCGCCTCGCGCGCCGTATCCTCGATCAAGTCCCAGGCGGTCGTTATCTCCCCGGCGAGATAAATGCAGTCAGGGTTAATGACGTTGACAATCGTTGCAAGCCCGAGTCCGAGGAAGCGCGCCGTTGACTGAATGGCCGCGTTGGCTTTGACATCTCCGCCGCGCGCTCGTGCCACCAAGTCCGGCACCGTAAAGGAGCCACGCCCCGCCTCATGCAGCGCTTTTGGACTGAGTTTGGACAAATTCCACCCGAAATAACGCGAAAGCGTAGCGAGGTTGGAGATATAAGCCTCCCAGCAGCCGGTCATCCCGCACATGCAGCGTGGCCCGTCCAAGCTCAGAGGCATGTGCCCGAACTCGCCTGCGATGTGGTCGTGGCCGCGCATGAGTTCGCCACCGACGACGACGCCGATGCCCACGCCGTCCGACACACTGATATAGACAAAGCTCTGCGTGGCCGCCGCCTTGTCGTGCTCCAGCCAGAGGTGCGCGAGCGAACAGGCGCGGCCCGAATTCTCTACCTGAACGGGCAGCCCCGTTGCAGCCACTAGCTGGTCGCGTATGTCAACGTCTCGCCATCCGAGCGTCGGCGCATTCAGGATGCGCCCGGTTCTGTGGTCAACCATGCCGGGGACGGCAACGCCGATTCCCTCGCAATTCCCTTCCGCGCCCTGTGTTTTCAGCATTCTTCGCACGCGCGTCGCGAGGTCTTTGACGAACTGCGGAATCGCGAAGACCGTGTCGTAGCTTTCCAGCGCGAGTTGGCGGCCAGAGAAGTCTGAGAGCATCAGATACGTGTTGCTGAAGCGTACGTCCACGGCGACAACCAGGCGATCCTGCGTCCTGATGTGGAGGAAGGTCGGCTTGCGACCGCGCGCGACCTCGCCCGTCGCGCCTTCATAGATCACGCCTTGAGCGATCAACTCCTGCACGAGCATGCTCGCCACACCGCGCGTCACGCTCATGCGGCGCGCGAGGTCGGCGCGCGAGATGGGCTGGTGCTCGCGTATCAGGTTGAGCGCGATGCGGCGATTGATCTCGCGCGAAGTCGTCCGCGTCGCTACCTTGAAGTCTTGTGTGTTGATCTTTCGCATGGGTCTTTCGCAGGGGTGGCCGCCCGGCATTTGTTCGGAGTTGGAACAATATAGCCGCCGAGAGAATCCTGTCAAGAACTTTTTTCAGGAGCCATGCCGCGGCTATGTCTGCCGCGTTCAGAAAAGTTGGATTTTTATGGAATGATGGAGAACTCGCCGGTCAAACGTATATCTTCGGAAGAAGAGCCGATCATCACGCGAAACGCGCCCGGCTCGACAACGAAATGCATCGCACGATCCCACAGCGCGAGGTCGTCGGGTGTGAGCGTGAACGCAACCTTCTCGGACTCGCCGGGCTTCAGATGCACGCGCTCGAAGCCGCGCAGATTCTTCTCGTAGGTCGTGACGCTGCTCACGAGGTCGCGCGTGTAGAGTTGCACGACCTCGTCGCCCTCCCTCGCGCCCGTGTTCTTCAAGTCGAAGCTGACCGTGACGTTGCCACGCGTTGTCTGCCTCGCGGGGCTGATACGAAGGTTGCTGTATGCGAACGTCGTGTAGCTCAAACCGTGACCGAAGTAGTAGAGCGCGCCGTTGACGCGCGTCTTCTCGCCCTCCCATTGTGCGTTGGGCTTGGTCGGGAAGTTAAAGGGAATCTGCCCGGCGGTCTTCGGGAACGTGACGGCCAGCTTGCCGCCGGGGTTGTAGTCGCCGAAGAGAACGTCCGCGATGGCCGCGCCGCCCTGTGCGCCGGGGAACCAGGCTTCGATGATGCCGGGCACGTACTTGTTCACCCAGTTGATGCTAAGGGGGCGACCGTTGATGAGCACGACGATGACGGGCCTGCCCGCCGCATAGACGGCCTGCACCAACTCCAACTGACGACCGGGCAGGTCGAGGCTCGTGCGGCTTGCGCTCTCACCCACGGTCTTCGACGAAGAGTCGCCGAGGACGACCACGGCCACGTCCGAGTTTTTCGCGGTCTCGACCGCCTCGCTGATGCCGTCTTGCTCCTCCTTCGTCAGAGGCTCCGGCAGCACTTCCGTCTCGGGCCAGTGGGCGTTCGTGATGTCACAGCCCTTAGCATAGTTAACCTTCACGCGGTCGCCGAGCTTGTTCTTGATTCCTCCGAGCACCGTGATGCCCTTAACGCCGTTCGGGCCGTAACGGTGTCGCGTGTTGCTGTCATCGTCCGCGTTCGGGCCGATGACAGCAATGGATTTTATCTCCTTGCTGAGAGGTAGAATGTTCTTTTCGTTCTTAAGTAGCACAAGACTCTCACGCGCGGCGCGCAGGGCGATCTGTTGATGCTCCGCGGAGTTGACGAGTCTTTCGGTCGCGGCGGCGTCTTCGATGAAGGGATGGTCAAAGATGCCGACCGTGAACTTGACGCGCAGGACATCGCGCACGCGGTCGTCGAGAGTCTTCAAAGAGACTTTCCCTTCCCTGACAAGCTCGCGCAGAGGAAGAATGTAGTCGTCGGGCGGCGTGAAGTTGGTCTTGACGTTGAGGCCCGCCTCGATTGCTTCGCGCACGGCGTCCTTCATGTCGGCGGCGACGGCGTGCTTGTTGTAGAGGTATTCGACCGAGGCGCTGTCGGAGACGACGTAGCCTTTGAAGCCGAAGTCTCTGCGCAGGCGCTCGGTCAGCCAGTAGTGGCTCCCTGTGATGGGGATGCTGTCGTAGTCGTTGTAAGAACTCATCACACCGAGCATCCCGCCCTCTTTGATGGCGGCCTTGAAGGACGGCAGGAAGATGTTCTCGACTTCGCGCGGTGAGGTCTGCGGGTCTGTGCGCGCCGCTCCCTCGCGCGCGCCCTTGTTGTTGCTGTAGACGGCGAAGTGCTTGCCCGTAGAGGTGACGTGGTGATTCTCCTGCAAGCCCTTCACCATCTCGACGCCGAGGCGCGCGGCGAGGTAAGGGTCTTCGCCGTAGACTTCTTCCATGCGCCCCCAGCGCTGGTCGCGGCCCACGTCGAGGATGGGCGCATAGACATTCGTGTAGCCGAGAGCGCGCGCCTCCTCGCCCGTGATGCGGCCTATCTCGCGGACGAGTTCCCTGTCCCAAGCGCTACCCTGACCGGGCTGCGCTGGAAAGCTCGTCGCGGTGTAGGCGGCCAGCCCCCGTATGCCTTCGTTGGTGAAGTCGGCGGGGACGCCGAGGCGCGTGTCTTCGATGAAGAAGCGTTGCACCTCGTTCATGGCCCAGACGTGCTTGCGTATGTCCGTGGCATAGACGCTTTTCAAGCCCTGATTACCCCTGTCACTCCATCCGTTCAGGTGTTCGTCTATGTTGGCGATACCGTCCTTCCAAATTTTGCTCTTCCACTCCGGCGTCGGCAGCTCGTCCTGAAGCACGCGACCGTAACCGTAAAGCGTC
The DNA here is from genome assembly GCA_032162705.1 of Acidobacteriota bacterium. Classification (GTDB taxonomy): domain Bacteria; phylum Acidobacteriota; class Blastocatellia; order Pyrinomonadales; family Pyrinomonadaceae; genus QHXN01. Next base: position 9,787 of record JAVRON010000126.1, read on the forward strand.
GCCATCTGGCACGTCTTCTCCTCAAGCGTCATCTGCGAGAGAAGGTCTTCGACGCGTGCGCCCACGTCCGCCTTCGGGTCTTCGTAAACATCCTTCCTGCCGTTCTTGTTCAGGTCTGTCCAGCCGTCGTGATAGATATCCTTCCTCACGTCCGACACTGTTTGCGCGGGCAGGCGCGGGCAGAGGCCGTTCAGTAAGAGCGAGACGAGAACAGCACGAGCGATTCGCATTCAGCATCCTCCGGTTGGCGTTAGTTCAGCGACAATTTTTGCAACGGAACCCTTGAGCGTGCGAAGCAGGAAAATCTATAACCGACTCGCAGGTAGAAATCATTCCTTCATCAACTATTGATTAACGCCGCTCGCCAGGAAGCCGCCATCAACCACAAGGACTTCGCCTGTCACGAAACTGGCCGCATCGGAAGCTAGAAAGACTGCCGCGCCAGCCAGTTCCTCGACTGTCCCGAACCGCTTCATCGGCGTTCGCAGCAAGAACTCGCGCCCGCGCTCCGTCTCGTCCAGCAACTTCTGGTTCAACGCCGTCCGAAAGACTCCCGGCGCAATCGCATTGACATTGACCCCGCGTTCAGACCATTCAACCGCCAGCGATTTCGTCAGCGAAGCAACCGCCGCTTTGCTCGCCGCGTAAGCCGCAACTTCACGGAGCGCGACGAAGGTTGAGAGCGACGCGATGTTGATGATGCGCCCGTACCCGCGCTCCAGCATGTGACGACCGAAGACCTGACAGGCTCGCAGTGTGCCGGTCAGATTCGTTTCAATAATGGCGTCCCAATCCTCTTCCGTGAAGTCGAGTGTGGGGCCGCGCTTCGTGCGGCCCGCGCAGTTGACCAGAATGTCCACCTTCCCGAACGCGCGCACGCTTTCATCCAGCACATGCTGCAAAGAAGAGCGTTCGGAGACATCGGACGCGAGACGCAGCGTGCGGCGTCCGCGCGCTTCAATCTCTGTGGCCGTGGCTTCGACCTGTTCCATACGGCGCGAAGTCGCTACAATGTCCGCGCCTGCTTCGGCCATTCCGTGCGCGATGGCGCGACCGATGCCGGATGTGCCGCCGACGACGACCGCCACCTTGCCATTCAGCTCTAAAGCAGAATAACCCATTGCTCCATCCTCATTGTGAGAGGCTTGAATACTGAACCGGATAAGTCATTCGAGATAACATCCGCGTCAGGACTGTTTTAAGAATCGTCTAACCTGCCAAAGCTTTCTTCCGCATCCAGTGGCTAACTCTCCGTGAGGATGGTGCAGAGCTTCGTGAGATCGATGTTGCCGCCCGACACTACGCATACTACTTTGCCCGCGCCGCCCATGCCTTCGAGGGCGCAAGCCACAGGACACGCTCCCGCTCCTTCGGCGATGACGCGGTTTCTCTCGGCCAGAAGCCGCAGCGCGTTGGCGACCTGCTCAAGCTCTACAACGAGCGAGCCGTCGAGCAGGAGGCGTGCCCGCTCGAACATGGACGGGAAGACGCCGCGGCCTCCGATGCCATCCACGAAAGAGGGCTGGTAAACGATCTCCTGCGGCGAGCCTGCTTCGAGCGAAGCGGCGAGCGGCGCAGCCGTGTTTACTTCGGCCGCGTATATCTTGCACTTCGGTCTGAGTTCGCGCATCGCCGCCGCAATCCCGCACGCAAGCCCACCACCGCCCCAGGGGACTATGACAGCGTCCACTTCGGGCAGGTCTTCGAGGATTTCGAGGGCGATTGTTCCATTGCCAGCCATCACGTCCACGTCGTCGAAGGCGTGTATGAAGTGTGCGTTGACGCCTGCGTAGGCGCGGCTCTCGAAGACTCTCCACCATTCCTCGAAGGGAACCTTGATGACGCGCCCGCCGAGCCGCTCGATGGCTCTGATTTTTGTTTCCGGCGCGGTCTCCGGCGCGATGACCGTGCAGGGGATGCCGAGTTCGCGCGCGCGCCAGGCGACTCCCTGCGCCATGTTACCAGCCGACGCGGTGAGCACCCCTTCGGACAGAGTCTCGCGTGACAAGCGCCCCATCGCGTTCGACGCGCCGCGTATCTTGAACGAGCCGATGGGTTGAAGGTTTTCCAGCTTGAGGTAAATCTCTGCGGGCGCTTCACGGACGCCGAGCCGCACGAGCGGTGTCCGTATCGCCGCGTCGCTGATGCGGCGGCGCGCTTCCTCGATGGCGGCGAGCGTTGGCAGCATTACCCTTCCCTTTCGTTCTTCGAGACGCCGAGCGAACCGAATTTTTCAGAAACGAACCCACGTGCCCGCGCCCGTCTCTTTAGACTTATCGTATAGATATCTTGCGGCCGCGAGGTCTTCGACGGCCAGCCCAAGAGACTTGAACAGCGTGATCTCATCATCAGAGGTACGGCCAGGCTTAGTCCCTCTGAGCACCTCTCCCAACTCGGCCCGAATGTGCCCCGGCCCGACAACTCCTTCGCGCGCCGCGTGCAGGTAGTCGCCGGCTTCGTTGACCGCTGATTCGACACTGTCCACGAACAGGCTCGACGCGGCCACCGTCGCCGCGTCCAACTCGCGTGTGTTCGGCGTGCAAGACCCGACCGCGTTCAAGTGCGCGCCCTCCGAGACCCACTCGCGACGCACGAACGCCTCGGCGGAGTTCGTCGCCGTCACTATCAAATCTGCCCCGCGCAGTGCGGCTTCGACCGTCCCGACAGCCTCGATTGGAAACGCATAGCTTTCCCTCAACTCGCCAGCGAGCTTACGCGCGTTCTCTACACGGCGGCTCGCCACGCGGCACCGCCGGATTTGGCGGACGTGAGACATCGCTTCTATGTGCGAACGCGCCTGCACGCCCGCGCCGATTACGCACAGGTCGCCCGCGTCCTCACGTGCGAGCGCGCGTGTCGCCACTCCGGAGATGGCCGCCGTACGCACGGCCGTCACCGCTGAAGCGTTGATTACCGCCAGCAGTTCGCCCGACTCGGCGCTGAAAAGTAGTACGGCCCCCTGATGCGAGTCTTTACCCTGCGCCGCGTTTCCGGGGAATACGCAGATGGCCTTCAGGCCGAAGGCGGAGTGAGCGCCGGAAGAGTACGAAGGCATGAGTCCCATGACCCCTGCGGCGTCAGGCGGACGGACGATAGTTCGTAGCGGCTGGTGGACTAGCCCTTCGGCAAGTGAGACGAGCGAGTCACGCATGAGCGGGATACATTCCTCCATGGGGAGGAGCGAGACGACTTCGTCATGGCTGAGGAACAGGACATTCATATCGACTGCGATGCAATGAAGCGGGCACCTACGGCTCACTGTAGAGCAGCGATAGACTTAGTTTACGCATGAGATCGCACGAGGGCGTGCCTATGACAATCTATCGTGGTATGGACTTTCATCGGTTGCGTTGCAAAGATTAATTTCAAGTGCGGAAGTTCTTCGGGTGCCTTTCGCTAAAGTGCTCACACCAGCCTACTAGCTTTCCTCGGTAGCCTCACGTAAAGCTTCTAATTCCGGTAATACCTGCAAATCCTTCGGACGCCCGGCAGCTCGCTTCGACGCGATGAGTGCGTCCAGCGTGAGCACCGCGTATTGCCCCCCGAACAGCTCTACGGACATGGACGTGGCGGCAGCCACATGATAGTCACCGACTCCGGCGACCTCACCGATTAGATCAACGTCTCCCACGTCGGTCGTCAGCGTGAAGTTCAGTCCATGCTTGAGCGTCTCTTCGTCGAAGCGGAACTGGAGCCTCGCGGGAGCGCCGCGGAGACGGGGGTTGACTGGGTAGAGAGCGCGGGCGAGCCGGATCAAGTTTTCGTCGTCCCTCGCATAACAGATGTCGAGGTCGAAGGTGACGTAGGAAGAGCCGTGAATCGTGATGGCTAAACCGCCGATGATCACAAAACGCACGCCCGCATCCGAAAGCAGCGCGAGCGTCTTCTCAAAGTCTATCAAGCAATCTCCTGTGCCTTCTTAGCATCCGGGCGTGCATTGCCGC
>JAVRON010000127.1:0-21805 GCA_032162705.1 Acidobacteriota bacterium
GAAAGAACGGACAGGCTGCCTTTCTCTTTCTTATCACTTATCACTCATCACTCATCACTCGAATTATGGTCTTACAGGGTTGGGAAAGCGTCTTCTTCTGGGTCTTCGCGCTCTCGGCGCTGGTGGCGGGGCTTCTGACCGTGATGGCGCGCAACGCCGTCCACTCGGCTCTGTTTCTGATTTCGACGCTCGTCTCGGTGGCGGCGCTCTTCGTGCTGCTCGGCGCTGAGTTCATCGCGGGCGTACAGATACTGGTCTACGTCGGCGGCGTGATGGTCTTGTTCCTGTTCGTCATCATGCTCGTCAATGTGGGAGCCGAGGAGCGCGAGCAGGAGAATCTTTTCAACCGCACGTGGCAGGTCACGGCTGCCGTCTGCTTCGTCGCGCTGATGGTCCTCGGCCTTTTCTACGTCATCAACCAGTCTGGCCCACGCTTCGCGGAGAGCACGCAAGGCGATGAGGCGCGGCCCGGCGCGACGAGGAGCGAGCAGGAGTCGTCGATGCGCAACGCGGCGACGGGTGTGTCGAAGATTTCCGAAGACACGCAGCGCGTCGGCTCAAGTCTCTATCGTTACGGCGCGCTTCCGTTCGAGATCGCGAGCATCCTGCTCCTAGTCGCCATCGTCGGCTCGGTGCTTTTGGCCCGAACCTCGAAACAGGAACTCGCCGCCGAAGACGTAGACCCACAGGTCATCGAGGAGTTGAGCGCCACGGGAGAGTTGAGCGCGGCGGACATCGAGGCGGCTACGGCGCGCGCTCACGTCGTCGAAGCCTAGAGAGTCCTTTCTGCCGCTTCGACCGGGCGGGTCGAGTTGAGTCCGAACCTTTGACGGGCCAAGTTGATTCTGAACCTTGACGGGTCGAGCTGAGTCTGAACTATGACGTGCCTTTAAAACTATGACGTGCCTTTAAGTTGAATCCGATGACGCACCTGTAAGTTGAGTCCGAAACTATGAACAGCCTTTTCACAACGGCACACGCACTCCTGTTGCAAGGCTCGATTGTCGAGAACGTACGGCAGGGCGTCGCGCATCCAGACCTGTCGAAGTTTCTGATCATCGGGGCGCTGCTGTTCTCAATCGGCGTGGCCGGCGTGCTTACCCGTCGCAACATCATCGTCATCTTCATGTCGATTGAGCTAATCCTGAACGCGGCGAACCTGAACTTCATCGCCTTCTCGCGCTACCTCCAAGAGACCGGGAGCATGAACGCCGTCGCCGGTCAGGTCTTCACAATCTTCATCATCGTCGTCGCCGCCGCCGAGGCGGCCATCGGCCTCGGCCTCGTCATCGCGCTCTATCGCAACCGCGAGACGATCTTCGTTGACAAGATAGACCTCTTGAAATGGTGAAAGGAAGTAGACAGTAGCCAGTAGACAGTAGTCAGTAGGCTCCGCAAGGCGGGCGTTGATGCTGACACTCGACGATTCGATTAACGAAGGTTTTTCTACTGACTACTGACTACTGTCTACTGTCTACTTCATTATGCATAGATACATCTGGCTCGTTCCCCTTCTGCCGCTGCTCGGCGCTGCCGTCAACGGGCTGCTGGGCCGTCGCTTCCGCTTCTCCGAGCGGCTGGTCGGCGCAATCGCGGTCGGGTCGGTCGCACTCGCCTTTCTAATCAGCCTGCTCGCGGTCATCGACTACGGCACGCACATCTGGCCGAAGCCTTACGTGACGAGCGACGACGGCGCTTTCGTCTACACGTGGATTCCGGGCGGCGCGGTCGAGCTGACCGAGGGGCTTGCAGAGCGCGCCGATATGGAGTCGCGGCGGCTCATGGACGAGGATGTCGTACGCAAGGCGCGTGAGCAGAATGCTAAGCCGGGCGAGCCGTTCGCCGTTCTGGTCGCGAAGCCGCACGTTGCGGAGAAACGCGGGGTGGGGTCTGTGCTCGACGTGGAGTGGAGCTACCAGCTCGACGCGCTCTCTTCCATCTTCATGCTCATCGTGACGGGAGTGGGTCTGTGCATCTTCGTCTTCGCGACGGGATACATGCACGGCGATAAAGGTTTTTACAGATTCTTCGCGTACCTCGGACTCTTTATGTTCTCGATGCTCATCCTCGTGATGGGGTCGAATTTTATGATGATGTTCGTCGGGTGGGAGGGCGTCGGCCTCTGCTCGTACCTGCTCATCGGTTATTACTTCGACCGCAAAGAGGCGGGCGACGCCTCGCGCAAGGCTTTCATCACGAACCGCATCGGCGACTTCGGCTTCGCGCTCGCGGTCTTCTGCGTCATCGCCACCTTCGGCTCGACGCAGTACATACAAGTTTTCGAGCAGGCGCGCACCTTCCCTCTCGAACTCATCGGCGGCTTTACGCCGTGGGGCATCATGTCGTGGATTGCGCTCGGGCTATTTATCGGCGCGTGCGGCAAGTCGGCGCAGATACCTCTGTACGTGTGGCTGCCGGACGCGATGGCGGGGCCGACTCCGGTCTCGGCGCTCATTCACGCGGCGACCATGGTCACAGCGGGCCTCTACATGCTGACGCGCACGAACGTCATCTTCCAGCACTCGCAGATGATGATGCTCGTCGTCGCCGTCGTCGGCGCGCTGACCGCACTCTTCGCGGCGACCATCGGCATCACGCAGAACGACATCAAGAAAGTCCTCGCCTATTCGACCGTCTCGCAGCTCGGCTTTATGTTTTTGGCGTGCGGCGTCGGAGCCTTCGTCGTCGGCATCTTCCACGTGATGACGCACGCCTTCTTCAAGGCTTTGATGTTCCTCGGCGCAGGCTCGGTCATCCACGCGATGCACCACGAGCAGGACATGCGACGAATGGGAAACCTTCGGAAGTACATGCCGAAGACTTACCTGACGTTCCTCGCGGGCTGGCTCGCCATCTGCGGCATCATTCCTTTCTCGGGCTTCTGGTCTAAAGACGAGATACTCTGGAACGCGGCCTCGACCGAGTACGTGCCCGGCGGCTGGATGCTCTGGATTATCGCGACCATCTCGGCGACCTGCACGGCCTTTTACATGACGCGTCTGATGGCTTTGACCTTCTGGGGGCGCGAGCGTTTTCTCGAAGTCCGCGCGGGCGGGCAAGCGGACGAGGCGCACGCGCAAGCCTACGACGAGGGCAAGGCGATACACATCGCGATTGACCCTTCGGTCGCAGATCGTCCGCACCACGGCCCCGAAGATCGAGTCGGCATCGCGCACGCCCTTGAGACCGCAGCGGTCGGCGAGCCTGAGGACGCGGATGCGAGTGGTCAAGACATACACGACCACCATAACGCCGATGAGCCTGCCGGTCAGGGACATCACCCGCACGGCTCCGTGCTTCCGCACGAGTCGCCGCCCTCGATGTGGGTTCCGCTCGCGGTCTTAGCCGTGCTGGCGACAATCGGCGGCTTCGTCGGCATCAGTCCCGCGTTGGCGGGCGGCGCACACGTCGGCGGACGCCTCAACATCGTCAACTGGCTCGACCCCGTCATCTGGAATCCTTCGACCCGGCAGTTCGGCAAAGAGACCCGGAGGGAAGTCGGCGCGCTCGAAGCACGCGACAAGCAGACCGCCGGTCACGAGGCCGTCCTTCAAGAGGGAAGCAACAAAGCGCCGCTCCCGACGCAGAGTGGAGAGGCACACGGCGAGCTGCCCCTGCCCTACGGCGTGACGGGCTTCAACCTCGCGCATGCCGTCGAGCATGCACTCGGCAGCCATTGGTTGGCCGAAATGTTCTTCATCGGCTTCTCGATCTTTGCCGCGGTCGCAGGCATTCTGCTCGGCTTCCTGTTCTATGTCTGGAGGCCGCATCTGCCGGAAGTTTGGGCGCAGCGGCTCGCGCCTCTGTACCGTGGGAGCTTCAACAAGTATTGGGTAGACGAACTCTACGGAAAACTCGTCACGCGTCGTACGATGGACGTGTCACGCGGCGTCTACGCATTCGACTCGCGCTTTATCGACGGCGCGGTCAACGGCGTCGCGTGGCTCACGCGGCAGTTGAGCCGTCTGACGGGCGCGACCGACCGCCTCGTCGTCGATGGCGCGGTCAACGGAGTGGCGGGCTTCATCAAGCTTCTGATGTCGCCGCTCCTGCGCGCCGCGCAGACCGGCCTGACGGCCAACTACGCGCTCGTCATGATTCTCGGCCTCGTCGCCGCGGTCGGACTCTACTTCGGCAAAGACATTCTCTCCGCCCTCACGGGAGCGCGTTGAGGAGATAGCAATTCAAACAGGAATGGACAGGATGGACAGGATAGGAGAAAGAGATAAACGGATTGATGATTTGAAATTTCAAATTCGAGATTAAAGATTTCAGATTTTAAATTTCAGCTTTGAAATCTCTAATTTCAAATCTGAAATCTTTAATTCTTACATCCTGTCTATCCTGTCCGTCCCTGTTAATTCGTTCTCGCATTAATCGTCGGTTTTTGGAGGAGCTGTGAACATCCCCTTACTCTCGGTCATCACGTGGCTGCCGGCGCTCGGCGCGCTCGTCGTCCTCTTCCTGTTTAAGAAGGAGCAGACGGGCGCGATCAAGCGGTTCGCGACCGCGTGGTTCGCGCTCGACTTCGTGGTCTCGCTCGGGCTGCTCGCCTTCGACCGGAACCTCGGCGGGTTCCAGTTCCTTGAGGACGCGCAGTGGATTCCCGCCCTCGGCGCGCGTTACCAGATGGGAGTGGACGGCGTGGCCGTGCTGCTCGTCTTGCTGACGACGCTGCTGGGCGTGATCGCGTCGCTCTCTTCATGGGAGTACATACAGAAGCGCGAGAAGGAATACTACGCGCTGCTGCTTCTGTTGCAGACCTCCGTGCTCGGCGTCTTCTGCGCAGCTGACCTGTTTCTCTTCTTCCTCTTCTTCGAGGTCTCGCTCGTCCCGATGTACTTCCTCATCGGCATCTGGGGCGGCGAGCGCAGGCTCTACGCAGCCATCAAGTTTTTCCTCTACACGCTGGTCGGCTCCGTTGGGCTTCTGCTCGGTCTCATCAAGATGTACTTCCTGACGCAGGACGCGCAGCTCGTCTCCGCCATCAGCGAGGCGACGAAGGCGACCATCGCGGGGAACCCGGCGGCGCTTGAGATGATGAAGAATACTCTGGCCGCGGCGAATGGCGGGGGAACCTTCAATATCATGTTCATGCAGTCGCTCGGGTCTGTGTTGCCGATGGGGTCGATGCAGGTCTTGCTGTTCTTCGCCTTCGCCATCGGCTTCGCCATCAAAGTCCCGATGTGGCCGTTTCATACGTGGCTGCCGGACGCGCACGTCGAAGCGCCGACCGCCGGAAGCGTCATCCTCGCGGGCATTCTCCTCAAGCTCGGCACATACGGCTTCTACCGTTTCAACCTGCCTTTCTTCCCGAAGGCTTCGATTGACCAGAGCTACTTCGGCTCTTTCGGCGTGCGCAATGTGATGATCTCGCTCGCCATCGTCAGCGTCATCTACGGCGCGCTGGCCGCGATGTACTTCGTCGTCAAACGCGACGGCGACGTGAAGAAGCTCGTGGCCTATTCGTCGGTCTCTTCGATGGGCGTCGTGATGCTGGGGCTGTTCTCCTTAAACCCGAACGGGTTGAACGGCGCGGTGCTCCACATGATTAACCACGGCATCTATTCGGGCGCGCTCTTCCTTCTGGTCGGCATCATCTACGAGCGGCGACATACGCGCGCCGTCAACGAGTTCGGCGGACTCTCGCACGTGATGCCCGGCTACGCGGCGGTCTTTCTCGCGATGGCGATGACGGCCATCGGTCTGCCGCTTTTGTGCGTCTTCATCTCGGAATTTTTGGCGATGCGGGGCGCGTTCGAGGCGAACCCTTGGTGGGCGGGCTGGGCCGCGCTCGGGATCATCCTCAACGCGGGCTACATGCTCTGGCTCTATCAAAGGATGTTCTTCGGCAACATCGAGAACCCGAAGAACGAGTCGCTGAAGGATTTGAAGGGGCGTGAGTGGGCCTACATGATTCCGCTGCTCGTCATGTCACTCTGGATCGGCGTCTACCCGAAGCCGTTTCTAGACTTCATTCAGAAGCCGGTTGCCGCCATCGTCAAACACGTCCGACCCGATTATCCGTTCCCCGTCGCTTCGCCCCGTGTGCCGCAGACTGCCGAGAAGATAGAGAAATGAGAGTCGGATAGCTAAGGCCGATGAGGTATGAATTATGGCAGGACGAGGAAGAGGGGCGAGCCGTTGCCTTAACTTTCTTCCCGGTCGATGAAATCTACGAGCTTCGGCGACGGTTGCTGGAGCCGAGAGCGCATTTGATTTGGACGGTCGAAGCAGACACCTACGAGGACGCGATGAGGCTTTACCACGAGCACATGGATTGGGAGCCGTATCGACCGTGGGCGGATGAGCAAGCCTGACTCCTTTTAACTAACTATGTTTCTTCTTCAAGCCTCCACCACCGCGCTGTTCAATCCAGCCGATCTGAATTTGATCGCGCCCGAGATAATTCTGGCCGTGTGCGCGTGCGTGGCGCTCGTGTTGGAAGTCGTGCTGCCGAAGCGTCTGAGCCGTTGGACGGGATACTTCGCGCTGGCGGCGACGGCGCTCGCGGCTGCGTCGGTCGTCGTGCTTGGCTGGCCGTTCCTTTCGGGCGCGGACACCTCGTCGGCGCTCACGGGCTTCTACGGCACGGTCAAGGTTGACGGCTTCGCGGTCGTCTTCAAGCTCATCTTTCTTCTGTCGGCGGCGCTGACCGTCGCGATCTCTCTGCGCTATCTGGACGAAGAGGGCGAGCAGCGCGGCGAGTATTACGCGCTGGTTCTGTTCGCGACCACGGGGATGATGTTTCTCGCATCGGGCTACGACCTGATCGTGCTCTTCATCAGCCTTGAGCTGATGGCGCTGACATTCTATGTGCTCGTCGGCTACACGAAGCGCGAGAAGCGTTCAAACGAAGCGGGGATGAAATACTTTCTGCTCGGCGCGTTCTCGTCGGGGATTCTGCTCTACGGTATGTCGCTGCTGTTCGGCGTCACAGGCTCGACGAACCTCGCGCAGATCGCGCCGAAGGTAGCGGAGATCGCTGGCGGTCAGACAGCCGACGCGGCTCTGAGGCCGATGCTGCTGCTCGCGATGATCGCACTGGCCGCCGGTCTCTTCTTCAAGATCGCAGCCGTGCCCTTCCACATGTGGGCCCCGGACGCTTATCAGGGAGCACCCACTTCGGTGACGGCCTTTCTCTCGACAGGCTCGAAGGCCGCGAGCTTCGCGCTCCTCGCCCGCATCTTCCTCGAAGCGCTGGGCGGGATGAGGATCGATTGGGCTCCGCTGCTCGGCCTGGTCGCAGCCGTCACGATCATGGTCGGCAACTGGGCCGCGGTGACGCAGAGCAACTCGAAGCGTCTGCTCGCCTACTCGTCCGTGTCGAACGCGGGATATCTTCTGCTCGGCGTCATCGCGGCGAACCGGTACGGCTACACGGGGCTTGTCGTCTACCTCATCGTCTACACCTTTATGAACATCGGCGCGTTCGGCGTCATCATCTCTCTCAGGCGTCGCGGCATCATCGGCGACGAGGTGGACGACCTGACGGGTTTGGGCCAGAAGTCTCCGGCGATGGCTTTGATGATGGCGATCTTCATGCTCTCTCTGGGCGGGCTTCCCATTACGGGCGGGTTTATCGGCAAGTGGTTTCTGTTCGGCGGGCTGATTCAGCGCGGCAAGTTGGAAGAGAAGCATTGGTACTACTGGCTCGCCGCGTGGGCGGCCTTCAACACGGTCGTCAGCTTCTACTACTACGTGCGCTTCATACGCGCCATGTACATCGGCGACCGCGAAGCCGACGCGCGCCCGCTCTCGCTCTCCGCCCCGCTGCAAACCGCGCTCATCGTCTGCGCCGTCGCCGTCATCCTGATCGGCGTCTACCCGCAACCGTTCATCAAAGCCGCCGAGGCCGTCATCACGGCCATCGCGCCCGCCGCCGGCCCTCTCGCCATGAAATAGGAGTAGACACTCCTGCGGCGTGAATTTTAATCCTATAACAATCGCGGATGCCCGAAGATGTCGGCCTGTTCGTTTCACACACACGCACAACACGGGGAGGCAGGATGGCAGGGGAATTTGACGGAAGAGCCGCGCTCGTTACGGGCGCGACATCGGGGATAGGTCGCGCGACGGCGCTCGGTCTAGCACAAGCGGGCGCGCGTGTCGCGCTCGTCGGGCGCAGTCTTGAAGGATTGAGCGAGGTCGCGGAGCAGATTCGCGTGCGCGGCGGCGAGGCTCTGGAGGTTCGCGCCGACGTAACGGATGAGGAGGACGCGAGCCGTGCGGTCTCCGAGGCCGTCGAAGGGTTTGGCGGACTCGATGTGCTCGTCAACGCGGCGGGCATCATCAGCAACGGGACTATCGAGACGACCGCGCTCGCCGACTGGGACGCGATGATGAATATCAACCTGCGCACGGTCTTCCAACTCATGCAGCTCTCCGTGCCGCATCTTGAGCGGCGGCCCGGCAACGTCGTCAACGTTTCGAGCGTGACGGGTCTGCGTGCCTTCCCAGGCGTGCTGGCCTACTGCGTCTCGAAGGCGGGCGTGGATCAGTTGACGCGCTGCGCCGCGCTCGAACTCGCGCCCAAAGGCGTCCGCGTCAACGCGGTCAACCCCGGCGTCGTCGTCACCGAGATTCACAAACGCGGCGGCATGAACGATGACAAGTACGCGGCCTTCCTCGAACACTCGAAACAGACACACCCGCTCGGGCGCGTCGGCTCTGCCGAAGAAGTGGCCGAGTTGATTCTGTTCCTCGCCTCAGACCGCGCCGCCTGGATTACGGGCGCGACCTATTCGATTGACGGCGGGCGCGCACAGACCTGCGCACGGTAGATGCTGGGCCTTTCCAAACAAATCCAAAACGAAACTAAAAGGAGAATCGAAATGCAGAAGAGTGCTCGTAACGTCGCGTTGTCGCTCGTCGGCGCGGTCGCCGTCATTTGCTGTCTCGCGCTTAACACCTCGGCTCAAACCGGAGGGCAGCCAACGCCCGTGAGGTTCGGGAAAGGAAGGACGACCGCGATTCTGAAGGGAAGGGCTGACAACGCGCACGGCTTCACTTACAAACTCGCGGCGAAAAAGGGGCAGACCATGACAGTACACGTCACTGCCACCGGCGGCGCGGCCATCTTCTCCATCACGGCTCCGGGCGGCCCCATTGAGGACGGGCTGGAGGTGAAGGATTGGACGGGTGAGTTACCGGATACGGGGAATTACCTGATCGCCGTTTGGAACAAGAAGAAGCGGGGCGCGGCCATTCCGTACACCCTTGAGCTTACAATCAGGTGATGGGGCCAGCAACGGAGCGGTTCACTCTCGGGCCGGGCGCAGGCGTGAAGGTGTGATGTGGGTCTTCTACTGTGTGGCGGCTCTGGCGGTTTTGCAGAGCGTGCTTTCGCTGCGCGGCGGCGTACGTTATCTCGCCTTCTTCCGGCGTGAGCTTGGAAGGGCGCGCGCCCTCTACATGCCGTTTGCCTCTGTCATCGTGCCTTGCCGCGGACTCGATCAGGGATTGCGCTCGAACCTCACGGCGCTCTTCCGGCAACACTATCCGGTCTACGAGCTGGTCTTCGTCTCCGACAGCGCGGACGACCCTGCGCTCGACATCGCACGCCAGTTGAGCCGCGAGCTGGAGGGCGAGACGGTCGCGCGCTCGCGCTTCGTCGTCGCGGGCCGCGCCGTCGAGTGTGGGCAGAAGGTTCACAATCTACTCGCGGCGGTCGCAGAGGTTGACCCGTCGAGCGAGGTCTTCGTCTTCGTCGATACGGACGCGCGGACGCGCGCCGACTGGCTGCGCTCGCTCGTAGCGCCGCTGGGCGAAGTTGGCTCAGGGGCGGCGACGGGCTATCGCTGGTTTCTGCCCGTGAAGGGCGGCTTCGCGTCGCACCTGCGCTCGGTCTGGAACGCGTCCATCGCTTCGGCGCTCGGCGCGGACGTGTGGCGAAACTTCTGCTGGGGCGGCTCGACGGCTATCCGCCGCGCGACCTTCGAGGGGCTGAACATACGCGGGCGCTGGCGCGGCACGGTCTCGGACGACTATGCACTAACACGCGCCTTGCAGGAGGCCGAACTCCCCGTCCGCTTCGTGCCCGCGTGCCTGAACGCTTCGCTCGAAGACTGTTCTTTCGGCGAGCTGCTGGAGTTCACTACGCGGCAGTTGAAGATCACGCGTGTCTACGCAAAGCACCTGTGGGTCGTCGTCCTCGTCTCGAACCTGCTCTTCGTGGCGGCCTTCTTCGGCGGGCTTGCCACAGCGGGCGCGTGCGCGTTGCTCAAGCTCTCGTTCGCGTGGCCGCTCGCGCTCGTCTCGGTCATCTTCCTGCTCGGTGTGTGGAAGTCTTTCTTCCGCCTGCGCGCGGTGGCGCTCGTGCTCGAAGACCAGCACGGACGCCTGCGTGCGGGGGTGTGGGCGCATCTTCTGCTCTGGCCGCTGACGGCCTTGCTCTTTCTCTACAATGCACTGGCGGCTGCCGCCTCGCGCCGCATCGTCTGGCGCGGCATCGAGTACGAATTGAAATCGCCGTCGGAAACTGCGATTATCGCCGACATGCAGAAGCCCGACCGTGAGGGAGGGCGTAAGGAAGTATGAACGCGGAACGCTGAACTATGAACTGAAGACTGCGCTTAGTTCATCATTCATCGTTCCGCTGACGCCATCCCTGACGGTCAGGCTTCCGCCTCGGCCCGCCGCGACTCGCATTGAGTTTTATGTCCAACAAGGCCGCACAGTTCTTCCAACTCCTGCGCTCGACCGAGAGAGAGAAGCGTCTCGGCACGGTCATCTTCTTCATCACGTCGCGTTGTAATGCGAAGTGCGAGACGTGCTTCTATCACGAAGAGCTGAATCGTCCCGGCGACTTGACCTTCGAGCAGATCGAGCGCGTCTCCCGGACGATGCCACAGATCACAGACCTCTGGCTCTCGGGCGGCGAGCCGACCCTGCGCCACGACGCGTCGGACATCATCCGCCTCTTCGTCGAACGCAACGGCGTCCGCCGCATCATCATCCCGACCAATGGACTCCTGAAGACGCGCACGTTCGAGATCGTCGAAGGCGCTCTCTCGCTCAACCCGGAAATTCATCTCTACCTCAACATCGCGCTCGACGGCTACGGCGAGACGCACGACCGCGTGCGCGGCGTGCCCGGCAACTGGGGTCGCACGCTCGACTGCATTCGCTCTCTCTACCCACTTAAAGAAAAGTACGCTGACCGCTTCCGCCTCAACGTCAACACGGTTGTCTGTGCGGAGAACTACGGAGAGGTTGGGCGGCTCGCGGATTTCATGTGGGAGAACTTCCAGTTGGACGGCCACTACTTCAACGTCGTCCGCGGCGAGACGAAGGCGGGCGAGAGGATCAAGGAAGTCCCGCCCGAGATTCTGCCCGCGATGTACACGCGCGTCTCCGCTCTCACGAAGCGCTACGGCGAGCGCATGTTTGCGGCGGACGACGCCACGACGCGCTTCGTCAAGTCGGTCGCATACGTCGGCGCGATCACGACTCACTACCGCACGCAGCACGCGAACTTCTCGGGGCCTTCCGCATGGCCCTTCCCCTGCACGGCGGGCGAGACGACGGCCGTCATCGACTATAACGGCGACGTGCGCGCCTGCGAGCTGCGGGGGAAGTTTGCCAGCCTCTCGGATTTCGACTACGACTTCGGCGCACTGTGGGAGGCCGAAGGCAGACGCGCGGAACTGGCGTCGATAGACGGCGGGCGCGCTTGCTGGTGTACGCACGTCTGCTTCATACACGACTCGATGCGGCATTCGCGACGCGCGCAGTTGTGGGACGTGCCCGTCAATTACCTGACGCGAAACCGCTGGTGAGTGAAAGTTTGCGAACGCGCGCGGGCATCTGAGCGTTTATCGAGTAGGAGTCAACGAGCACGTTGACTCGATTCGCTCGCGGAGGTGTTTGAGGTCATGAACTTTTTCAAAGTCGTTATCGCACTGCTCGTCTTGGTTCTCGCCATCTTCGGCGCATTCGCGCTCTTCGGCGTCGTGGCCGCTCTCTTCAAGTGGCTCGTCATCCTCGGCGTCATCGCGCTCGCGGGCGTCGGCGCTTACAAACTCCTCTCCGGGCCCGACGAAGGGTCGCACGCGGAGCTAACCTCCGCCGAGGCGGAGATGTTGAAGGCCGAGCGAATGCTCGCCGAAATCAGGAGCAAGCAGTTGACTAAATAAAATTTACGAATACAATCTCTGCTCTTCGTATTTTTCGGCGTCGGGGTCGCTGCCCCGTCCCGAACTCCAGGTCACGCGCGGCTTTAACTTTCAAACGTTGGGCTTTGATCGATTTATGAGATATCTGTTGTCTACGGCTCTCATCCTCGCGTTCGTGTTCTCGGCATCCGGGCAGGTCGTCAAAGAAGAAAAGATCAGGCGCGATTCGAGTCGGCAGGTCGCCGAGACGCCCGCCACCTACTTCGGCCCTTTCAAGATCAACGGCGAGAAGCCGAAGGACTTCCAGAATTTCGACTTCTTCATTCTCGACTACAAAACTGATGAGGACTCCGCGCGCGACAATCGTGACGCGCTCATGCCGGACAAGCAGGGCACAATCGCCGTCCGCGGTCAGGTCGTAACCGTCAAGGGCAACCTGCTTGACTTCGAGTCGGTACGCCTCGTCGAGTCCGGGTCTGTCACGACGATCCTCAAGCCCGGCCTTCCCCTCCGCATCCAACGCGCGCAACCCGTCATGCTCTCGTTCACGACCGTCGAGAATCTCGGCTTCAAGTATTCCTTCACGGGCGAGTACCTCGACGAGCCTCTGGAGGAGGATGGCGCGTTCACGTACCTCAAAGGCGTGCTCAGCAAGTTCAAGGATGGAAAGCTCGTGGCCGAGACCAAGGTCGGGCTTGTCCGCGTCGCCTACGAAGAGGTGTTTGCCGAGGGCAACGAATAGATGGATGAGGGCGAGCCGGAAAGACAAGCGGGCGGCGAGCAGGAGACGACGCGCCGAAGCGGTATCGCTTACGCCGCCGGTCTGACGATCTTCTTCGCCGTGCTCTCGTTTATGGGCGTCGGTTGGGCGCTCGACCGTTGGCTCGGTACGCGTTGGCTGATGGTCACAGGAATAATCCTCGGCGCGGTCGTCGGCTTCTACGAGTTCATCCGCATCATCTCTCAACTAAATAAGTAGCGCCGACCACTTCTCGGTCTGGTGAAGGGCGGCCAGCGCCTTTGAGCGAGGGCGGCTCGACAGGTGCGCGCGGCGACGTGTAAAATCTGCTGTTCCGTGATGATTGAAGGCGCAGACAGTGCGCGCCCGGGCGAGCCGGGAGACGCGGGCCGAGACCCGCGCGCAGCCGAGCGGCGCATCTTTCGAGGTACGTGCGTGGCTTCGCTGGTCGCCGTCGCCCTGAGCGTTTTTCTCGCTCCGTGGCGCGTCTCGACGGGACTGGCGCTGGGCGGAGCGCTCGCGGTCTTCAACCTGCACTGGCTTCGCACGTCGGTCGCGGCGGTCTTCGAGTCGGCGACGGCGGGCGTGCCGGGGCGTATGCGAGCGGCGCGTTACGTTCTGCGTTATGCCGTCGTCGCAACGGTCGTGTTCGTCGCCGTTCGGCTCGATGTAGTCTCACTCGTCGCCACGCTTGTGGGGATGTGCGCCGTGGTCGCGGCGCTGCTCGCGGAAGGTTTCAGGCAGTTATATTTCGCCATCGTAGGTCGAGAGGAAACATAGTCAATGTTCTTTCTGTTCAGCGAAACGGCGGCTGCGGGACATGCGGCTGCCGCGACGGAACACGCAGCCGAGTCGGGCGAGCACCACGTGCCCGCGGTGGTTCAACTCGTCAACCACTACATCGGCCAGCCCGTCCACGACTTCCAGATGGCAGTCACGCATCCCTTCTGGCAGAAGTTCTTCGGCTACTTCGGCACGACGCCCGAGAAGGTCTTCGGCGAGTACACGGTGGAGAACGCGGTTCCGTGGTACACGGTGATGTTCGTGCTGGCGGTCTTGTTCACGCTCGTCGTCGTCTGGGTCTTGAAGCCGCGCAAGCTCTCGGTCGAAGAGCCTACTTACGGGCAGTTGACGCTGGAGGCGGGCATACTCGCCATACGGAACCTTCTGGTCGATAACGTCGGGCCGCACGGGCTGAAGTATTTCCCCATCATCGCCACCTTCGGCCTGCTGATTCTTGTCTCGAACCTGATGGGACTCATCCCCGGCCTGATGGCTCCGACCGCCTCGACCTCCGTGACCTTCGCGCTGGGCATCTCGTCGTTTGTTTACTACAACGCCATCGGCATCAGGGAGAACGGACTGCTCGGCCACCTCAAGCACTTCATGGGCCCCATTCCGTTGCTCGCCATTCTGATGCTGCCGATTGAGCTGGTGAGCAACATGGTGCGCCCGATGTCGCTCGGCATTCGTCTGTTCGGAAATCTCTTCGGCGACGAGCAGATTCTCGGAACCATCGGGAATCTGGCGACCGGCATGTACGCTTGGATTAACACGACAAAGTTGTTCTTGTGGATTTACGCGACGACGGGGTTATCTATCCCCGAAGGCCCGTGGCTGCTTCCGGTCGCAATCATGCCGCTCAGCGTGTTCGTGGCGTTTATGCAGACGTTTATTTTCGTGCTGCTCTCAATCATCTACATTAGCGAAGTCTCGCACCAACACGAAGAGCATCACGGCGCGGAGGGCGAGCACCTGAACCTCGAAGAGGAGGGCGGCGTCATCACTCTGCCGATGCACGCTTAAAAGTTTTTTCAAAGGCAGCGCCGGTCGGGCGGCGTGGGCGAACGTGCCCGCGCGCGTCGCGGCGCGAAGGACTAGGGAAGACCCGTTCGGATAAGGACGCGCGCATCGTAAGGCACGGACGGCGAGCCGGCTCGGGGCGTTTGAAGCGGAATGGAATAGCTTTCGCGTTTTGAAGGCGGGATGCCGAAATCGCTGGAGCGCCGTTGTAAGAGGGGCGGCGGATACCGGGTGGAGGCGAAATTATAAACGACGCTTCGACGCTCGACGCGCAGGACGACCGGAGAAGACTGGACGCGCTTCCCCGACGGGTCAAAACAGTTACCGGAGAAACATCTATGAGCAAACTGAGAATGGCATTCTTCGCCGTCGTCGGCGTGCTGATGACCGCGGCCCCCGCGCTGGCGCAGGGAGCCAATGCGGCTGCCGACAACGACTTTTCGGTGAACAAGTACAAAGCCATCGCGGGCGGCATAGGCTTCGCCATCGCGGCGGCGCTCGCCGCCATCGGGCAGTCGCGCGTCGCGGCGGCGGCTGCCGAAGGCGTAGCGCGTAACCCCGGCGCGGGCGCGCGTATCCAGACGATGATGATTCTCGGTCTCGTCTTCATCGAGACGCTCGTGCTCTTCACGCTCGTCGTCGTTTTTGCGAGACTGTAGTTCGACCCTTCAGACGAAAGAAGAGAGGGCGTGCCTCCAACGGGAGCGCACGCCCTCTGTTCTTTATAGCAATTTTCACTTGAGTGAAGAGGATGGGGTGATTCACCGCAGAGGCGCTGAGGACGCAGAGACTCGCTGAGGGTTGAGTTATTCTCTGCGCCCCCTCCGCGTCCTCAGCGCCTCTGCGGTGAGTCGTTCTGACATTACATTCAAGTGAAAAACGCTCTAATCTCTCCTTCACTTGAATGGACACGGGCGGGACGATTCATCACGACTCTGAACTCTTCTTCCGCGCTTCGTGTGCGGCGCGGATGACGGGGTCGATGGTGGGCGCGAAGGGCGGTGCATAGGCGAGGTCGAGCCGTTCGATATCGTCCGCCTTGAGTCCCATGTGGAGCGCGGCGGCGTAAACGTCTATGCGCTGCGCGACGCCTTCGCGTCCGACCATCTGCGCGCCGAGCAGGCGGCCCCGGCTGTCCGTGACGAGCCGCGTGTAAATCTTCGACCCGCCGGGATAGTAGCCCGCGCGCGAGGGTGTTTCGCTCTCGACTTCCGCCGAGTCGAAGCCGACCGACAGAGCCTCTTCGAGCGAGAGACCTGTGCGCGCAACTTCCAGACGGAAAACCTTGACGGCATTCGTGCCGACGACGCCCGCGTAACGCGCTCCGACGGAAGTGTCGCCGCGCGCCGCGTTCGCTCCCGCGACCCAACCCTGCCGGACTGCGGGCTGACCCAAAGGATGCCAGACGCGTCGTCCCGAAACCCTGTGCGGCACCTCGCAGCAATCGCCCGCGGCGTACACTCCCTGCGCGCTCGTGCGTTGCCGCTCGTCCGTCCAGATGGCTCCGCTCTCGCCTAACTCGATACCTGCGTCGCGCGCAAGCACGACCTCGGGACGCACGCCCACGCCGATTGAGACCACATCCGCTTCCAAGGTGCGACCCCGTTCGGTCAGAACACGCGCGACTTGTCCACGTGCGCCCTCGAAGCCCGCGACGCGCTCGCCGAACAGGACTTCGACGCCGCTTGCGCGCAGCTCGTCCGCAACCGTGTCCCGCATACGCCCGCCGAGCGCACCCATCACCGTATCCGATGCCTCGACGAGCGTCGTATGCAGCCCGCGCGCACGGAAAGCTTCAGCCATCTCAAGCCCTATGTAGCCCGCGCCGACGACGATGGCGTTGCGTGGCGCGGTCTCCTCCATGAAGCGCAGCATGCGGCGACCGTCGCGCAGGTGGCGCAGCACAAAGACGCCTTCGAGCGTGTGTCCGGGAAGCGGCGGGCAGACGGCAGCCGCGCCGGTTGCGATAACAAGCGCATCGTAGCCGACCTCGCGCTCCTCGCCACGCAAGCGCACGCGCACGACAGACTTTGAAGGGAGGAGTTCGAGCGCCTCCGCGTCGAGTTCGACTTCGATTCCGTGTCGTTCGCGAAAATATTCGGGTGTGTGGAGTACGAGAGCCTCGGGCGAGGGAATCAATCCGGCGACGACGTAAGGCAGCCCGCATGCGCCGTATGAGATGTCGCCCGTCCGCTCGAACACTTTGACGGGCAAGTCCGGCGACGTGCGCCGCGCCTCCATCGCCGCCGCAAGCCCCGCTGCGACGCCGCCCACGATGACCAGTCCTTCTTTGCTCAAGAGCGCCGCCGTTGACTTTAGCGTGATGAGAGAGCGTATGCAGATTAACAGAGAACGCAGCGTGAAATGTACGACGCCCGCGTATAAGCTAAATCTCGGTTTTACGATGTGCCATTAAACGCAGTAACCCGTTGATGCCGGCGTGGAGCAGCGCATAGACGATGATTGCGATCACGATAGGCAATGCCAGCGTGTAGCCGCCTTCAACCGTCGGACTTCCCACGATCCCACGAAACGGGCTGTACAGAGGGTCTGTCACAGCACGTATGAATTGCACGAACCCGGCGGTTGAGCGGGCGGCGAGCAGAGAGAGAAGGAGACGTATCGCGAGCAGCGCATAGATGACGTAAAAGATGTAGTCAACAACCTGCGAGATGCGCGCCAGACCGCGAGCGCGCTCGACTTCGCGCTCCGTCTCGACGACTTCGTTGATGGCCTTGCCGCGAAACTCACCCGCGACCTGCTCCATCTTCTGCGCTTCGACGGGCGTGGTGCGGTCGGCACGCGCGGCTATTTCGGCGTTCACATCGCCCTCGACCTGCGCCTTGATAGATTCGTGTTGCACTTCGCGGCGTGCTTCGTCGGCGGCCAGTTTGTTGTCTTCCATCCTGATGCTCCTCTTTATCGAACGTCGATTTCAAAGCTCGTGAATGCCTTAGCCCTGAATCATCAGCTTACGATATTCCACGTACAGGTCGGAGAGGCGGTCTGCGGAAGCGGGGTCGCTTCTGGCGAGCAGCGTGATAATCTCATCACGCCCGGCGAACAACGTCTGGACTCCGTCTCTTTGCGCCTTTGTGAGAGACGAATTTTCTCTATCGGCTTCGGCGCGCAGCGTAGTGAAAAATTGACTGGCGGACTGGCGCGCCGGCTCGTAATCGCCTCTGCGCGCGTCGATCACTGCCGACGAAAGAGTATTCTGCATCCGCGCGAGACTTAAGTGTTGCTCCGTCTCGGCGAGACTACTTGCACACGCGCGCGCCTTGACCCACATCGGAACGAAACCGAGTAGTAAGCCGACGAGCAGCACCGCTGAATAGATGCCTACCCGCCGGATCGAGGACGTTGACCCGGAAGGTTTGGGTTGTACCTCTTCGCGCATCTCTTCGTTCTTCTCTTCGCTCATAAAAAAACTCCTTAGACGGTTGATAACCGCGACGCTCGAAAAAGGCGGCGCGCTCAACCTGACGGGAACGTCGGGAACCGTTTGACTGTCCGGTCTAAATCACGACTGGCGCGGCCCGAATTCACGTCGCCAGTTATCGACCACGGCCCGAATAGTTTGATTGAGGATAGCATCCGGGTGTGAAAGACCTTCACTGCGATGCTTCCTTATAAAATTAATGATCTCCTCTCTGCGCCGCCGCGTGTGAGTCTCGCCGAGCGATTCGGGCGGCACGTGCTCCGCACGAGTCCTCTCCGCGACCTCGATTCTTCCCCCGATGAACTCTTCCATTCTGGAATGTATTTCGGCGATCACCGCGCCTTCGATATGATGAACGGGCGTATCCACGCCCCAGCCAATCGCAGAGACGTGTTCCACGTTCGTATAGACGCCCTTCACCGCGTCACATAGTTCCTTAAAATTCTGATCGGTAAATGTGTCCATGTTCAAATGATCGTTGTAAACATCTCTCCTCGAACGCGCTGCACGTAAATTACATTCCCCGGGAGTCCAACGCCTGAATTAACCGGCGAGCTACACGCATGAGAGTTGGAGGGCAAGTTAATTGCGAGTCCGTCCCAAGCGATACGTCAGGCGGATTCAACGCTGATGGAGTACGCTCAACGCACTGCCGATCACGATTGCATCCTCGGCTAAACCAAGCACCGCATCCGGAACGTTCGTGCCTTCTCCAATCTCTCGACGAAGATGGTAGAACGCGTAGGCCGACCCAATCGCCGCCAGTCCTCCGGCAATCGCCCCTGACTCAACGCGCTTACCCTCGACCGTACACAGCGATGCTCCGCAAAGCGCGCCCGACAAGATTCTGGCGACCAGAGGGCCCGTTGAGACGCGTGCGGGAACGCCCGGCAGTTTATCGAACACCAACTCCCCCATGGCCGCGACCTTCAACACGTTTGCCGCTCGCGTTGAACCCATCAAGCCGAAAGGTGAGTTGGCTAACGTCTCCGAGTTTTGACGCACTAAATAATCGCTGGTGAATGCGGGCGCGGACATGCTCCGCATTCCGGCAACGACTCCCATACAGATCGCCTTAAAGTATGTGCCCGGCATCATTTCACCGCCTGTTCTTTCATGAATGTCCAAGTGGGGTTGAGTATAGAACACCGGAATTTATCTGCCTAACGCGGGGTGTGAGTGACGTGAACAACGTGGGGTACGAGTGACGTGAACGACAGCCTCGCGCTCGACCGCTTGATGGAGACGGGCGGCAAAGGTAAAAGGGGAGTGTCAGGGCGGAGTCCGTACTTAGGCGGTTCCTCTAGCCAAACGGTCATTTCGGGCGGGGCCCGCCACAAGCCTCATGACGGCGTGCCCCACGACCACGATGCCAATGTAGGTCGCCGAGTCTGCGAGGACGGGCATCACGCCCGGACTGAAGACCATCCACTGAGGGAACGTCGCGGCGTACAGATAATCCCGCGGGGGGCCAATTACCGCCACGATAGCAACGCACATTGCCAGCCCGCGCCACCCGAACCGGCGTGCCACCCGCCATGTGACGAGGTAGATCGGCGAGCACGTAATCGCCACTCCGGCGTAGAAGATGAAGGCGAAGTACGGCGTCGAGGCAAAGGGTATCTTCCACCACCCGAGGGCTTCGCACAGTGTGATCGCGCCAAGCGCCATCAACCCCACCGCTGCTCCACCGACGAGTGCCCCCGCGATGCGCCGCGCAGTCGCGCGAGTGAAGTAGACGACGACGACCAACGCGACCGCATACAGGCCAATCATCAAGAGCATTTGCAGAGTCGTCATCCGGTTCTCCCGCCGTCTAACGCCCTGCATTACCCATCGCCCGACGAGCGGCGACAGCAACAGCGAAACCAGCAAAGGTTGATGAGAGGTAAGCTGAAGGTGTTCGGTTTGAATCAGCATAGTACCAACTACTCAAATTATCATCGTGCTCTTTAATAATTCTCATCATTACATATTCTCCTAAAGAGTTTCGTACCTTCGGTAAGATACAAGGTGTCTAGTTGCTCAGATAGGACACTGCGGTCTGACTACGAATTTTGCTGAAAGGTTCGGTCAAACTCCGTCATGAAGGGGCAAAAGCCGATTGTTAAAAATGTCGTCCGCCGCCGCCTCGCCGCCGCGAACGCAGTCTGGGAGACCCGTGCCGTCGAAGGCGTTGCCGCAGAGGCGGAAGGTCGGGAAGTTTTGGAGGAGCGAGTCTATGCGCGAGAGTCGTTCAATGTGGCCGAGATGATATTGCGGCATCGAGCGCGGCCACTTCTCGACGTGTGCGAAGCGTGGAGCTGCGGTGACGCCGAGCAGGTCGCGCAGGTCGCGTCGGACGGCTTCGACCATTGCGTCTTCGTCGAGGTCGAACATCTCGGGTTGGAGCGCGCCGCCGACGAAGGCGCGCAGAAGGACTTGGCCTTCGGGAGCGCGACCGGCGAACTTGATGCTGCTGAAGGTGCAGGCCAGCGCGGTACGTCGCTCGATGAAGGGCACGACGAAGCCGAAGCCGTCGAGCGGGTGCGGGATGTCCGCGCGTCGAAAGGCCATGTTGACCGTCGCGGTCGAGGCGTAGGGGATTGAGTCAAGCTCGTCTGCGAGGCCATCGTCGGTCGAGCGCAGAAGCCGCGCGGAGGCGTACGCTGGAAGCGCAAGGCAGACGGCGTCGGCGCTGATAGTCTCGCCGCCTTCAGTCTTCAAAAGCCAGCGACGCGTCTCGCCTTCGGGCGCTGGCGAGGCGATGTCGAGTGTCAGCGATTCGACACGCGTGTTCAGACGCAGGACGCCCGCGGGCAGGCGCGCGGCGAGCGCGTCGGTCAGAACCTGCGTGCCCTCGTCGAAGGTTAGAAAGAGGCTATAGCGAGCGCCGCTCGCTGCGCGACCGTGCCGCGCTTCAGCCTTTGCACTCCGTCCAGCCTTCCACATGGCGAGGATCAGGCTGCGTTGGCGTCGCTCCATGTCGAGGAAGAGCGGCTTGGTGGCGCGCAGAGAGAGGTGTTCGGGGTCTGCCGTATAGATGCCGCCCATCATTGGCTGCGCCATGCGCTCCAGCGCCTCCTGCCCGAAGCGGCGTCGGACGAAGGCGGCGAGGCTCTCGTCATCAAGCCCGTTCGCGCCCTTGCGACGCGGCAGCACAAGGTCGAGCGCCATCCGCGCCTTGCCGCGCCAGGTGAAGATGTCCGTCATCAGGAAGGGGAGCATGCGCGAGGGCGCGAGCAGTTGGAAGCCTTCGGGTGTGGGGCGGAGACGCCCGCCGCGCACGACGAAGCTGCGGCGGTTGTGTTCGTTCGTCTCGATGATGCGGTCGGCGAGGCCGATGCGTCGTGCGAGTTCGAGCGCGGCGGTCTTCTCTGAGATGAAAGAGTCGGGGCCGCCTTCGAGCAGGAAGCCTTCGCGGCGATATGTGCGAACCGTCCCGCCCGTCCGGTCGGAGGCTTCGAGCAGGAGGATTTCAGTCTGACTCTCGACCGTCTTCGCGGAAGAGTCCTGAGGCTGCAACTCAAAGAGCCTGTGCGCCGCGGCGAGGCCGCTGATGCCTGCGCCGACGATGACGATGCGCCGTCTCTTTGAGAATCCTTCAGACATCGGGTGAATAATTGTTTTGGCAGGGACAAATCCTGCGCCCGCCTGCCGTTACCTCAAAGTTGTGCATAGAGTGAAGAGCGATTCACCGCAGAGGCGCTGAGGACGCGGAGGGGA
>JAVRON010000128.1:0-25466 GCA_032162705.1 Acidobacteriota bacterium
CGCAATCTGGCGTACCTTATGAGCGCCCTTGAGAGGATTAAACGCGATGGCAGCAAACCCTGAACACCGTTACACGCTGGAAGAATATTTGGAGTTGGACAAGACTTCCGAAGAGCGGTTCGAGTTCTGGGACGGCGAAGTCTTCTGCACGAGCGGCGGCAGCGAAGAACATGATGAGATTGAAACGAATCTGCTCGCCTTTTTGAAGCCGCAATTGAGAGCACGCGGCTGCCGTGTCTTCTCTTCGGACATGCGAATCAAAGTGCCGAGCGCGCCGCCTTACCGCTACGCAGACCTCTCGGCCTTGTGCGGCGAGGCGCAGTTCGTGGAGGTCGATGGTGTTGACGCTCTGACCAACCCGACGCTGATCGTCGAAGTCCTGTCGCCCTCGACCGAAGCATACGACCGCGGCGACAAGTTCACGCACTACAAGTCAATCCCGACGCTGCGCGAATATCTACTCATCGCGCAACACCGCCCGCACGTCACACACCTCTTCAAGCAGGACGACGGGACTTGGATTCACGCCGAGGCCAACGACCTCGACTCGACCATCAAGCTGACATCACTCGACTGCGAACTGCCTCTGGTCGAAATCTATCGTGGCGTCAGCTTCGACGCCGCGACGACGA
This sequence comes from Acidobacteriota bacterium, assembly GCA_032162705.1. Taxonomy (GTDB): domain Bacteria; phylum Acidobacteriota; class Blastocatellia; order Pyrinomonadales; family Pyrinomonadaceae; genus QHXN01. Next base: position 633 of record JAVRON010000128.1, read on the forward strand.
CTTAATGCCGCAAAAAACATTAGTCATGCTGCGCGTACTTCTACATATTCAATGCTCGAAGAAGGCTCAGGAACAGGCTGACCATCTTCGCGCAATCCTTCAATGTGAAATTCAATAGCCCCCTGAATTAACTCCAACACCTCTTCCCTCGTGTCTGCCACTGCGATACAACCCGGCAAATCCGGCACATGCGCACCAAAGCTATTCCGACCTTCTTCGACAATCACGACATATCTCATCTCTAAGCACCTCTCCGCTATTTCAACCCTGCCTGCTTCAAGATACTGTTCATCGTTCCCGGCGGCACGTCAATGCTCTGCTTTCCGGAAACTGTAACCGTCCCGGGTTTGTTCGGATGCTTAAACTGACGATGACTCCCTTTCGTTCTCGCCAGACACCATCCATCCTTCTCAATCAGCTTCACGAGGTCTCGTACTTTCCCCCCCCAACAATAATTCTCGCGCGGCAAAACGGTCAATCATCGCCGCGCATACCGCCTGACATCACCCGCCGCCCGACGATGCCACACAAACTAAATAGCAGGATATAACGTTGATGAAAGGCAAGCTACGGGCGGGTAGGTGGGATGACTTGTTCGGCGGACGTTGGGAATTCAACGCGGCTTTTGGCGTTTCCTTCAGGTTTGTAAATGCCTATCAGAACTTGCTCAAGTATCAGTGCTTTTGTTTCTCTATCAAGTGTCATTGAGCCGGGATTAACCATTGCATCTACATCATCTAAATCCAAGAAATAACAATAGATTGAATGAGCCTGTTTGGCTAGAAGGTTATGCAGTTTCTTATTTGTTCCCGCCGCTGAAAACTGGAACTCTCTCCGAAGCCGCTCGCCAAAAGTGCCATAATCACCTTTAGTAGCTTTGCCGACATACAGCATTTTTCCATGACAATGGTGAATATAAACACCGCGTTTGTTGGAATAATCTCCAAGTTGCCCTTTCCTCCAAGTAACACCATCAGCAGACACGGTAACGGGGAATCGGATGCTATGGACGATGTCTGCTTAAAGCGGAACAGATATTGTTACTTGCATTCAAGAAATCCTTTCTATTTTTAGATTAAGCCATATAGCGCGCCGAATTTTAAGTAGGCGTACTAATCGCTGTCATGGGTTACGCGCGTTTCGACGCCTCATATCGTTCGTCGGCGCGCTCCTAATCAATGACGACCTCTCTCTTGCATCTTTACTTCTCTGTCTATGCGCCGCAGCTCTTCACATTCCGTGCCCGTGGCCGCCGAGTCCTTCCAGACTGTGCCGTCCGTGTAGAGGACGCACTTGATCTCCGCATGCTCCGCAAGCGTCGGGCGCTCGCTCGCCTTAGAGGCGTCCGCCGCGACGATGTTTGCCGGTGGTGATGGATGCTTGGACTTGAGGGTTGCGCCCCCGTCGGGTTTTATCTTCTCGTAGTTGATGATCTGACGCCGGCCCAACTCCCTGCCGCTGAACGTGTCGTTGGTGACATACTCCCAGAACACCGCCAGGATCGTCTTCGCTCCGACGTTCTTCACCCTCATCGAGTAGACGTAGAGATACAGCGGCTTCCCCTGATCGCGGATAGGGCGGCCCTCGACCGAGGAGGGGGCATGTGCCGTCCCGTCCGGGTCAGACCGCAGGCCGCCTGAGCCTTCCGGAAAAGTTGAGCGGTATCGATCAAGTGGAGTAGGCTCCCTCGTCCATTCCAGCTTGAGTATCAAAAGCCCGTGCGGCGGGTGTTCGGCAACAGAATCCTGCGCGGACGAGAGACCGGCGCACATGAAACAGAGAGAGAGGATTCCGAGTATCTTCATGCTTATCGTTTCCCCTTTCGCCCTTCACACGCGTTCAGACGACTCAAGACATGGCCTGGAAGGTGACGCGTACATCGCACACGACGCCGAATACTCCGACTATAACCAATCACATCAAAAAAGAAGAAGCGCCCGACATCGTTCGTCGCCGCGCTCCCGCAAAGAATGAGAACAGATTTTGAGAGGCTGAAGCTATGCGCTGAAGACGACTAAGCTTGCGGTGCGTCGAGCTGCTTGCGGTAGTCTTCGCCGTCGATTTGGACGGTGTGGCACATCTCGTAGAGGCGGGAGCGGAGGCGAACGCCGACGCGGTCTTCGAGCGTCTCTTCCGTGGGATTCGCGGGGTTGCGGCGCTCGTCCATGTAGTTGGTGGTGAAGATGGTGAGCCTCTTGTCGTTGTAACGCTTGCCGATGATGTTCATCATCGTGTCGCGTACCCAGTCGGTCGGCTTCGATGCGCCCAGTTCGTCCAGCACCAGCACCTCGGCTTGATAGACTGGCGAGAGGACACTCATCTCCGAGGTGTTCGAGACCTTGTTGTAGGAGTCCTGAATGTGCTTAAGCAATGTACCGAAATCGTAGAATAGGCATTGCACGCCTTGTTCGATCAATCCTTTTAAGATCGCTACTGACAAGTGAGTCTTGCCGACTCCAACAGGCCCCATGAATAAAAGCCCGCGATCAATCTCCCCTGCGAGATAATTATCCAAAATATTTGAGGCCGCGCCGATGGCTCTCCACTGAGTTATGTTACGTTTCTTATAGTTATTTGTTGTGCAATGTTCATAGCGACGGGGAATGCGCGCAGCCTCAAATAATTTCGCCTGTGTGCTCTTCGTGCTGCACTCGCAGCGTCGCGCGCCTTTGCCGGGGACGACTTCGTGGCCTGTACCGAAGCAACGCTGACAGACCGCGGGCGTCTCGATTTTCTTCCGGCGCGCGGGCTTCTCCTCCGCAACACGCGAGTCGTCCGAGGCCGCTCCCCTTTCAGGCACGGCGAACAGAGGTGGAATCTTTTTGCGGTTGTCCGACGCCATTGCGGAAAAACTGAACTGCTCTCTTTAATTGTTTTCAACCGCGCGGGGGTTGGAGCATATGCGCGGTCTGCTCGCTCTTCAGGACAAAAAATTTTGCGCCCCAGCGGTCGAGGGCGAGCGGATTATAGCACTCGAAGTTTAGATTGCAAGATGGTCTTTGCGCCTCTCGAATTTCCACAGTGTGGAAAACCGTTCGCGCCCGCGAGACGGCAAAGCCATGCGTGCGAACAAGCGAAGCCGTGTGTGGGAACGGGCGAAGCCGTGCGTGCGTGTGCCTCGGCTCAACAGCCGCCGCCGCCGCCCTGATAGACGCCGCGCCAGTGCCCCTGCTGCTTCTTGTAGATGATGTAGTCGTTGCTCTCGTAGTAGGTTCCTTCGGCGATGACCTCTCCGATTCCGTCGCCGTCCAGATCGAGCTGATCGACGAAGTGTCGGTCTGCGTACTCGCCCTCGTAACCGTGATGGAACCAGACAAGCGCAGCCTTGAGAGACTCGCCCTCCGGCTCGAAGATCATAAAGAGCGTGAAGGCGTCCGGCGCTGTCTCTTCCTTCTTCTCAACACGGAAGCTGCCGATTAGCTCGAACTTCCCATCGCGGTCGAGGTCGGTCGCCGTCAGGTTGACGACCTCCAACTTGGCAGAGAGCGCGGCGGCTACACCGTTCTTCGAGAAGGCTGCGCGCGCAAGCTCAACGGCACGCGCACGCTCCGCGTCGGTCGGGGCGCGGCGTAAGCCGGGCGCGCGTGCGAGCGTGGTGGAATCGGTCGCGAGCGCCTGCACCTGGCCGCCGAGCCGCACCTGCGTCTCGACGCCGACCTCCGCAACAAGCCCCACGCAACCCGGCTCCATATTCTTCCGCACCGTCACAGTGCCCGCCTCGCCGCCGCCTGAAATCAAGCGATACTGCCGCCCCGCACGAAAGTACCCGCGCACGAACGCGCCCGCCTCGTTGTCGATTGGCGGCTTACTGAAAGCGCCGCGTTTGTAGATCACGACCGGCTCCATCGTCACGCTCGACTCGTACTTCCTGACGGCGAAGACGACCGTGCCGCCCTGCATCGAGGGACGCGTGGGCTTCTGTCGCGCGAACGGCGCGGCGTGCGTGGACGCGAGCAGCGAGAGCGCAAAGAACAGTTGGGTGATTCTCAACTTCATTGCCTTGAACAGTCGAGTGATGCTCAGCTTCATTGCCTTCGACGCCTTTCTTACTTAGGAATTCGGTGCCAGTGTCAGAAAGATTTCCGGGAGGCTTACGTCAGGTGTTCGAGGAGTTCGAGCAGGCCGATGAGGGCGGCGACGCCGACCACAATGAGGAAGACGATATGCACGCGCCGCAGCACGAAGCGTCGGCAGGCGTGACACTTGAGGCCCCTCATCCGCAGGAGCCTGGCGCAGTAAGGACATTTTGCCATCGGTCTCTGTAGGGCAAGGTCGGGAGTCAACAGTGCCACGAGTCGGCCCCGCAATTCAAGTCCGGCGGAGAAGTCCCGTCGGGCCGAAAGCGCCGCCGCACGCGCACACGCCGCGACTGCCGTGTGGTATATTTATTTTTGAACACACTTTCATTCAGGAGAATCCGGCAAGCACGGGCGGCACACAAGGCCAACCCGCCCGGCGTCGTTCGCGCATGAGTATTCTGCAAGGGCTTTTGAACAAGATCGGACTGGGCGCAACGCTTGCCCCGCGTCGTTCCGTGCGCGTCTTCCTGCTCGACGACGACACACTGCGGCACGAGTGGTTCGCCAGACAGTTCAAGAGCGACCACATCGACGTTGCCGCCGACCCCGCACGCGCCATCGAGCTTTTATCGTCGAACTACTACGACGTGATCTTCCTCGACCACGACCTTCTGCCCGAGCACTACTACGCCGAAGAGTTCGACGACGAGCGCAGCGGCTATGCCGTCGCGCGCTGGCTCGCCGAAAGCCCTCAAAGGCTCGCGTCCGCGACCATCATCGTCCACACGCGCAACGCCGACGGCGCGCTCCGCATGGTCGAGCTGCTGCGCCGCACCGGGCGACAAGCCGAACACGTCCCCTTCCATATGCTCACGCCGAAGATCAAGCAGATAAGGAGAGGCTAGAGGCTAGAGACTAGAGGCTGGAGATTAGAGACTAGTTAAGAGTATGTTTGCCCTCACTAGCATCTAGCCTCCAGTCTCTAGTCTCTAGCTCTAGCCTCTAGTCTCTCCCTTTGCTACACTCACGGCTCCGAAGCCGGGCGGCCTTATCCGGTATGAACAAAACAGCAAAAATTCCGATGCGATAAAAGACTTTATGAGAATGCGCCACTCCCTCGACTTATCCCTGCTCGCTCTCTGCCTCTTTCTCTTCTGCGTCGGCGCGTCGGCGCGAGCGCAGGCGGGCGGCGGCACTGCTACGCGGCAGACGACCGGCACAAACAGACCCGCGCCGCCACCCACGGGCGCGGGCAGTCCTTACGACGAACAGGCGCGTGCGCTGCTCGCGCGACCGGAAATCCGCGCGGCCTTCGCCGACGTGGAGCGAAACCGCGACCTCATCCTCAAGGAGTGGATCACACTTACCGAGATCAACGCGCCTTCGGGCAAAGAGGCCGTGCGCGCCGCCTTTATCGAGAAGCTGCTCGGCGGCTACAAATCTCTGGACGTGCGGCGCGACTCCGCCGGCAACATCATCGCCACGCGTCGAGGCACGGGCGGCGGCCCCTCGGTCGTCATCGACGCGCACATGGACACGGTCTTTCAGGAGGGCTTGAAGATCAAGGCGGAGATGCGCGACGGCATAATTTACGCGCCCGGCATCGGCGACGACACGCGCAATATCGAGGCGATGCTCGCGTGCATCCGCGCGCTCGACTCTGCGAATGTAAAGACGAAGGGTGACCTCGTCTTTCTCTTCACCGTCGAGGAGGAGACGAGCTTTCGCGGCGTCCATGAGTTCGTCAAAGAGAACAAGGGAAAGATAGACCAATACATCGCGCTCGACGGCGGTTACGAAGGCTTCACCTACGGCGGCATCGGCATCAACTGGTACAGGCATCACTTCGTGGGCCCGGGCGGCCACACGCGCTCGGCCACGCCGCCCTACTCGGCGACGCTACCCGCGGCGCGCGCCATCGAGCGCATCTATCAGCTACAACTTCCGCAGGGCATTCCCACAAACATCAACATCGGCATGACGGGCGGCTCTGAGGTAGTCAACGCCAAGGCTGCCGACGCATGGTTCACAGTGGACTTGCGCTCGACGAGCAACGAAGTCATCGCCGACCTCGAAAAGAAGATCGCCGTCATCGTCAAGGAAGAGGCCGAGCGCGAGCATATGACCGTCAGGACAGAACTCATCTCCTCGACCCCCGCCGCGCAGATTCCCGGCCACCGCGACTCCAAGCTCGTCAAGACCGCCGAGGCTGTCCACTACGCGATGGGCTTCCGTCCCTCGATCACGACGACAGGGTCGAACAACGGCAACATCGCGCTGCTCGCGGGCATCTCCGCCATCTCTACCGGCGCGGGCCCTTGCAGCGACTCGCACGCGCTCACGGAGAACTGCGAGATCGAGCCTATCTACAAAGGCATCCAGAAGGTTCTACTGCTCGGCGTCGCGCTGGCGCAGTTGAGTTCCTGAAGAGACGTGTCTGTGTTGAGTTCTCGAAGAGATGAGTTCTTATTGAGTTCTTGAAGAGATGACTTCGTAAAGAAATCCGCGTCTCAGTGCGTCTTGGGTTTCGTACGCCCCAGTCCGACTTTCGACAGCGCCCACGCTCCCGCCACAACCAACGCCTTACCGAGACTGAAGCCTTCGCCGTCGTCGCGTCCTTCGATGCGCGTCACGCGCCCATGCGCCGTCTGAACGCGCTGGCTCTCCGCGGCCTGCTTGCCTGTGGAGCGCGACCCGCCACGACCTCCCGCGGCGGCGGCGCGTTCCTTGTTGGCGGGACTCTTCTCTCCCTTGCTGCCCGGACTCTTCTCGCCCTTCTCCTTCGCGTCGGGCGCGCCGCGCTTCGCCATCTCGTTCTCGATCTCCGAGTTGATCTCGCCGCCGACGAGAATGGCCGTGCCCGTGAAGTAGAACCAGAGCATCAGGATGATGACCGCGCCCAGCGAGCCGTAGGTCGCACTGTAGCTGTTGAAGTATGTGAGATAGGCTTTGAAGGCGAAGGAGATGAGCAGCCAGAGCGCGACGCCCACGAACGCGCCCGGCGTGATCCACTTCCAATCCTGGTCGCGCGCGTCGGGCCCGAAGTAGTAGATGATGGCGAAGGCCAGCAGCACGAAGACGAAGACGAGCGGCCACTGCAAGACCTTCCACGCAATCGCAAAGGCCGCGCCAAGCCCGAACTTGCCCGCCACCGCGTCGGCCATATCGTGACCGTAGAGCACGAGCACGAGCGACGTGACGATGAGGAACGTGAGCGCCAGCGTCAGCCCGACAGCCGTCAGACGAACCTTCCACCACGGCCTCGTCTCCTTCAGGTCGTATGCGGCATTGAGCGAATCGCTGATCGCGCCCATGCCGTTTGACGCCGCCCACAGCGTCGCCAGAATCCCGAATGAGAGCTTGCCGCCGCCGCTCGACTGCGTCACGTCCGTGACGGTCTGTGAGACGAGCTTCGATGCGTCGCCGGGCAGCACCGCGCTCAGGTAGCCGAACAGCCCCTCGCGCAACTGGCTGTCCTTACCGGCCATGTAGCCCAGCAGCGACGTGAGGAAAAGCAGCGCGGGAAAGAGCGCGAGCAGAAAATAGTAGGAGAGCTGCGCCGCGCGCCCAAGTATGTCGTCGTCCGTCGTCTCCGCGTAGACGCGCTTCGCCAGTTCCTTCCAGCTCAGGCCGCCGAGGCTCATTGATTTGAACATGCCTTCGTCCCTCTCTTTCGTCTGAGCACTGTCTTAGCGGCGTCGGAAGGCGAAAGCATCACGTTTCTGTTAAAGAGTTATTTGACGAACGTCCCCGTGCGGCTCCAGCGCGTGTTGCTGAAGAAATCCGAGACGAAGTTGAAAGGGGTGAGGGCGGCGCTGCGTGGAGCACTCTCGTCGTAAGACCAATAGACGAACATCGCCCGCCCGATGATCACATCGCGCGGGACATAGCCCCAGAAGCGGCTGTCCTGACTGTTGTCCCGATTGTCACCCATCACCAGATAATGTCCTTCGGGGATGTCGAACACCTTCTCAGGCGGCACGTATCCTCTCTTCAAATCATAAAGCGTAGGCTCATCGACATCGCGGCCAGGGGTGGCGAGGGCATTCGGCTTCCAGTAGACGACGTGACCGCCGTCCTTGGGCCGGGGCGGTGCGTTCTCGCCGATGAGGGGCAAGCTCCTCTCGTCATGAAGCGGAGCGCCCGTCTCGTCGCCGCTCGTCTCGGGGTCGTCAGTGCCGGGCGGATTGAGCGCAGCCACCTTGAACTCGTCGAGCAGTTGGCCGTTGACGTAAACGTCCGTGCCCTTGATCTCAATGTGCTCGCCGGGCAGGCCGATAACACGCTTGACATAGTTCGTCTTGTACGGCGTGTTGTTCGGCGCGGTGTCGTCAACCTCCGTGTGCTTGAGAAACTGGGGCGAGTTGAACTTGCCCGGATACTTGAAGACGATGATGTCGCCGCGGCGTATCTCGCGCTGCGGCAGGAAGGGCAAGACGGGCCCCGGCGCGAAGATGAACTTGTTGACGAGCAGATGGTCGCCGATGAGAATCGTGTTCTGCATCGAGCCGGTCGGAACCTTGACCGCCTGCACGACGAAGGTCATGCCGAAGAGCGCCATGACGGCCGTCACGACCAGCGACTCGAAATACTCTCGAAAGACACTGTGCGGCGGCGCGTGATGTTTCTGCGCCGCATCTTTCGCGACCGCTTCGCGCCCGGCCACCTTTGCGCGCAAACGCTCGCCCTCGGCCTCGACGGGCGGCTCGGCCACCCCCGCTCCCCTCAGCTCATTGCTCATATGAAATCATCCTAGTGAACCGCTCCGACAATGGTCAAGCCGGACACGCCCTGCACCCCTTGAAGCAGCGAAGACTTTGTGAAGACCTTTGTGCTCTTTGTGGTTAAAGAATCCGTGCTTGAACCACAAAGGTCTCAGAGCATTTCACAAAGATCACAAAGGAGAAAAGGTTAAAATTATCCTTGTTGCATGTACGAAACAGCGTTTCACATGTGCCGTTTTCCATGTTATAATGCTCCGCATGAAAACGACGGAGAAAAAGCGTGGCGCGAAGCCTGAGGTCTTCACCCCGGCTGAGCAGCGTTCGGCGCGCGCCGACCGCGTCAAGGTCTTCGAGGCAGAGCCATACGGCTGGATCGCGCAGTCTGAGTCGGGCGTCGAGCGCGGCTACCACCTTTTTCGCGACCCAGACACGCGCGCTCTGGCCTGCACCTGTGCAGACTTCATCTTCCGCGGCAACGCCGAGACGGGCTATGAGTGCAAGCACGTCGCGGCTGTACTCAAGTTCATAGGCCGCGAGTACCTGAAGTTCGAGTACGACCCGCGCCGGCAGATGGCGCGCGTCGCTTGAAGAAGGAGAGATAAGATGAGCAGCAAGACTTTCAAATGCGAAGCCTGCCGCAGCGCATCCGAGACGCTGCACATGCGCAACTCGGACGGCAAGTGGGTCTGCGTGCGTTGCATCCCGGCGGCGGAGGTTAACGCCTGCGTGGGGCTGCGTGAGCGCCTTGGACTGAAGACGCCCGCGCGCGCTACGCGTCGCAAGGCGGCCTGAAGACGGGCGAAACCTCACACCTCACACTCAAGCCACGAAGGCGCGAAGAAGTCCGGGCGAGCGCGCCCCGACGCTTCGCGCCTTCGTGCTTTTATCTCAGGCTCTCAAACGTTTGAGCACGTATGTGACGAACGAGCAGGTCTCGGCGGGCGGCGCAGGCGGCGGAAAATGGTCTGAACGGGTGCCGTTGTGGAAGTCGGCACCCACGAAAATTTTTGCGACAGCGCTTTAGTGAACGATTCTGCTTGCGCTGACGCGCTGCCAGAGGACTTCCTCGTCGGGGTAGGCGATGCCGTTCTCTGTGCGCAGCAGCGTCGCCGTCTGGACGATCATCCTCAACTCCTCAAAGACGCCGTTACAGTCCGTGCAGGCCGTCAGGTGTGTCTTCACGAAGAGGATGTCGTCTTCGCCGAGCGAGCCGATGCTGTATTCGCTGAGCAGTTCGATGCTTCTGTCGCAGTCCATTGGGGCCGTTCCTTTGAGGTGGTCTAGATTTCGCAGCCTCCCGTGTGAACCTCGGAAGGTTACTTAGATGCGGCTTGCTCCCGGATTAATTGCCTCAGCTTCAGACGTGCCTTGTGTAATTGTGATTTCGATGTGCCCTCGGCGATCCCGAGCATCCCCGCGACCTCGTAGTGCTCGTAGCCTTCCACGTCGTGGAGGATGAAGACCGTGCGGTAGCCGGGGGGAAGTTGTTGGAGGGCCCGCTCCAGAGAGATGCGGTCGATGACGGGCATCGTGCCGGGGTTTTCCGTTCCCTTCACGATCTGGATGGGCGTCTCGCCTTCGTCGGTCAGGAGTTCCGAGCGCGTGCTCTTCTTGCGGAAGTGCATCAAGACCTGATTGACCGTCATGCGGTGGAGCCATGTCGTGAAGGCCGACTCGCCACGGAACATCCCGACCTTGTTGAAGAGTTGGAGGAAGACATCCTGCGTCATGTCCTCGGCCTCGGTCGGGTTGCCCATCATGCGCAGGGTGAGCGCGTAGACGCGCCGGTAGTGGCGTCGGTATAACTCCTCGAATGATTTCCCGTCCCCTTCGGCGGCCTTCTTCGCCAGCTCAAAATCGGACTCCTGCGGTTTATCTATCTCTGCTACAGTCACTCGCTTATAATTCCTCTTCTCTATATTTTCTTTGATTATCCACCAATCGCTCGCAAATGGGAAACAGCCGGGTCGCGCGTGCGTGCGCGGTTTCGGCCACGCGCTCGCCTCGCTACTTCAAAATATCCCAACTGCCGAGCGCGCGCAGTTTCTGGTAACGCATGGTCGAGCGCTCGGTCGCCGTCAGCCTGTTCGTCTTCTCAAGACTCTCCCACAGAACCGAGTCGAGCAGCCGCGCCGACTCGTCGTAATCCTGTTGAGCACCGCCCGCAGGCTCCGGGACTATCGCGTCAATTATCCCCGCTTGACTCAAATCGGCGGCGGTCAGCTTGAGGCATTCGGCGGCGCGCGGCGCTTCGGCGCTGTCTTTCCAGAGAATGGCGGCGCAGCCCTCGGGCGTAATCACCGAGTAGACCGCGTTCTCAAGCATCAGAACCTGATCCGCCACACCGATGGCGAGCGCCCCGCCCGAACCACCCTCGCCGATGACGACACCGATGATCGGAACCTGAAGCCGCGACATCTCGAAGAGATTGCGCGCGATGGCTTCGGCCTGCCCGCGCTCCTCTGCGTCGATGCCGGGATATGCGCCCTGCGTGTCGATGAAAGACAGGACGGGGCGCGCGAACTTCTCTGCCAGTTGCATCACGCGCAAAGCCTTGCGATACCCTTCGGGCTTCGTCATCCCGAAGTTCCGGTAGCGGCGCTGCTTGGCGTCGCGCCCCTTCTGCTGGCCGACGATGGCGACGGGCGTGCCGTGATAGAGCGCGAAACCGCAGACGATGGCCGGGTCTTCCGCGTACCGCCGATCACCTTTGACCTCGACGAAGTCCTCGAACAACCTTTCTATGAAGTCGAGCGTGTAGGGTCGTTCAAGGTGTCGAGCCAGTTTTACGCGCTCGAACGCCGACATGGAGTCGAACATGGAATTTGTTCCGCTGAAAAATTTCCGAAATGATTGAAACGACACCGAAGGATGTACATTTATAACTCCGCCGTCAAGTTCGCGCGCACACCCCGACACACCTGACGCTTAAGAGGCTTGCCCGAGACCGCTTCCTCAAACTCCCGACGGAGATTGAAGAGCCGGTCTCGGGCAAGCCTCTAAACGAGCGGTTAAAATTTCCGGGTCGCTTACTGCAAGCCGTCGGTGAAGGCTTTGAGCAGGCGCGCGCGCGAAGGGTGGCGGAGCTTGCGCAGAGCCTTCGCCTCGATCTGGCGGATGCGCTCGCGCGTCACATCGAAGTTCTTGCCGACCTCTTCGAGCGTGTGCTCCTCGCCAGCGGGGCCCAGCCCGTAGCGCAACTTGATGACGACCTCCTCGCGCGGACTCAAGGTCGCCAGCACGGCATCCGTCACCTGCCGCAGATTGGTCGTGACGACCGAGTCGGCGGGACTCACGCGCGACCTGTCCTCGATGAAGTCGCCGAGGTGCGAGTCTTCCTCTTCGCCGATGGGCGTCTCCAAAGAGATTGGCTGCTGCGCGAGCTTGAAGACGCTGCGAACCTTCGGCACAGGCATGTCAACCTTCGCCGCGATCTCTTCGGTCGTCGGCTCGCGCCCGAGTTCCTGCACGAGCGCGCGGCTGGTGCGAATCAGCTTGTTGATGGTCTCGATCATGTGGACAGGGATGCGAATCGTCCGCGCCTGATCGGCAATCGCTCGCGTCACGGCCTGACGAATCCACCACGTCGCATAAGTCGAGAACTTGTAGCCCCTGCGCCACTCGAATTTATCGACGGCCTTCATCAATCCGATGTTGCCTTCCTGAATCAAGTCGAGGAACTGCAAGCCGCGGTTCGTGTACTTCTTCGCAATCGAGACGACGAGCCGGAGGTTCGCCTCCGTCAACTCGCGCTTCGCCTCCTGCGTCTCGGCCTCGCCGGCGACGATTGATTGGTACGTGCGCTTGATCTCGATGACGGAGATGCTGTGCTCCTCTTCGATCCTTTTCACACGCCGCTTGGCTGCGCCCAAAAGGCGCTTATACTCCTTCTCGGCTTCGGGCTTGATGCGCTTGTTCTCAAGCTTATCGGTCAGCCTCTTAATCTCGCGCTCGGCCTGTCGCACCTCTTTGTGTGCGACGGCGATGGCGTCGATCAGGCGCAGGCGTGCCGTCTCCTTCATGTTGAGGTTCTTGATCTCCTGCGAGATTTCGAGGCGCGTGCGCGCGACCTTGCGCTTGAGGCGCAGGAGTTTCTTCGTCTGCTTGCCGCGCGTAATCTTCTGCTCGGCGGAGAGCTTACCCCACTCTTTCAAACCCTCGCGGAAGTGTTTGCGGATGTTCTCGACGCCTTCGAGCGTCCACTGGAGATACTCGTCGGCCTTGTCTTCCGCTTCGGACACGTCGGCCTGGTCGGAGAAGTTGACGACATCGCGGATGCTCAAAGCGCCCGCTTGTAGCCCCTCGCCGATGCGTATGAGTTCTTTGACCGCGATGGGCGAGCGCGAGATGGCCTTGTGGGTCTTGATCTGGCCGCGCTCGATGCGTTGCGAGATAGAGACTTCCTGCTCGCGCGTGAGGAGCGGGACGGTGCCCATCTGGCGCAGATAGACACGTACGGGGTCGGCACTCTTCTCGTCCTCGCCCGCCGAGAGGTCGAGATCGTCAACCTCGTCGAGCGTACCCTCGTCTTCAACGTCAGCCGCCAGCGAGGCGACTTCTGAGATTAGCTCTTCGTCCGACTCGACGGCTCCGATGGTGGCCGCTTCGAGTTTCTGAAGAACGTCGTCGATATCATGCTCGGACACCGCATCGCCCGAGACGACTTCGCCATAGCCCTCGTAAAACTTCTCGCCGCCTGACTCTAACAAATCAAGCCCCTGCTGCTTCTTCATCTTCTCGCTCAAATCGTGCCCTCCGTCCAGACGCTTATGCCGCCGCGAAGCGTCTCAATACGTGGCTGTAAACAGTTTTGTTTCCCGTCCCGCCGCTGCCCCGCGACGCCGTTTGCCGCTACCCCGTCCGCAACTAAACTGTTGAAACGGGAGAAATTAGATGCATGCTTAGGGTTTTTAGTTGTACTTGCGCCATAGCGCCGACCCGGATGCTTCGGACGAGAGATGCTCCAACACAGACACTTCCTTCAGATGCAAGAGACCAGATGCCGGTTTCCAGCCCCGCACGAATAACCGAAGCCCCTTAACCGAAGAAATAGCACAATTTACACTTATTTACTAGCCGTCGATGATTTTTCGCATTTTCCCCTGATAAACGCGCATTTTCGGTAGCCGTCCCGCCTCGCGGACGCCCGTCAATGAAAACCATGGCGGGACTGGCTTGAATGTGTGATAAAAGGGGATGGACGAAGTTGTTTTTTTGAAGGAAAAGGCGGGGGTTTCAGAGTAGTCGATGTTAATTGGGATGCTGCTGGTCATTTTCTTCTGGACGGTCGTGCCCGGCCTGATAACGGGCTGGATGCTCAGGGAGCGCGGGAGGAGTTTCCTCACGGGTCTCCTGCCGGGCGCGGTCTTCGGCCCCTTCGGCATCCTCGCGACGCTGGCCTTCATCTATGTCTCCGACCGTAGACGCGCGCGCGGGCACAAGGGGGGGCGTGGTCGCGCCGTTCGCGTCTTTTATGACATTCCCGTGGTTGGCCGACTGCACGTCTCGACCGTCTGGACGCTGGCCGGCCTCGCAACCTTCATGTGCCTCTGGATGATCGGCGGCATCTCTTATGAGTTCTATCGGACTGACATGGATGCCGACGCGCCCGACTCCGGACGAAAGACGACCGCCGAGGTTTCACAGGGGAGAGCGCTCCCGGCGACGAATCAGCCTGCCAGTACACAGACCCCCGAATCCAGGTTGACGACACAAACGCCGAGCAACACTTCTACGCAGGGACGTGCCGCTCTGCTCGGCAGTTTCTCGACTCAACCCGGCCAGACGGCACAAGGAGTCTCGCGTCCCGAAAACTCCTCGCCGAACGGACAACCCACGCCACCCGATGCGGCCAACGCCGCGGCATCGACTACGAGACAAGAATCAGTCGTTTCCGTTCGTCCCACGCCGCCCGCGCCCTACGCCTCGCCGCCGAACCCGCCCGCGAAAGCACCCGCACAGACACGTGAGACGGCCATCGCCGAAGTGACGCGAGACCTCTCGGCGAGGGGTTACAGGGTACACGCCGCGCTGAGCGGCGACGCACAGACCACGACGCTCTCGCTCTCCGGGGCCACTCTGACGCGCGGGGTCGGGAATCAACTCCTCGGGAACGGACGACTGCGCGGCGCGTTGAAGGCCGCCGGTGTGCGCATCGTCGTCATGGTTAACGGCGATGAGAGTTGGACGTACATCCTCTAATAAAACTTGTCACTTCAAACTTCTAAACCTTCTCGCTTAACACTTCCCCGTAGCGAGCGGAGGCAGCCTCTCTCTCCACCGCCGATTTGGTTAAAGCGACTGACCATTTCGTCACTCATCAAAATGGGGCCGTCGCAACTCCCCTTCTCACACGAAAGAAAAAGGCCGGAAACTTCGGCGCATCAAGCTACACTTCCCTTTCGCTCCGTTGGCACGCCGATTGTTTAGCTTTATGTCGTCTCGCAAATTGAGACTGGTTACGGTGCTGATGCGCTGGCAACCACAAAGTCGGGGCCCGGCGGCGAAGGGGAGAGCGCAGCCGGGCTTCAGCTTTTTTGACGGTCGTTTATAGTCAGCTTTTTTGACGGACGTTTATAGTTTGGGTGTTTTCGCGCGAGTGGGAGATAATGCAAGACATGACGGAGAATTTGCCTCAGCAGAACGAAACCGGCCAGACCGTTCTGGTCGTGGACGACATGAGCGATAACATCATCCTCATAAGCCTCTCGCTTCAGGACATGGGTTATCGCGTCGTCACGGCGACGAACGGAGCCGACGCACTCAGCATTGCGAAGCTCGCGCGCCCGGACTTGATCCTGATGGACATCGCCATGCCGCAGCAGGATGGGCTTGCCGCCACGCGCCGCATACGCGAGGAGGCAGAGCTTCAGAGTGTGCCCGTTATCGCGCTCACGGCCTTCGACACCGACGGCTTCCGCCAGGCCGCCTTCGACGCGGGCTTCAACGGCTACCTGACAAAACCCATCGACTTTGACCGCCTGCGCAACCTGATGAGTAAGCTGCTCGCGCAAGACAAGGGCAACACCACACGCCTCTAAACAGACGCATCATTCCTCACTCCCTTTGTGGCCTTTGTGCAGACCTGCGTGTACTTTGTGGTTAAGTCAGACGTGCTTAAACACAAAGTACACAGAGGTCTGCACAAAGCTCACAGAGTCTTGAAGGCTCTGGCTCGCAAATAATCCTCTTGACTTTTGCCCGCCGGAGATTAGAGTCTGTCTCCGCCCGTATCCATTAAAGTCTTAGCTCTTCGGACGCGCCAAGCCCCCGTGTACGGCGAATTTTCAAGCTATGCAAAGTTACGAAATGATCGTCATCGGTTCCGGCCCCGCCGGGCAGCGCGCGGCCATACAGGGCGCGAAACTCGGCAAGCGCGTCGCCTTAGTCGAGCGGCGCGAGGTCGTCGGCGGGGCGTGCATCAACACCGGTACTATCCCGAGCAAGTCGATGCGCGAGGCCGTGATGCACCTCTCCGGCTACCAGTACCAGAGCATCTACGGCATGAACTACCGCGTCAAAGAGAACATCACCATCGCCGACCTCTCCTTCCGCGTCCAGCACGTCGTCAAGACCGAAATCGACGTGACGCAGGCGCAGCTCTCACGCAACGGCGTCGATGTCGTCTACGGCGCGGCCAGCTTCACCGACCCGCATCACTTAAAGGTCAACAACGCGCGCGGACAGGCGGACGAGTACGAGGCTGAAGTCATCGTCATCGCGACGGGCACGCGCCCCGCCGAGTCTGCAAGCGTCCCCATCAACGACCGGACGATCATCAACAGCGACCAGATTTTCTCGCTCGCGCAACTGCCGCGCACGCTCATCGTCGTCGGCGGCGGCGTCATCGGCGTCGAGTACGCCTCGATGTTCGCAACGCTCGGCATCCGCGTCGTGCTCATCGAGAAGCAGCCGCGTCTCTTAGGCTTCGCCGACCAGGAGATCGTCGAGGCGCTCTGCTATCACCTGCGCGATAATCGCGTGACGCTCCGCCTCAACGAAGAGGTTGCGAGCGTCGAGGAGACGGCCGAAGGCGGCGTTGTCGCGAACCTGAAGAGCAACAAGAAGGTCTCGGGCGACGCGCTGCTCTACGCCGTCGGGCGTCAGGGCAACGTGGACGATCTGAATCTGGCCGCCGCCGGACTCGAAGCAGACGAGCGCGGGCGCATCACTGTGGACGCAGACTATCGCACGAAGCAGCCGCACATTCTCGCCGTCGGCGATGTGATCGGCTTCCCCTCGCTCGCGTCCGTTTCGATGGAGCAGGGACGCATCGCGGCGGGGCTGGCCTTCGGCAGCCGACTCCACTCCGACCCGGCCAGCTATCCTTACGGCATCTACACGATTCCCGAAATCTCTTTCGTCGGCAAGACCGAGGAGAAGCTGACCGAAGAGGACGTGCCCTATGAGGTGGGTGTCGCCTACTATCGCGAGATTGCGCGTGGACAGATTCGCGGCGACACGACCGGAAGACTGAAGATCATCTTCCACCGCGAGACGCGCGAAGTGCTCGGCGTCCACATCATCGGCGAGGGAGCGTCCGAGATTCTGCACATCGGGCAGGCCGTGATGATTCTCAAGGGCACAATGGACTATTTCATCAACACCGTCTTCAACTACCCGACGCTCGCCGAGTGCTACAAGGCCGCCGCCTTCAACGGCCTCAACAAGCTCACGCGTCTCGGCTGATGAGCTTGAGACTGGAACATTGCCGTGAGAATAAGAGCGCGTTGCAAGACCAAAGGATTAGCCACAGAGACACGGAGACACAGAGCGGACGGGAAAAGGTTTTATGAATATTCTTTCATTTCTTAATCTCTGTGCCTCCGTGTCTCTGTGGCTAATTGAAACGGACTCTAAACCTTTAAGGGGAGAGTTATGACGCGAACAATCGGCGTGATGGCGTTCGAGCACATAGCGGTCGGGCTTGTCGAGGACAACCGGCTCGTCGGCGCGAAGCTCGTCTTCCCCGACACCGAGAGCGAGTACGACTCGCTCGGAGAGATGCCCGGCCAGGAGATCGCGCAAGGCATTGCGCGGCAGGTACAGGCCGCGGCGGACGGCGGCGAGGTGGCGGCCATCGGCGTCGGCTTCCCCGGCATCATCCGCGCGAACGTCGTCGAGGACTCGCCGAACCTGCAACAGATGAAGGGGCAGCGGCTCGGCGAGCGTCTCTCCGCGCTCCTCTCGGAGAAAGGCATCCGAGCGCCGGTCTTTGTCATCAACGACGCCGACGCCATCGCCGCAGGGCTTGCGGCGACGCGCGGACAGCTCGCAAGCTTTATACGCGTCTGGGCTTTGGGGAGCGGCATCGGCTTCGGGCGCTACCCGCAAGCACCGGGCGCTTGGGAGAACGGGCACACAATCGTCTCGCTCGACCCGAAGGAGACTTTCTGCCGTTGCGGCGGCGCGGGGCATCTCGAAGGCGTGATGGGACGGCGCGCGATGCGCCTGCGCTTTCTCGACCTTGAGCCTGAGGAGGTCTTCGCGCAGGCGCAAGAGGGTGATGAGCGCTGCGTCGAGTTCGTTAAGCTCTGGCATCGCGCGCTCGCTGCCGCGACCGCCGACAGCGTCCACGCCGACGGCCCCGGCAAGTTCTTCGTCACGGGCCCGAGCGCGCGCTTCGTCCAGTCCAACCTGCTCGACGCATACCTCCACGAGATGGTGAAGATGAGTCCGCTGCAAGGAAGCTCGTTCGAGATCGTCCCCAGCAGTGACGAGACAGCGATCATCGGCGCGGGCGTCAGCGCTGCACACTCAGCCGCAGGCACGTGATTTGTTTACGACACTTTCCGCCGTGCCCGGCGTGTTGGGCTGTACCGCGCAACGTCTCGCGTCTCTTTGCGGAGCCGCGTTTATGGAGGAGGGACAATGAATCGAAGACACTATCTTTTAGTGGTCGCACTGTCGCTCGTCGCCGGGCTGGCGGGGCATGCACTCTACGGGGCGCTCTTGTCGCCGCAGCCTGTCGAGGCGCGCGGGGCCCTTGAGCCGAGAGACTTGCAGTGGGAGTATTGCGCGGTGTCGAAGGCGCAGTACGCCGCGGCCACGCCACGCGTCATCTACTGGATAAACTATTTCAGGGGCGAGGGCGTGAAGGTCGATCCGGTCGAGGCGAGTCTGGGTGGAAACTCTTTCGCGAAGGCCGTCGCCAAGCTCGGCGAGGATGGCTGGGAGATGGTCGGCGAAGGCCCGCTCGAAGCCAATGTGCCCGTCAGGCCGGGCAGCGGCGCGAACGCGATCTTCTTCAAGCGGCGGAAGGACTGAGAGCAGAGGCTAGGGGCTAGAGACTAGAGGCTAGAGGCTGGATACTAGAGGCTAGAGGTTAGTTAAGGAAGCCAACGCAGGCTGCCGTCCTGATAGAATAGACAGGCGGCGCTGCCCGCTCACTAACTAGCCTCTAACCTCTAGCCTCTAGTCTCTAGCCTCTAGTATCCAGCCTCTAGCCTGCTTTTCCTCTACTTCTTGCCGCCCTGCTGACCGGGCATCTTGTTCTCGTCCTCGAAGGCATCGGCCTTCTCGTCGATCTGCTCAACCCCGCCTTTGACCGCGCCGATCAGTGCGCCCATGCCTGCGCCGACGAGCACGTCGCTGACGACCTCTTTGGCCTTGGTCAGGAGCTTGCCTCCGCCCTTCTTACTGCTCGACTTTTTGGCTCCGCCCTTCTTCGCGCCGCCTTTCTTGGCTCCGCCTTTTTTAGCGCCGCCCTTCTTGGCTCCACCTTTGGACGCGCCTTTCTTAGCGCCGCCCTTGGCCGCGGACTTCTTCCCTCCGCCCTTCTTAGCTCCGCCCTTCTTCGCAGCGGCCTTCTTTGCGCCACCCTTCTTTGAGCCGCCTTTCTTCGCGCCGCCTTTCTTGGCTCCGCCCTTACCCGCAGATGATTTGCCGGACGAGCCTTTCGAGCCACCAGACTTTTTCGCCCCGCCCTTTTTCGAAGACTTCTTTGTCGCCATTCCCTTTTTTCTCCTCCGTCGATTGATAGATTAAACAGCATTCACAACGTAGCAAACAACGGTGTCGCTGTCATCAACTTTTCTTCACGTCGCTGCGTTAAATTTTCTTCACGTCGCTGCTTTAAAATCCGCAGCCGCGCGACGCGACGTACTTAAACCGTGGCCCAAAATCTTGTTGACTCACCCGAGCCGCATGTAAAGAATAGGTCGCTTCAGAAGGCGGCGGGGCGGCGGACGTGGCAACATTTCCTCGACACAGTCCACGCCGGTACGCCCGCGCGTGCGTCAAATCCTCTTACGTTACGGAACCGGGGCGGCTTAAGCATGAAAGAGTTTCACTATCGCTGGGAGTATGACCTGCGCGCCGGGCCGCAGGCGCTCTGGCCGCTCATCGCCGACACGAACCGCTTCAACCGCGACGCGGGGCTGCCCGACGTTACAGAGAAGAGCGCGGGCGTTGAAGCCGTGCGCAACGGGCGGAGACGCCTGCGCCTGTCGAAGTTCGGCGTCGGCGTCGAGTGGGAGGAGGAACCCTTCGAGTGGATTCGCCCCTTCCGCTTCGGCGTGGTGCGACGCTACAAGACGGGCCCCGTCGCGGAGGCGCGCGTCACAGCCGAACTCACGGAGCGCGTGGGCGGCGGCACGCACCTCGTCTACAACGTCTGGGCGCGGCCCCGTGGCGCGCTCGGTCGCGCGGTCATCCCCTTGCAGGTCGGACACCTCAGCGCGCGCAAGTTCGCCGAAGTCTTCCGACGCTACGACGCGCTCGCCCTCCGAAACGAGCAGCAGGCAGGCGTCGCACGTCCCTCGAAGCTCGGAGCCAGCGAGCGCACACTGCTCGCTTCACTACGCCGAAGGCTCGACGAGACGGGCGCGGACGCGCATCTCGTCGCGCGACTCGTCGAGACGATTGAGGACGGCGACGAGTTGACGCTCGCGCGCATGCGTCCATACGCGCTCGCGGACGCGTGGAATGTTGCGCGCCGCGACACACTCGAACTCTGTCTGAAGGCGACGCGCGCCGGACTGCTCGATTTGCGTTGGGAGCTTCTGTGCCCACTCTGCCGTGGCGCGAAGCAGTCGGCCACGACCTTGAGCGACGTACGCGCAGACCTTCACTGCGACACCTGCAACATAGACTTCACCGTTAACTTCGACCGCTCGGTCGAGGTCGTCTTCCGCCCGAACGCGTCCGTGCGCCGCGTCGAGGCGCGCGAGTTCTGCGTCGGCGGCCCGCAGGTGACGCCGCACGTCGTCATCCAACAGCTCGTGGGCCCCGGCGAGAGCCGCGCCGTTATGCCGCTCCTCGAAACGGGTCGCCATCGCCTACGCACGCCGACGCTTCCGGGCGTGCGCTCAGTCTTAGTCTCGACGGAAGGCGTGTGTGAGCTTACGCTCAGTGCAGACGGCGCGGGCTGGGCGGACGACGAGCCACGCGTCTCGACGCGCCCAACTCTCACGCTTGAGAACACGACCAGCGAAGAGCAGCTTTTCATCTTCGAGCGCGCGGCCTGGGGCGACCAGGCGGCGACCGCCGCGGAGGTCACGGCCTTGCAACTCTTCCGCGACCTCTTCGCCTCGGAGGCTCTGCGCCCCGGCGATCAGATCAGCGTCGGGCAGATGACCATTCTCTTCACAGACCTACGCAACTCGACGCGCCTCTATCGCGAGATCGGCGACGCCGTGGCCTTCGGCACAGTGATGAGCCACTTCGACCTTCTGCGCGAAGCAATCGCAGCCGAGGGCGGCTCGATTGTGAAGACGCTGGGCGACGCGGTGATGGCGGTCTTCCCACGTCCCGCGCCCGCCCTGCGCGCAATCATCCACGCGCAGGCCGCGCTCGCCTCGCCGCCCGCGGGTATGCGCCCGCTCACGCTCAAGGCGGGCATCCACGCGGGCCCCTGCATCGCCGTCACCTTGAACGAGCGGCTCGACTACTTCGGCTCGAACGTCAACATCGCTGCGCGTCTGGAACCTCTCTCCACGGGCGAGGACTGCGTCGTCACCTCGGACGTGCGCCGCGACCCGGAAGTCGCCCAACTGCTCGAAGACCCCGCGAACGGACTCGACGCCGAGCCGGTCGAGGTGCAACTCAAGGGATTCGACGACCAATGCTTCAAGCTCTGGCGCGTGAGACGGAACCGCCCGCGTTGACGCCGAGCAGAAGTCCGACCGTCAGGGCGGGCGTATCGACGACCGTCAATCAAAGTAATGAAGATGATAACGCCCTCCCTGACGGTCGGGCTTGCGGCCACACGTCTGACTCCCATCTGAAAAGTTCTAGTGCTGCGGCTCGTTGATCCAGACGGGCTTTGAGTTGCAGCCTGAGCCGTCGCTGCGCCAGCGCGGGCAAGACCAGAAGTAGCTGCCGGAGCTTGTGGGGCCCCGCTTGAGCGTCGGCGTCTGGCAGAGGGCGCAAGGGGGGCCCGCTTCGGGCGCGGGGCGTGGCTCTTCGAGCGCGCCTTTGTCGTCGAACCAGCGCGCGCCGCGGCAGTCGGGGTAGCGCACGCATGAGAGAAAGGCATGCTTGCCTTTCTCTTTCGGAAGCCGCAGGCGCATCGCACCGCCGCACGTCTGGCACGCGGTCTGGAGCAGAGCCTTCCGCTGCTTCGCGTTCTTCGGCATATCGCTCAGGTAGCCGCACGCCTCGCGCCCCGTCGAGCAGGCGAGAAACTTCCCCGCCGCGCCCACGCGCTCAATCAGGAATCCGGCGCGCTCCTCCTTCTTACACTTCGGGCAATCCTGCGCGCCTTCGGGCCGAGCGACTTGACGCGCCGCTGCCGCGCTGCCCCCGGTTGGCCGCTCGACTTCCGAGCCTGCAATCTGCGCGACCAGTTCCGAGACCATCGCGCGCACCTCGATCATGAAGGAGTCGAGCGCGTACTCGCGCCGCGCCATACGCGAGAGCTTCTGCTCCCAGCGACCCGTCAGCTCCGCCGACTTCAGGAGCGGCGAGGGCAGCATCTTGATAAGAGCCGCGCCCTTCGGCGTGGCGACGAGCGACTTCTTCTCGCGCACGACGAACTCGCGTTTCAAGAGCGTCTCGATGATTGAGGCGCGAGTCGCGGGCGTGCCCAGGCCCGCCTCCTTCATCGCCAGACGTAACTCTTCATCTTCAACCTTCTTGCCCGCGGTCTCCATCGCGCCGAGCAGGCTCGACTCCGAATAGCGCGGCGGCGCTTTCGTCTGCTTGGCCTGCGCTTCCGCTTTCAAGACCTCCGCCGGGTCTTTCGCCTTCAAAGACGGAAGCTCCGCCGACTCCTCTTCGTCATCCTCGCCCGACTTCTTCACAGACTCCTCTGCCCTCGCGCCGCGCGCGGGCGGCTCGACCTCGCGCCAACCGGCCTTCAAGACGACCGTGCCGCGCGTGATGAAGCGCTCGCCCACGGCTTCGGTGGTGACGGTCGTGCGCTCAAGCTCCGCGTCCGGGAAGAAGGCCGCGAGGAAGCGGCGCGCGATGAGATCGTAGATGCGCTTCTCGTCGGGCGCGAGGGCGTCCGGTTTGATCTGCTGCTTTGTCGGAATGACTGCGTGGTGGTCTGTCACCTTCTTGTCGTCAACGTGGCGGCTCGTGAGTTTGGGCTTGCCCGCGGCGAGAATCTTTTCGATGAAGGGAATGTAAGGGCCCACGCGTGCGGCGCGGACGTGCGCCTCGATCTCGTCGGCAACATCTTTCGAGAGATGACGCGAAGAGGTGCGCGGATAGGTGATGAACTTCTTCTCGTAGAGCGTCTGCGCCAGCTCAAGCGTGCGCGCGGCTGTAAACGAGTGGCGGACGTTTGCGGCGCGTTGCAGCGATGTCAGGTCGTGCAGGAGCGGCGGTCGTTCGCGTGCGGCTTTCTTCTCGACCTGTTGGACTGTGCCCTGCTTGCCCTCAACTTTTTTGACGACCGCTTCGGCGTCTTCTCTCTTGTCGAAGCGGCTCCCGTCTTTACCGAACCAGCGCCCCGCGTACTCGCCGCCCGGCGCACGGAAGTCGGCGATGACCTCGAAGTAATCGACGGGGACGAAGCTCGCGATCTCTGCATCGCGCCCGACGATGAGGGCGAGCGTGGGCGTCTGCACGCGCCCGAGCGAGAAGACGCCTTCGTGTCCGGCGCGGCGCGCACGAAGGGTCTGCGCGCGTGTGGCGTTGATGCCGACGAGCCAGTCTGCGCGCTGGCGCGCGTGTGCGGATTCGCGCAGGCCGCGGTACTCTTCGGCGGGCTTGAGTGTGCGAAAACCTTCAAGGATGGCGTCGCGCGTGAGCGAAGAAATCCAGAGGCGCTCGACCGGCTTGCGACAGCGCGCGAGCTTGTAGACAAGGTCGAAGATCAGCTCGCCCTCACGCCCCGCGTCCGCCGCGTTGACTACGGCTGAAACGTCCTCGCGCCCGAGCAGAGCCTTGATACAGTTGAACTGTTCGAGCGTCCGCTCGGAGGCGTGATACTTAAACTCTTCCGGGAGGATGGGCAGGTCTTCGAGTCGCCAGCGTTCAAGGGTGGGGTCGTACCTTTGCGGGTCGTCCAGCTCGACCAGATGGCCGACGCACCACGTCACGATGTCCGACTCGCCCGAGATGAAGCCCTCGCCCCGCCGCGTCGCACCCAACGCGGCGGCCACTTCGCGCCCCATCGAAGGCTTCTCGGTGATGATAAGTCGCATGTTGGAAACGATGAACGCTGAACGATGAACTGAATACAAACGGATTTCAGTTCATCGTTCAGCGTTCCGACTTCAGCGTTTGGTGTGTCCCGTCACGCGGGACTAAAGAAGCCTTATCAACCCTCGACGGCGTCGAGGACGCTGGTGGCTTTCTTCTCGTAGGCCGCGATGGCCGCGATGTTCTGGCGCTCGACCGAGGTAAGCGCGGCGTCCGTGTACTTCGGGTTGGCCTTATACCAGTCGAAGCTCTGGAAATATCTCTGGAGCCACTTGTCTTTGAAGACCTTGCCGTGGCGCGCGTAGATTTCCTCGCGGAGCTTGCGCGCGTCTTCGAGGAACATGCCTTCGAGCAAGCCTTTCGGTATCGGCTGCGCGCTCAGCGACTCTTTGACCTTGCGCTCGTAGACGACGATGGTCTCGATGTTCTTCTTCTCTATTGCGGACAGTTCCGGCTCGCTCGTGTCGTCGCGCGGGGCGTACCACGGCTGACTCCAG
>JAVRON010000129.1:0-13251 GCA_032162705.1 Acidobacteriota bacterium
CTACTGACTACTGACTACTGACTACTGTCTACTTTTTCCATCATGAAAATCATTCCCATCTCCGTGCCGACACCTTTCTACGTGGGGCCTGTGAACGTCTACCTCGTCATGGAGGAGCCTTTGACGCTCATCGACACGGGGCCGAAAACGAAGGAGGCTGCGGAAGCTCTGCGGGAAGGTTTGAGGCGTGCGCGCGTCCGTGTCCCGGACATCAAGCGGATCGTGCTGACGCACGCGCACGAGGATCATTGCGGGCTGGCGAAACAACTCCGCGACGAGGCGAAGGACGCCGAAGTGTTCGTGCATGGGTGGGAGACGGGACATCGCGCGGGGCGTCTTGAGTATGAGGAGCACCGCAGCCTGCTTGTACGCGCGGGCGTGCCTGCCGAAGAGATAGCCGAGATGCGCCGCATGTACGAGGGCGTGCGCCGGTACGCCGACGCGCTCGAAGATAACGAGCACGCAGAGCTTGTGGACGACGAAGAGATAAAATTTGAGAAGGGAGCCTTGCGCGTCGTCCACACGCCGGGACACACGCCCGGCTCCTGCTCTTTCCTGCGCGAGGCCGACCGCACCATCATCGCGGGCGACTGCGTTCTCAAGCGCATCACGCCGAACCCAGTGCTCTCGCCAGACCCACTCGACCCCACGCGCCGCTTCCGCTCGCTCGCAGAGTATCTCGTCAGCCTCGCTCGCCTGCGCTCACTCCATCCGACGCTCGTCTATGGCGGCCACGGCGACGCGGTCGAAGACTACGAAGAACTCTTCCACCGCTACCTGCGCGCCATCACCGAGCGCCAGACGGAGATCATCCGCCTCATCCCACGCGCGGGCGCGACCGCCTGGGACATCTCCCTCGAACTTTTCCCCGGCACGGGCGACGTACACCGCTTCCTCGCCGTCTCCGAGACAGTCGCACACCTCGACCTCGCCCACTCCGAAAACAAACTCGCCCTCGAACTCAGCGACGGGCGCGAAGTCTATCGCAAACCCTGAATCCCGCAAGATGCGGAAGCCCGACTGTCAGGGAGGGCGTCTCAACTTACTCCGCGCACAGCTTGAGCAACGCTCTACGCCCTCCCTCACGGTCGGGCTTGCGGCCTCTCTACCGTCGAGTGAATTAAAAATCTCTAAATGCCGTAGGCCGTGAAGCCGCCGTCGATGGCGACGCATTGGCCGGTGACGTAAGAGGAGGCGGGCATGGAGAGAAAGGCGATGACCGAGGCGGCCTCAGTGGGTTCGCCGATGCGGCGCATGGGGGTGCGCGAGAGTATGCGTGCCAGCCGCTCGGGGTCTTTGAGGACAGGCTCGACGAGCGGCGTGCGGATGTACCAGGGCGCGACGGCGTTGACGCGTATGCGGTCGAGGGCCCATTCGACGGCGAGGCTGCGGGTCATCTGCAAGAGTGCTGCTTTGCTCATCGCGTAGGGCGTGCCCGTGCTGGTGTGTGTGAGGCCGGAAACCGAGGCGACGTTGACGACGCTCGCGCCCGCTCTCGCGGATTTGAGAAGCGCGTGGGAGGCGCGCGTCAGCTCGAACGCGGAGGTCATGTTGGTCGAGATGATGCGCTCGTACTCTTCGGTCGTGAACTCGATGGCGGGCTTGCGTATGTTTGTGCCGACGTTGTTGACGAGTACGTCCAAGCCTGTGCCGAACTCTTCGAGCCGGAGCAGTACGGCGCTCCTGCCATCCTTTGTAGACAAGTCGGCGGCCAGCCCGTAGGCACGCTCTCTGCTGCCGTTATGATTCCGGCGACCGACCTGCGCCTCATTCCAGCGCCCGACTTGCGCCTCCAAACGCTCTCGGTCGCGCGCCACGGCGAAGACGGTTGCACCTAAGTTCAGGAACTCGTCCGCGACGGCCAGCCCGATGCCTAAAGTCGCACCGGTGACGAGCGCCAGTTTGCCCTTGAGGCTCCAACGTCCGGCGGTCGTTTCAGAGTTGGCAGAGTTAGCGTCAGACATTTTCCATCCCTCCAAAGTTTCTCGTCCGCGAGGCGCTGCTCTCTATGGATTCGTGCGCTTGAAGAGGACGAGGAAGGCGCGTTGACCCTGCGCGCCCGCTTCATAGACTCGCTCGGCGCGATAGCCGCGCTCCATGATAAATCTCAAAGGCTGTCGCGACTCGTCCCAGGCTTCGTCGCGGAAGGCGACCCAGAAGCTCTCTCCTTTGAGCGAGTCTGTGCTCGCCGTCGAGATACCGTCGAAGCCGCGCGGCAGGAAGTATGCAGGGTCTTCCGCGATGCCAGGAAGGCCTTTGACCGACACGACGCGGAAGCGATGCGCGCCCTCTTCGCCTCCGAGCGCGAACCAGAGATGATAGGCGACGAGGTCTTCAAAGGCGTAGACGTTGATCGTGTGCGCCGCACCTTCTTCGAGAGCATGCGCCGCGGCGTCTCTTGTTCCTAATGCCGCACCGGCTTCGACGGAAGATGGCGCGGTCGCTTCATCCCTCACCGCCGAAGAGGCGAGTCCCTCCCACGCGCACCAGACATAGACGCCTTCGGGTCGCAAGAGGTTGAGCGCGCCGACCGCCGCGAGCCAGCAGCCGAGAAGCATGAGCGCCGCCGTCCTCAAGAAGAAGGGACGTAGGCGTTCGAGCGCTGTTCCAGCGAGCAGCGCATAGGGCGCGGCAGCGACGATCAGGTGGCGCGTGCCCCAGACCGATTGCGGCAGCGCGTAGCTCGCGGCAAAGGCAAGAGCGACCGGAAGCGTTGTGAAGAGCATGAGGAACGCGAGCGCCGCCCCCGCGCGCCCGTCGCCGTCGTGCCGCGCGCCTTTACTCTGCTTTTGAGTTTCGTTCTCCTCTTGAGCTTCGTTCTCCTGTTGTGATTCGCTTCCTTCGTCTTCTGCGCGTCCACGCACGCGACGCCCACGATGCAAGGCGGACAGCAGCAAGGCGAAGATGGGCAGACCAAAGAGGAGCAAGCCGAGGAGTGCGCCGCCGCGTGCGTAGAGCGGGTCGGCGGAACTCTGCCGGAAGTAGAAGGGCTGGTTGAAGAGCGCGAAGAGTTGTACGAGGTCTGCCGCGCGTGGCCGTGCAATCCAGCCGATGTTCTGCGCGAGCTTCGCGCCCGCGGCGTCGCCCGCGCCCACGCATGCCCACACCCAGGGGACGTATGCGAGCGCGAGTCCGGCGACCGTCAGTAGAAACGCGCCGAGCCTGCGCCTGTCTCTGAAGAGAAGCAGCGCGGCCTCGCACGCGACGATGAGCCAGCCGTAGTAGTGTGTGTAGACGAGCAGCAGGTTCGCGGCGAAGAGTGCGAGAAGAAGTCCGCGACCGTGGCGCGCGGAGTCGGAGAGCTTCGCGGAGTTGAGAAGACGCGCGCAGAGCCAGAGCGATGTGAGCGTGAACAGCAGGAGCAGGCTGTACATCCTGACCTCCTGCGCGTACTTGATGAGGTAGCCGTTCGAGGCCGCGACGAGCAGCGCGAGGTTCGTCGCCCACGCGTCGAGCCGCAGTTCACGCGCGAGCAGGAGGAAGGGGACGAGCGCGGCGATTGCGTTGAGCAAGGGGAAGAGCCGGAGCCACAGGAGCGACTCGCCGCCCGCCGCCGTCCAGAGTTTCAGCAGCGCGTAGAAGAGCGGCGGGTGTATCAGGTCTGCGGCGGCGAAACGCCAGAGGTCGCCCCACGCATGCCGCGCGGCGTGGACGCTGAAAATCTCGTCGAACCAGAGGCACGTCGCCGTCAAACGCCACACGCGCGCCGCGCCGTAGAGGCAGACGACGAGCGCGGTCAGGGCGTATGCGGAAGGCGGACTCCGGAGTGCGGATTGGGGAGAGTTGGTCATTGACTTGCGGATTGGGGAGAGTTGGTCATTGACTTAATGACTCATTGTTTCAATATTCAATGAGTCATTGAATCAATAGAAACATTCCTTCAATGACTCATTGATTCAATGGATCATTCCTTCAATCCGCATTCCGAAGTCCACCTTCCGCAAAAGGCTTTACGGCAGAGTCTCGGGCGCTCCGGCTCCGTCCTCGTCATCGCGCGCGTCGTCCGCCTCGCGTCGCTCTTCGAGTTCGAGCGCGGCCTCGCCGAGTCGTGCCGTCAGCCAGTTGAGAAAGACTTCGGCCTCGCGCCCCTTGCCCGTCCAGCGTGCGCGGTCGAACATCGTGAGCGCCATCGTCAGCGCGTGATGCTCGCCCGCGCGGTCGCCCGCGAACTCGAACTGTCGATAGAGGCGCTCGATCAGTTCGACGGATTCACGCGCCGTCTCTGTGTCCTTGAAGCCGAGCTTGCCCGCGAAGAACTTCGAGTAGATGTTCTGCGGGCGCGCCGTCGAGGTGTAGAGGTCGAAGTAGCCGGAGTGCAGCCCCGCCTCCTGCAAGACCGACCCGACATAAGAGGGACGCGCGCCCGTAATGACGGCGATGTCTTCGACCTCGCCCATCCCCGTGAGAAAGAGCGAGATGATCTGATCCTTCCTTGAAGGCTTGCCCGCAGAGCTTCGCGCCCGCGCGGCTTTGTCCTGAGTCTTCTCCTGGCCCTGAGCCTTCTCTCTGTCTTGAGTCTTCTTTGGCTTGCTGCTCATGTCTTTCGTCCCCTCCTTTATCGTCCCCTTTGGTCGCAAGAATTGTTGGCTACTTTATCACTTCAAATTCAAAATAGATTGTCTTTCCACGAATGACGAAGCAGAGATACTGTTCCCAGAAGCGGCGTAAGAATCGCAGCGCCGGATAGCGATTGCAGGCGTTGACCGCAAGCTCGAAGCCGAGCGCGCGCCAGAGCTTGAGCATCGTGACGCGGATGACGCGAGGGCGCAGGCGAACCTCGCTGTAGAAGTCGAAGTCTGGGCGGTCGCCCGTGAAGTATGCGAAAGATTCTGTGGTGAGATGGTGGCGGTGCGTCGGGTCTGTGT
The DNA here is from genome assembly GCA_032162705.1 of Acidobacteriota bacterium. Taxonomy (GTDB): domain Bacteria; phylum Acidobacteriota; class Blastocatellia; order Pyrinomonadales; family Pyrinomonadaceae; genus QHXN01. Next base: position 4,866 of record JAVRON010000129.1, read on the forward strand.
AAGAGGCGATGTCGGAGTAGTGCGGCGTGTCAAGCCTTATGACCGCGCCGGGACGCGCGATGCGGTACAACTCGGCGACGACCGCCAGCACATCATCGACGTGCTCGATCACCTGATTGCCGACGATCAGGTCGAACTCGTCGTCGGGGAACGGATATGGCACACGACCCAAGTCGTGAATCACGTCGGCGTCCGAGCGCGGGTTGCTGTCGAGTCCCACCGCGCCCTGCGTCTTGTGCTTGCCGCAACCGATGTCGAGAATCTTCATGCGCCTGTGTCGAGAATCTTCATGCGTCTGTCATGTCGGCCCCGCCGACGACCGGAGCGCGCGGGACTCGTCGCTTCAACTCCCTCTCTTACTCTTGCCCTGCAACTCTCTCTTGCCCTTCAACTCATTCTCTTGCCTTTCGATCCCCTGATCTTCTTACCCGCGGACTGAATCAGGGGCCCGAGCACGGGCGCGGCCACAGCCCACTGGCGCAGACGCCCCGCCGCCGAGCTTAGGAACTCCGTACGCTCGGCCCGCGCGCCCGTCATGGCCCAGCGCAGATACGCAGCCGCCGCGCGCCCCTCGGCCCCCGCATCGAGCGGCGCGACGCGATGCTCCTCGACGACTTCGCCGTAGAGCGAGACGATCTCGTCGAACGCACGCCCACGGTCGGCGTCGGCGCGAACCTTTTGCGAGACCTCTGCGGCGTCCGCCGCGTCGTAGCGAGAGATTTCGCGGAAGAGAGCTTCGGCGCTCAGCTCGTCTTGCAGCGCGCGGACGCCGAAGTTGAGACGACGCAGCGAGGCGACCTCTTGCGAAGTGACGAGGGGCCCGCGCCCGACCGCATCGCACAGCACGACTGCCGCGCCGACCGCGAGGGCTTCGAGCGCGCTGCGCCCCTTGGCGAAGACGAGGTCGTACCGGCCCAGAATTTTTTCCGGCTCCTCGAACACTCTGCCCGAATCCTTTCCCGCCACATCGAGCGACACTCCTGCGCGCTCGCACGCCTCGCGCACGACAGAGGCGTGTTCGAGCGCATCGTTACTGAAGACGAGCGCGCGGCGTGGCTTTGCCGGGAGCGGCGGACGCGGCTTGAAGCGTTCGAGGTCTACCGAGTTGAGGATGACGCGCGTGCGCTCCAACGCGATGCCGCCCTCCCACGTGAGGCGGTCGCGGCACGTGTCGTCGGCGGCCACGTAACGGTAGATGCGTGGGTGGCGCGGCGGCCTCTCCTCCCAGGGCAGCCAACCGTGGCAGTAGAAGAGCGCGGGCGCTTCGTTGAAGTGCAGGAGCGCCGTCATCGTCTCGACGTGATGCTGGCCGTGAATGATGTCGGGCGGTGCGGGGAGAGTGTTCAGGTCGTCCGTGACGGGGATGGTCGCGTCCCGAAGCCTCTGGCCGAGTTCGCCGATCTGGGTCGTGTAGACGATGGGCGTGTGGCCGCGCCGCAGCAGTTCGAGCGCAAGCTCACGCGCGAACAGCTCTGTGCCCGTCCAGTTCGACATCACGTAGTTTGTGATGAGGACGCGCAAGGCACGCATCAACTTCTCCTCTCGACGCTCTCGGCGAGCGCGTCGGCCAGCGGGCGGATATGTTCGCGGTAGCGTATGACCTGCGCGTACAGCCCTTCGGCGACCCTGCCCTCGCCGTATTGTTCGTAGAAGGGCGTGGCGGACTCAAAGGGCGCGTCGCTGTGTGAGACGGGGCGCAGGCATTCGACGCGGAACATGTCCATGCCGCTCAAGTCAGTCGCGGCGTGCTCGTCAACGGTAAGCTTGAAGTGCTCGACGGTCGCTTCGTCTCCGCGCCCGGCGAGGGCGTCTCTCGTCTCGGCGGCAAGCTCGGGGTAGAACTCGAAGGCGGCGGCGAGCTTGCGGGCGAACGCCTCGTCGTCGAGGTGCAGCCAGACGGCGCTCGGGCGCAAGCTCGCGGGGCAGTGGTCGGGTCTGTTGACGACGGCGAAGTCGTAGTTGGCGATTGCCTCGCCCGAGGCGCTGCGTTCGGCCATCTCGACGGCGGCGTTCGTCATGAGCCGTGTAATGTCGTGCGTTGTGTTGTAGCCCTCGGAGGCGTCGCCCGCGACGCGACGCGCCCCCGCAGAGACGAGCGCCCCGGCCAGCTCCTCGCTCAGTTTGATGAACGGCGCGAAGTTGCGCGCCAGCACCGCGCGGTAAACTTCCATGTCGGTGAGTCGCCCGAAGATGCAGCCGGGCCGCATGTCAAACTTTCGGAAATACTGCGCGGTCGCGTCGATGCGCGGCTGGCCCACGCGCCCAGACCCGTCGGTCAGGACGAAGACCTGCGGGCGCTCTCGTTCGAGCCAACCGTGGATACGAACTTCGTGGCCGGGGTGTGCGACGACGACAGCCGCCGTGTTGCTTGTAGTCATGCGGGGGTTTCCGTTCCGACGAGAAGCTCAAATTTAGCTCGGACTCAAATTTAGTTCGAGAGCGATTTTCGTGTGCGCTGTTTTGGCAGTCAAGTCGCCGCCCGGCAAAGAAGAATACTTCGGGAAGCTTTCCGGCGACGCGCGAGTATGAGGTTGGACGTGCGGCGTCCACGTTCGGACGGGATTTAATCCGAACGATTATACGCGGGCGGCCACAAGGGAGTTGGCGAGCGGGTCGGCGTCGAGAAATTTCGGAACCGGCGCGGCGTGGGCCGCGTGCAAGCTTGCTGAAAAACTTTCTTGAGGAGGTCTTTCCACAAGTGAAACGCAAAGCTCTGCCGATTATCGCCGCCCTCGCGCTTCTATCCTTTCCCGCACTTCTGTCCGCTTCCGCCATCGTGCGGGCGCAAAGCACGACGCCGGCCCCACCGACTAGTCCCGCTCCGCCCTCCGCGGCGCAAGCGCCCGAGCCGACCGTCGGCTTCAGTACAAACGTCTTTGACGAAGGGAATTTCCTCGGCGTCCACGCGGAGGATATCACGCGCGAAACGGCCGCGCGCTACGGCGTGTCGGGCGAGCCGAACGGCGTCGGCATCGGCGTCCGCGAGGTCGTCAAGGGCAGTCCAGCCGAGCGCGCGGGCTTGCGAGAGGGCGACGTGATCGTCCGCTTCGACGGCGAGCAGGTGACGAGCGTACGCAAGCTGACACGCCTGATCGAAGAGTCCGCGCCCAAGCATGCGGCGCGGCTCACGGTTCGGCGCAGCGGCGCGGAGCAGGAGTTGTCGGCCACGCTCGGCAGGCGCGAGCCGTTCATGCTCGCGGGCACGGGCGACCTGACCGTCACTCCCTTCGACCCGCAGGATGCGCTAAGGCTCGGCGAAGAGTTCAAGGATAACCCGGAGCTGTGGCAACTCAAGGGCGACGAGATGCGCGAGAAGCTGGAAGAGATGCAGCGCAAACATCCGGGCATGTTCGCTATCGGCTCGTCGCGCCGCATCGGCGTCTCGACGAGCTTGCTCGGCAAGCAGCTCGCAGACTATTTCGGCGTCGGGCACGGCGTGCTCGTCAACTCGGTCGAGGCGAACAGTCCCGCCGAGCGAGCGGGCTTGAAAGCGGGCGACGTGTTGACGGAGGCCGACGGCCAACAGATCGATGACGCGTCCGACCTCGTGCGCGCTCTCAGTAGCAAGGACGAAGGTGAGGTCACGCTCACGTTCGTGCGCGAGCGGAAGCAGCGCACCGTCCGCGTCACGCCCGAGAGACGCCAGCCGCAGAGCCTTAACCTGACGCCCGGCTCGATGCGCCTCGGCGTGCCGCCCGTCGTGTCCGTTATGCCGCCCGTCGTCACCGTCACGCCGCGCGTCGTGACGATCCCGCGCGCTATGGTCGCGCCGCGGGTTCGCGTGAGGCCGTCGCGCATCACGGTGCTCCACCCCGGCGACAGGGTTCTTTAGATCAAAGCGAAGCGGCTTAAAAAATGCGCGGGGCGGGAGCGGATGTGCGCGGGCGGTAGCATAGAGCGTATCGAAAAATTCAAGCCGCCGGCAAGTGATGCTTGCCGGCGGCTTGATGTTAAGCGTGACGGTTGAGCGCCGTTTGAGCCTTGCGGCTGAAGGCGTGAGCCGTTCACACGCGGTTTACTGAATCCTGCTGGGCCAGTCGATGTAGCACTTGTTGTCGCTGGCGGACAGGTTTCGCTGAATGAGGTAGTTGTGCCCTCCGAGCGTCATGTTGTAAACCGCGCCACTCGGCAAAGTGAACTGCCTTGAGCTGAACGTCCAGGCGCACTTGTCGGCGTTCTCAGAGCCGCCGCTGTCAACCCAGCCCGAGCGCGGGTCGGGGTCGGTGTTGGCCTCTTCCAGTTCGTGCGCGACGACCGAGAGCATGCCGTCCACACCGGCGTTGCCGTTCGGGCTGGTCGTCTGCGCGGCGCAGGAGTTCAGGCAGCGCGCGGCGTTTCCGACGAACGAATAGCGCAGGCGGCCATTGGTCGTCAGCCCGGATGAGGTGGACGTGTGCCAGCCGCAGTATTGCGTGCAGAAGCCCGACCGCTCGTTCACGTCGGACGAGGTGAGCACGAAGTAGACGCCGTTGGCATCGGCGGTCATACCGGCGCTGATGGCCTCGTTGACGATGGTCTGGATGTTGGCGTCACTCAGACGCGTGCCGTGCGAGTAGCCGGGGCTGGCCTCCGTAGCGGCGCGATTGACGCCGCCGCTGATGGTGTAGCCGCCGGCGGAGTACGTCGTGTTGATCTGATAATAAGGTGAGCCGCCGACGCTGCTCAGGAAGTCGCGGACGATCTGCTGCCCTGCGGGAGTGTCCGTGCCGTTACCGCGATTCCAGTTGCCGTACCAGATGAGATAAGCGGTCGGCGTCTGGATGAGCGGCCCGTTGTGATACGTGATCGCCGACAGGCTGCCGGTGCCGCCCGCCGTCAGATAGCCCGTGTCCGCGCCGTGCGCGTTGATGACGTGATTGATGGTCTCCGGGCCGCCGCCACCGGCTTCAACCGGGATATGGTTCTGGCTCTGTCCCTGAGCCTGGGCGGTGCTGTGTGACAGGCGAGAGGTGCTTAACACACAGAAGACAGCGAGTAGGGTGGCAGCGAGGGTGAAAACAGTAACTCTCTTCATCGAACCTCCTTAAAGGTATCAGGCTGGTCAGTGGGCTACAGGTGGGAAACGCCGGCGAGGGCAACCCCCTTCTTGCATACGAATGATGCCATCATTTACCAGTCAAAATAATCTGGAAAACCTTCCAGCTTCTTTAGGGGGCAAGTACGAAATTAACGTGAGTTGAACTCTTATCGCACGCGCCGCCGCACGCCGTCAAGCTGAGAAAGGCGTGCGGCGCGGTCTATTCATTCTCTGTTTTCAAAGGCGTGCGGCGTCCCGGCCCGGGCACTCGCGATGTTATCATTGACCAGTCCGTTTAATTTCTTTCACACTAAAAGTACGGCGATGGATTTCAACGAGAATTTTCCGACCACCGTGCGCGACGAGTTTGCGGCGCTCGTCTTCGAGGCGTCGAACTGTCGTAGATGTGCGGCGATGTGCGGGCGCAGCGCCGTCTTGAGTGAGCGTAACGGCAGCGTGTGCGCGCGCGTGTTGTTCGTCGGCGAGGCTCCGGGGCGGCAGGGCGGCGACCGCACGCGTGTGCCCTTCTCGGGCGACCAGTCGGGGCGTAACTTCACGCGCTATCTCGCGTCAATCAACCTCGCGCGCGAAGACCTCTTTATTACTAACGCGGCGCTCTGCAACCCACGCAGCGAGACGGGCGCGAACCGCAAGCCGACGCGCACGGAGGTCGCGAACTGCTCGGAGTTTTTGCGCCGCCAGATCGAAGTGGTCGCTCCCTCGGTGGTCGTCACGCTGGGGGCCGTGTCGCTTGCCGCGCTCCGGGCGGTCGAGTATCATCGGCTCTCTCTCAGGGAAAACGTCGGACAGATTCACGCGTGGCATGGGCGTCTGCTCGTGCCTCTCTATCATCCAAGCCCGCAGGTGCTCGCCTCGCACCGCCGCGAGGCAGCGCAACTCGAAGACTACAAGTCGGTCGCGCGCGCACTAAGCCACGCCGACTAGAAGGGCGCGGCCACGCCGACTAAAAGGGCGCGCGCCGCCGCACAGTAAAGAGGTTAGAAAAGCCATGTTGAAAAGAACGCACAACACTTCCGCATCGAAAACCACTGGTAGACCGCCGCGCACGCCGCCTGCGTCGCTTATCACTCTGTCATTGTCGGCGCTTCTGCTCGTCGCACTCGCGGCGTCCGTCGCTTCGGCGCAGGCGAAGTCCGGCGACGGCGTTAAGTCGAAGACGCAAACCGACTCGGCGCACTACGGCGCGACCGCTGCCACACCGAAGACCACGACGGCGACTGTGGCTCCGAAGGCAGGCGAGGCAGCGCCCGACTTCAAGCTTCCTTACGCGACGCAGGAGAAGATCGTGATGAAGCCCGAGGAGCAGATGTCTCTCTCCTCTCTGCGCGGCAAGAACGTCATCATCGCCTTCTACCCGGCTGACTGGTCGGGCGGCTGCACGACGGAGGTCTGCACGCTGCGCGACACGTTCGCCGAACTCTCGAAGCTGAACGCGACGGTGCTCGCCATCAGCGGCGACTACGTCTTCTCGCATCAGGAGTGGGCCAAGCATCACAACCTGCAATTTCCTCTGCTCTCCGACCACGACCACCATGTCGCAAAGATGTACGACAGCTACATGGAAGGCGTCGGCTTCAACAAGCGCACCGTCTACCTCGTCGATAAGGACGGCGTGGTGCGCTACGTCAATCTTGCCTTCAAGGCGGGCGACAAGAAGGACTATGACGCGCTGCGCGCCGAGCTTGAGAAGCTGAAGTAGCTTGAGAAGCTGAAGTAAATGTCTGAAGCATTAGAGAGTCAGGCGACGGAAGAGACAGCGCTGCGCCGCCTGGCGCTCGAAGAGATACACCGGCGGGCGGGCGCACGCTTGCGTGAGCAGGACGGGTGTCTCGTCCCGGCCTCTTACGGTGACGCGCAAGCGGAGTATGAGGCGGTGCGCGGCGGCGGCGGGGCGGGTCTCTTCGACCTCTCGTCGCGCGGGCGTGTAGAGGTGTCGGGCGGCGAGGCCGTGCAGTTCCTGAACGGCATGTTGACGAACGACGTGGCGCGGCTCGAAGACGGAGCGTGGATGCACGCGGCCTTCCCGAACCCGCAGGGCCGCCTCAACGCTTCCGTGCGGGTCTTCCGGCGCGGCGGCGCGTATCTCTTCGACACTGAAGCGGCGACCTACGAGCGCATGCTCCGCAGCCTCGAACGCTTCACGCTCGCGGGCGACTTCCGCGTACGCGACCTGACCGCCGAGACTTCTACTCTGTCGGTTCAGGGCGCACGCGCGGGCGAGTTTGTCGCCGCCGTGCTCGGCGAGGGCGCGGTGTCGTCTGCACGCGGCGAGCACACGTCTTCGGCATCATTCGGGAACGGCGAGATCACAATCGCGCGTGCGACGCATACGGCAGAAGACGGCTTCGACTTATTCGTCGGGGCTGAAGATCGGGAAGCTCTCTGGGATGCGCTCGTTGCGGCGGGCGCGCGTCCCGCGGGATTCGAAGCGCTGGAAGTCTTGCGTGTCGAAGCGGGTGTGCCGCGCTACGGCCTGGACGCTTCGGACGCGAACGTCGTGCTCGAAGTGGTGGACGAGGCGGCGGCGGTCAGCTATACGAAGGGCTGCTACGCGGGGCAAGAGATTATCGCGCGCATACACTGGCGCGGCCACGTCGCGAAGAAACTCACGGGCGTCGTCTTCGACAGTGGCGATGTGATACCGGCGGACGCGCGTGTGCGTGACACCAGTGAGGGCCGCGAGGTTGGGCGCATCACCTCCGTGGTCTTCTCGCCGCGGCTCGGTCGCCGGGTCGCGCTCGCGCTCGTCAAGTACGACTACCTGCGACCCGGCACGGAGTTGAAAATCTTCTCGGGCGATACGGAAGTCTGCACGGCGCACGTCGCCGAATTGCCGCACGTGCGCGGAAGCTGGTACGCCGACTCTTCGGATGCGGACGCTGACGCGAAAGCCTTGGAGTCGGAGTCGAAGTGATGAGCAGCGGCGAGGGCGAGGGACATTCCGGCGAGGGCGAGAAAGCTTCCGGCGAGGCGGCGGGCAGGCCATCACAGAACCTTGCATACGAGCAGGCGCGTCTGGCCTACACGATTATTCAAGCGCTCCTCGAACACGCGCGCGTCACGCAAGACCTCGTCGCGCTGATGGCGCAGGTCATCAATGAGGAGACGCAGGAGGCGCTCGTCAACACGCCCAACTGGGCCGCCTACATGGACAGCCGCCGCGTGATGGAGCACACGCGCGAGGACGTGGAGAAGTTCGCCGAAGTCTGGACGCGTCTGGCCGAGGAGCTTGAGCCGCCTGCCGCGTCTTAAGATGTGCGTGCATGTTGAAATCAAGCTTGAGCGTAGAGCGGCGGGCGATTCACCACCGCAGACACAGAGGACACGTAGATGGCACAGAGAGTTGAA
>JAVRON010000130.1:0-23428 GCA_032162705.1 Acidobacteriota bacterium
TGACTCCGAGTACAAAGTTATCTAACTGACGGCTTCAGTTAGAAACGGCCCGCCGCGTTGTCTATACGCGGCGGGCCGTTTCTGTCATGACGACTATCGTCGCCCGTTCAAAATACCTGACATTTCACGTCCCGCGACTCAAATTCCACGCCTGACGAATCATCCTGAACGCCCGTTAATCAATTTTTCACGCTTGACGAATAACTTTTCACGCTGGATGAATAGATTTTCACGCTGGATGAATAACATTGCACGTCTGACGAATAACTTTTCGCTCTCGACGAATAGCTTTTCACTCCCGATGAATAGCTTTGCACGCCGGACGAGTAACATTTCACACTGGACGAGTAACATTTCACACCGGACGGATAACTTTTCACACTCCGAAAGTAACTTTGCACACTCGGAAAACGACTTTGCACACTCCGAAAGTACATTTGCACGTCCCACCACTAACTTTTAACGTCCAGCAGCTAATATTTCACACTGGATAACTAACTTTGCACACTCAGCAAACGATCTCTCACGCTCGACAACGAACTTTCTCACACCCGACAGCTACTTTATGAGTTCCGGCAACTCTTTTGCTAAAACCGACACGACATTTGCTACATCCAAAAACGTCCTAACACGCTCGACAATAGATCGAACGTCTCTGCCATGCGAGATTTCACTGAGCGGGAGCGTTTATTGTTCGGCGGCGCGTCTTAGACGCTCGCGGTCGAGGATTGTGATGTGCTTGCGACCGATTGTGATTAAGTCGGCGGCCTTCAGTTCGTTCAGCGCGTTCGTCGCCGTCTCGCGGTAGACGCCGAGGCGTTCGGCGATGTCCTGATGTGTGAGGCCGTCAACCGCGTCGCCGGTTGATTCGCGCAGGAGGAGGGCTGCGACGCGTGCCGGGATGCCTTTGAAGACCGTGTCTTCAAGCTGGCGCTCGGCTTCGAGGATGCGGCGACCGAAGGATTCGAGGATGCGGCGCGCGACCTCCGGTCTTTGTATCAGAAGACGATTGAGGACTTCGCAGTTCATCGTGATGATGGTCGAATCTTCCGTGACCTCTGCGAAAGTGTCGTACATGCCCTGACCGATGCAGCTCATCTCGCCGAAGAAGGAGAAGGGAAGCAGGTGCGCGATGACGAGCTTGCGCCCCTCGGGTGACAGGCGATAAATCTGCACCGCGCCCTCGCGCAGAAGGAAGAGCGCTTCGCCCGTCTCGCCCGGCGTATAGATGACCGCGCCGCGCCGGAACGCACGCGTCGAAGTCACGCGCTCGACCTCGCGCAGCTCTTCGGCGCTAAGCCCTTGAAAAAGGTCTGGGGCAGAGTTTCCGTTCGGTCTTGTGCTCATAAACGTTCCCGGAAGTTCTCAGATGCGCGTCGAGTCCCCGGCGTTCCAGTGTACGACGCGCGGCCTCGGAATCGCGAGCCGTAGCTTACGAATTCCGCCCTTCGCTCGTGTAATCGGGATTACTGAAGTATCTGATAAGAGCGTGCATACTGGCCTCTGCGCGTTCGTGATAACGGCGCGCACGTTTGAGACGGAGTTTGCAGACAGGAGATTAAAGAGATGAGCCAGTATGTTTCCGAGGTGAGTGACGGGACTTTCGAGCGTGACGTGCTCGGGTCGGATGTGCCCGTGGTTCTGGACTTCTGGGCGGAGTGGTGCCCCCCTTGCCGCGCGCTCGCGCCGACATTCGAGGAACTGGCGAAGCAGTACGCTGGGCGCGTGCGCTTCGTCAAGCTCAACGTTGACGAGAACTCTGCCACCTCGCAACGCTACGGCATCAAGGGCATCCCGACGCTCGTCTTCTTCGACGGTGGGCGCGAGGTCGAGCGCGTCGTCGGGGCCAGCGGCAAAGAGACGCTCGCGCGTGTCATCGACAAGTACGCGCGTGTCGCCGCCTGAAGACCCAAAGGGTTCAAAGTCAACCGACTCAGAGCGTCGCGGGGTTCCAGCCCGGCGGCGCTCCTTTTTTCTTTTCCGCTATGAGTGACAGACGCGTTCCGTGATAATCTCCGCGCTGACAAGGCGCTCGGTCGGTGACTCCGCCTCGCGTCTTCGCCCGGTGTCTTCCGCCGTTTCAAAGAACATTCGTTTTGTGGTTACAAAGATATTCGTTTGATAGAGGTCAGAGTCGCGGTAGTTCGTGCGCCGCGCCCTGCCGAAGAAACTTCATTCTCTCCCATGAGGTGAACTGTCATGTCCGCTACGAACGACTCGGCGATGCCGCTCGAATCCATCCGCTCAGTCCCGCTCTTCGCATCCCTCGACGACGAGACGACACAAGCCCTGCGCGCCCTGCTCGACGCTGAACGCAGGCCCGCCGGAACCGCGCTCTTTAAGGCCGGCGACGCAGGTGATTCGATGTACCTGATCGAAGGCGGGCGCGTGCGTATACACATCCGCGACGCCGACGACGACGACGTGACGCTCGCCGAGCTTGCGCGCGGAGACTTCTTCGGCGAGATGGCGATCCTCGACGGTAAGCCGCGCTCGGCCAGCGCCACTGTCTTAGAGGACGCGCGCCTCGCCGTGCTCCCGCGCGATCACTTTCTCGACTTCGTGCGGCGCAACCCCGGAGTGGCGCTCAAGATGCTGGCCGCCATCACCGACCGCCTGCGGCGCACGGACGACCTGCTCCGACATCGCGTCTCACGCAACGTCAACGAAGAGGAAGCCGCGCGCCTGACTCTGGCTGACCGCATGGCCGACCTCATCGCGGAGTTCGGCGGGAGCTGGAAGTTTATCGGGGCCTCTCTGGGGTTCATGCTCCTGTGGGTAGCCATCAACACCATGATGCTTGGTGCGCGGAGCTTCGACCCGTTCCCTTACGTGCTCCTGAACCTCGTGCTCGCGGTCATCACGGGGATGCAGGCCCCGCTCATCATGATGTCGCAGAACCGACAGGGCAACAAAGACCGCCTGCGTGCAGACCTCGACTATCAGGTCAACCTCAAGAACGAGATGTCGCTCACCGAAGTCCTTCGCCGTCTCGACGTGCTCGAATCCGAACGCCTGCCCGGTCTCTTATCCGAGTTGCGGAAGGAGAAAGGACAGTAGATAGTAGACAGTAGACAGTAGTCAGTAGCGCTCCGCGTCACGAACATAGCCGATGACTCCCTGACAAGCCGCTCAAGAAGTATTCCTACTGACTACTGACTACTGACTACTGTCTACTTCCCCTGCTTTCTTTCCCGAGGCGCGAGACTTACAATGCAGGCGTTCTGCTCAACTCCAAATCTTTTTCAGATGCTTGAGGTCTAATGATTCAGGCCGTTTTCTTTGATTTTAACGGCGTCATCGTCAATGACGAGCCGTTGCAGTTGAAAGTCTATCAGGAGATTCTGGGTCGCGAGGGGCTGACGGTGACGGAGGCGGATTATTACGCTTCGCTCGGCATGGACGATGTGACGTTCGTGCGCGCGGCCTTCACGCGAGCCGGGAGGGAATTGACGGACGAGACGCTCGGACGCTTAATCGAGGAGAAGACGGCGGCGCACCGCTCTCTTCTGAAGGACGAACTGCCGTTGTTCCAGGGCGTCGTCACTTTCATCAAGGCGCTCTCGCGCCGCTACGCGCTCGGGCTTGTCAGCATGGCACGCCGCACGGAGATCGATTATGTGCTCGAACGCGCCACGCTCTCAAGCTACTTCTCAGTCATCGTCAGCGCCGGGGACGTGCGCGCACACAAGCCAGACCCTTCCTGCTATAACAATGGGCTTGAATTCCTGAACAACAAGCGCGGCGAGGCGCATATCATCCCTCTGCGCCCCGACGAATGCCTCGTCGTCGAAGACTCCCCGCCCGGCATACAATCGGCGCGCGCCGCAGGCATGCGTACGCTCGGCGTCACCAACACCGTCTCCGACAAGGCTCTGCGCGAAGCGGGCGCTGACTCAGTCACACGCAGCCTCGCAGACTGGACGCCCGACGCCGTCCATCACGTCTTCGACACGGAATGGGGGAGTGTTAAGAGATGAGTGATGAGTGATAAGAAAAAGCAGCCGGTCTTTCTTATCACCCGTCACTTATCACTCATCACTCATCACTCATCACCTTCTTATGACTCCTGCTGATAAACTTGGCGCGGCGGGGGCGCGCAGCCGGTTCGCGAGGGAGGTTTTGCGGCCCGACGGCGCGATTGATCTCGCGCGTGCGGCGTTGCTCATCGGCGCGGAAGAGGAGCCGCGTCATTGCGACGTGGGGCAGTGTCTGGCGCGGCTGGACGTTTTGGGGGAGGAGGCGCGCGCGTGCTTCGGGCGCTGGGGCGGCTCGCGCGTCGAGGCGCTTAATCGCTACCTGTTCGAGGAGCAAGGGTTCGTCGGCAACGAGGCGGCTTACTATGACCCGCGCAACAGTATGCTTCATCAGGTGCTCGGGCGGCATAAGGGGATTCCGATCACGCTCTCTGTGGTCTACATCGAGGTCGGGCGTCGGGCGGGTCTGCGTGTCGAGGGGATTGGGCTGCCGGGTCACTTCGTCGTGCGTGCGTCGGAGGACGAGGGCAGTGAAGTGCTGGTCGATCCTTTCAACGGGAGGCTGACCGACCGCGAAGAGTGCCAGCGGCGGCTCGACCTGATTTACGAAGGCAAGCTCACGCTTCAGGACGAGCATCTGCGACCGGTCGGCGCACGCAGCATCCTCGCGCGCCTGCTCGGCAATCTCAAGGCCGTCTATGTCCAGGCACATCTCTTCCGCCGCGCGCTCGCCGCCGTCGAGCGCATACTCCTGCTCGTGCCGCACGACCTCGACGAACGCCGCGACCGCGGCATGCTGCTCGCGCAACTCAACCGCACATCCGAGGCGATTGCCGACACACAGAGCTATCTCAACCTCGCCCCCGACGCCCCCGACGCCGAAGTCGTCCGCGAGCAACTAAAAAAAATGCGCCTCCGTCAGGCATTGCTCAATTGAAGTAGACAGTAGGAAGTAGACAGTAGGAAGTAGTCAGTAGACAGTAGTCAGTAGACAGTAGAAAAACCTTCGTTAATGAATCATTCGAGTGTCATCGTCAGCGTCCGCCGAGCGGAGCCTACTGACTACTGACTACTGACTACTGTCTACTTCCTCCCTCATTCCGGCTTTCCTTTGCAGGTGGGGCCGAAGAGGGCGGGTATCTTGCCGCTGATGACGGGATAGTTTTGCGCCTCTTCGTTGAGGGCAGTCCATTCCTGTAGATGCTCTGGGACGGTCGTGTCCGAGAAGATGGCCTCGACCGGGCATTCGGGGACGCAGGCGTCGCAGTCGATGCAATTCTCAGGGTTGATGTAGAGGCGGTCGGGCAGCTCGTGGAAAGCCTCCGTGGGACAGACCGCCGCGCAGTCCGTGTACTTGCAGTCAACGCAATCCTCTGTCACCACGTATGTCATCGCTCGTCGCTTCCCTCCGCTCAAACCTTGCTTCCGTCGAACCGAACTTTAGAAGAAGAGAGATTTTACGACACGCGGCGTTAGTGTCAACCGGAGCGCGAGGATGAACAGCCGCAAGCCCGACCATAAGGACGGAAAGCAGAAGCCCGACCGTGAGGGAGGGCATATGGAAGTAGGAACTCGGAACGATGAACGCTGAACCAAGAGCGGTCTTCAGTTCAGCGTTCAGCGTTCCTACTTCAGCGTTTCACCTACGCCCTCCCTCACGGTCGGGCTTGCGGCTTCGAGGGTGCCGAGTCTATGCGCGCTTGAGGTTGCGCGCGGCCTGTGCGCGGGGCGCGGGCGTCTTCTCCTCTTCGGCGGCGGGTTGCGCCATCTGCATGCGCTCGGCGCGCGCGGTCATGCGGCGGTCGAGGTCTGCGACCTGTTCCGGGTTGAGGCGATAGATGTTCGACTGGTTGTGATAGACGCGTGCGCCCGTCACTACGTCGGCCTGTTTGAAACCGAGGCGCTCGGCCTTCTCCACAAGCTCCTGCACGCTCATCTGCGGCTGGACGAGCGTGAGCGGCTGCTTGTCCTCGATGGTCTCGGGGACGCTCAAAGGCTTTGGCGCTTCGATGGGAATCTCCGTGCCGTGCTCGCGCTTCATGTGTTCGAGGAAGTCCGAGAAGGTGACGCTGCCCGTCAACTCGAAGCCGACCTGGAAGGCGGGGCTGTTCGACTTGACGACCTGGAAGACGCGCACGATCTCGCCGTCGCGCTCTTGCATTGAGACCTCGATCATCACGTCCACGAAGTATTCAAGCCCAGAGGCCGTCATCGGCAGCACGCGCCCGATCTCGTTATCCTCCTTCGACTCTTTGCCCTTCGCCGGAATCTGATCGACGATGACGACAGACTTGCCCGACTCCATGCAGAGCCGGCGCAGAACGCCCTGCAAGACCATCTGGTCGGCGGCCAACTCTTCCGCCGAAGGCTGCGTCAGCGTGTCGCCCGTGCGGTCGCGTACGGCCTTGATCGTCTCGGCGTGCTTCGCGCTGAAGTATGCCGCCCACGAATCCAACCCGAAGCAGCCGTAGTTCTGCTCGCGTCCCTCGCCTGACAAAGCCCAGTCGATGAACTCGGGCAGCTCGTCCGGGTGCTCGACCTCCAACCCGTCAAAGTGGTTGCCGACGCCTGCGAGCAGACGCGTCTTGCGCTCCACATCGAAGATGCAGAGGCGGCCCAAACCCGCTTCCGCCAACGAGCGCAGGAACCAGCTCTTGCCCGTGCCCGCGCCGCCGCGCACGGCCAATACAAGCCGCTGCTGGCGCGGGCGACGGCTCAAAGGGTTAATTTTCGGTTTCGGTGTGTTGCTCATCTCTCTTAACTCTCCTCAAAAGCCGGTTCCGGCCTGCGACAACAGAAGGGGGGCCAACTGCTTTGACCGCGACGGCAGCGTCCTCCAGACGGAGCCGCCCTCGCGCGATTTGGGGCACTGTATCATGAATGAAACGCAAGTGCAACGGTTTTTCACCGGTGAAACGCGCATGACGGTCGTCTTTTAAAAGAGGGAAAGGGCGCGGGTCATTTACGAAGGCTGGTAGTAGTTCCCTGGCTCCTTTATCATTCGACACTTGTGTCTGCCGGTATCCTCCTGACAATCAACTGAAAGGAACAACAATCTTGCTTCACCTTCTTACGTTCGCGCGCCGCGTCTCGCCGCTCTTCGCACTGCTCCTGACGACACTGCTCTTCGCGCACGCAGCCTTCGCGCAGTCTCCCAACACGGCGACGTTGATCGTCGTCGTCGTCGATCAAGCCGGGGCCGTCGTGCGGGACGCCAAGGTTTCGGTGGTGAATACAGCGACCGGTGCCGTGCGCGAGGCCGTCTCGGGAAGTGAAGGCAGCGCCACCATTCCGGCGCTGTCGCTGACGGGAACCTACACGGTCAGCGTGTCCAAGGAAGGATTCGGCAACGAAGAGCGCAAGGACATCACGCTGCGTTCTGGTGAGACGGCGACGCTGAAGGTGACGCTTCTCGTCGGCTCCCAGAAGGAGGAGGTCATCGTCTTTGGCACTGCCGAAGGCGTGCGCACGAACCCGCAGATCGGCCTCCCGCTCGACAGCCCGCAAATCGACGAGACGCCGATTCTCGGTCGCAAGGCGACGACGCTGCCGCTCCTCAATTCGGCGTTCCGGCAGGGGAAGGGCACGGGCGACCTCTTCGTCAACGCGACGTACTTCATCACCGGCGTCGGCTCACGCCGTGCCACCACGTTCACGCTCGACGGCGCGAACAACGACGAGGGGTGGGGCCGCCAGACGGCAATCGCCACCGTGCCGCTCGGAGCCATCCAGGAAATCACGGTGCTCTCAAACGCGTTCTCTTCCGAGTACGGCTGGACATCGGGCCCCGCTTTGAACATCGTCACCAAGTCCGGTACGAACGACCTGCACGGTGAAGGACTGTTCCTGCTCCGTCCCGGTGGGAGCTGGCAGGCGAAGACGTTCTCGACAAAAAACTTCTGCGCACCGTCCGTGCCGAGTTGCGTCACGCCCACGACGCTCAACGCGATCAACCCGGTGGACATCCCGGATGCGCTCTCGCAGGTCTCCGGCTCAATCGGCGGGCCCGTCGTCAAGGACAAGACCTTCTTCTTCGCCACGACTGACTATACGCGGCAGAATCGAACGACGTTTCTCTCGACCACGCTGCCTGCCTTCCTGTTGCCGTCAGATGGACACCTCGACGTGACGGGTCACTACCGGCAGTTCCTCTTCGACGGACGCCTCGACCACAAGCTCACGTCGAACCAGACGTTGATGGTGCGAATGAACGTGGATCGGTTTTTCGACGACAACCCGCAGGACGCCGTGGGCGGCACGAACGCGCCCAGCGTCGCGCGCAGGTACTCGCGGAGGTCTGTGACGGCTCAGGTCAATCACACATCGGCCATCAACGCGAACCTGCTCAACGAGGCGCGCTTCTCATACCTGCATGGCGATCCCGTCACGCTCTGGGAAGCCCGAGACCTCTCAACCGCGTACACACGCGCCGGGTCTGTGCCATTCACCATCGGACAGTCGCGACTCTCCGACATCTTTAGTCATCAGGTGCAGTTGTCAGATACGCTGTCTTGGTCGCGTGGGCTACACTACCTACGCTTCGGCGGAAATGTGATCCATCACACCTCAGGCGGCACGGGCAGCGAGCCGGGCACCGCAGTCCTCGGCACGTTCACGTTCAAGAACACGACGACCGCGCCCTTCGGCCAACTGACACTGGCCGACGTGCAGAACTACACGCAGCCGATCAACTTCGGCATCAGCAGCTACAGTCTGCCGCAGTGGCTCTATACCGGGTTCGTGCAGGATGATTGGAAAGCGAGTCCGGATTTCACTTTGAATCTGGGCTTACGTTACGACCGGCAGACCTTGACCGACGCAAAGAAGAACTTCGCGCCGCGCATCGGCTTCGGCTGGCATCCGGGGGGCGATTCGCGTCTGTCGATTCGCGGCGGCTACGGCATGTATTACACACAGATTCGCTCGAATGCGATTGCGGGCTACTTAGTGAACGGTCTGGACGGATTGACGACCTACACCGCGACGCCCGGGCAGACCGGTTTCCCGACCTGCCTGACGGGAGCATGCCTCCCGCTCATCTTTGACCCGAAGACGCTGCCTGCTTCGCAGTTGCCCGCACGCGACATCACGATCAGAGCGGGCCAGCGCGCCTTCTACCAGTCTCAGTTCGCGAAGTACGGGCTGAACTTCGACCTGCTGCCGAACTACCCCGATAAGTTTGTGAATCCGCGCAGCCAGGTGATATCCATCGGCGCAGAGCGCGAGATGGTAAAGGGGTTGTTCGTCGGGGGCGATTACGTGCACCAGCACTTGAGCGGCATTGATCGCACGGTAGATTTGAACGCCCCTTCGCCCATCGACCGCACCGCGCCCGGACAGGTTAGAAGCGTGGGCGCGGCCAATCTCACGCGTCCAATCCTGCCGGTCAATGGCGGCGTGCGTCAGGTCAACGTGTTGACGAATCTCGGCGTCGCCGATTACGACGGATTGCAGACGCAGGTCAGCTATCGCGGCAACCGGCGTATGTATGCCTCGGTCAGCTACACGCTGTCGAAGGCGACCAACACTACTGAGCCGGACGGCAACGGCATCGGGCCCAACGAGAGCAACCTCGCGCGATTGGGCGAGGTCGAACGCGGGCCGAGCGTGGTCGATCAGCGTCATCGCGCTGTTCTCATGTTCAGCTACCGTTTTCCGTATAACTTGACGGCGGGCACTCTGACACAGCTCGCGTCGTCGCGTCCGTTCAACGCCACGACGGGCGTTGACAACAACGGTGACGGCATAAACAACGACCGACCTGTCATTAACGGCAGCGTCATCCGCAAGTCGGCGTTTCGCGGCACACCGACCTCCGACGTGGCGCTCTTCATCGAGGAGCGCATCAAGCTGTCAGAACGCACGGCCATCCTGCTCAGGTTGGAGGGCTTCAATCTCCTCAATCACGGCAACTACCTCGGTCGCGGACAGACCGTCTACGGCGACACGGCGACGCCGAATCCGACCTTCGGTCAGTTGGTGGCCGTCGGCGCAGCGACGAACGCAATCCCGGCGTTCGCCAACGTCGATCCGCCGCGGATGTTCCAGCTCCAAGCGCGGTTCATCTTCTGAGGGAAAGCGGCTGCGCTTGCCGGCGCGTTTGAAAAACGAAACACGTTCTGTGATGCTTTGAGGGGCCGATGATTCTCGTTCATCGCCCCTCAAAGTCTTTCGAGCGACTGTCGAAAACGAAACGATGAAAAATAGATTCGCCCCGCTGCTCCTGCTCGCGGCGCTCCTTGCCGCAACCCTTTCGGCCTGTCAACAGACGCCGACCTCGAATCAGACGAAGGGCGTGACGGTGACCGACGCGAGCGGCAACAGCGTCAGCGTCGCCGACAGCTCTCGCATCGTCTCGGTCGGCACGGCAAATACGGAGACCATCGTGGCGCTCGGCGCGGCGTCGCGCCTTGTCGGCGTGGACAACTCAAGCAACGATTACATCCACGAAGTCCAGAGCCTGCCAAAGGTCGGTGCGCGCACGACGCTTTCAGCCGAAGGGATACTTTCGCTCAAGCCGACGCTCGTCGTCATCACCTCGGACGCAGGGCCGCCGCAGATCGTTGAACAGTTGAAGGGTGGAGGCGTGACGGTGCTCGTGCTCCGTGCCGACTACAACGTCGAGGCGGTGAAGGGAAAGCTCAAGACAATCGCGCGCGCGCTCGGACTTGAAGCAAAGGGCGAAGAGCTTGCGGGCACGATTGACCGCGACATGGAAGAGGTGAACAGACTTCTCGCAAGCGCGAGTTCAAAGCCGAAGGTTCTGTTCGTCGGGCGCGGGCCCAACATGCCGAACGCGACGATGTCGGGCGCGGGCACGACCGTTGACGAGATGATACGGCTCGCGGGCGGCGTGAACCCGTTGACTGGCTTCGAGGGCTTTCGCGAGATGACCGACGAGGCAGTCGTCAGCGCCGCGCCCGATGTGATACTGATGACCGAAAAAAGTTTTGAGCGTAGCGGCGGTGTCGAAGGTGTGCTCAAGTTCCCAGGCGTGGCGCTGACGCCCGCGGGTAAGAGCCGCCGCGTCGTCCCCGTCAGCGATATGTACTTTCAAGGCTTCGGCCCCGGCGTCGGTCGCGCCGTGCGGGAGCTTGTCTTAAAGCTTCACACGGAACTGGGCGGAGCGCCGTCGCCGTCCGCGAACGCGACCACGAACCTAAACACGAACTCGAAGGCGAACACCAACGCGAACGCGAACGTGAACGCGAACGTGTCGCCAACCGTCGGAGCTTCTTCCTCGCCGTCATCAAACGGAGTCGAAAGGTAGTGGCCGCTTCCGTCGCCTCGCGTCTGTTTCCCGGTTTGCGTGTGAGGTCGAGCCGGCAGCGCGCACGGCTTGTTCTGTGGGGCCTCGCCGGCTTACTCGCGCTCGTCGTCTTCCTCGCCATCGACAAGGGCGCGGTCGAGATTTCGCTCGCGCAGTGTGTCTCGATTATCGCGCACAAGCTCGGCTTCGGGATGGCGTGGCACTTCACTGCCGAGCAGGAGGCGACGCTTCTCGGCATTCGCCTGCCGCGCGTGTTGACGGGTCTGCTGGTCGGCGCTGGCCTCGGCGTGTCGGGTGCGGCGATGCAGGGTTTGTTTCGCAATCCGCTCGCAGACCCGAGCCTCGTCGGCATCTCTTCGGGCGCGGCGCTCGCGGCGACGGCGCTCGTTATCGTCGGCGACGCTGTATCTTTCAGCCTCTTCAAACTCCCGCCCGCGCTTCAGCTTTTCGTGTTCCCCGCGGCGGCCTTCTTCGGCGCGCTCGTCACCTCGCTCCTCGTCTACCGTCTGGCGACCATCGCGGGGCAGACCGTCGTCTCGACGCTCCTGCTCGCAGGCATCGCCATCAACGCGCTGGCGCAAGCCTTCTCAGGCTTCCTCACCTTCTACGCCACCGACACGCAGATTCGCAGCCTGACTTTCTGGAAGCTCGGCAGCCTCGGCGGCGCGACATGGACGACGCTTGCGGCGCTGGCTCCATTCATACTCGTCCCCGCCTTCGTGCTCCCTCGCCTAGCAAGACCTTTGAACGCGATGCTGCTCGGCGAGTCAGAGGCAGGGCATCTGGGCTTTGACGTGGAGCGTGTCAAGAGACTGATCGTCGTCCTCGTCGCGCTGACGGTCGGCGCAGCGGTCGCATTCACTGGCCTCATCGGTTTCGTCGGGCTGGTCGTGCCGCACCTCCTGCGTTTGATGCTGGGGCCCGATCACAGGCGGCTCCTACCCGGCGCGCTCTTGCTCGGCGCGAGCCTGCTCGTCGGCGCAGACCTCATCGCGCGTACGCTGGTCGCTCCGGCTGAGCTGCCCATCGGCGTGTTGACGGCGATAATCGGTGCGCCCTTCTTCCTGTGGCTGCTGCTCAGGGACAGGAAGTGGAGGGTGATTCATTGAAGAGAGAGTAATAGAGCAAGTTCAGAATCTAAGATTAGCCACAGAGACACAGAGCCACAGAGAAGACAGAAAAGATTTTTAAGTATCCTTATCATTCTTATTCTCCGTGGCTCTGTGGCAGTTTTGAAACGGACTCTAAGTCAATTCGATACTGAGAAGGAGACTTCATTGATCGAGGCATGCGGCGTCCACGTACGAGTCGGGCGGAAGGTCTTGCTCGAAGGCGTCTCGCTCGAAATGAGGCGTGGCGAGGTCGTCGCCATCGTGGGCCCGAACGGGGCGGGGAAGTCAACGCTGAGGCGTGCGCTGTGCGGCGACGTTGAGTTGTCGGGCGGCGAGGTGCGGATGTCGGGGCGCACGCTTGCGGAGTGGACGGCGCTGGAGCGTGCGCGCGTGCGCGCGGTGATGCCGCAGGAATCGACGCTGGCGTTCCCTTTCACCGCGTTTGAAGTCGCGCTGATGGGGCGTCTGCCGCACCTGCGCGGAGCGGAAGGGGCGCGCGACTACGAAATCGCTTTCCTTGCGCTCGAAGCCGTCGAGGCGCGACACCTCGCCGAGAGGCTCTACCCGACGCTCTCGGGCGGAGAGAAGCAGCGCGTGCAACTGGCGCGCGTGCTCGCGCAAATCTGGGAGCCGACGAGCAGCGACGAACGCGGAGGCAAAGGCGCAGGTGAACGCGAACGCTTCCTCCTGCTCGACGAGCCGACCTCTAACCTAGACCTCGCACATCAACACAGCACGCTCGCGGTCGCGCGCCGGCTCGCCTTTGAAGGCGTGGGTGTGCTCGTCGTCCTGCACGACCTGAACCTGGCGGCACAGTACGGTGACCGCATCGTGATGCTCAAAGACGGGGGCGTCGCGTATACGGGTCGCCCGCACGAGGTGCTCACGCGCGAAGCGATACGCGAAGTCTTCGGCGTCGAGGCGGTCGTTACCGCGCACCCTTCGGTTGACTGTCCCCTCGTCGTCCCGATTCCAACGCAGGGGAAGTAGACAGTAGACGGGAGAAGTAGACAGTAGACAGTAGAAAATCCTTCTCCGGCGAGTTGTCAGGGCATCAGTGGCCGCGCCCGAAACGCGGAGCGCTACTGACTACTGTCTACTTATCTTCCTCACGGCAGGAGGTTGGCGATGAGTTCGTTGAGCCACTCGAAGTCGATGGGCTTGGTGATGAAGGCGTTACAGCCGGAGGCGAGCGCGCGTGCGCGGTTGTCTTGATCCTGGTGCGCCGTGACGGCGATGATGACTGTGTCGCGCAGTTCCGGGTTGGCGCGGATGCGCTCGGTGGCGGCGAGGCCGTCGAGCACAGGGAGGTTCAAGTCCATCAGGACGACATCGGGGCGCTCGCGCTCGGCGACCTCGACCGCACTCTCGCCGTCCGATGCTTCGAGGATGTGGTAGCCCTTGTGTTCGAGGGCGAGCCGCATCGTCAGGCTCGTGTCTTCATAGTCCTCGACGACGAGGATGGTCAAATCTTCGGGCTGCTTCTCACCCATCCGTAGGATAATTCCTTAAAGAGTAATTTCTTTCAAGCCGTCGGCAGCAAAACAATCGTTCTGCAACGACAATGCAATGCGAGACCTACAGGCCGCGTGGTAAACATTAATATGCGCTTCGAGCAGAAGCGCCACTCTCTCACAAATTTTCATTTTCGGAAAACGTACGCGTTGAGGTCAAGCCGACTTGAAGAGCGAGCAGGATTATCGTATGCGCGAGTGCGTCCATCGCGCGAATGGGGCCGAGGGCGAGTTCTACCGCGGCGGCGTCTACGTCAAACATCTTCAGCGTCTGCCGTCGGCGACCGCGTTGAAGGCTGCCAGCAAGGTCACATCTTTCTTCTGGGCCGACGCCGAGCACATCCTCGTCTGGCTCTGCCGCGACTGCGCTGCCGAGCTGAGACTGTCGGAGCGCGAATCACACGCCGCTTGAAACGATGAACTCCGCAACGCTGAACGCTGAACTGAGTGTAACAGGAACGCTGAACGCTGAACTGAAGGCAGCAGATTTACAGTTCAGCGTTCAGCGTTGCGGAGTTCATCGTTCAGTTCGTAAGCGACTTGCCGCAGCGATTACAGAAGCGCGCGGCGGGGTCTTTCTGCTGTGCGCCGCAGGAGGCGCATGTGTGCTTGACCTTCATGTTCGCGCCACAGCCCGAGCAGAAGTCCGAGCCGGAGGTGACGACCGAGCCGCACGTCCCGCAACGGCCCGGCATCGGCGGCACGTACCCGCCGGCCTTACGCGCGATGTGGCTCTCGATGATGTTCCAGGCGTCTTCGGTCAGCTTGTGCTGCCAGTAGAAGCCGAGCGCCGGGAGCGCAAGCAGAGGCGGGAACATGATGAAGGCGACGGCGGCCACCGCAGCCTTGTCGAACCACTTCTGCATTCCTATCTCGACGCGCGTGCCGCCGTGCTCGGGCGTGACCTTGATGGTGAGCGCCGCCGAAAGCCCGGTCAGATCGCGCAGCGTCCCGGTCTTTCGAGCCTGTAGGACGGCGGTCGAAGAGACCTGCATCGACTGAATCTCGTAAGCCTGATCGCCCTCGAAGAGCGCGCGCAATTCCTTCTGGAGACGCGCCGCGTCCGCTTCCACGCCCGGATAGAATCTGCTCTCCATAATTTCCTGTGTGATTCCTTTCGCGCTCTATTCTACGTCAAAACAGTCGGGGCGGTTCGGGCCGGATAAAAGAAAAGCGGCGCGCTGCCCCGTGAAGCTCTGCGCGCCGCCCAGAATCCTCTTGCCTCTTGCTTCCTCTTGTCTCTTAACTGATGCCGGACTTCGGTCGTCCTTCGCCGAAACTCAGTTGTCGTCCCTCGCTGGACTCAGTTGTCCTTCTTCGCAGTCTTCACCTTAACCTTCATGTCCGCCGCATTGACGCCGCGCTCTTTGGCGGCCTCTGTAATCTCCTGCGCGGTCTCAAGAGCGCGGTCGAGTTGGTCTGCCTCGGCCAATTCCTTCAAGACTTCGAGCAACTTCGAGACCTGCGGCAGGATGCGCGTGGCAGCCTCCCAGAGAATTTAGAGGGCCTTGCGCAAAAGCGGACTGTCGGGATTATGTTCGGCCACGTCGTCAACGTTGACGACCGCTTCGTCGAGAATCTTCGAGATGTCGTAGAAGAGTTGCGTGCGCGTGCCTTTTACCTCGCCCCACTTCTCTTTGTCTTTCACAGCGGCGCGGGCAGCCTCTTCGGGGTTTGTCACGGCGAGCAGACGCCGCTCGGCGGCCTTGATGAAGACGCCCGTGCGCCCGTCAAGCTCCTGATTGTCGCGTATCAGCTCGATCTCTTCGGGCGTCAAATGCTCTCGATGGCCCTGCGCGGTCGGACGTGCGCCGGCAAGAGTCAGGCAGAGGCAGAGGGCGAAGAGTACCGGCGCGGTGCGAAGTACCGGCGCGGCTCGCCTGAGACTTGCGGGAGCGTTCGCGGAGAAGGCGGGACTGTTCATGGCTTTCCGTAGTGCGGGTGTTGCGCTCTACTGAAGAGAGAAGAGTTCGCGCCCGCGAAGGCTTTCCTTGTGCGCTGAAGATTCTGCTTGTGTGCTAACGATGCTGCTTGCGCTCTAACGATGCTGGTCGGGCTTCTTTTCGGATTCGGGCGGGACAAGGGCGTTTGCCGTGCCGCTCTTGATTGCCGTCGCGGCGGTCGAAGGCCGACGAGGCTCGGGCGCGACCGTGTCGTCGTAGAAGGCTGCGAGCGCAAGGTCGCGGTGGTCGCGCACGAATTCGATGGCGTCTTTAAGATAGACGGCATGCTGCGAGGGCAGCACGCGCCGGATGGATTCGAGGCGCGTGATGTGCGAACGGAGCGTGATCTCGACGTGCTTGAAGATGTCGCGCAGCTTGTTATTGACGCGCCCGGAGGTTTGCAGGAAGCGTATCGAGTCTTCGACGACGGCCTCGTAGACGCCGACCTCGCCCGTCGCCGCCTCGAAGCGGTCGGCCTCGGCGTACTGCGCCGCGAGGGCGAGCCTCTCTTCGGCGATCTCCATGCTGAGCCGCGCACGCGCCTTCGGGTCGCGCTCGCCTTCGAGCCTTCGGCGCACGTCCGCAGGCATGTAGCGCATCGGCGGCGGGCCGTCCTCGCGCTGTTGCACTGCGTCATCGTGTTGCTGCTGTTGCGCGGCGGCCTCTTGAGCGCGTGCGTCGCCGCATGCAAGCGCGACGAGCGCGAGCAGGACTAACACACTGGCTGAGAGTCTGCCGCTTGCAGGCGGGGCCGAGAGTCTGCCGTTTGCAGACGACTCACGGAAAAGTTTCGCGCCGCGATTCGTCTTCATCACTGCGCCCTCTTGTCTTTCTTCAAACCCTCCCCACGCTTAATCTGATTGCGGAGGGAAGGCAGCCGCAGGTTGACCTTCTCGATCTCCAACTGGTTGACCCGTGCATCGGCGTGCGAGAGAAAAGCCTCGTAGGCCGCGAGCGCCTCCTCGTACTCGCCGAGATAGTCGTGCGCCGTTGCGATGAAATAGTTGACTACCGTCAGCTCGGGTCTTGTTTGGCTGATCCATTTGTATTCCACAATCGCCTGGTTGTAAAGCTTCATTTCGTAGAGGGCGGCGGCGAGGTTGGCGTGCGCCTCGTACTTGTCGGGCGCGGCCTCGATGACGCGCCGCAGGATATCGGCCGCTTCGGGGAATCTTCTCAACTGGACGAGCGCGGCGGCGTACCCGACGGCGTAATCGGCATTACGCGTGTCGGCCTCGGTCGCGCGCTTGAAGTAGTCGAGCGCTCGCGCGGGGTCGGTCGTCCGGTTGAGGTGGCCGAGGCAAGCCAGCGCGGGAGCGTTCTTCGAGTCACTTGCGACGAGCCGGTCGAGTGTGGCGCGCGCCTCCGGCGTGTCCTCGCAGCGCAGGTCTGTGAGCGCGGCGTTCAGACTCTTACCCTCCACGGAATTTTTCGCCTCGTCGGGGAGCGCTTCGTAGACGCGGCGCGCGTCATCTTTGTGACCCGCCAGTCCGTAACGATTCGCGACCGCGACGGCGAGCTTCCAGTCTGACTTCGCCTGAGCTTCGAGTGTGCGTATGTCTTCGAGTGCGTGCTCACGCTCGCCCGTGCTGATGAGGAGGTCTATGCGGCCAAGTCGCGCCTCGACGTTGGCAGGCTCAACATCCATCGCGCGCCCGAAACTCTTCAGCGCTGCCGTCGTGTCCTTTGCGGTAATCTCCGCCCGCGCCCGCGTGACCCAGAGCGAGGCGTCGTCGTCCCTGAGTTCGGTGGCACGCCGCCAGAGCGAGACGCTTTCGGCCGTGTCGCCCGCGCGCGCGCGCATTTCGGCCAGCGCGACGGTCGCGGTCAGATTTTTCGGGTCGAGTTCGAGCGAGCGGCGCAGCAACGGCTCGGCCTCACGCTCGCGCCCTGCCGTTCGCACGAGCAGAAGGCCAAGCGCCGCAGGCGGCAGAGACCAGTTGGGGCGCAACTCAATCGAGCGGCGATATGACTTCTCCGCTTCGGGCAGACGCTTGAGCGCGACGAGCGCGGCGGCCTTCTGAAACTCCGCTTCGGGAAACTCCGGGCGAAGCTGCAAAGCCTCTTCGTAGAGTTCGAGCGCACGCTCGTAATCCTTCTTAGCGTGCGCCTCCTGTCCGCGATTGAAGAGCTTGACCGGGTCTGCCGCTGTGTCGCCGAACTCGTCCGTCTCTTGCGCCGCGACGCGCTGCGTGCACACGAGCGCGAGCACGAAGACGAGCACGAAGACGAGCGGCGGATTGTGAATGCGATAAAGCATCGGGGCGGTTATCACAAGGGAGATGCCGGGGCCGAAACTGCTCACGAAGGGAGACGAGAGCGCCGAGTTTCGGGCCGAATATAACATGCACGCCGAGACACCGTCCAACGTATACTTCAGCCGTTGCCTCAGACCGAAGCTTCGAGCGGCACAAGACCGAAGCTCTGGGTTGTAGTTGAGTGATGCTTCCGGCGGCGCATGTTGGTGTGTGGGTTGCGCGGCGCGGCGCGCGTGAGATAACATTCGCGCCCGGAAGATTCATAAAACCAAAAACACATCAGACAGTTTCGATGAGGCCGTGTCGGTGCGCGGCGCGGGGCTAAAGGGAAGCGTGAAGAGTCTGACCGTTGAAGAAGAGGTCGCGGGCGCGGAAGTCGCCGAAGCCTTGTCGAAGGAGGCAGCGCTACGCGCCCTCCTCGGCGAGTTAGGCTCAGCGCTAGTCGCTTTCTCGGGCGGGGTCGATAGCACGTACCTCGCCCACGTCGCCAACGAAGTGCTCGGAGCGCGCGCACTCTGCGTCACGGGCGTCTCACCCAGTCTCGCCTCGAACCAGCGCGAAGAGGTCTCTGCGCTCGTCGCGCGCCTCGGCCTCAACCACGAGGCAATCGAGACCGGCGAGATGGAAGACCCGCGCTACCTCCGCAACGAATCCGACCGCTGCTACTTCTGCAAGTCCGAACTCTATTCAAGGCTCGCGCCTTTGGCCCGTGCGCGCGGCCTCGCCGCAGTCCTCGACGGCTCGACGACCGACGACCTCGGCGACTACCGCCCGGGCCGCTCCGCCGCCGCCGAGCGCGACGTGCGCAGCCCGCTCGTCGAGTCACAGATGAGCAAGAGCGACGTTCGCGTCTTGAGCCGACGCATAGGGCTACCAACATGGGACAAGCCCGCCAGCCCTTGCCTCTCTTCGCGCCTCGCCTACGGCACGCCCGTCACCATCGAGCGCCTGCGTACCGTTGACAGCGGCGAACAGGTCATGCGCGAGATGGGCTTCCGCGAATTCCGCGTGCGCCACCACGACGAGCTGGTCAGACTGGAGATCGCACCGTCCGAGCTTGAACGGGCCCTGAGCCGTGAAGTTGTGGACGAGTTGGCGCGTCGCTTCCGCGCCCTCGGCTTCCGTTACGTCACGCTCGACCTGCACGGCTACCGCACGGGCGCGATGAATGAAGTGCTCAAAAAAGTAGACAGTAGACAGTAGCGCTCTGCGTCGCGGGCGCAACCGCTGACTTCAATGATGATTCACCGATGAATGGTCTTCTACTGACTACTGGTTACTGACTACTGTCTACTTTTCTTCGGAGACGTTTATGACAAAGGCAATGATGGACGACCCTCGGCGCATAAGGGAAGAGAACCCCTTTGAGTCGATGATGGAGCGCTTTGACCGCGCCGCACAGTTGCTCGACCTCAATCCAGACCTCTACGCCGTGATGCGCGTGCCGAACCGCGAGCTGAAGGTCTATATCCCCGTGCGACTCGACTCGGGAAGGCTCGAAATCTTCGAGGGCTATCGTGTCCAGCACAACTTCGCGCGGGGCCCTGCAAAGGGCGGCATACGCTACTCGCCCGACGTGACGCTTGACGAAGTGCGTGCGCTCGCGGCGTGGATGACTTGGAAGTGCGCGGTCGTCAACGTCCCTTTCGGCGGGGCGAAGGGCGGCGTCATCTGCGACCCGATGCAGATGTCTCAAGGCGAGTTGGAGCGCATGACGCGCCGCTACGCCGCCGAACTAATCGACTTCATCGGGCCCGAAAAGGACGTGCCCGCGCCCGACATGAATACCAACGAGCAGACGATGGCTTGGATCATGGATACCTACTCCATGCACGCACGCCACACCGTCAACGCCGTCGTTACGGGCAAGCCCGTGGAGCTGGGCGGCTCGCGGGGCCGGCGCGAGGCCACAGGGCGCGGACTCCTGTTCGTCGTCAACGAAGCCAGCAAACGTTTCAAGCTCTCGCCGCCGACGACACGCGTCGTCGTACAAGGCTCAGGCAACGTGGGCGGCATCGGCGCGCGTCTGCTGCACGAGGCTGGCTACAAGGTCGTCGCCATGTCCGACATCTTCGGCGGCATCTATAACCCGGACGGCATAGATATCCCCGCCGCGCTCAAACACCTGCAAACGACGCGCTCGCTCCAGGAATTCCCCGGCGTCGAGCACGTCTCAAACTCCGAACTGCTCGAACTCGATTGCGACGTGCTCGCCCCCTGCGCGACGGAGAACCAGATCACCTCGGAGAACGCCGACCGTGTCAGATGCCGCATTCTGGCCGAGGGCGCGAACGGGCCGACCACCGCCAACGCCGATAAAATCCTCCACAACAAAGGCATTTTCGTCATACCGGATATCCTTGCCAACGCCGGGGGCGTCACCGTCAGCTACTTTGAATGGGTGCAGGACAGAATGGGATACTTCTGGAAGGAAGAGGTCGTCAACGAGCGCCTTTCGGACGTAATGGTGGCTAGTTTCAACGACCTAGTGAAGTACGCCGAGAACCACGACGTGGATACACGCACTGCAGCTTACATGCTGGCGATTGACCGCGTAGCCTACGACACACGTATGCGCGGCATCTATGCGTGACGGAAATGTGAACCTTTTTTTCGCGCTAAGTTACGAAAAACTCTTGATTTCCGCGACTGAGAGGTGTATGGTCTGGCGGAACTTGTTACGCCCCGGCATCCGTCCGTGTAGGGTCTTGATAGGGATGACGGAGGCGTTGCACCCAGAGTATTGACAGTGGCGCACACGTTTTTTATAAGCTGGTGCGCTCAAACAAAGCACAAAGTTACACTCAGTTGAGAGGCGCTGTAGAGGCATTGCAAGAGCGCCCGCAAACGCCTTTCAGGCGTTTATGCTCCTCTCGCTGCTCCGCTCCATCTACAAGACGTTTACGTTCGAGGGCGGTAGCAGTTTCTTTGACTTAAAGGGTTTACGCTTGTAGTTGGAGCGCCCGCGCCCCAGGCTTTCGAAAAGTCGCCGGGTCGCGGCCCGCGAGCGACACACGGACGGTCAGTCTTAAACAGACCGCGCCGGGCGCATGCGGGTCGTCGATGCGACTTGCAGGGGAAGCACGGTCGCCCCCTTCCGCAAAATTTAAACTCATTTCGCAGGAGGAATGCGATGAGACTCGCGAGAAGAGCGCTTTTTGCCGCGCTCGCCACTTTAATCCTGTTGTCGGCAGTGACAGCTCAAACCTTGCGTCCGGGCAACGACCCGCGCAATCAGGCTCCGACTGTCGGCACGGGTGGCCCTCCGGGAGGCCCGACCGGACTCTTCACCATCTACGACGGCGATACGCTGCGTAAAGGGGAGTTCACCTTCAGCATTGCTTATAGCAACTATGACCGCGACCCCGGCAATGTTGACATCTCTGTCGTCCCGCTCAGCTTTAACATCGGCGTCAGCGATCATGTGGAGCTGTTCTTCAGCACCGAGGGCTATCGCGGGGTAAAGGTTAACAACCCGAAGAATCTTTCGGGTTTCTACCTGCCGAACTCGCAGCTCTACTTCGGCGCTGGCACGGCCAATCTGGGCAGCGGTGCGGCCATCATCCTCTCCCCGGACAGGGTGAGCGGCACGACCGGGATTAGCGGCGCGGTCTTCCGCCCGGCCTTTAACCAGCCGTTCGTCCAGTTCCCGTTCGTCGGCGGCCCCGGCCCCAACTTCGGGCTGACGGGCAACCGCATCGCGCCACCGTTCACGAGCCGCATCGGCACGCCGAACGCGGTGCAGACGAACTTCGGCGCGGCGTCGAACTTCCCCGGCGTGGGCTCGCCCTGCGGCAGCATCCTGCCGGGCGTCGTGCTGACGACGAGGACGATTCCGGCCAACTCGACCTTCAACACGCTGACCGTTCCCGACCTGTTCACCATCTGCCCGACCTACATCGCCGACGCGCCCTTCATCAACAGGCTCTACGGCGAGTCGGCCTTCGGGACGATGCAGGCGGGTGCGAAGATTCGCTTCACGGGGCCGAATAACCCGCTCGGCGCTGGTCTCGTCGCCTTCTATCGCTGGTACGGTGACAAGGCAAACGACTTCAAGGGCTTCAATCAGCTTCAGCGCGGCGCAAGCCCCGGCGGCAACCTCGGCGACTTCGGTCTGATCGGCTTCGTCTCGGGCCGCCTGAGCCGCTCGGTCAACCTGTCGGCCAACTTCGGCTACATCCTGAACAGCAACCCGAAGTCCAGTGCTTTCGGCAACGATGTGGTGCTGCTCGACCGACCGGACGAACTGGTTGCGGGCGTCGGCTTCGACTTTCCCATCAACAAGCACTTCCAACCCATCGCGGAGTTGAAGTCGATTGAATACGTCGGTGGTAAAACCCCGAACTCATTTCAGAATAACCCGGTCGAGTTCCTCGCCGGCTTCCGCGTCTTCCCGAAGCGCTGGTTCGGTTTCACCGCCGCCTACCGCGGCCACCTGAATCAGCAAGGTAAGACGTTCACGGATTTCCTAAAGCGCACCGACGAACCCAATCATGGCTTCCCGACAGGGTTCGTGACTTCGGACGACCCGCACGGGTTTATTGTCCAGGCTTTCATCGGACGGCGCAACGAGCGTTTGCCGACGATCTTCCCGAACCAGCCTCCGACCGTGACGCTGACCGCCTCGCAGAGCCGGGTCGTGCTCGCCGCCGAATGCACGGGCGACACGCACGCCGATCCTTCGTGCACGCCGACGGGCCCGAGCGTGGCGCTGTCAGCGAACGCAACCGACCCGGACGGCGACACGCTCTTGTACACCTACTCGACGACGGGCGGGCGAGTCTCGGGCGACGGCCCGAACGCGCAGCTTGATCTGACGGGAGTCGCGCCGGGAACCTACACGGTGACGGTCGAGGTGGACGACGGCTGCGGCTGTATCGCGTTCACATCGACGACCGTGACGGTTGATCGTTGCAATTGCATCCCGAACCCGACGCCTACGCCGTGCCCGTCTGTCAGCGTTAGCTGCCCGGATACCGGCACGATTGGTCAGCCCGTGACCTTCACGGCGAACGTCAGTGGCGGCAATCCGAACGTGACGCCGACGTATAACTGGACGGTTTCGGCTGGGACGATCAGCAGCGGCCAGGGGACGAGTTCGATCACGGTCGATACGACCGGTGTCTCGGGTGGGACGACGATCACGGCCACGGTGGACGTGGGCGGTTATGACCGAAGTTGCTCGACCTCTTCGAGCTGCACGGTGAACTTCCCGCTCATCAAGACGCCGCGCAAGATCGACGAGTACGGGAACATTCGATTCAACGACGAGAAGGCGCGACTTGATAACTACGCCATCGAGTTGCAGAACGACCCGACTTCGCAGGGCTACCTAATCTGCTACGGCGGGCGTC